>LNEJ01000032.1 GCA_001464965.1 Gammaproteobacteria bacterium Ga0074134
TGTCCGTCTGCTTTTTGCCATTTCGTCACCTGTTTTATATTGAGGGTGATGTTATCACCCATAATCAGGTGGCCAAATTAACTATGCCACTACAATTTCATATTTCACCTTCCTTTGGTGAGATCAGCATATGCGAGCATGTCAAACGCTTTATTTGATGAAAAATGGATTGAGTACGGCGCGTATAACGCACCGTACTTTGACTTGCTATTATCACCGGTATGAGGCATCCCGAATCTCAAAAAAGCTATAGGCAAGCCCCGTGCTAGAAGTGGAAACCTGAATTTTGGTTGTCTCCCTTATGGCAGAATAAGCGTGTTGAAGTATTTGTCCGCACGCTCCGGGTCGAGTTTTCGTAGCGTCTGGTAAATCTCGCTGACCTTGCCGCGATTACCCTGAATATAGTAGGAGACGCCGAGGTTGTTCCAGGCCATCACATGCTCTGGATTAATGCGCAGGGCCTCCCGGTAGGCCTCAATCGCCTTGTCAGTTTGCTTGAGGCGACCGTAGGCATTGCCGAGGTTGATCCAGGCATCCGCATGCTCTGGATTAATGCGCAGGGCCTCCCGGAAGGCCGCAATCGCCTTGTCAGTTTGCTTGAGATCACGGTAGGTAACGCCGAGGTTGTTCCAGGCATCCGCATGCTCTGGATTAATGCGCAGGGCCTCCCGGAAGGCCGCAATCGCCTTGTCAGTTTGCTTGAGATCACGGTGGGTAACGCCGAGGTTGTTCCAGGCATCCGCATGCTCTGGATTAATGCGCAGGGCTTCCCGGAAGGCCGCAATCGCCCCATCAGTTTGCTTGAGGCGACCGTAGGCAGCACCGAGGTTGTTCCAGGCATCCGCATGCTCTGGATTGATGCGCAGGGCCTCCCTGTGGGCCGCAATCGCCTTGTCAGTTTGCTTGAGATCATCGTAGGCATTGCCGAGGTTGCTCCAGGCCTCCGCATACTCTGGATTGATGCGCAGGGCCTCCAAGAAGGCCTCAATCGCCTTGTCAATTTGCTTGAGGCGACCGTAGGCATTGCCGAGGCTAATCCAGGCATCCGCATGCTCTGGATTAATGCGCAGGGCCTCCCGGTAGGCCTCAATCGCCTTGTCAGTTTGCTTGAGATTGCCGTAGGCAATGCCGAGGCCGAACCAGGCTTGCGCATCCTGAGGGCGGGCTAGAGTCCATTTCTTGGTGTGGGCAAGCAGTCCTGGAAAGTCTTGCTTTTCCTCCAGCGCCACCGCTTTGTTTAGCCATGCAATGGTGCTATCGGTTGCGGACGTGACGGCAGGGGCAGCGGCCCGTTTGGGCAATTCGGCGATCCATGCCACAGGCAGGGAAAAATTGAGACTTTGCCCTTCAGCGACATATAAAGTTGCAATACCAATGAGGTAGCCGTTTTCGTCAAACAGGCCGCCGCCGCTGGAGATGGCCGCCGTGGTCTGAATATATTGAGCGCCGTCCAACTCCCGCAGGCCGGAGATCAAACCCTCGCTGATGGTGGGTTCAAGCCCTTGGGGTGCGCCGATGGCATAAACGCGCTGGCCGGTTTTGAGTTTGCCGGTAACAAGGGTTGCGGGTGATCCGTTAAGCCCCGTGACTTCGAGTTGACACAAATCCCGATCGACATCCTGATAACGTACCGAGGCTGGCTGAACATTGTTGCCCTGGCGAATAGTGAACGTCTTGCCGTCTTTTATGACATGGCAGTTGGTAATAACCTGGCCGGGGGCGATGGTCACTCCGCTGCCAAGACTGATGGCCTGACCGTTAGCCCCGGCCGCTTCGACCACGACGATGCTTGGGGCCGCCTGGCTGAATACTTCTTCCGGTGATCCCGCGATGATGGGGCCACTGCAAGACATCCCAAGGAATAAGACCAAAAGAATAGGCTGGCGCAGGTGCATGCTCTTTTCCAATTTTATTGTTTTTGGATAGCGCCAAGGAGGCGGGCGGTTTCGTTGTGCAGAACCATATTACCAACCCTAAAGCGAGGTTGGAAGAAACGTTGATCGCAGCCGTGCGTTCAATCGCGATTTGAGCAAGCCCGGACGGGATAAAATGAAATCCGGGAGACGCACCCATTACAGCGCTGGTCTCTCCTGATAAACAGCCGCGTAGGGCGGGTTCCACCCGCCATAAACAAGGTCAGAAAAACGGCTATCCTCGCCATGTGCGCGAAGACGTATTAACTCCTGTATGGGTGGAAAGAGACCTTGATGGAGAGTTTGGTGACGTGGTTGGTACATGGCGGGGGTGGTGTGGGAGGGCTAACGGGTGTAATCCGACAGGTTGCTAGTCGTCTGCAAGGAATGCCTGTAGGCCCAATCATTGCGGGGTATGCTCGAAGTGGATGTTTTCGGCTGCTATAACGAACATAGCAAATTTACTGTCGGATAATTTTACACCGCCAAAATTTATGTCTGTCGCCATCGGCCCAGCTTCCTCGCGCATATTGAAAGATTCGATAAGTCAATAACATGGCAGTGGCATCAACCACTCTAGCCACTGTCATGCTGCGGCAATTACCCTCGAAACTAATCAAAAATGATGGCATCACGCAACCATGTAAAATTTCCTGTCGGATAATTTTACATCACCCACACCTGCGCCCTGCCGCTGTCTGGTCTGCCTCCTTGCGCGCATAGAATAATTCAACAAGTCAATAGCATAGCAGTTTAATCAACTATTCTTGCCTCTACCAACGCCACAGTGACCCCCCCGAAACTAATTAATAATTGATCAAAATCCATCATATTTTGTCGGAAAACATTACACCCACTATCTCCTGATGGCATATCGTAAAATGATATATGCATTTGTATTTCATAATTTTTTATGTCATTTAATGAGTATTGGCGCGAGTGATGCATGGTTGAAAGCGAGGGCCGTTCTTACGTATTTTGTTACGGATAGCCTCAGGGAAGGTGGCTGGTTTGAGCCAGGAACAGAGGGAGGCAGAATGGCTCTGTCACAGTATCAACAATTCATCTTTCAGCGTTGTTGTGTATCTCGGCGGCCCCCTGCGGTCACGCTGCTTCATCCTCCTGTTGTGGCTTTACCATCACCAGCAGTATCGGCTCTTCCTGCTTTCTTGATGTTGACCCGTGTTCGGGATATGCGCTTGAGGGCGGGTAAGTCATGATACAAGGCTTGCCCCTTTTTGTTCCAAATCATACCTATCACTTGAGGATAAGTGAGTGGTTGGATAAGCGTCATGTTGTTTCCTGCGCTTTCACAAACCCATGGAGGGCGAATCATGAGCAACTTATTTTATCGGTTGAAGACCCTTGTTTTTCTGACTGTAATGGCTCTGAATATTTCCCTGCCGACCTCAGCCAACGGTGCTAACGAACTGACCAACCCGATTCCTGCCCCCATCCCGGCTGGCGCCATGGTCAAGCTGGAAATGGTCGCCAGTGGCATGGTTGCACCTAACTGGGGTACGGCCGCGCCAGGTGACGATGATCGACTCTTTGTGGTCGATCAAACGGGCATCCTATGGGCGGTTGATCTTGAGTCGGGCAACAAGACTGTGTTCGCTGATCTCAGTGCTCTGCTGGTACCCTTGGGTGCCTTTGGTCCTGGGACCTTTGACGAGCGCGGCTTTTTGGGCTTGGCATTTCACCCGAATTATCAAAACAACGGTCTGCTCTACACCTATACTTCGGAACCCGCCAGCGGCGAGCCGGATTTTCCCGTGCCGTTCGGCGCGCCTGCCAATAACCACATGGTGATTAGCGAGTGGCGCGTGCCTAACCCACATGATCGTGCGTCCGTGGTCGATCCGGCCAGCCGACGCGTGCTGATGCGTATCGGCGACCCCCAGTTTAATCACAATGCGGGGGCACTTAACTTCGGCAAGGATATGAAACTGTATATTGCCATCGGTGATGGCGGCGCGGCCGACGACCAAGGCGCAGGCCACAGCCCCAGGGGGAATGGGCAGGATCTCAGCAACCTCCTTGGAAAGATATTGCGCATCGATCCCTTGGGAAACAATGCGCCCAACCATCAATATGGTATACCCGCCGACAACCCGTTCTTAGCCGCTGGTGCTCCGCCGACTGGCGGTGCGGCTGGCTGTGCGGATGGTGCTTGTGACGAAATATACGCCTTCGGCCTCCGTAATCCATTCCGCTTTTCCTTCGATACCGCTACGGGGGATATGTATGTCGCCGACGTGGGACAAAATGACATCGAAGAACTGAATGTCGTCAAGGCAGGCGGCAATTACGGCTGGCCTGTCAAGGAAGGTTCCTTCTGCTTCGATGCCAATGGTACCAATCCCGGCTTCGTCACCGATGCAAAGCCTTGCGCCAATGAGCCGCCGATGCTGATCGATCCCGTCGCCGAGTACGATCACGATGAAGGCATTTCCATCATTGGCGGTTTTGTCTATCGCGGCAACAAAGTCCCGGAACTGATGAATCGTTATGTCTTCGGTGATTACGCCCGCAGGTTTCGCGGCAACAACGGCAGGCTGTTCTACCTCGATAAACGCAATATCGTTCGTGGAGACAACATGAAGGAAAGTTCGATCTCTGAACTGCGCATCTACGGTCAGGATGGGCTGGGAATGTCGCTGCTCGGCTTCGGAACAGACGCCAAGGGCGAGATTTACGTGATGGCCAACATGACGGGAGTACCGTCCGGCGAGACGGGGGTCGTCATGCGGATAAACTCTCTGGCGCTCAACAAACAAACACGTAATTTCAGGACTCGGCTCATCGGCGCTGAGCAGGTGCCGGTAGCGATCGACACCCAAGCCAAAGGGCACGCACACTTTCAGCTCAGTCAAGATGGTACCGAGCTAAAGGTGCAAGTGGTTGTAAGCAATATCAAAGACGTGATCGGTGCTCACATCCATAGGGCGCCGGCAGGTGCCAACGGGCCGATCGTCGCGAGCTTTATTCCGGACACTGCAGGTTTTCTGAGTGGTGGACCGTTTGTTGCCAACCCGATTAACACCCAAGGGGTACTCGTACGCGGCACCATCACCGCGACTGACTTGGTTGGCCCCCTAGCCGGTATGCGGATGAAGGCATTGGTCGATGCCATGCGCAGCGGCAATACCTATTTCAATGTCCACACCACCGAGCATCGCGGAGGGGAAATTCGCGGACAGATCGACTAGTGAGTGTTGCTATTGATCCCCGAAGTCCGACAGGCTGCTTGTGTTTGTGAGACATGCACTGGAAGCCGGCATGCAATGATTCACGCCTGAAGAACTTCATGCCGGCTTATTTTATTTTCAGGAGGAAAGTATGAAATATCTTACCCTGAATAATGCAACAGAAGAGGAGACCGAGATGAAGATTACAACGACCGTGCGGGGTGGCGATGGAGGCGTGAGAGCGGTATGTCAGATCTAGATAAGATGCACGGGTTCTGCGTTCTGCCAACGGAAGTGGTAGAGGGCAATGCAGCATACTATAGACCTGAACTCATGACCCCAGAATTGGAAAAAATATCGGCATTGGCAATATCACCTTCAATCGGTAAGTCATCTGTAAGTTCGGAAGTGTTATGTTGTGCTCGCGTCATTAGTGGAACGGTAGAACGGTAGTGTGTCAGGCCTAGATAAGATGCACGGGCTCTGCGTTTTGCCAACGGAAGTGGTAGAGGATAACGCAGCATGATATTAGTATAGACCTGACCCTATGACCTGTGACCCTATGACCTGGACCTGTATGACCTGTACAGCGTCGTTAGGCCGCATACTACAGAGGCGGTACATTGTATTCTCCCATCAACTTACCATATCAGGAGCCGACATGTCGCTCGTTTCGCTTGACGTATTTGTTATCAATCCTCATCTACAAGGCAACACACCCAATCCGGCCTTCACGGAACCGGATATCCGATGGCTTTTCGACGGCGCGAATAAGAGAAGTTTATCCAGATACTGGGCGGAGGTCAGCGGAGGGCTGTTCGAAATCGACGCCACTGTACATCCCGTACTCGATGTCGAGGTGTCGGCCGCATCACTTGCACTCCTGACCATGCCCGGCGGCAGGGCCGGCGGACTAGCGGAAGGCATACGTCTTCTCACCGAGGATGGACGAAAGTTCGAGGCGAATGGTAAGGCCGTCATCTTCGTCGGAGGGTTTACGGTGGACGCTGGAACAGGCTCTCCGATAGTCAACAACCAAATTTGGAGTGTCGCCTATTTCGACATGATTGGGGAGCATTCCTTCATGGCCCACGAACTCGGCCATGTCTTGGGACTCGGTCATCCCTACGACCTCCGACTCCCAGGCCCCGCAGTAAATCAGGAGTATTGCGATCCTGCCGACATCATGTCGGCGCAGTGGTGGGCAGGTAAGAATCCGACATTCACTGTCCCCGCGGTCCAGCGCGGATTCGCGCCGACTGCCGTGCTCTGGACGTTCTGCGGACCCGGCGCGTCACCGGTAACGTTCTGGCGCTATAGCCAGACCTTCCCCGCGATACCCAGTTGGGTCCGCAAGATCGACGTAGGCGCGCCGCCGAGCCAGATTACGATTTCGCGGGCCGGCCGCCCGATCTCCACCAACGTCCAGCTGATCGTCATGCCCGGCGACCGCGGCGCGAGTTGGTATTCGGTGCAATACAAAGCCAAGCAGGATTGGGATAGCCAGATCTATCCGCAGTTCGGTTCGGTGACAGGTATTCTGCAGGTGCACGAGCTACGGGATGTGGTCTGGCCCGAAGTCAACGGCACTGCACGCGTAGTTGTCGGGGCACCATGCCTTATTGTCGAACTCCCCCTACCCGGTGGCGACCTCGACTGGAGCAACGGGAGGCTGTCGCTGCGCGTCGAGTCCTTCAACGAGTTCTCAGTCAATCTTCTCGTTGGACACTGGTTACCCCAGTTGCGATCCCTATCGCTCGATCTCGCATCGGAGTCGACCTGGGTGAGCACCCAACCGAGTGGGGAGTCCGTGGAGATCTCTCGGACTGGGTTCCAGTGCCGGGTCCAGACCTACCAGGCCGAACTTCATTTGAGCCAAGCTACCCTCACGGCGATCGCGCAGTCCCGAGGCTTCGACAACCCAATCTTCCGATTCGAAGCTAATGGCCTGCCGTTGGGCGGGTGGGTCGCGGGGGCGACGCCCATCAGCGGTGCGGTGCACATCATGGTAACCCTGCGCCGACCGACGTCGCTCAAAACATCAATCGTCGAAAACAAGATGGTCCTCGTTTCCTACACCGTTAGTGGGAGCAATCTGACACTGACCACACAGGTCGGCGAGGGACAGTTCGACATTGCGGTGAAAGCGCTCGTCTCCGAGGCACCAGGCGACGACTCCACAGCCATCGAATCGACGGAGGTGGTCACTGTGACTACACGCAGCATCTCGCTCCCGGCGCGGGCGATACAGGACCAGACTGTGTGTCTCGTCGCCAATCTCAACGCCTCCCGGACCGACTGGCGCTGGATCATTCCACTCGAGGACCCCGAATGGCAGATAGCCCTCAACCTTCCGGAATTGTTGGCGCGGCGCAACTTTGCAGTGGTCGGGCCTGCCCTGATCCGTATCGTCGAGGGGGAAGCCCAAGGCTCACCAGCAGCAGCACGCCTCTTCGCCGACGCAGCGTCGCTTCTGGATGTAAGCCCGGAGTCATTGCGGGAAGTCGGGCGGCACTTCTCTTCGCCCTGCAAAGGCTAGAATAATTGGGGTCTACCATCGAATTTGCAGATGACGACCGTCAGTTGAAAGCGCAGCATATCTCGCTGACGGGGGTGTGGCTCTTGGGGTCGGCGGACTTGGCAACAGGTTTCGCTTGGGCCTGAAATGCCGCCCCTGTCATCCGCATCATCCAACACGCCTGCCGGGATGGTGCCAATCAATGAAGGGAGCCGACCCAGTTCGAGCGGGCCTTGGGGGCGTTGGGCATACCTGAATTGTGTCAGGTCTAGATAAGATGCACGGACTCTGCGTTCTGCCAACGGAAGTGGTAGAGGACAACGCAGCATGCTATCAATATAGACCCCAGAATGTGGTATCGCCGGGCCTGGGCGTGCAGTAGCACGCCACCGCAGGATCTCACTGGCACGGCCACCCCGCTAATAGTTCTTCAAATAATTCAACAATCCTACCACCCGATCCTTGATAAGGGTGGTCCGGTAGGCGCCCTTGGACAGCGCAGACGAGGTGCCAAAATTCGCAACCGTCCAGTTGCTCGCGATAAACATGAACTCTGCATCACGGTACTGAATCCAGTGCCGTTGCGATACGGTTAGCGCCCGTTTGGGCGCCCCCTTCAATTTTTCCATCAGTGCTGAATAGGCCTGGTTGAGTTCCTGATCGAGGAATTGCTCGTAGTGCCGATACGCAAGAACCGTCTCGCGCTCAGTTTGGGCTTGCTGATAGATCACGGTCTCGTATTTTTCACTGCGAGCCTGGAACTCTGAAACGAGGTCTGCGGCGTCCGGATTGTCAAGGGCAACGCAAAGCGCGCCATGAGTCATCAGCCATAGCGCCGCCACAAAGTTGGTCAGCCCGGTTGTTGTTAGACGAGCCATGTCACCACCCGCTGTAAATGCCTTGAGAATAAATCGACCACTCGCATTGCCGTCGGTTAGTGAGTCCTGGCATCACCTTCCCCTGGGACTTGTTCCATGCCTTCCAGGCGGCTTCGAGATTTTTGTACTGGGTGTGGGCCTTAGTGTCATTGATCAGCGCGACGACCGAGGAGCCAGAGAACGCATCTGGCCCAATGTTGAACGCAAAAATGACCAGGGCGTCGAACTGGTTTTGTTTCAAACGGACCTTTATGCTGGCGCGCACGGTGTTGACAAACGGGGCGAGGTCTCGACTAAACAGCGCGTCGGCAGTGGGTGCAGTAATCCCATTCTTGTAAATGTCCCATTCGCCCTTTGTGATCAGGTGGCCATAGCCAATCGTCGCGCCCTCGATCCAATCCGAGATCTCCTTGCCCGTTTGGTCGTTGTAGGGCTTCAGGTGAAGTCGTTCGACCTGCTTAAGCAGCGTCAATCCTTGTGCGCTGAACTCCGCATTGTCAGTAGCCCCCTTCGGGTTTGCCGCGGAGCTGTCCATGGACATGCCGACCGGTGCCGGCGACGGGGTGTCTGTTAACGGCAGCGTGCCCTTGTCGATTTCAGATACATTGCTGCCGATGCCCAAGGGGCCAGGAATCTGTGAGCCAGCCATGTTTTTGCTCCTTTCGTTTAATGGAAACCGCAATCTCGGAAAACCGGTGCGGCCAGTCCTCTACCCTAGCACTTTCCCGCCCGACTTGCTGCACCTCCGAGGTAATCGGCGCCACACGGACGAATCGCCCTTCCGCTAACGCGGCGGCAAGGTATAGGAAGCATAAACGGTATATTTTCCCGAGAGCAAGGGTATTCCCTCACCAACCGAGCCCTATGACATCACAAAATCGACAGACCAACGTCATTCCTCACCCCTCTGGAGGAGTAATTTTGGCTGAAAATCCGCTGAAAAGGGTGCGCTGGGGGATGGCGGTCAGCCGCGTAGGGCGGATTCCACCCGCCATAAACAAGGTCATAAAACGGCTATCCTCACCATGTGCGTGAAGGCGTATTGACTTCTAAATGGTCGGGAAGATACCTTGTCGAGAGTTTGGTGAAGCGGTTGGTTCATGGCGGGCGGAGCCCAGCATGGCTCATTCCATCATGGCACTTTTGATGCCGTTTGCGGCACCTTCGCCGCAGCCTCGGAACGGAAAAGTCCATTTCATTCGCAGGGTGATTATGAGAGCAATTATTGCGCTGTTTGTTGTTATCTTTTCTGGGTGCGTCGTAATCAACAGAGAACCTACCCGCCCCGTTAAGATGGAAAAAGGTTCTGCGGTTGATTTAAGAACACAACTTGATGCGGCAGAACTTGTTTGGAGCTCAATGCAAAGGCTAGGTTGCCGTCAAACAGATGTTATTTTCCCCGAGGTGTTAGAAAAAACCCCAGATTTTCAAGCGGGCAAAGGTTATGTGATCCAAGGGAGCGTCAAAGAACGATGGGTTGCGCATGGTTGCAACATGAAGGTTCCTTACATTGTTGACTTCACCGCAAACAAAAAGAATGAAGGGGGTACAGATGTTTATATTCGTCGAGAGTCTGGGGGTAGCTATTGATCCGGCCAGATGAAGTTTGAAGATTTCATGCGGCATATTTCACGCGAGAATCCTGAAAGTATTTCTTGACGCGTTCAGGCGATTTTTCCAATATCTGCATGTGCTCGGTTGTTGCTGCTTTCAGTTTTGCCTTGGTGCGAACGTGTACTTTTGTATAAATGGCTTGCTTCAAGTCTGCGTTAAGCCGCTCTTCCGGGTTCAGCTCTGGACTGTAGCTGGGCAGGTAAAACAACTCGATCTTGTCTTTATGCTCTTCCACCCATTTCTTGACCGGCTTGCTGTGATGCACACGCAAGTTATCGAGAATCAGGAACACTTTCTTCGCCGCGTCTTTGATCAACGCCTCCAGAAACTCGATCAACTTATCCGAGTTGAATGCCTCATCAATAATCATCCAGCGTGTCTTACCTTGATTGGTGACGGTGGCGATCATCGACAGTTTATGGCGCGCACCACCCACCGCAAAGGTTACCGGCGTTTTTCCAGCCGGTGCGTAGCTACGACCGCGCACATCGGTGTTCACTACCGCCGTCTCGTCGCCCCAGTGAATCTCGGCACCCTCGCCCTTGGCGCGTTTCTCAATGGCGGGGTATTCCTCTTCCAGCCAGTTCTGCACTGCCTCCGGGCGTTGCTCGTAGGCCTTCTTGATCGGCTTTTGCGGGGTGAACCCCCAACGTTTGAGGTAGTTTCCAACGCCACGCACCGATAGCTTGATTCCGCATTTGCGCTCAATCAGCTGCATGACAGCGGCACGGTTCCACAGCGCAAATTCCATCTTCAGCTGTTCCGGGCGCTTGTCGCAGATGATTTGCCGAACCAGCCGTTCTTGCTCGTCAGTCAGGTAACGCCCTTCGCCACCTTGCCTGCCGCGTGGCGTGGGTTTAATTGTGCCCGCTCCGTCCTGTTCATATCGGTCAATGATGCCACGCACGGTCGGGTAGGAAAGCCCACTCAACTCAACAATATCCATCACGCCAAGCCCTTTGCGATGCAATCGCACGACCTTCTTACGCCGCTCGTGCAACCGCTCCAATGTCTGAAATCTTGCATCTTCTTTGTCCATGCGAATCTGACCAGGGCGCTCGACAAAAGTTCAATCTTCATCGTGCCGAGTCTATAAGCTAACGTAGCCTGATGTCGGCGCTCGATGCGGCACGCGTTTCTGGTGTTTGATGGGATCCGTAACGATGGGCGTAGAGTTTGGTGAATTCCGCGCCGAGAAAGAAGATTTGCGCGGAATAGTAGACCCACAGCAGCCCCGCAATCGCCGATCCTGCCGCGCCGAACGCGGAGGTGATGGGGGTGTTGGCGAGGTAGAAGGCGATCACTGATTTGCCGAGAGTGAAGAGCAGTGCGGTGATCGCCGCGCCGATCCAGACGTCCTTCCAGGCGATTCGGATGTCGGGCAGCAGTTTGTAGATGGCGGCGAACAGTGCCGCGATGGTGCCGCAAAACAGGACAAAATTCAGAACCGCTACCACATGGGTTTTTTCCGGCAGTAAATCGGTGTGTTGTTCGATCGCGGTGAGCGCGGTGCTCACGGCGAGCGATGCAAGCAGCAGCAGGCCGATGATCACGATGATGCTGAACGATAATAGCCGTGTTTCGATCATGTCCAGCATGCCCCTGCTCGAAGGTACCCTGACGCCCCAGATGTGATCCAGGCTATTCTTGAGTTCAACAAAGACTGTGGTTGCGGTAATGAACAATGTGGCCAGGCCTACAATCACTGTGGCAAGCCCTGCCATGGGGTTGCGGGCGCTTTCGATGATCGACTGGATGATGGTGGCGCCCTGTTTGCCGATCAGCCCCTGAATCTGTGCGACGAGTTGCCCTTCCGCAGCCTGCTGGCCAAAAAATACGCCAGCGATGGCGATGACGATAATCGATAGTGGTACCAGTGAAAACAGGGTATAAAACGCCAGTGCCGCACCCATGCTCGCTGCCCGGTCGTCGAGCCAGGCGAAGAAGGTGTCGCGCAGCAGGTGCCAGATTTCGTGGTAGGGCATAAGGGGGATTATCGATCTCTGTTTTTAGGATTATAGATCATCTGCGTGTTCAGGTGACCTGGATTAGCCTGATAGGTTATCCTTGCCTTTTTGAAATCCAGATAACTTTCCCTGACCGTACAGGGCATGGCGGTGGGTGTTTATATGCAAGGGCGGGATAATGAAAGTTTTAATCATTGGTAACGGCGGGCGTGAGCATGCGCTGGCGTGGAAGGCGGCGCAGTCCGCCAGAGTGGAGCAGGTGTATGTCGCGCCCGGTAATGCGGGTACGGCGCGTGAGCCGAAGGTGTGGAACGTAGCGATTGCGGTGGATGACATCGCCGGGCTGTTGGCTTTTGCGCGGGACAGTGGCATCGAGTTGACCATTGTCGGCCCCGAGGTGCCACTGGTATTGGGGGTGGTGGACACCTTCCGCGCTGCCGGGCTGCGTTGTTTCGGGCCCACGCAGCAGGCCGCGCAACTGGAGGGATCCAAGGCCTTTGCCAAGGATTTCATGGCGCGTCATGGCATCCCCACGGCAGCCTATGGCAAGTTCACCGATGTGACGGAGGCCGTTGCCTATGTCCGCCAGTTAGGCGCCCCTTTGGTGGTCAAGGCCGATGGGCTGGCGGCGGGCAAGGGCGTGATCATCGCCCAGACCACTGCGCAGGCCGAAGAGGCCGTACGCGATATGCTGGCGGGCAATGCCTTTGGCGCGGCGGGCCACCGGGTGGTGATCGAGGAATACTTGCGGGGCGAGGAAGCCAGCTTTATCGTCATGGTGGACGGCGAGCACATCCTGCCACTCGCCACCTCGCAGGATCACAAGGCCCGCGACAACGGTGATCATGGCCCTAACACCGGCGGCATGGGCGCTTATTCCCCCGCCCCGGTAGTGACGCCGGAAATCCACGCGCGCATCATGCGCGAGGTGATCGAACCCACGGTGCGCGGCATGGCGCAGGAAGGTGTGCCCTACACCGGCTTTCTCTATGCCGGGGTGATGATCGCACCTGACGGTAGTCCCAAGACGCTGGAATTTAATTGCCGCTTTGGCGACCCGGAGACCCAGCCGGTGATGATGCGGTTGCGTTCGGATCTGGTGGCATTGTGCGAGGCGGCGCTCGATGGGCGTCTGGATCAAGTGCAGGCTGAATGGGATCCGCGTCCGGCGCTGGGTGTGGTGCTGGCTGCGGGCGGTTACCCGGATGCCTACCGCAAGGGTGATGTGATATTCGGCCTGAATAAAAAAGAGCCGCAGGACAGCAAGATCTTCTACGCCGGTGCTACGGAAATGGAGGGTGATGTCATCACGGCGGGAGGGCGGGTGCTATGCGTCTGCGCGCTTGGCGCCAATGTTTCCGAAGCCCAAACGCGCGCCTATAATCTGGTGAAGCAGGTCTCCTGGAAGGATATGTATTACCGCACGGATATAGGTTATCGTGCCATGGTGCGTGAAAAACCGTGAATTTCTGGCGTCTCAAGCAAGCCGCGCGTGAGCTGCGCGAGGGCGGGGTCATCGCTTATCCCACTGAGGCGGTGTACGGTCTGGGGTGTGATCCGCTCAATGCGCAAGCGGTGCTGCGCCTGCTGGCGCTGAAAAACCGCCCCATGGAAAAGGGGTTGATCCTGATCGCCAGCGACTTCCAGCAACTTACGCCGTTTGTTTGCCCGCTTGATCCTATCATCATGGACAAAATCAACAGCACCTGGCCTGGCCCCGTTACCTGGTTGCTGCCCACCAAACCGGAAACCCCGGCCTGGCTGCGCGGCGCGCACGACACCCTTGCGGTGCGTGTTACCGCCCACCCGCAGGCGGCGGCGTTGTGCAGGGCATTCGGCGGCGCTATTGTTTCCACGAGCGCCAATCCGGGCGGGCGCAAACCCGCGCGCAACGCCTTGCAGGTGCGTGGCTATTTCGGCGATACCATCGACTGCATCCTGTCCGGCGCGGTAGATCCCCGGAGAAAACCCAGCGAGATCCGTGATGCCGCAACCGGCAAGGTTGTCCGGCCGGGTTGAGGTGTGCTGTCCCCTGCCGCTTTTAGGTGGCGGGTTCAAAGTAGGGTGCGCCGTGCGCACCAATTCATTCGCCGGGCCCATGGTGCGCATGGCGCACCCTACTTTGAAGGGTGCGTGTCAGCTTACTCCGCCCATCCTGGCACATGGCGGCGCGCTGTGCGCAGTTCGGCGTCGAGGGCTTGGTAGCCGGGTTCTTTTTTTTCCACCAGCGCCCAAAACTTCGATGAATGATTGAGCTGGACGGTGTGGCACAATTCATGGACGAGCACACAACGCACCAGGGGCGCGGGGAGGAACAGCAACTTATAGTTGAGGTTGATGTTTTTTTGCCGGGAGCAGCTTCCCCAGCGGGTTTTTTGCCCCCGGATACGCACCTGGCGAAAGGGCAGGGCGGTTTCGTGGCTGATGTGTTCCAGCCAGGGCCGCAGGTGCGTCTGGCCTTTGCGCGCCAGCCACAGCCTCAGAACGGATTTGCACAATGAGGTGTTGTCCACGGCGCCGCGCACAATCAGCCGTGCGCCATCACTTTGCGACAATGTTACGCGGCTTGAATCAGCGGCCTGGTACTCGACCTGCCAGATCTCGTCTATCGCTTGCATGGCAATGGTGTCGGGAAGGGTGTCGTGAGCGTTCTGCGCGAGCCATGGCCGTTGCTCGTTGACCCGTTGCAGGGTCTTGTCAATCCATGCCTGTTTCTCATGCACCAGCGCTGGAATGCGCCGACAATCAAAGCCGCGCGGCACCACCACCTCCACCTGCCCCAGCGGCGAAATCTTCAGGCAGACGCGCCTTGCCTTGGCGCTTTCCCGGATAGAGTAAGCGGGCGATTCTTTAAACATCACTTACTGCGCCGTCTCGCGTGTATGCCTGATCTTAGGCCAATAGATATCGACATTGAACGACGGGCTATGGGCTGGGGTGTGACATTGCGCGCACATCTTTTCGCGCGGCCAATCGGCATTTCCTACTGGCTTCGCGCCACTTGACGCAACATGTGCCTGAGCCGGGCCATGACAAGACTCGCACTGCACATTGCTCAGATTGCCGGTGGTGTCGTCGTCGATGAAGCCGCCGGGCTTGTTGAACCCTACGGTGTGACAGACGATGCAGTTGGGATCAAACGCCTTGTTGACCCGGCGCAGCGTGCCATAGGCATGGGCGTGACGGCTCGCGTGCCAGATCTTGTGCTGCTCGGCATGGCAGCTTTGGCAGGCCTGCGCCCCCACATAGGGACTCTCTCCCGCCTGCTGCGCCTTGGTGATCTTTACGCTCTTTTGGTAATCCGCCTCGACCTGGGTGTTGTATTGCTTGTACCAGGCCTTTAGGCGCGGCGCATCGGGGATGGTTTTGGGCAGCGGAATGATCTTGTGCTGCCATGACTGGATTGACCCTGCACTGTCCAGCGCGATGTCGAGCCGTCCCAGGCGCATGCCGCGCGACCCCGGTTGCAACACCAGGGTGTTATCCACCTTTTTCGGTTCGCTGTATTTTTCATAGGCAGAGCGGATCAGCAGGATGTCCACCTGCTGCAAGGGCAGCAGGCGGCGCGCGTCATCCAGCGTTAGTGTGGTGGCCAGTACCGTGAGCGCACCGCTTTGTTTGGCGTGTTGCAGGGCTTGTGCCAGCGCGGCGCCGTCGCTGCCCGGCGCTGTCATCGTGTGGGTTCCTCCCATCTGCTGGAGGGGCGACTCGCGGGGATCGATCCAGCTAAAAAAGGCCAGTGTCCTGCCGTTGCGCGTGATGTTCCGTCCGGTCTGGAAGGTGGCGTCACTCCAGTTGCTTGCCACCCACGGTAGCGTGTCATGCTTGATGAAATCCGTGCCGTAGGCGAGATCCGTCCATTGCACGCCAAGGGCGTCATAGTTGAGCGCCTTGACGCCCTTGAGGATGTATTCCCCCGTGAGCCGGTCATGCACCGACTCGCTGCGCAAGAAACCGCCGGACGAGACCAGGAACAGGCCAGGTTTTTCCTTGCGCAAGCGGTCTATCATGGTGGCCTGGCGCCGGATGCCGCCGAAATCCCCTTCCAGACTGCACCCGCAGGGCTCCAGCTCGCCGTCGAGATTGCCGGTGTAAATGAGGGTGATACCCTTCGTCCCCGCTGTGGTGGCCTGGCTGCTGAACAGCAGTGCGAATGCCAGTCCGAAGAAAATCGCCATGACGCTTTTTTTCATGATGTCCCTGTTACCCAAGAGTGAAACCTCTATCAGCCAGTCACGCTATTATCGGTGTTGGCGGCGGGGGAGGGAAGGGCAGAAACCAACGCCGGCGATCGCGCCCTACAAACTATCAAAAGCCGCAACCTGCCGGTGCTCCGCCGCTGCATCCGGAATCCCGTCCCGTACCAGCCACGCCGTCTGCATCCCGGCCGCGCGTGCCGCATCGAGCTCCTCCTTGATGTCGGAGAGGAACAGGATTTCGCTAGGGCCGGTATGCATGGCCTCTGCGATGGCGTGATAAGAGGCGGCCTCTCGTTTGTGGCCCGATGTGGTGTCGAAATACCCAGAAAATAGCGGCGTCAGGTCGCCATATCCGGTGTGCGCGAAAAGCAGTTTTTGCGCATGAACGGAACCGGAGGAGAAGATATAGAGACTCAAGCCTTGGCTTTTCCACTGCCTGAGTTTACGCACCGCATCTTCATAGACATGGCCCTGGAAGGCGCCATGCCGGTAGCCGTCCTCCCAGATCATTCCCTGCAGAGCCTTGAGGGGCGTGATCTTTTTGTCTTCATCAATCCAGCGGATGAGCTGCTCGATAGCCTGGCGGTCGTCAAGATCACTTCCCGCCGCTTGTTTTACGTCGTTCAGCAGCTTGCGTACGGCCGCATCATGCGCATGATCGTGCACAAAATCCGCCATGCGTTCCCTGGCATAGGGGAAAAGGACATCTTTTACAAAGGACAGCGAGGAGGTGGTGCCTTCGATGTCGGTGAGGATAGCTTTGATCATGTGTGGTTCCCAAGCTCCATTTTAATAGGCAAGGATATGCAAAAACCACGGGAAAAGAAATCTCCGCTCTATGGAGTGATGGGGGTATCCGGACTGTGCCGGTGATTATCCACCGTGAAGGTACGGGTTCAATCTAATAGCTATTTCAAAATATTGATATTATTAATTATTATTAAAAAGACTTTCTTGAGTTACCCCCATAGTTACCCCAAAATAGAGCCGGTTGCTATTGAACGATGTCAATCGTCCATCAATGCGTCAAAGGGGTTGGCCTTTTTCTTTGCCCCAACCTCGGCAGGTGTTGACTGGCTCGGAATCGGGTTTGTCATTCCGTGACAACCCCGATTTTGCGGATCAGTTGTGTCATTTTGTGACAGAACTGATAAATCTTTCCCGGTCGAAGTATTGGCGGCCTTGGCGATTTCGGTGCGGGTGCGGACTGGCACATTCTCCGTTTTGTCAATCTGTGACAGAACGGGATTTTCATTTTGTTTGAGTGTTTCAGCCTGCTTCGCCCGCCCGATTTCCATCTGCCGGTTTTTGGCCTGGTGCGCATAGGCACTATGTATCAGGCGTCATCGGTCAGCTCTTCGGTAGAGCCATCCCCATAAACATACCCCTCACAATTCCAGCCAGCGAGGCGCGCGAGGAAGGCATCAAACGCCAGCATCATAGTCTTGCGCATGTCATCTTCACCCATCCCCTTCACCTCTCTGGCGATTCTCGCCGGTTCGCCGCGCCAGTACTCGCGGGCGGCTACCACCATGGCGCGTATCTTCGGTTCGATCTTGTCCGCCGGGATCAGCGTTGAGCGCTTCTCCGCGTTCATCATTTCCAGCCGTATGCGCTGCTCTCTCGCCAGCAAGGCACGCTCCGTGGCGAGGTCGATCTCCTCGCCATTGACTACACCGGCGCCATGCCCAGCCGCAGATTTTCGCAGCCTGTGGATATAGGCGATACGCACCTCTGATAGCGTGGCCGATCCATGTTTAATACCAGCATGGGCGAGCACTTGGCGCACTGATCGCTCAGACATATCCAAATGCTCGGCCAACTCAGCTTGTGTGGGCGCGGCCTCTCGCATTTCGAGCGTGCGCGGAACGTTGGATTTTCTTGATGTCATAGGATGAACCCCCTTAGACTTACTCTAAAACTAGAGAAAAAATGGGTCGTTTCGCGCCGTATGGTAAAAACCCATGGAAGGACCCAAAATATTTTCGGTAAACTCGGCATGATCTTCATGCGCCAACACCACCAACCGGGGAAGTCTGAATCAGTCCCGGCCAGCGTTCCCGGCCATGCCGCCTATCTGGATCATCTGCCCCCGGTACATAGCCTTCGCAGCGCCGGGGTAGGTCGCGGATCGGCTCATAGCTCCGACTCGCCACAATCTCGCCACGCTTCGCCGCTTGGCATCGCCGGGCTATCAGGTTCGCGCATTGGCCGCAGGTGCGCCGGTCGTCGTCATCGGGCAGCGGTTGCGGTACTTCCTCCGTGCGCCCCAGGAAATACGCTCGCGCCACCGCATCGTGCTGGCACTGGCTCAATACATCGCCGATGATCTCTTGATCGGCCTCACCGATATGCGCCAGCCAGGCCAGGATTGCTTGCTCTTCGTCGTCGGTCAGGAGTGCAGTTTTCTCCTTCGGGAGCTTTGCGACACTTGCGACAGTTCGCCCGCTTTCCCTCTCGGGTGTCGCAAGTGTCGCAGGTGTCGCAGTCGCAAACCTTGCGGGTTCGTTCTTCCCACGGATCAGATTCGACAAGCTCATGACGCCACCCCCACCAGCGCCGGATTCACCTTGATGGTTTTCCGCCGCCCTTCTTGGGTCACTCGCACGCGGTCAAGCTCGTTCAATTCCCGCAGTGCCGTTACCAGTTTTTCCTTGTCGCGGATCGGCCCAAGCCGTTGCGCCTCTCTGGTCGGGACAAGGTGCGTCCGCTCCCGCCTGCAATACTCGATCAGCCAGTTATCCAGCCGCGCCGCATCCGCCAGTTCAGCCGGTAGCGCAAGCTCGCCGAAGAAGCGCCGCGCTTCGTTCATGTGCCATGCCGTGATTCGACTTGCGCCCTCGAAAGCGTCCAGGCCGATTGCACCGCCCGCACCCTCGAATATCTGGAACAGTGCCGCCAGCCGCGCCGCGTTGTCGGCGGATTTGCTCGCCACGTCCCGCACGTCGTAAAGCTCGCCGCCGCTGGATAACTCGCCCTCGATTGCATTGTGATATTCCACCCATGCCGCTTTTGCATCCGCCGTCAGGGGCAGCATGGGCGGGGTCAGTGCGCCATCGTCATCAATGGGGGCGGGTTGTTCCAGAATCGCGGCAATGCGCCGATGGAGTGCGGCAAGGTGCGGCCAGTTCGCGGGGGCTTCGGTGAATGACCGTTGCCCTTGGGTTGATTCAGGCCACGCCACAAGAAAGCGGGCAAGAAAGCCCGTGCCACGCGCCAGCGCCCCGGATCGGGCGAAGAATTCCCGCAACCGCGCACCGTGAAAGATTCCGTTGATCGCCGGTCAATGGTCAGGCTGGCGCCGTCCCAAAGCTGATTCAGCAAACCAAGATTGCGCATGACTGAATCCTTGCCCATGCCATGCGAACCGAAAACTATCCCAGCTTCGGCAGATACCACGCCACCCGACGGCCATTGTTTCGCCAGTCCATAGGCCAGCGCTTCGGGTGTTGCATCGGCATAGAGCAGGCGAGGGATTCTTGGCGCTTCCGGCTTGTCATGTTCCAGATCGCGCAAGGTAGATTCCACGCTATGCGTTGGCTTTCCGGTCTTGGCAAGCGTGCGGATATTCTCCTTGACGCCGCCCCGCTTGGCTTCCCATGCCTCGATTGCCGCCTTGTGGTCTTTCAGGATCGGTTTCGCGGCCTCGGCTTGCACTTCCTCATAGTCACGGATCGACTTGGTAAAAAAGCCGTCGCAGGTTGATTTGCGCTCACCAGAATCGGCAATGGTCAGCAGGAACAAACCGATAGGCCCATGCAGTTTTTCCGCCCGCTTCGCATCCGCATGGGCCTGGATCGCCAGCGACAGCGCCGCCAGTGCCGACGATGCCACCATAGGCAAAGGTGCCTTGACAAAGCCCGCCACCTCTTCAACCGCCGCGCGGATGGTGTCGGGTAGCGCGTCAACCGGATAGGGTTCAGGGGCTATTTTCGCGGTCAGTGGTTGCGGTTCAGGCCAGCCGTCAGAGTCGCCCGCTGGCGCGTTCCTTGCCGGTGCTTGGGCAGCCTGTAGAGCTTCTACGGTCGTGAGTGCGGCAATATCCGCCATCGTTGCGCTGGGGTTCGCCTTCAACCAGTCCACGGCATCACCCTTGGGCGGAAGGTTCAAGGCAGCCACGTCGATGATGCGCACCGTGCAATTCATTACCAACAGGGTAGAGGCCACGGCTTCCGCATAACGCTGCCCGGCCTCGTCATTGTCGGGCCATATCGTCACGGCACGTCCGACCAGCGGCCGCCAGTCGGCTTTCCCTGCGGAATCCGCCGCACCGCTGGTGGTGGTCAGCGCTCCGATTTTCAGCAGTTCATCAGCGCACTGCTCGCCTTCAACCACGATCACCTCATCACTTGGGCGGGCTGACAGATCATGCAGGCGGTACAGCGGCTTGTCGTCTGGGTATTCCGGCTCGCCTAACGAGTAACCTGCACCGTTCAGCTTCATGGGGCGAATCCACTTCTCACCAGTGAGGGGATTTTTCAGTCGAATGCGCCAGTACAGTGGGCCACCATCGCCGTCAGTGTATTCGCCAGACGCCGCGCGGCTTGCTTGGGAGTCTCGTTCATCGTGATTCCTCCCACGCTCCAAGTGACTTGGCCGCCTCGATGAAGCGCAATCCATGAAGCAGCATGTGAAAAGCCAGCACATCGCCACCATGCGCATTACACGCCATACAGCGAAATGCCCCGGTGTCGATCCGCACACGCAGGCTGGGTTGTGTGTCGTTATGGAAGGGACAAAGAGCGTTTTTCCATTCGCCGCCGCCGATCAGCTTCAAGCCCTGTTCGTGGTAATACTCGGCGGGAATAGGTAGAAGGTTGCGCTTGAATCCAAAAGGTTTGCGGGTGTGTTGTCCCCGCGTGGGGTGCGCGTAGCTCATAGTGGCGCCCCCTTAAACCGATTCGATCAGGGCGCGGATATCTTCCACCCGCCAGAATGTCCCACGCCCGTTGCCGATTTTTACGGGTTTTGGAAAACGTCCCGTCTTTACTCCGGCCCAGAAACAGGACTTTTTAACGGGAATGATAGGGAGAATCGGTGGGTTAGCTTTGGGGTCGCCAATAATTTGGGGCAGCTTTAAAAAGCCAGTTTCGGGTAGTTGTTTCATTTCGGGATAGCTCCTGTCCAAGTTGGTACAGAGCCATCCTAATTTTCCCGATAGAGAATAGGTGCCAATTGGCAAAGCTCGTTGCCACTGGCAGATGAATTACGTGTTCAGCAATTTCAACCCCGCGCTGATACTTTCTCGAATATTGGATTCACCAGTGCCGCGGCGATTATTTTCCTCAGGAAGAGCGTCAAGGATTGCTTGCACTGCCTTTGCAATCTGGTTTGCGTTTGGTTGTTCCCCGAGTTTGTACTTGTTCGATTTTTCCATCAGCAGCAGCGATAATGCTGCAACATGTTTCAGCAGCTTATCCCGCTCAGTGTCGCCCAGTGGCGCATCCCTGCCAGTTGATATATCGCGGGGAATGTAGTGGTCAAGTCTTTTTGGCCACGGTTTTATAGTCCATCCAATACTGCTTCTCTGCCGCATTCGGTGCCAGCCCACCGTTATGCGTGTGTGGC
>LNEJ01000033.1 GCA_001464965.1 Gammaproteobacteria bacterium Ga0074134
CCACACACGCATAACGGTGGGCTGGCACCGAATGCGGCAGAGAAGCAGTATTGGATGGACTATAAAACCGTGGCCAAAAAGACTTGACCACTACACTTGTTACCTCAGTGGTTTGCAGATCAGCTCTGTATTGGCCGATACAAGGGGCCTGGCAACATGAAAGAAAGCGAGACATTCGATTATCAAGGCTATGTGGTCGTCAGTAATCTCTTTAGCGAGGCTGAAATCGAAAAATTGACACGGCGGATAGTAAACAATCAATGGTATAAGCTGGCGAGAGAGATTGCAGCTAACAATAAAGCACAGTCGGCGTAAAAACGTGCGGCTCAATAATTGGAGTTACATGAATAGCAGGGTTCTCTCAGGATTGACATGGTTGCTGTTTGCCGCGTGGATACCCGTTGCCGGGGCGCAAGAGCCGGTGGTGCTTCCGGCGGAAATGGTGGGCGAGCCGTTTGAATATACGGTGAAATCCGGTGATTCCCTGACCAGTATCGGTGCCCGCTTTGGTGTCGAGCAGACCGTTCTTGCGCGGACAAATGACATAAAGTACAGCGCTATCCTCCATCCCGGCCAGTTGTTGCAGATTGATAACCGCCATATTGTCCCGGAGCGGCTGGAGGAGGGCATACTGATCAATTTGCCGCAGCGCATGCTGTATTATTTTCAGGCGGGTAAGCTGGAGCTCCATTATCCGGTGGGGTTGGGGCGCCCAAGCTGGCCAACACCGGCAGGGCGCTTCAAGGTGGTCGATCTTCAGGAAAACAAGACCTGGCATGTACCTAACTCCATCCAGGAGGAGATGCGCCGGGAAGGGAAAGTTGTGCTGACTCAGGTGCCGCCGGGTCCGGATAACCCCTTGGGGAAACACTGGCTTGGCCTGAGCATTCCGGGCATTGGCATTCATGGCACCATCGCCCCGGCGAGCGTTTACCATTTTCAGAGTCATGGTTGCATTCGCTCGCACCCCGACGACATCGCGGCGCTTTTTCAGCGCGTGACGAAAGGCGAGCCCGGTAAGATCATATATACCCCCGTATTGCTGGCGCGCCTTGAGGATGGCCGTATCTTTCTTGAAGTAAACCGGGATATTTATAAAAAGGGGATTGAGCCGATAACCATTGTGGAGAGTTCAGCCCAGGCCCAGGGGATCTCCAATATGTTAAACTGGGACAAAGTGAAAAACGTAATTCGACTCAAGGAAGGGCTGGCCCGCGAAGTAGGGTTGCCGGTTCCTGTTTCAAACGGAGATGTTAAATGAAAGACGCTAGCCGACGCCAATTTCTGAAATTAGGGCTGCTGGCCGCGGCGGCGGGGCTGCTTCCTTTCCCGGCGCGCGCTGCGCTGCGCGATGTTATGGCGCCGGAACGGGTGTTGGCCTTGTATAACACCCATACCGGGGAAAGCATCAAGACTGTCTATTGGGCGGAAGGTAGTTATGTTCCTGATGCACTGGCGGACATCAACCATATCTTGCGCGATCATCGCAACGATGAAATTAAGGGCATGTCTCCCGCATTGCTGGATTTGCTTTACAGCATCAATAATGCCGTGGATGCCCGTCAGCCCTTCCATATTATTTCTGGTTACCGCTCGCCCGATACTAATGCCATGCTCGCCGCGCGCAGCAATGGCGTGGCCAAGCACAGCATGCATTTGGAGGGCAAGGCGACGGATATCCGCGTTCCAGGACGTGATTTGATCCAGGTGCGTCGCGCCGCGCTGATGATGCAGGGTGGTGGCGTTGGCTATTATCCCGGCTCTGATTTTGTCCATGTGGATGTGGGCAGGGTGCGGCAGTGGCAGGGTTGAATGCGTTGAACCGCCATGCGGAATTAATCTGAAGTAATTTTTTGACCCAGGAGCCGTGGATGGAAGACAAGGAGAGTAAGAGCTGGAACTTCATTGATTTGCTCAAGGCCTCGGGTGGATTGCTGACAGCGATAGCGATAGCCCTGGTTGGTTACTACACCAACAATTCATTGGAAAGAATGAAAGCCAATGAGACGCGCTCCCAACTCTATGCTGAGTTGATGAGCAAGCGCGAAGAGGCGGAAAGTGCACTGCGTAAGGACATGTTCGTATCGATTCTTCAGTCCTTTCTTGACAAGGGCGCTGATTCTATCGAAAAAAAGGTGCTCAACCTCGAACTGCTCGCCTATAACTTTCATGAGGCGCTCAATCTTAAGCCGCTCTTCCTGCACGTTGCCAAACAGGCGAATGCCAGCACGGATCCCAACAAGCAGGATTACCGGGAGCGGCTAGAGCGTGTGGCCCATGATGTGGCGATGAAGCAGGTCATGGTGCTCGGCGGGGCGGGCAGCAGCTTTGACAGAGTTGTTGATTTGGAGAGCCTGCGCGCCAGTGACAAAGGCGTTGGCGTTGCCCTCGACGAAGGGACGCTTGAGGTGAACGGTATCAAGCGGACTTTCAGGATTCGTATCACTGAAGAAGACCCTGCAACGCGGGAGATGAAGGCCCTGTTGACAGTTGCCACGCCCACAAAGGATGGCAAGGAGGAGACCAATGTCAGCGAATTCTGGGTGGGTTCGTTCGACTTTCCAATGATAGATAATGTGCGCCTCTTGCCTGGACAACGCTGTGCGATAGTGATTAACAGATATGATCAGAAAAGCGCCTACATTACCTTGATCTACTTCCCCGGAAGCTATGCCGGCCTTAAGGAGAAGCCTTATTTCGATGAGGTAATGAGGCAGCTTCTCGGGAGTCCCCAAAAAAGCGTTGGGTTTTAGGTTTTTTGTTTGCTTCCTTCCGCAAGCAAAAACTGATGCGGGATAATCAAACCTTCTGAACTTGTAAAAGCGTGAGCCAACGCCGCAACATCCTCCCTGATTTTATCTCTTTCTCCTTCGGCTAATGCGTCGAATTGCATCTTCATGATGTCTGACTGCTCGACAATATCCCAATAATCATTAAATGACGGGAAGCGGTAATTGAATGTGTGTGCGTGTATCGTGAAATGGGTAAACCCCGCCTGGCGAAGGATCTTGTCCAGTGCGCCTGGCGCACCCAATGAAGTGACCTTGGCGAGCGGGGGATATTTTTCCGGCGGCACCCTGTCTTTAAAAACCTGGTATGCCCAATACATTGTGGGCATGGTTTCCGGCGTGCTCCATACTGCGATACTGAAACGTCCCCCAGGCTTGAGGACGCGGTGCATCTCTCGTAACCCTTGCAGCGAGTCTTCAAACAGCATTACCCCAAAGCGGCACATGATTTTGTCGAAAGCACTGTCGTCGAACAGCAGTTTTTCTGCCGCCATAGGCTTAAATTCAATATGTGGCAGGTTTTCCTGCGCCACCTTTCGTTGAGCCACTTTTACCATCGGTTCAGCAGCATCGGTTCCCGTGATTTTCAGGGTGTTGCCCATGCGTCGCGCCAGGGTCAATGCCGGTTCGCCGGTACCGGAAGCAACATCCAGTATGGTGTCGCCTGCCTGGGCGTTGAGCGCTGCCAATAATGCCTCGCCCACAGGTGCGATCTGCGGTAGCCATAGATCAAATTTTTCGGCGATGCGGCCCCAATCGGGCTGGTTATTTTCAGAGAGTGTATTACTGCTCATGTGTGTCGCCCAGTGCGGATAATTCCCGGCTCAGCAACGCTGTGTCACCCAGATTCAACTCCACAAAGCGCCGCAGATGCGCAATGCTGTCAATATCGATGTGTGTGCAGCGCAATCCTATTTGTTCTGTTTCCACATGGACAGCCATAACCTCCATGTGGATGGAAATATCATTGTCGGCGAGGTGAATATGCAGTAAGCATGGCTCACCCGTGGCGCCAGCCCAGCCTGCCGGCCGTTTTATCAAGGCTCCATGCAGTGAGAGGTCTATCAATTTGCTGCGCCAACGGCCACTGGAGCTGGATAACTCTGCTTCGGCGTCAAATGGGATGCGCTTGAAATGACGCCGTTCGTCATGGGTGTTATCTTGAGTCATTGCATTACCTCGCCAACAGTTTTTCCAGTATGCGTTGATAAAAGCTCGATAGTGCGTCGAGATCGCTGATGCTGACACATTCATTGAGCTTATGGATAGTGGCGTTCACGGGTCCGAGCTCTAGTACCTGCGCCCCCGTGGGGGCGATGAAGCGCCCGTCAGAGGTGCCGCCGGTGGTGGATAGTTCTGTGGCTATCCCGCTGATTTCGCGGATCGCGTCGCGCGCGGCATCAATCAGTTCGCCTTCCCGCGTCAGAAAAGGCTCGCCGGAGAGATTCCATTCCAGATCATATTTGAGATCATGCTTATTCAATATAGTCTCGACGCGCTCACGGAGTTGCGGGTGGGTGATGGCAGTCGAATAACGGAAATTGAACAACACCTCAAGATCGCCGGGGATGACATTGTTCGCGCCCGTGCCGGCATGGATGTTTGAGATTTGAAACGTGGTGGGCGGGAAATAGGCGTCGCCTTTATCCAACTCCATCGCGCACAGCTCGGCGAGCGCGGGGGCGAAGCGATGTACCGGGTTATCGGCAAGATGCGGATAGGCGACATGGCCTTGCACGCCATGTACGGCCAACGTGCCGCTCAGTGAGCCGCGCCGTCCGTTCTTGATCACATCTCCCACGCGCGTTGTGCTGGTGGGTTCGCCAACCAGGCACCAGTCGATTTTCTCGCCACGCCCGGTAAGATGCTCCATCACCTTTACGGTGCCATTGATGCTGGGGCCTTCTTCGTCGCTGGTGATGAGGAAGGCGATGGAGCCCTGATGGTCAGGGTGTTCGGCGACGAAGCGTTCGCAGGCCGTCACCATGGCAGCCAGGCTGCCTTTCATGTCCGCCGCACCGCGCCCATACAGGCAGCCGTCGCGTATCTCGGGTGCAAATGGCGGGCTTATCCACTGTTCGAGCGGCCCGGCTGGTACTACGTCGCTGTGTCCGGCGAAAGCAAACAGCGGGCCGGATGTGCCGCGACGTGCCCAGAAGTTATGTACTTCGCCGAAAGGTAGCCGTTCTATATTAAAACCGATGGCGGTGAGGCGGGTAATCATGGTTTCCTGGCAGCCGGCATCCTCCGGCGTGACGGAGGGACGGGAGATGAGGTCGATGGCGAGTTCAAGAGTGGGGGACATTAGTCAGTTAATCTCATGTGTGTAGTTGGAAATCTTGAGTAAAGCGCAGCTTGCAGCGATGTCGCGCACGGTGAGTACAAGATGATCAAACCGGTCAATCATCAACCGAACAACCTTTCGTAGTCTGTGGTACTGAAACCAAGGTGACGCGATGAGCCGAGATCCAGCAGCGGGCGTTTGATGATTGAGGGTTGTGCGAGCATCAAGGCGATGGCCTTGGCTTCATCCAGGGTTTCCCGGTCAGCATCCGGTAATCGCCGCCAGGTTGTGCCGCGCCGGTTCAGGAGCGCCTCCCAGCCAAGCTCTTTCACCCACCCGTGTAGCATTCCTTCATCCAGACCGTCCTTGCGGAAGTCATGGAACCGGTAATTTACATGGTGTCCGTCCAGCCAGGCCAGCGCCTTTTTGACCGTATCACAATTTTTAATGCCGTAAACCGTTGTCATGACTTTAAATGCGCCGCACTGTGGAAACAGCAATTGTATAATATCCGACGGCAAAGTGATTGAAGGTGGAGTTTGATGGCTGTTCGGAAAGTGTTGCGCATGGGCGACCCGCTGTTGTGGCGGGTTGCCGAACCTGTTACCGGTTTTCACGATCCGGCGCTGCAAACGTTGATTGATGACATGTTCGATACCATGGAGGCCATGAATGGCGCCGGTCTGGCCGCGCCCCAGATTGGCGTGAATTTGCGCGCGGTGATTTTCGGCATTGAAAGCAGTCCGCGCTATCCTGACATGGAACCCGTGCCCGCCACAGTGTTGATAAACCCCGTGATCGAGCCGTTAAGCGATGCGTTGGAGGAGGGGTGGGAAGGCTGTCTGAGCGTGCCGGGAATGCGTGGACTCGTGCCCCGTTATAGCCATATCCGCTATTCTGGCTTCGACCAGCACGGCACATTCTTTCAGCGCGAGGTGAACGGTTTTCATGCGCGCGTGGTTCAGCACGAATGTGATCATCTGGATGGCGTCCTGTATCCGCTGCGGATCAAGGATATGCACAACTTCGGATTTCAAAGGGAGCTGTTTGGCGAGGAGACGGATGAGGTGTTTGGCGCTTCGCTTGTCCGCAAGCGAAGCGCCAAACACCTTATTTCATTTCGCGATGAAAAGTGAAATATTGTAGGGTGCGTCCCACGCACCATAACCATTGGTGCGTGGGACGCACCCTACAAAATCATTGTCGTTTTTGACGCAAGTTGAAATTAACCCAACGCAATTGCCAGATAAGTAATATATAACCCGCCATTGATCAGCACATGCCAGACCTTTAATTGTCCGCGCATGATCATGAGGCGTAGCCATAGCGCGCCTAAAAATGCGATCACGATGCCTGCCAGCACCTCCGGGCGCGGTGACCAGGGGGTGAGCATGATGCCGATGGCCGGCAGCAGCGTCCCTTGAAACACCATGGCGCCGGTGATGTTGCCGAAGGCCATGGTGTCTTTGTGGCGGCGAATCCAGAGGATGCTGTTGAATTTTTCCGGCAATTCGGTGGCGATGGGGATGATCATCAGTGACAGCATCAGTGCCGATATGCCCAGAATTGCCGAGGCCTCTTCAACGCCACCGATGAAGCCTTTGGCGCCTGCTATTAACAGACCCAGGCCCAGGCCAAGTTGCAGCACGATGGTGATCATGTTGGTGGGCAGGCCAATGCGGCTGAGCAGCATGGGTGAGTGGGCCTCGGTGGCGTGGCCTTCCTGCACCAGTTTCGAAGAGGCGCGCAAGGTCATCATGATGTAGACGAAGTAGGTCAGCACCAGCGACAGGCCCACAAAGGCGCGCAGATAGCTCATATCGTGCGGAATGAACATCGCGATTGCGGCCAGCGCGAACGCGAACAGGAAAAAGTCCAGGTCGCGTTTGAAGCCGGTTTTTTCCGGTGTGAAATGCCCGCTAATGCCGCGTTTGCGGAAGGTGAAAAACGCCAGCAACGAAACGGACAGCGTAGCCAGCATCAGTGGCGCGCCGAGAATCGCGCCCACGCCGATTTCCTCATTTACATGTTGATTCTCGGTGCCTGCGAAGATGGCCAGTAGTGGCACCATGGTCTCCGGCATCGCGGTGCCCACGGCAGCAAACAAGGAGCCGGTGACGCCCTCGGAAATTTTCAGTTTTTCGCCCAGGTGTTCCAGTGCATTGGTGAATATTTCGGCGGCAATCAGAATAACGACGAGCATTAGAAACAATGTTACAAATACACTCATTAAAAATTCTTCCTCAATAATAATATTTGCTGATGGTTATCCGGAAACGGTGATTTTTCCCCAGTATTTTTCTGCGGAGAGGGATGAGTGCTTTATATTCCCTCTCCCCAACCCTCTCCCGCCCTGCGGGAGAGGGAGTGGTTGCAACCGTGGAAGTGAATTGGGAAATGAATCATCCCGTCAGCTTTTTATACTTGATGCGTTGCGGCTGGTCGGCGGCGATGCCGAGGCGGCGGTGTTTGTCGGCCTCGTAATCGGCATAGTTGCCCTCGAACCACACGGCCTGGCTATCGCCCTCGAAGGCGAGAATGTGGGTGGCGACGCGGTCCAGGAACCAGCGGTCATGGGAGATGACCACGGCGCAGCCGGGAAACTCCAGCAGCGCATCTTCCAGGGCGCGCAGGGTTTCCACGTCGAGGTCGTTGGTCGGCTCGTCGAGCAGCAGCACATTGCCACCGCTCTTGAGCAGTTTTGCAAGATGGATGCGGTTGCGCTCGCCGCCGGAGAGATCCTTGACCAGTTTTTGCTGGTCGCTGCCTTTGAAGTTGAAACGCCCGAGATAGGCGCGCGACGGCATCTCGAATTTGCCGACTGTGATGACGTCCAGCCCGTCCGAGACCTCTTCCCAGGCGCTCTTGTTGCCATTTAGCGTGTCGCGTGATTGATCCACATAGGCTAGATGCACGGTGTCGCCGATACGCAGCTCGCCCGCATCGGGCTTTTCCTGGCCGGTCATCATGCGGAACAGGGTGGTCTTGCCGGCACCGTTGGGGCCGATAATGCCGACGATGCCGCCGCGCGGCAGGTTGAAGCTGAGGTTGTCAATGAGCAGGCGGTCCCCGAAGGCCTTGCGCAGACCCTTGGCCTCTATCACCAGGTCGCCCAGGCGTGGCCCTGGCGGGATATACAGTTCCTTGGTCTCGTTACGTTTCTGGTATTCCTGCGAGGCCATTTCCTCGTAACGGGCCAGGCGCGCCTTGCTCTTGGCGTGGCGTCCCTTGGCGTTGCTGCGCACCCATTCCAGCTCGTCTTTCATGGCGCGCTGGCGGGCGGATTCCTGCTTCTCTTCTATCTCCAGGCGTTTTTCTTTCTGCTCCAGCCAGGAGGAATAATTGCCCTCCCAGGGTATGCCATGGCCGCGGTCGAGCTCCAGTATCCAGCCTGCGACATTATCGAGGAAGTAGCGGTCGTGGGTGATGGCAACCACGGTGCCGGGGTATTCCTGGAGGAAACGCTCCAGCCAGGCCACTGATTCGGCGTCCAGATGGTTGGTGGGCTCGTCGAGCAGCAGCATGTCGGGGGACGATAGCAGCAGCTTGCACAGGGCGACACGGCGCCGCTCGCCGCCCGACAGCTTGGTGACATCGGCATCCCAGGGTGGCAGGCGCAGTGCATCAGCGGCCACTTCCAGCGTGCGGTCCAGGTTGTGGCCATCAGCGACTTGGATGAACGCCTCCAGCTCGGCTTGTTCCTTGGCCAGCGCGTCGAAGTCGGCCTCAGGTTCGGCGTAGGCGGCATAGACCGCGTTCAACCGGTCAAGCGCATTTTTGACGGGCTGGATGGCCTCTTCCACATTGCCGCGCACGTCCTTGGCGGGATTGAGTTGCGGTTCTTGCGGCAGGTAACCGATGCGGATGCCGGGCTGGGGACGCGCCTCGCCCAGGTGCTCTTTATCCACGCCAGCCATGATGCGCAGCAAGGTGGATTTTCCCGAACCGTTCAGGCCCAGCACGCCGATTTTGGCGCCAGGGAAGAACGACAGAGATATGTCCTTGAGAATTTCGCGTTTGGGCGGCACGACCTTGCCGACGCGGTTCATGGTGTAGATGTATTGGGCCATAGACGTCACTTCCGGATTGCGGCTGAGAGGTTTGCCAGTCTTTGTGAAAACGGGAGATTATACCAGTCAATTGGTGATAAAGTAGGTGCGTGTTTAGCAGCCTGCGGTTATTAAAAGAATCAAGAATCTACGTAAAAAACTTGACAATCTGAAAAAATGGGAATAAGTTCCCAATCATGCCAAACAGCGCCTTTACAAAAGCCCTTTCATCCGCCGTCGCCAGGCTGTTGCGCCCCCTGGTGCGCATTCTGCTGCGCAATGGTGTGCCCTATGGCGTATTTGAGGATATTGCGCGCTGGGTATATGCGGACGTCGCATTACGCGAGTTCAGCATAGCAGGCCGCAAGCAGTCCGTGTCCCGGGCGGCGGTCATTACAGGCTTGTCACGCAAGGAAATTACGCGGCTGCAAGAGCTGGGTGCTCCGTATGAAGATGCTGCCGAAGAACGCTATAACCGCGCCGCACGGGTGGTCAGTGGCTGGGTGCGGGAAGCGCGCTTTGCCGATAAGCAGGGCAATCCCGCCGATCTTCCCTTGAGTGGCGAGGGGGTAACGTTTGAAGGGCTGGTCAAGGAATTCAGCCGCGATGTCCCCGCACGCGCCATGCTCGACGAACTGATTCGCGTCGGGACGGTTGAACGTCTCGATGATGACCGTATCCGGCTGCGCAGCCGTGCCTATTTGCCCCAAATTGATGACATAGCCAAGCTCGAAATACTGGGCACCGACGTAAGATTGCTCATCGCCACCATTGATCACAATCTCCGCCACACGGCCGCCGATGAGCGTTTATTTCAGCGTAAGGTGGCTTACAACAATCTGCCGGAAGAGATTCTGCCGCAGTTGCGCACGCTGAGCGCCACGCGCGCCCAGGCATTGCTGGAAGAGCTGGATCGCTATCTCGCCGGGCATGACCGCGATGCAAACCCCTCTGTCAGCGGTACGGGGCGCAAAAATGCTGGAGTGGGTATTTATTATTTTGAAGAAGATTTTGATTCGTCGTCAGAAGGAGAACTGAAATGAAAGCTAGATTGCTTGGCAGGGGCTTGCTGGTATCCCTCGTCCTGTCCGGGATGGTCTCTTGTGGCGGCGGTGGAGGGATGGGGCTTGCGGGCGGCGGAATCGGCGGCACGGGTGTGAGCCAGGGGCCGGTGACCGGGTTTGGCAGTGTATTTGTCAATGGTATCGAATTTGCCACCGAAAAGGCGGAGATTGAGGTGGAGGGCCAGACCGGCGTCACGCAGGCCAAACTGGGCGTCGGCATGGTGGTGCGCGTGGAGTGGGAGAAAGACGCCAGCGGCAAGTTCACCGCGAAGCGCATCAGGTATTCCGATGATGTGCAGGGGCCGGTGGAGAATATAACTTCAACCGCGACGGGCGGCACCTTCACTGTGCTGAGGCAGATTATCAAAGTGGACGCCTTGACGGTGTTTGAGGGTGTCACGGGACTGAGTGATCCGTTGCTTGCACGCAAAACTGTAGAAGTAAGCGGGTTGCGCGATGCCAACGGAGACATCCGCGCCACGCGCGTCGAGGTTAAAACGGCCGGCGAAGTCGAGTTGAAGGGCGTTGTCAGCGGCCTCAGCAACCCACCTGCTGGGATTTTCACCATCGGCGCGACCACTGTGACTTACAGCAGCAGCCTTCCCCCCGGTGTGTCCAATGGTACCTGTGTGGAAGTCACAGGCACGGTAAATAGCGGCGTGATTGCGGCGAGCAACATCGAAGCCGATGACAGTTGCTCGCTGGGCAGCACCAAGGATGGCGAAGAGGTCGAAATCGAAGGTTTTGTTACAGGCCTGGCGGGTGATACCTTTAACGTCAATGGCGTGGCCGTGAGTGTCGCCAGTCTGCCCAGTTCCGGCTACGAGAATGGCACCAAGGCCAACCTGAGTAATAACGTCAGGGTCGAGGTGGAAGGTAAAATCACCAGTGGTGTATTGATAGCGCAGAAGGTGAAATTCAAGCTGGGTGGCGACGATGGCGCGAGTGGTGGTGGCAGCGGAATTGTTTTTGGTGAGGCTAAGGGGCAGGTTACCTCGGTCGCGCCTCCCGATACTGTCTTCGTAGGGACGGTGAAAGTCATCGTTAACAACTACACCCTGTTCGAAGACGGCATCCAGCGCAACCTGGGAAATGTCACTCCATTGGTGGATTCCCTGAAGATCAATTTCTACACAAAAGACGGAGCGAACATCGCTACCAAGATCGAGCGAGAGGGTGACAACTGATCGTGTCAATCCGGTAGCGGGAACGAGAAAAAAGGGGCCTTCGGGCCCCTTTTTTTATTGCCGATAAAATATATGTGAAAATTTTCCTAAATATATAAGAAAGGTGTTGACACAATCTTAAATTGGGAATAAATTCCCAATCAAGAGGGGCGGATTAAGCAGCAATAGCCAAAGCGGCAGAACTCCCCCTCCTTTTGTAATGGAGTAGTCACAAAACATAATTATCGTTCGTGTGGCGGCTTCTGGATTGAAGTTGTTGATTAACCTGGAAAATTATTTTCCGTACCCTAAACGATTGTTTGCAAGGAGCTTACTATGAACATATTGCCTATCTGCCACGAGCGTATTCTTCACGCCAAGATTTCTTACACCCCGCGCCATGTCAGCCTTGATGCAGCGGCAACGTTGCTGGCCGGGGATGGTGTGGTGCCCAACGCCGGCGATCTGGTGCTGGCGCGTGTGGAGAAGATTGGCCAGCATGCGGGCCTGGAGCTGACCAACGGCCGCCGTGCGAGCCTATTCCCCGGGGATGAGATTGTGGTCTGTTATGGCAACCGCTATGCCCCCGATCAGTTCGAGGCGGAGGTGCCGCAGGACCTTGCGTCTTGTCATCTGGTGGCGGCGGGCGGTATTGCCGCGCGGGCGCTGTCTTGGCACGCCAATATGAAGCCGCCTACGGTTATTGCCCCCATTGGTTTGCTGGCCGATGTCAATGGTCAACGTATCAATCTGTCTTGCACCGCTGTGGCTAAGCCGGCTCATCCGCGTCCCTTGCCCTATACGGTGGCCGTGGTCGGCACCGCGATGAATGCCGGCAAGACCACCACGGCGGCCAATCTGATCCGTGGCCTGACGAGCGCCGGCCTCAAGGTGGGCGCGGCCAAGGTGACAGGCACGGGGTCGGGCAAGGACATCTGGTTCATGGGCGATGCCGGGGCCAGGCTCGCGCTCGATTTCACCGATGCCGGTTTTCCTTCCACGTTCCGTGCAACAGCGGCGGAGGTGGAAGGCATTCTTGCCACGTTGACCGGCCATCTGGCAAAGGCCGGCATGGATGTGATCGTGCTGGAGGTGGCGGACGGTCTGTACCAGGCCGAGACGGCGGCGCTGCTGGATTCGCCGGTATTTGCCAGGACAGTGAATGAGGTGATTTTCGCTGCGGGTGATGCGATGGGCGCGGTGGCCGGGGTGGAGTGGCTGCGCCGCAAGGGCTTGCCTGTGCTTGCCGTAAGCGGGTTGTTGACGGCGTCGCCGCTGGCGATTACCGAGGCTGCCAACGCAACAGGTTTGCCGGTTTTTGACAAAAAGAGGCTGCGCGATGCGGCTATTGCAGCCGAACTTGGGATGTACTCCAAAATCGCGCTGTCCGCCTGATGAACATTCCACGCATACTTGAAGGGCGGCGGCGCACGCTGCTCACCCGCCTGGCCGCCAATGGCCTGGCCCAGGCGGGGACAGCGGTGGGCACCGCCTGGCTGGTGAAGCGGGTATTCGATCACATGCTGGTGCCGCAGGGTCCGGCGATTGACTCTGGGCTGATATGGGCAGGGTTGGGACTGGCGGCAGCGGCGGGCATTATCGCGTGGTTGCGCATGATGGAGCGGGTTGATGCCGAGCGCATGGGGCAGAGCTACGCCTCGGATGTGCGCATGGTGTTGTACGACCGCCTCAGCTCGCTGGCGCCCCGTGCACTGCAAAAGCGTAGCCAGGGAGGTATGGCGTTGCGCTTTGTGGGGGATATGACGGCATTGCGCCGCTGGGTCAGCCTGGGGTTGGCGCGTCTGGCGGTAGCTGCCGTGATGACGGTGGCAGCCTTGTCGGCCCTTGCGGTGATGAATTGGCCGCTGGCATTGATAGTCAGTGTAGTGCTGTGCACCGGTGCCGCGTTTGCCTTCAGCCTGGGCGAGCGGTTGCGCACGGCGGCCCGCGAATCGCGGCGGCGTCTTTCCCATCTCGCCGCGAATGTCAATGAGAAGGTGGCGAGCATTGCCGTGGTGCAGATGTTCGGTCAATCCGAGCGCGAGCGCGAGCGTATCTCACGCCAGGGGCAGCGGCTTCATGATGCGATGGTCGAGCGGGCGCGGGTGGCAGGTCATATTTTGGGCGTGACCGAGGCTACGGCGGCGCTCGCCTCTGCGGCGGCGCTGCTGATGGGCGTGTTCGAAGTGGCCGCCGGGCAGGCCAGTGCCGGGACGGTGGTGGCGGCCATGACTATCGTTGGCATACTGATGCCGCCGTTGCGCGATCTGGGCCGCGTCCAGGAATATTGGCACGGCGCGCGCGTGTCCCAGGAGAAGTTGCAGGAATTTCTCGACGCTCCATCGCTGGTAATGGATGCCCCTGATGCACCGGATCTACGCTTGGGTGCGGGCCGTTTGGAATTTGATGCCGTCAGCGTAGCGGGCGGAGTGGATCAGGTTATGGCGGCCGTGGAGCCAGGCACGGTGGTGGCGCTGGTTGGCCCCAATGGCGCGGGCAAGTCGACACTGCTGTCGCTGGCGGCGCGCCTGATCGACCCAGACCAAGGTGTGGTAAGCCTGGATGGCCAGGATCTGGCCAAGCACAGCCTGGCCTCGGTGCGCCGTGCGATAGGCATGGCGGGCCCCGATCTGCCACTGTTGCGCGGCACGGTGGAAAAAAACCTGCGCTACCGCTGGCCGGATGCCCCGGCGCAGGAAATTGCCCGGGTGCGGGCATTGTGTGGCGTCGATGAAGTGCTGGCTGAATTGCCGGATGGCGAGAAAACCCGCGTGTCGGAGGGTGGCGTGGGCCTGTCGGCGGGGCAGCGTCAACGCATAGCCCTGGCGCGCGCGCTGCTCGGCAATCCTCCGCTGCTGCTGCTCGATGAAATTGACGCCAATCTCGATCCCAAGGCGAGTGCGGTGGTGGATCGTGTGTTAGCCGGATATCGCGGCACTATCCTTCTGGTCACTCATCGCCTGGATCATCTGTCGAACGCGGATGTCATCTGGTACATGGAGTCCGGGCGGGTGGTGGAGGCAGGTCCGCCTGCAAAGATATTGTCTGGAAATGGTCCGGCGGCGCGCATGTTCCGCACGGGTATGGAGGCGGCGAGTTGAAAGGGCTTTTTTTGGGGGTGGCGTTCATGTTTGCGGGTATTGCACCGGTTATGGCCGTGGAAACAGGTAACAGCAGGGGCGGGTTTGAAAGCCGTCCCTCCGGGGGGGTGATATCGGAGCGGGTTACAGGCGATGCCACCCGCCAGCCCTATTTTCTCTATGTGCCGCAGCGCGGCGGCGCCAATGCGCCGGTCTTCGTTACGGTGCATGGCATCTCGCGCAATGCGCGCGAGCATGCCGAACGTTTCGCGTCCTTCGCCGAACGCTACGGCGTGGTATTGATCGCGCCTTACTTTTCGAAGTACCGCTTCCCCGATTACCAGCGCCTGGGGCGAGAGGGGAAAGGCGCGCGCGCGGATCTGGCGCTGGACAGGATTGTCGATGACGTTGGCCGCTTGACGGGCGCCCAGACCGGCAAGTTATTCCTGTTTGGCTATTCCGGCGGGGCGCAGTTTGTGCACCGCTATACCTTGGCACACCCGGAGCGGGTCGCGAAGGTCGTGCTGGGCGCGCCCGGCTGGTATACCTTTCCTGATCCCACCCTGAAATATCCCAAGGGTATAGCACCGGCGAAGAGTCTGCCGGGTGTCGCCTTTGATCCGGCCGCTTTCCTGGCCATTCCCACCTGCGTGCTCGTCGGCGAGCGTGACGTGCGGCAGGATGTGGCGCTGAATAAATCCCCGAAAATTGCGCAGCAACAGGGATCCACCCGCCTTGAGCGCGGCGAGCACTGGATTGCCGCGATGGCGCGCGCCGCCGAGGCGCAAGGCCTCAAGACATCCTACACCTTCCACACGCTGCCGCGTTCCCGCCACTCTTACACCCAGAGCATGGTGCGCGGCGGGATGGGCGAAATGGTTTTTGATTGTTTGTTCGGTAATGAAAAATGAGATATTTACCAGTCGTTCTGATGGTGGCCGCACTGGCTGCCAGCCCGGTCTTTGCCGGGGAAAAGCCAAGCGTGGCAACGCAGGCCAGTGAGAATCAAAAAGAACCGCAATCCACATTCAAGCTTGGCGGGCTGCTTATGTACGATGCCGCCTGGTATCAGGGCCATGACGCTTTGCAGGGAAAGACAGCAGGCTATACCGATGAGACCGGATTCCGCCGCGCGCGCCTTTCCGCGCAAGGCAGCATGTATGGGGACTGGGATTACAATGTGACGCTGGATTTCACCAATGCCCTTAATAATGTCAGCAATGCTGATCCTGTCGAGATTTGGCAGGCGCTTGTTTCCTATTCGGGCATTAGGGCGGTGAAGATCAAAGCAGGGCAGTTCTACGAACCCTTCAGTCTGGAAGCGGCCACCAGCTCCAGGGCGACCACCTTCATGGAACGCGGCTTGCCATACACATTGTCCCCTGTCAGAAGCGTAGGCGTCGGTGTTTCCGCCGCTCCCGCAAAAGGGCTGTATCTGGAGGCGGGAGGATTCACGGAAGATCTGAACTCCGCCGGCAACCTCAAAAGAGCGTTCACCGGACGCATTGCCTATGCCCCCATCGACGCAAACGGCAGGCTTCTGCATTTTGGCGCGGGCGCCAGCTATCGCGTGCCGGGAGATGCCACGCTACGCTACCACGCCCGCCCCGAGTCCGATCTGGCGCCGGCCTGGTTTAGCACCGGGACGATCAGAAACGTCGACAATATCGTGCTGACCGGCCTGGAAGCCGCTGCCGTCAACGGGCCCGTTTCCTTGCAGGCGGAATACGTGCGCTCCGATGTCAGCCGCAGTGACGGCAGGCAGGGGCGGAATATCGACGGTTATTATGTCTATGCCAGCTGGTTCCTGACCGGGGAATCGCGTCCTTACCGGGATGGCAGATTCGGCACGATCAAACCCGAAAACCGCTGGGGCGCCTGGGAAGTGGCAGTGCGCAACAGCGCCATCAGTGATGATAGCGGTGAAAAACTCAACGATATTACTCTGGGACTCAACTGGCACATAAACCGCCATGCCCGGCTGATGGCGAATTATGTGCGTGCCGATTACGAAAAAGGCATCGCGCAAGGCAATGCCGATATCTTCCAGATGCGTGCCCAGATGGATTTTTAGTGTGTTGGGTCTCGGCAACTGCTCCAGAATTGCGCCTAAAAATTTTCCCGAGTATGCCGATACTATCCCTGCTTCCGCCAGTTAAGAGCCTGGTTTCTGGGTACGCCTTGAAAGACCTTGCAATATGTGATGAAAATATTGCATCATGGATTTGTAAATATACCCCGGATGGTTAAGGCAGGTACGGAGGTGTGAGTTCCCGGGCGGAGTCCTGAAGGGAGCTTCCTTACTGCCATATGCAAGGAGTTATTGATTCGATGAATGTCCCTACGCTGGATTTTGCTTTTCTGCGCACGCAGGTAGTCGGCATAGACGCCCCCTTTCAGACCCCCTTTGGCGAGCGCCTGATGGTGTATTGCGATTACACCGCCTCCGGCCGCAGCCTCCACTTCATAGAAAACTACCTGATACAGCTCCAACGCAGCTACGCCAACACGCACACCGAGGATGACATCACTGGGCGGCGCATGACACAACGTCTGCACGAGGCGGAGCAGATCATCAAGGATGCCGTCAATGCGGGGCCGCAGGGCCGTATCATCGCCTGTGGTACCGGTTCTACCGGCGCCATCGACAAGTTCCAGCAACTGGTGGGAATAACCTGTCCGCCTGCCACCCGTCAGATGTTGTTTGGCATTCTTGGCGACTGGCTCGGGGCCGGCGACTTGGATGCCGTCACCTATTTTGTGAAGGCGTGCTCCCCCGTGGTCTTCGTAGGTCCCTACGAGCATCATTCCAATGAGGTCACCTGGCGTGAGGGGCTGGCTACGGTGGTGAAGGTTCAGATGGCTGCCGATGGCAGTATCGATCTTGCGCATCTGGAGGCGCTGCTGCAAGAGCCTGCCTACCAGGGCCGGCTGCGTATCGGCTCATTTTCCGCCGCTTCTAATGTCACCGGCATGATCTCACCTGTACACGAGATTGCGCGCCTGCTGCATCGCCACGGCGCCTTGGCCTGCTTCGACTTCGCAGCGAGCGGGCCTTATGTGCATATCGATATGAACCCGCCTCATGGCCCCGATGGTGGTGATCCGTCCCTGGATGCGGTTTTTATCTCGCCCCATAAGTTTCTGGGCGGTCCCGGTTCGAGTGGCGTGCTGGTATTCAACGAGCGGATCTATCAGCGCCACCTGGCCCCCAGCGTCGGAGGCGGCGGAACGGTGGACTACGTGGGCTATGAGGAGCACGACTTCACTCAGGATATCGAACAACGCGAGAAGGCCGGCACCCCAGGCGCGCTGCAAACCATGAAGGCCGCGCTGGCCTTTCAGGTGAAGCAGGCCGTGACCGTGGAGCGGATCGAAGCCCGCGAGCAAGCACTGCTTCAGCGTGCCTGCGTAAAATGGAAGGCCAACCCCAACATCGAGATTCTCGGCAACCCCGATCCGGCGCGCCGCCTGGCGATCGTTTCCTTCAATATCAGGGACAGGGAGGGCCGTTACCTGCATCCCAAACTAGTGACCACGCTGCTCAACGATCTTTTTGGCATCCAGTCGCGTGCCGGCTGCTCCTGTGCCGGGCCTTACGGGCATCGCCTGCTGGACATCGACAACGAGACTTCAGAGCGCTACCGGCAATCGATACGCGAGGGTTATTTCGGGATCAAGCCAGGCTGGTGCCGATTGGGCTTCCATTACGTGATGGACGACCTGGAGGCCGATTATGTGATCGATGCCGTGGATTTCGTCGGGCAGCATGGCCATCTGTTTACCTCGCTGTACGCGTTTGACCTGCGCACCGGCGCATGGATACATGAGCGCGACCCCGGCGTGCAGGAACAGTTTTCCCTGAACGACGCCCTCCGGGCGGTGCCGCAGGGCAGTTCCGCGCTGGCTGCCGATGCCAGGAGTAGCCTCTATGCCCGCTATCAGCAAGAGGCGCATCAGTGGATCTGGCGGCTGAAACAGAATGCCCCCAAAGCGAAGGCAGTGCTGGAGGGGGATCTTGCGGCGCTGCAGTTTTTTTGCATGCCGTAAGGTGAGGTCTAGGCAGTGTCGTCACGAGATACGAAGCCACAGGACGAGACAACGAATCTGAATTGCGGCCAGAAAAGACGATAGCCGTTTCGCGTAGCGCGTCGCG
>LNEJ01000034.1 GCA_001464965.1 Gammaproteobacteria bacterium Ga0074134
AATGTCCGTCTGCTTTTTGCCATTTCGTCACCTGTTTTATATTGAGGGTGATGTTATCACCCATAATCAGGTGGCCAAATTAACTATGCCACTACACTCAAATGTTGGAGCCTCCTCAAAACCCGGGGCGGTTCACAGCGGAACGGTGCTTGCCCTTTCATGAGCTTGTAGCCAATCCTAAGCCTAAAAAAATAAGCTCCTTTACTTTACTCCTCCTCTCCCTCCCTGCAATTTTTCTAGCGCACTCATGACGCCCACAACCACCGCCGCAGCCGCCATATCCATCGCAAAATCGCCAATACTCACTGACCGGCCAGGAAGAAAAACTTGGTGCCATTCATCCAGGGCGCCTACACCTCCCACCAACATGATTATCAACCACGGCCATCTTCCCTGAAATCCCAGCCACAACAAAAAACCAAGCACACCAAATGCAGCAAAATGGGCAACCTTATCGAGCGGCGGCTTAAACAAACCAACAGCTACGGGCTGGCTCCCGCCCCAGAAAAGCAGGGCCACAAAAACAATTGCGGCCAGTAAAGAAGCTTTGCTCAACATCGGCACCTTATCCTTGCGCGTTGCAACGGCGGCATCATCAAGCAAGCACCATCTCCAGAGCTGCCGCCCAGTCCGGCAGCTTGATGCCAAATGTGCTGGCTAGCCGCGTATTATCCAGCACTGAATAGTGCGGACGTGCCGCCGGCGTGGGATAGTCCGAACTGGGGATGGGGCGCAGATCCACCACAGAGTCCGACTCCCTTTCCAGAATGGCACGGGCAAAGCCATGCCAGGATGTCTGCCCGGCGCACGTCATGTGATAAACACCAGCACGCTGCTGAATATAGCCCGCCACATCGCCCTGGCCCTGCACCACAATCTGAGCCGTAGCCTCGGCGAGCAGACGGCACCATGTAGGTGCGCCGAACTGGTCATCGACCACACTCAAAGATGGGCGCTCACGCGCCAGACGCTGCATGGTCAAGAGAAAATTCTTGCCACGCATACCATAAACCCAACTGGTGCGCAGAATGAGATGGGGCACATCGACGGCCTGAATCGCACGCTCGCCCTCTAACTTGGAACTACCGTAGACACTCTTCGGATTAGGGGCGTCCTGCTCAACATAGGCCGTCGTACTGGCGCCATCAAAAACATAGTCGGTGGAAAAATGTATCAGCGCCGCCCCCAAGCGCTTTGCCTCTTCCGCCATGATGCCCGGCGCCGTACCATTGATGGCCAGAGCCAGCTCCGGCTCGGCTTCGGCTTTGTCCACCGCCGTATAGGCCGCCGGATTGACGATCAAGCCGGGCTTCATAGCGCGGATAACCTTGCTGATTGAATCCGGATCGGCAAGATCCATGTCCTTCTGATCCAGCGCAATAACCTGCCCCAGTGTCGAAAGCGTCCGCTCAAGTTCCCATCCTACTTGGCCATTTTTTCCAGTGAGCAGGATTTTCTTGTTCATGGGAACACCTCGGCATCCTTGAGCCGCACACCCGCCATATCCTTGGCCGACAAAACCGGTTGGCCGCCAAGCGGCCACGCTATGCCAAGATCGGGATCATTCCAGAGAATCGAGCGCTCATATTCCGGCGCGTAGAAATCTGTGGTTTTATAGAGAAATTCCGCATAATCGGATAACACCAGAAAACCATGCGCGAAGCCTTTAGGCACCCAAAACATGCGCTTGTTTTCGGCAGACAAATGAACGCCCACCCATTTACCAAAGGTAGGCGAAGATCTACGAACATCGACAGCCACATCAAAGACCTCACCAGCAACCACGCGCACCAGCTTACCTTGGGGCTGTTTGATCTGGTAATGCAAACCACGCAATACATTTTTTGCGGAGCGGGAATGATTGTCCTGTACAAAGTTATCAGAAATGCCCGCCGCCTCAGCCAGCGTTTTCTGATTGAAGCTCTCATAAAAAAAACCGCGCTCATCACCAAACACTTTAGGCTCGATGATCAGCACATCTGGAATGGCTGTTTTTTGTACGTGCATAAATTATTACTCGGCTATCAATGTGGCGTTGGATATAGTTCTACGCACCACATGAAAATGAATGGTGTACGCATTGTCCCCCACGGGGACGGCGCCACCCTACTAATTTTGGGTCGGCAGCAAAAGAGCCATCCAATATCAAAAAATCTTTTCCCGTAGCAGTCCCAACAAATAAGCACCATAGCCGTTTTTCGCCAACGGCTGCGCAAGCGCCTCCAGCTGCGCCGCATTAATATAACCCTTGCGATAGGCGATCTCTTCGGGACATGCAATCTTCAATCCTTGCCGCTTCTCCAGTGTCTGGATAAACAGCGAGGCCTCCAGCAGCGACTCATGCGTTCCGGTATCCAGCCACGCCATACCCCGCCCCATCACCTGAACATCCAGCAAGCCCATTTCAAGATAGCAGCGGTTGACATCGGTGATTTCCAATTCGCCGCGCGCGGAGGGCTTTATGGATTGCGCTATATCGACAACCTGGTTGTCATAAAAATAAAGCCCGGTCACTGCATAACGCGACTTGGGCTCTTTTGGCTTTTCGACAATGCTCAATGCCTTGCCGGCCCCATCAAACTCGACCACGCCATAACGCTCGGGATCCTGCACTGGATAGGCAAACACCGTCGCGCCTGTTTCCTTGGTTGTCGCGCCGGTAAGCTGGGGTGACAAGTCGTGACCGTAAAAAATATTATCCCCAAGCACCAGAGCGCACGCATCCCCGCCGACGAATTCCTTACCAATAATGAACGCCTGCGCCAGACCATCGGGAGAAGCCTGAACCGCATAGGAAATATTCAGCCCCCATTGGCTGCCATCCCTGATCAACTGCTCGAATCGGGGCGTATCCTGCGGTGTTGAAATAATTAAAATATCCCGTATCCCCGCCAGCATCAGCGTGGTGAGCGGATAATAAATCATCGGCTTGTCATAAATCGGCAAAAGCTGCTTGGAAACGGTATACGTCACCGGATACAAGCGTGTGCCAGAGCCACCGGCCAGAATAATGCCCTTCATGATATGCCCCTGTCCACGTAATTTTGCGCAAGCCAGTTTTGATAATTGCCGCTCGCCACATTCTCTACCCATGCCATGTTATCGAGATACCAGCGCACGGTTTTGCGAATACCCGTTTCAAAATTTTCCTTGGGCTTCCACCCCAGTTCCCGCTCTATTTTATGGGCATCAATCGCATAACGCCGGTCATGACCGGGGCGATCCTTGACGTAGGTGATGAGCGATACATGAGGGACGAACGAAGAATTCGGGAGGTATTCATCAAGAATGGCGCAAATAGTGTGGACAACATCAAGATTGGCTTTTTCATTCCAACCACCAATATTGTATGTTTCACCAACAATCCCTTTGGCCAGCACCACTCTGATCGCCTCGCAATGATCACCGACGTAAAGCCAGTCACGCACATTCTGCCCATCCCCGTAGATGGGCAGCGAACGGCCCTTCGTCGCATTGAGTATCATCAATGCAATGAGTTTTTCCGGAAACTGATAAGGCCCATAATTATTTGAACAGTTGGTTGTTAGCATCGGCAAGCCATAGGTATGATGATACGCACGCACCAGATGATCGGAGGCTGCCTTGGAGGCGGAATAAGGGCTGTTCGGCGCATAGGGCGTTTCTTCCGTAAACGGCGCATCGTCTGGCCCCAGCGAGCCGTATACTTCATCCGTTGAAACGTGCAAAAAGCGGAACGTGTTCTTCTCCTCATCCGCAAGAGCGGACCAATAGGAGCGCACCTCTTCCAGCAAATTAAATGTCCCCACAACATTGGTGTGAACGAAATCAGCAGGACCATAAATAGAGCGATCCACATGACTCTCCGCAGCAAAATTCACGATAGCGCGCGGTTTGTGCTTTTTTAAAAGATCCCCGACCAGCGCGCTGTCACCGATATCGCCATGCACAAAAATATGCCGGTGATCATTGCTAAGATTCGCCAGATTCTCCATATTTCCGGCATAGGTAAGCTTGTCAAGATTAACAACCGGCGTGCCTTCGCAACCAATCCAGTCGAGCACAAAATTTGAACCGATAAATCCAGCACCACCCGTTACTAAAATCACCTATTCCTCCTGCAAAGCTCACCTAAATTCAATTTCCTATACCCTTTCGCACGGACGCAAAATACCGCGATCTTCCAGCAGCCTCAAAACAGCCGCTGCGGATTTCTCGATCGACCATTCCCCGGTATTCACTGTTAGCTCAGGGTTAAGCGGCTCCTCATACGGTGAAGAAATACCTGTAAACTCGGGTATCTCACCCGCGCGCGCGCGGCGATACAGCCCCTTCACATCACGCTCTTCGCAGCGCTCCAGGCTGGATTTGCAATAAATCTCCAGAAAATCGCCTTCCGGCATCAACTTCCGGACACGCTCGCGATCGTCACGAAACGGCGAGATGAACGCCGTAAGAACAATCACTCCCGCATCCACAAATAACTTCGACATTTCCCCGATGCGCCGGATATTTTCCGTGCGGTCCTGGGCGGTAAAACCAAGGTCGCCACACAATCCATGGCGCACATTATCGCCATCGAGCACATACGTGTGGCACGCGCGATTAAAGCATGCCTCCTCCACCGCATGCGCGAGTGTCGATTTTCCCGCCCCCGAAAGTCCTGTAAACCACAACACCACACCCTTATGGCTCTTCAATCGCTCGCGATCCCCGCGAGTAACTGCACTTTCATGCCAAACCACGTTACTGCTTTTTATTGCGGAACTGCTCACGATATACCTCACTCATTGTGTGTCGCACTGCTATTCAATCAACCGCTGCAAAGAGCAAATCAGCTCCTGCCATAGGTATCCTCAAACCGCACAATATCATCCTCCCCCAGATAAGATCCCGACTGCACCTCAATCAGCTCCAGCGGAATGGTGCCCGGATTTTCCAGCCGGTGTGTCACACCGATAGGAATATACGTCGACTGATTCTCCGTCAGCAGGAACACTTCATCCCCGCGCGTTACCCTCGCCGTCCCCTTCACCACAATCCAGTGCTCCGCGCGATGATGGTGCATCTGCATGGAAAGCGTTCCGCCGGGACTCACAATGATACGCTTCACCTGAAACCGCTCGCCGTTATCAATACTGTCGTAACTCCCCCACGGCCGGGAAACCTTGCGGTGCAACAAATATTCAGAACGCTTCTTGTCTTTCAGATGCGCAACGATTTGTTTCACGTCCTGCACCTTGCTTTGATGAACCACCATCACCGCATCCGGGGTCTCCACCACAACAATGTCGTCAATACCCACACACGCCAGAAAACGGTGCTCCGCGATCAGCAACGCGTTACGCGTCCCATGCGCATATACGTCCCCTTTCATCACGTTGCCGTGCTCATCCTTATCGCTCACCTCCCACAGGGCCGCCCACGCACCCACATCGGACCATCCCGCATCTAATGGAATTACCGCAGCCTTTTCGTTGCCGGACGCAAACCCGCCAGACGTGAGCTTTTCCATCACCGCGTAATCGATGGAATCGGAAGGACAGGAGGAAAACGCCACCTTGTTCACCCGGTAAAAATCCTGATCTTGCTTGCCCTGCTGATACGCCACCTGGCAGGACTGAACAATATCAGGCCGGAAACGGAGCAACTCCTGCAACCACACCGAGGACCGCATCATGAAGATACCGCTGTTCCACAAATACTGGCCCGACTTCCAATAATCCTCCGCAGCCACCGCATCCGGCTTCTCAACAAATGCTGCAATATAGCGCGCATCCTGCGCCGAAGCTTGGCCAATGTGATGGCCTTGACGGATATAGCCGTAACCGGTCTCCGCCCGATCAGGAACAATTCCGAACGTCACCAGACAACCCTGCCCTGCCAATACGGCGCCTTGCGCCACCGCCCTCAAAAAAGCCTCGCGATCCTGAATAACATGGTCGGCAGGCATTACCAGCAACACCGGATCACCCTCCCTTTCCGCGTTGATCGCCGCCAGCGTCAAAGCCGGCGCCGTATTCCGCCCCACCGGTTCAAGAATAATTGAAGAATGTTTCGCGCCGATCTGCCGCAACTGTTCGGCCACCAAAAACCGATGTTCCTCGTTGCACACCACTATCGGCTCCAGTATCCCATCTTCCGCACCAAGAAAAGCCTGAAGTCCCTCAAGACGCTGCGCTGTGCCCTGCAACATGGTTTTGTCACCCACCAGAGGCAACAACTGCTTGGGGTAATGCTCTCGCGACATGGGCCACAAACGGCTACCGGAACCTCCGGAAAGAATGACGGGCTGGATATTCATTAACACTCCAATTTATTCCAGGTTCACATAAGAAATAATGTGATATTCTACATACTTATCTATGAGTTATCGATCTATTTCAGGTTGCGCGCACAATTTTGAGCCCCTTGAAAAAAGAGGCGAGGGATTCCAGTCTTCTCTCCAAAGGGAAAAAGCGCGAACCGTACGGAAGGCAAGAATAAACCTTCGCTGTTACACTTCCGCGTCAAAAAGCGATTATCGGGTGCTGTGCCCCCCCTGTACAGTATCTACGTTGAGTCAATCGTACTTCTTGATTTTCTCCCGCCACTGCCGCACCCTGGCCAAAATGGCGCGCTCGTCGAGGGCAGTCAGGACACGCTCCTTGAGCAGGTGCCTGCCTGCCACCCACACATCGGTAACCTTGTCGCGGCCTGCGGCGTATACCAGTTGTGAAATGGGATGGTACACAGGCTGTGTCTCTATGCTGCCGAGATGCACCGCAGTGATGTCGGCGGCCTTGCCAGGCAACAGCGAGCCGATTTCCTCGTCCAGCCCCAGCGCCTTGGCACCGTTCAGGGTTGCCATGCGCAATACTGTGGCGGCGCTTACTGCGCTGGCATCACCCGCCACCGCCTTGGCAAGCAGTGCGGCGGCGCGCATTTCGCCGAACATATCCAGATCGTTGTTGCTCGCCGCACCGTCAGTACCGATGGCGACATTCACTCCCGCCTTGAGCAGTTTCTGCACCGGGCAGAAACCGCTGGCCAGCTTCAGGTTGGACTCGGGACAATGAACAATATGTCCACCCGTTGCCGCATAGTGGCCAATTTCCTCGTCAGTCAGCTGAGTCATGTGCACACCCATCAAATGTGGCGATAACAGGCCGAGACGATCCAAACGCTGCAAAGGACGTTCATTATAATGCGCCAGGCTTTGCCCGATTTCATCCGCCGTCTCGTGGATGTGCATATGCACCGGTATATCCAGCTCATCGGCATAGATGCGGATTTTATCAAGCGGATCATTCGACACCGTATAAGGCGCGTGCGGCGCAAAGGCGGTGCGGACCAACGGATGATCGCGGTAACGGTCATGCACTTCCAGCCCCTTGCGCACATAGTCGCCGGCATCACTGGCCCACACCGTGGGGAAGTCGATCACGATCAATCCGACGCACGCACGCATGTGGCAATCATCCGCCACATGCGCGGTTTCATCGGGAAAGAAATACATATCATTGAAGCAGGTGGTACCGCCACGCAGCATTTCCGCAATGGCAAGCTGCGTCCCGTCCCGCACGAACTCAGGGCTAACCCACGCTCCCTCGGCCGGCCATATGTGATTATTCAACCACTCCATTAGAGGCAGATCGTCGGCCAGGCCGCGGAACAACGACATCGCGGCATGCGTGTGAGCATTGATCAAACCGGGAATGAGGGCGTGCTCACTCAGATGCAGGGTCGTATGCGACTGGTATTTCGCGCTTGCTTCCAGGGTGGGCAGGATCGCCAGAATGCGTCCGTCATGGATCGCCAAGCTATGATCTTCATACACCGTGTGCGCAGGCTCAACAGGGATGATCCAGCGGGCATGGATAAGCGTGTCTATATTCTGCATGGCGAGTCCAATATTGCTAATGCACAGGCATCAGTATACCGGGAATGAACGAAAAATCACCGCCGGATACTGTGCGGTTTCCTTTGCTCGACACGAGGCGGGCCGGTATCATTGATGTTTCTCAACTCATCGGTTTTCTATACACATGTCGAACAATCACTATGACTCGATCCGCGCCGTGGAATGGCATGACGGCGCACTGAAACTGCTGGATCAACGCGTTTTACCACACCGGCGCGAATATCTCGTGATAGAGGATGCTGCAAGCACGGCGCAGGCCATTACGGACATGGTGGTGCGCGGCGCGCCAGCGATAGGCATCACCGCGGCCTATGGCGTGGTATTAGCGGCGCGTGACCGTTATGGGCGCTCCGCCGCCACCTGGAAACAAGACATCGAGGCCGACCTGGAACTGCTGGCGCGCTCCCGCCCCACCGCCGTCAATCTGTTCTGGGCCCTGGAGCGGATGCGCCGTTATCTGGCAAACCTCAGCGGTGATCCGCACCAGGCGTTGCTCGCCGAGGCGCGCCGCATTCACGAGGAAGACATCGCCGCCAATAGGCGCATGGGTGCGCTGGGGGCGGCCCTCATCGAGGATCGCTGCACGGTGCTGACGCATTGCAATACCGGCTCGCTCGCCACTGGCGGCTACGGCACGGCTCTGGGCGTGATCCGCGCCGCTTACGCAGCGGGCCACATCAGCCAGGTGTTTGCTGACGAGACACGCCCCTGGCTACAGGGCGCGCGTCTTACCGCCTGGGAGCTGGTGGAAGATCGTATCCCGGTGACGCTGCTGTGCGAAGGCGCGGCGGCGCATCTGATGAAACAGGGCGGCGTGCGCTGGGTGATCGTCGGCGCGGACCGCATCGCCGCCAATGGCGACGCCGCCAACAAGATCGGCACTTACAGTCTGGCCGTACTGGCGCGCCATCATGGCCTGAAATTCATGGTGGTGGCGCCCACCTCCACCGTCGACATGGACATCACCAGCGGCGCGGACATCCCCATCGAGATCCGCTCGCCCGCCGAGGTACTGAACCACGCCGGTCATCCCGTCGCAGCGAAAGGCGCGCAGGCCTGGAATCCGGCCTTCGATGTTGCGCCAGCCGAATTGATCGACGCGATTGTCACCGAACGCGGCGTGGTACTCGCCCCCACTGCCGCAAAAATGGCCGCCATGATGGGAAGCGGGGCATAACACCACCCATTGGAAACGCTGCTCCTCTATCTTACTACCGGCGCAGTAGCCGGGATCCTCGCCGGACTGCTGGGCGTCGGCGGCGGGCTGATCATCGTCCCGGCGCTGGTATTGATTTTTGCAGCCCAAGGCGTGCCAGAGGCTATCGTCATGCACATGGCGCTCGGCACTTCGCTTGCAACCATTGTGATGACCTCGGTTTCCTCGGTGCGTGCTCATCACAAACGAGGCGCAGTGCTGTGGCAGGTGGTTTGGCGCCTGACCCCCGGCATCGTAGCAGGCACACTGATGGGGGCCATGCTCGCCGATATGCTGTCTGGAGGGGCGCTGAAACGCATCTTCGGCATCTTTGCGCTGCTTATAGCGGTGCAATTAGGACTGGGCGCAAAACCTGCACCGCACCGAAAACTCCCCGGAGGAACCGGCATGGCGCTGGCAGGCGGGGTCATCGGCGGCGTATCGGCCATCGTCGGCATCGGTGGCGGCTCCTTGACCGTACCGTTTCTTACCTGGTGCAGAGTTGGCGTTCACAACGCCGTGGCCACCTCCAGCGCATGCGGGTTGCCCATCGCCCTGGCGGGCAGCCTGGGATTCATCATCACCGGCTGGAATGAAACCACCCTGCCCGCCTTCAGCAGCGGCTACATCTACTGGCCCGCAATGGCCGGCATCGCCACAGCCAGCGCACTGTTCGCACCCCTGGGCGCAAGGCTCGCGCATGCCTTGCCTGCGGATACATTAAAAAAGTTTTTCGCTCTTTTTCTTGCGCTGCTTGGGGCGCGAATGCTGGTGGGTTAATTAACCTGCCATCCGCGCCCGCGTCTTGCCGACGAACTCGGCAAAAAAAGCCCCAAAAACACCCAGCATCAACCCCAGCACCGTGGCCAACGCCAGGTAAAGCGCGGGCTTAGGCTTGACGGGATTGGCAGGCAACGTCGGCTGCCTGAGCAAGGCCGTCGGCCTGGATTGCAATTCAGACATCGCCAGCCTTATGGCTGTCTGCTGCTGTTCAATCTGCGGCATCCGTTGAAGCAACAGATCCTTTTGAAGCGTGAGGAGACCCGCCAACGAAGCCTCGCTGCCCACCAGTGAGGCTACGCGATGCTCGATCAAAGCAAGCGCTTGCTCGATCCGATCATGCTCGTTCTGCAAAGATTCTAATTGCCTCTGCTGTTCAGTTCTCCCTATATCGAATAACATCTGATGTTGCTTGATCACCTTGACCACGACATCCGTGAGAAATTTTTGTGCCTCCTGCGCCTCATAAGCCTGCGCAATTATTTCAACGCCGCTGGGCAATGACTTCTCCATGGTCTTCACCTCCTTGATCATGGGAAGCTTTTGCACTCCCTCACTCTCGTCCTTGACCCGGTATTCTTCCTTCAAACGCTGCACAAGAAGCTGTGGCGCCTCCACCTGCCCCGCTACCTGTCCTACCTGTCCTACCTGTCCTATACCAAGCACGGCACGGCTTTCGTATACAGGTTTACTAATAGCAATCCATCCACCCACCAACAGCAATGTCAGCAGCAGACTACCGATAATCATCTTTTTCCTTTTTATGATCACCCGCCATAGATCAATCAAACTGATTTCGTCTTCCTGTAAAGCCTCCTGAGTCTCACGCGTCGAGCCAAACTGGTCCGTTGAATATTTATCTGACATTACATCTCCACATAATCATGTTACTTTTTTCAAGGGCTACCGGACGCCCATCGCCGCACGCACGCGTCACTCCTTGGTCGAGCGCAGAGTACCACGGCTTCACATCAGGTCAAACAGCAAGCGCGGCTTCGATTTCCGATTGTATTGTAAGCAAAACACCCTTGGGATCTTCTGATGCGGTAATGGGCCGTCCTATTACAAGATAATCCGATCCCGCACGGATGGCATCATAAGGCGTCATGATGCGCTTTTGATCGTCGCGCAGCGCCCCTTGCGGCCGAATGCCCGGTGTCACCAGACAAAAATCCGCACCCTGGTTTTGGCGCAGATCAGCCACTTCCAGCGATGAACAAACAACACCATCCAATCCAGATTGCTTCACCAGGGCGGCAAGACGCAGGACATTTTCACGCGGGGTACCCGGCAAACCGATATCACGAAGATCTTCCTCATCCATACTGGTCAGGACAGTTACGCCAATCAACAAGGGGCGCCGCGGCGCTTTTTCAATGGCATTGCGCGCCGCCTCCATCATGCGCCTTCCACCCAGGGCATGAACATTGACCATCCACACGCCAAGATCGGCAGCCGCAGCACACGCCTGCGCTACGGTGTTGGGAATATCGTGGAATTTGAGGTCGAGAAAAATATCAAAACCATTGCCCGCCAGCCGTTCCACCAACGCCGGGCCACTGCGGGTAAACAGCTCCTTTCCAACCTTGAGACGGCAATGGCGGGGATCCAGCTTGCTTGCCAGCGCCAGCGCATGAGCGGCATCGGCACAATCCAGGGCAACCACAACACGAGGCCCGTGAGGCTTGACTTCAAACATTTCTGCCATTCATGCCTTTTGGGTATTCTTCGATATATTTCGATTGCATACAGGGCAGGGTTTGCATCTGGATCGGCTTTACGCTGCCCCAGGTTTTACAGCCAGGACACTGCCAGTGTATAGATTTTCCCGAAAAGCCACAGTGATTGCACCTGTATAACGGGTTGTCCTTGAGCAATTTTTCAATCCCTTCCTTGATCATCAACAGGGTGGACTGTGCCTTGCCATTGCTGTCGGCAAGTTGCAAATCGATCATCGAAATCAATCCCGCAAGCGTAGGTTGCTTTTGCAAATGTTCCGTGACAAACACCATCGCATCACGTTCCCCATATTGATTGCGTAAAAAATCAACCAGCGCGGATATAGGCACAATGCGGGGGTATTTCTGCACCAGCTTCTTCAGGTAGCCCATCATTTCCGCCGGATTATCCAAGGCATGATAGCAACCCAGCATCGGTGGAATCACCTCGGACAGATACTCCGGATCCTGCGTTTCAACACGCTGATAGGTTCGCAACGCCGCCTTACAATCCCCAGCCCCCCTTTCCATATCACCTTGCATAATGGTGGCGCGAACACAACCGGGATCAGCAGACAAGGCCCGTTTGATCATTTGCGCGGCACGTACGTCATCCTTCTGCACACGGGCCTGATCGGCAATTTCGCAATAATATTGGGCAATAAGATTATCCAGCTTTTTGCCCGTTGAGCCCTCAAGTTTGCGGGCCATGTCGATAGCCTTCTCCCATTCCTTTTCCTGTTGATAGATATCACACAACGAGCGTAGCGCCAGCGTGGCCTGCCCGCTGACTTCTATCAACTCCAGAAAGAGACTTTCGGCACGGTCAAGAAGTCCGGCACGCATATAGTCTTGCCCCAGCTCCAGCAGCGCCTGATTGCGCTGATCGAGACTCAGCGTTGGCCTGGCGATAAGATTCTGATGGATGCGTATGGCGCGGTCTACTTCTCCACGGCGGCGGAATAGACTTCCCAGTGCGAGGTGGGTTTCGACCGTATCCGAGTCCACTTCAAGCATCCTGACAAACACCTCAATGGCCTTGTCAGGTTGTTCGTTGATCAGATAATTGAGTCCCCTGAAATAATCGGGGCGAAGTCCTGCAGCCCCTTCTCCACGCTTGCGCCGGGTTTCTTGCTTGGCCATCCACCAGCCTGATGCAGCCGCCACCGGCAGTAATAGCCACAATAAATCCGGCATACTCAACGCTCATCCCGTACCGGCAGAGAGCGCAAATTGACAAGCTCTGTCTCGGTCATCCTGGCTGTCTTGCGCAGGCCGGCGATCTCCCGTTTTAATTGTATGATCACGCTCAGGCTGGCTAGAATACCGCACAGGGCGCCTATTACCAGGGAGATCACCACCACGAGGGACAAGGAGAGCTGCCAGCTGCCAAAATAGTAGTCGAGCTGCACGGGCCGAGAGTTAAGGACAGCAAAACCCAGGCCGATTGTGAGCACTACCAGAAAGATGATGAGATAGATAATGCGCAACATACCCCTCCTCTCTTTGGGCTACAAACGGACGGTCACTTCAACACAGCCAAAGGGTAGGGGTTACTTAACTACTACCGCCTATTGTTCCATGCTACTGTTAACCCGGTCACGCAGCTCCTTGCCTGGCTTGAAATGGGGTACATATTTACCCGGCAGAGGAACAGCTTCGCCGGTTTTCGGGTTTCTCCCCATGCGCGGTGGCCGGTGGTGCAAGGAAAAACTGCCAAACCCGCGGATTTCGATACGCTCCCCACCCGCCAGCGCCTGAGCCATTTGCTCTATGATGGTCTTAACCGAGAACTCAACATCTTTGTATGTCAAATGATTCAGTTTTTGTGCAAGTGCGTCGATTAATTCGGACTTGGTCATTGCTTTTATATCCATGCTTCAACTCCCCAATAGACTTTTGGCTGAATCATCCGGCAACTGCTCCATGCGTTGCCCTACCTCGTCCATCCTTGGACTCGCGCGCGTGACGGAAGGTTTTGGTTCGAAATAACTGTAACCCACGCAGTTTTCCCAATTGGCCGACATACCGAAACAAAGGAACCTCTGATTTAATCAGAGGTTCCTTTGCAATAGAATCGCACCAGGTTTAGAGCTTATCCGTGAAAAAAACGCGCTCCCCTACAGCACGAAAATCTCACGGATAAACTCTTAATCGCTCAATACAGTGAGAGGCACAATTTAGCTGTGCCTCTCACTGCCACATCATTTTACATCCTGCGGACTACTCGGGCCTGCTTTCCATCTTTTCCTTGATCAGGTCACCCAAGGTGGTAGCACCTCCGGATCCCTTGGTATATTCCTGCATCACCTCAGCCTCTTCCTCATGATCCTTGGCCTTGACGGACAGGACAATGGTGCGGTTTTTACGGTCAACACCCATGAATTTGGCCTCGACCTGATCGCCCACCTTCAGCACGGTGCGTGCATCTTCCACACGCTCGCGGCCCAGCTCGGAAGCACGCAATTGCCCTTCCACGCCTTCTTCCAGCTCAACAACCGCACCCTTGGCATCCACTTCTTTCACCACGCCCGTGACGATGCTGCCTTTCACATGATCAGCGACAAAATTAGAGAAGGGGTCTTTCTCAAGCTGTTTGATGCCCAGGGAGATACGCTCGCGCTCAGGGTCAATAGCAAGCACTACTGCCTCGACTTCATCGCCCTTCTTGTAGTTGCGCACCGCTTCTTCGCCAGGGATATTCCAGGAAAGGTCGGTCAGGTGCAGCAATCCGTCGATGCCACCGTCGAGGCCAACGAAGATACCAAAATCGGTGATGGACTTGATCTGCCCCGCAACCTTATCGCCCTTGTTGTGGGTAGCCGAGAACTCTTCCCAGGGATTCGGGCGGCACTGTTTCATGCCCAGGGAGATGCGGCGCCGTCCTTCGTCGATATCCAGCACGGTGACTTCCACTTCGTCACCCATGTGCACCAGCTTGGAAGGATGCACGTTTTTGTTCGTCCAATCCATTTCCGAGACATGCACCAGGCCTTCGACGCCGCTTTCGATTTCAACAAAGCAGCCATAATCGGCGATGTTGGTAATCTTGCCAAACAGGCGGGCGCCAACAGGATAGCGGCGTGCAATATCAACCCAAGGATCTTCGCCCATCTGCTTGAGGCCGAGCGAGACGCGATTGCGCTCACGATCAAACTTAAGCACCTTGACGTCGATCTCGTCACCCACGTTGACGACTTCGGAGGGATGCTTGACGCGCTTCCACGCCATATCAGTGATGTGCAGCAAGCCATCGACGCCGCCCAAGTCGACAAATGCGCCGTAGTCGGTGAGATTTTTCACCACACCCTTGACGACCTGCCCTTCTTCCAGGGTCTCCAGCAGGGCCTGGCGCACGGCGCCGCCTTCACTTTCAACCACGGCACGCCGCGAGACAACGACATTATTGCGCTTGCGATCAAGCTTGACGACCTTGAATTCGAGCTCTTTGCCTTCCAGATGGGTGGTGTCGCGCAACGGACGGACATCCACCAGTGATCCCGGCAAGAAGGCACGCACACCGCTGGTATCGACGGTGAATCCACCTTTGACTTTGCCGCTGATAATGCCCTTGACGATTTCACCGGCTTCCATGGCGCGCTCAAGGCGGGTCCAGGATTCTGCGCGCTTGGCTTTCTCGCGCGACAGACGGGTCTCACCCGTGCCGTCTTCCATCATCTCCAGCGCGACATCCACGATATCGCCAACAGCGACCTCGGGAACACCCATCTCGTTATAGAATTGCTCCATGGGGATGGCGCTTTCGGACTTCAGTCCGGCGTTCACGATCACCATATCCGGAGTCATGCGCACCACGGTAGCCGTTACTATGGCGCCGGGACGGATGCGGGTTACAAAAAGACTCTCTTCCAATAATTGTGCAAAGCTTTCGCTCATTGATTCTTACCTTGCCCCATTGCAAAACCGGGACGATTGTTGATCCGCGTTGATCGCGGGTGGTTACACGCCTGACTCAGTGTGAATCAGGCTCCTAAATCAGCCGGAAACCGGCCTCTTACTTCCATCAAGAAGACTCGCCTCGCCACAAATCAATGAGCCGTTGCACGACTGCATCGATGCCAATACCTGTCGTATCAACAACGATAGCGTCGTCAGCCGCCTTCATTGGAGCGAAGCTGCGCGTGCTGTCACGCACGTCACGTTCAGCTATCTCTTTTAGAAGATTGCCAAGATTAACATCCAAACCTTTATCTTTCAACTGTTTATACCGGCGCGTCGCGCGCTCCTCGGCGCTCGCCGTAAGAAAGACCTTGAGCTGGGCATCCGGAAAAACCACCGTGCCCATATCGCGTCCATCCGCCACCAGTCCAGGCGGCTCAAGAAAAGCACGCTGACGATCCAGCAGGGCAAGCCGCACGGCAGGCAATGCGGCCACGCGGGAGGCGTCGTTGCCGCATTCCTCGCTGCGCAGAGCGTCGGTAACGTCCTCCCCCTCCAGGATAACCCTGATCTGCACGTCCTCGTCGGTATCGAACTGCACGTCAAGATGTGCCGCCAGGGTTTCCAGAGCGGGTTCGTTATCCAGCGCAATGGCATGACGCTGGGCGGCCAGTCCGACAAGACGATAAAGGGAGCCGCTATCGAGAAAATGCCAACCCAGTTTTTTGGCCAGGATACGGCTCACCGTCCCTTTGCCGGAGCCGCCGGGACCGTCGATAGTAATCACTGGCGGGGGGGATTTGGGCATCATGGCTGGCGATTATCTCCAACTATACCCAGGCCAGCGGCGCGCGCCAGCTCGACGAAACCGGGGAACGAGGTGCCAACATTGGCGCAATCATCGATCATAACCGGGCCGGTGGCGCGCAATGCCGCCATGGCGAAGGCCATGGCAATGCGATGATCGCCGTGGCTGTTGATACGGCCGCCGCTCAGGCCGCCGCCGCGGATCACCATGCCATCGGGCGTGGGGCGGGCATCAATCCCCAGCGCCACAAGACCGTCGGCCATAACCTGGATGCGATCACTCTCCTTGACACGCAGCTCTTCCGCGCCGCTGAGCACAGTCTCACCCTCTGCACAGGCCGCGGCAATAAAAAGCGCAGGGAATTCGTCTATCGCCAATGGCACTTGGTCGCGCGGGATGGTTATCCCCCGCAGAGGGCTGGAACGCACCCGGATATCGGCGACCGGCTCGCCACCTGCCTGGCGCAGATGGCTTATTTCGATGCTCGCACCCATCAGGCGCAAGATATTAATGACACCAATGCGCGTCGGATTGATTCCGACATGCTCCAAGGTCAGGTCCGAACCCTCGGCGATGGCCGCACCCACCATGAAAAACGCCGCTGATGAGATGTCGGCAGGCACATCAATCGAGGTCGCGATGAGTTTTCCACCACTGCCACCCACGCATATTTTCCCGTTTTTGCATTCAACGGGATAACCAAACCCCATCAACATGCGCTCGGTATGGTCACGCGTGGGCGCCGGCTCGGTCACACAAGTGACCCCGTCAGCATAGAGGCCGGCGAGCAACAGGCAGGACTTGACCTGCGCGCTGGCCACCGGCATCACATAATCTATACCCTTGAGATGCGCACCGCCTCGCACTTTCAACGGTGGCGTGCCTTTCCCGCTGGTCTCGATGCGCGCGCCCATCAGGCTTAATGGGTCGGCGACACGCTTCATGGGGCGGCGCGACAGGGAATCATCGCCGGTCATCACCACATCAAACGGTTGAGCTGCCAGCAGCCCTGCCAGCAGACGCATGGAGGTGCCGGAATTACCGAGATAGAGCGGACCCGCCGGGGCTTTCAGGCCGTGGAGTCCGACACCGTGAACAGTGACGCGCCCCTCATGAGGACCTTCAATTTTTACACCCATATCGCGAAAGGCATTGAGCGTCGCCAGGCTATCCTCACCCTGCAGAAAGCCGGTGATCCCGGTCGTACCCTCGGCCAGCGCACCCAGCATAATGGAGCGGTGGGAGATCGATTTATCGCCGGGGACGCGCAGACGGCCCTGCAGGTGCCCGCCAGGTGCAACAAAAAACGTGTTTGGATGCGGTGCGTTCATTTGATTCCAATTATGTTAATCACCGTAAATCCCCGTAAAGGCATTGCGCCCTTACGGGTGGGCAATGGGTGGCAATGCCACGGGAGATACGAAGAATGCTTTTGTAGGCGGCCAAGGATTCAATCATGGCAGAAGAAAGTGGCAAATCCATTAAGGCCATATAACTATTGCTCTCTTGCCGGAAAGAACCGGTCACGCGCGGATTTGGCGCGGTCAAATGTGGACAAAATGCGTTCACTATCGCCCGCACGAATCGCCTCGCCCAAAGAGGCAATATCCGCCATAAAGCGCTCCAGCACAGACAGTACTGCCACCCGATTCGCCAGACAGATGTCACGCCACATCGCCGGATCGCTGGAAGCGATGCGCGTAAAATCGCGGAATCCGCCGGCGGCGAAACGGAAAATCTCCTCGCTCTCATCCATGCGCACCAAGGTATCGACCAGCGCATAGGCCAGCAGATGCGGCAGATGGCTGGTTGCCGCCAGCACCTCGTCGTGATGCTCAACGCCCATTTCCACCACTTCGGCGCCGGTATGCTGCCACAATGCGCGCACGCTTGCCAGCGCTTCCGGCTGAGTGCGGGGCAATGGCGTGAGGATCACGCGCCGCCCTTCAAAAAGGCCAGTGAACGACGCCTCAACGCCGCTCTTTTCGGTACCTGCAATCGGATGGCCTGGCACGAACATCGGCGGGACCTCGCCGAAAACAGCGCGGGCGGCATCCACAACACTGCCCTTGGCGCTGCCCACATCGGTAATGATGGTATCCGCACGGACATGCCCGGCGATCTGCCGGAAAACCGCCTCCATCGCCCCCAACGGCACCGCCACCACTACCATATCAGCATCATGCACCGCGGCGGCGATATCGATCTCATATCTATCGACAACACCCAGCTCCAGTGCCTTGCGCAACTGAGCCTCATCACGACCGCCACCGACGATCTCCCGGCACACCCCTGCCCGCTTTATGGATCGCGCCAGCGAACCGCCGATAAGACCGACGCCGATGATTGCAAGGCGTTTGATCATCATTTTTGCCACATGGACCAGGCAGGCTTATTAACCAAAAGAAAATCCTCCGTGGCATTGCCACGCATTATCCCACCCGTAAAGGACGTAATGCCTTTACCGGGAATAGGTTACAAATCCCGCCCGATCACTTGCGCGATACCACGCAACTGGCCCATCAGTTCCGTCAGTTGTGGCGGGCTGAGGGCCTGATCGGCATCGCACCATGCCTCGGCGGGCATGGGGTGCATCTCCACCAGCAGGCCGTCGGCACCTGCCGCGATTGCGGCGCGCGACAGCGCGGGCACCATCCACGCCTTGCCGCCGGCATGGCTGGGATCAATGATCACCGGCAGATGGGTCTCACGCTTGAGCACCGGGATGGCGGTGACATCGAGCATGTTGCGGTAATAGGTCTCGAAGCTGCGTACGCCGCGCTCGCAGAAGATGATGTTGTGATTGCCACCCGCGGCGATGTATTCCGCCGCCATCAGCCACTCGGAGATTGTCGCCGACATGCCGCGCTTGAGGATCACCGGAGTCTGGATGCGGCCTACTTCTTTGAGCAGATCGAAATTCTGCATATTACGCGTGCCGATCTGGATCACATCTACCTTGTGCTCGAGAAAAGTGTCGAGCATGCGCACATCCATCAGCTCGGTGACTATCGGCAGGTTGTGCCGGTCCGCCGCGCGCCGGAACATATCCAACCCCTCGACGCCCGCCCCCTGGAAGGCATAGGGACTAGTGCGCGGTTTGAACGCGCCGCCACGCATCAGGCGGCAACCCGCGGCAGCGACGCTTTGCGCTGCGCTGTCCATCTGCGGCTGGGTTTCAACCGAACAAGGTCCGGCGATGATCTGCACCGTGTTGCCACCGAGCTTGATGCCGCCAATATCGATGACGCTGTCTTCCGGGTGAGATTCGCGCGACACGATCTTGTACGGCTTCATCACACGAATGACATTTTCCACGCCACCCAGCGCCTGCAACGCCTCCATGTCCACCTTACGCTCATCACCGATGGCACCGATCACAGTGCGCTCGATGCCGCGTGACACATTGGAGCCCATACCCATGGACTCCAGTTTTTTTTCCACCGCCCGAATTTCCTCGTCGGCGACATGCGACTTCATAATGATGATCACAGCACTACCTCATTAACAGTAATTTTTCGCCACGGAGGGCGCGGAAGACACAGAGAATACTAAGAACCTGCCTGGCATTGCCACCTTCACGGCGGCCATATTCAAAACAATCTACAGCACCGCTCCGGGATAAGATCCCAGCACTTTCATCATCGCCGCCTCATCACCCAGCTCCTGCAATGCCTTGGCAACATTAGGGTCCTGGCTATGGCCTTCTATATCGATAAAAAACACATAGTCCCACATGCCGCGCCGTGACGGGCGTGACTCGATGCGCGTCATGGATATGCCGTGACGGAAAAGCGGCTCAAGCAGACGATGCAAAGCCCCCGGACGATTGCGTGCCGAAAGCAGCAAGGAAGTTTTGTCATTACCACTGGGCGGCGGCGATTTCGTGCCGATCACCAGAAAGCGCGTGGTGTTGTCCGGCTCATCCTCGATGTTGGCCGCCAGAATATTGAGTCCATAGATCTCCGCCGCCGTCGCGCCCGCGATGGCCACTACCCCTGCTTCCTGAGCGGCACGGCGCGCGGCCTCCGCATTGCTGCTCACGGTCACATGCTCCACGCCGGCAAGATGCGCCTCAATCCATCCGCGACACTGGGCCAATGCCTGCTGGTGCACATACAAACGGCCAACGCCATTGATGGCATCCATCTTGCCCAGCAGGTTATGATGAATACGCAGCTCCACTTCGCCGCAGACCCTGAGCGGTGAACTGATGAACATATCGAGGGTGTGATTGACCACGCCCTCCGTGGAATTTTCCACCGGCACAACGCCATAATGCGACGCCCCCGCCTCGACATCACGGAACACCTCGTCAATGGCACCATGTGACACAGTGCGCACCGAATGGCCAAAATGCTTGAGGGCGGCAGCCTGGGTAAAAGTACCTTCCGGGCCGAGAAAAGCTATTTTCATAGGCTGTTCCAGGGCCAGACAGGCCGACATGATCTCGCGGAACAAGCGCGCCATTTCCTCGCCGCTCAACGGGCCGGTGTTGCGTGCCAGCACATTACGCAACACCTGCGCCTCGCGCTCGGGGCGATAATAGTCAGCCGCCTCACCGCCCAATTTAATCTTGGCGACTTCCTGGGCGCGCGCGGCACGCTCATTGATCAATATCTGGATTTGTTCATCCAGATTATCAATGCGTGCGCGAATGGCTTGTAGTGCGTCGTTGGTCATAGTAAATTTTGCGTAACACACCAAGCGTGTGAAACACACAATCGGTTACCTTAATGAGTGCCTAATGGCACGGCTGGTGGGTTACGGCGCAAAAAACGCGCCTCTTGTGCCCTATGGGTAAACCCACCCTACATCAATTATAAAACCCGCACCGCCAGAACACCCTCAATGGCGGCAAGCTCCCGGATCACGGACTCTGGGATAGGTGTCTCCACGTCGGCCAGAGTGTAGGCCAGATTGCCCTTGGATTTGTTGAGCAGATCGACAATATTCAATCCGGCCTTGGCCATGGCGGTGGATATCTGCCCCACCATGTTGGGGACGTTGGCATTGGCGATGCCGATCCGGTAGCCCTCGGTGCGCGGCATGACCACTTCGGGGAAGTTCACGGAGTTGGTGATGTTGCCGTTTTCGAGGAAATCCCTCACCTGATCCGCCACCATGACGGCGCAATTGTCTTCCGCTTCCTCGGTGGATGCGCCGAGATGTGGCAGGGTAATCACGCGCGGGTGGTTTTTGAGCAGATTGCCAGGGAAGTCACACACGTAGCTGTAGATTTTGCCAGTGTTGATCGCCTCCACCAGCGCCGCATCGTCAATGATGCCGCTGCGCGAGAAGTTGAGCACCACCGCCCTCTTCTTCATGAGCTTGATGCGCTCGGCACTAAGCATGTTGCGCGTGGCATCCAGCAGCGGTATATGGAATGTGACGAAATCAACCTTGGACAATAAATCATCGACACTGACGGCCTGTTGCACGTCGGAAGACAGCTTCCAGGCGGCCTGCACGGTGATCGCCGGGTCAAAGCCGATCACCTTCATGCCCAACTTGATGGCAAGATTTGCCACGCGGACGCCGATTGCCCCCAGGCCGATCACACCCAATGTGCGTCCTGGCAATTCAAAGCCAACAAAATCTTTTTTGCCTGCCTCGACCTGTTTGTCGATACTGGCGTCATCGCCCTCGACATGGCGCGCGAAGTCCCACGCCTGGCAGATGTTGCGGTAGGCCAGCAACATACCCGCAAGCACCAGTTCCGCGACCGCATTGGCGTTGGCCCCAGGCGCATTGAACACCGGAATTCCAAGTGCACTCAATTTATCCACGGGAATATTGTTGACACCCGCACCCGCCCTTCCCACCGCCTTCACCGAAGAGGGGATCGGGTAATCGTGCATTTTAAACGAGCGCAACAGGATCGCGTCGGGGTGCTGCATTTCGGAAGCAACTTCATACCTGTCACGCGGCAGCCGTTCCAGGCCTGTGACAGAAATATTGTTCAACGTCAGTATTTTGAACATGGTTTTCGACCCTAACCTATTAGACTATCCATGGCGCTTCTCAAAATCGGCCATAAAGGCAATCAGCGCATCCACGCCTTCTTCCGGCATGGCGTTGTAGATGCTGGCGCGCATGCCGCCCACAGAGCGATGGCCTGCCAGTGCCACCAAACCCACAGCCTCCGCCTCTTTGAGGAAGGTTTTGTCGAGATTGGCGTCGGCCAGGGTAAACGGCACGTTCATCCACGAGCGGCAGGCCGGATCCACCGGGTTGGCATAGAAGGGAGAGGTGTCGATAGCGGCATATAGCTTGTCCGCCTTGCGCTTGTTGACTTCAGCCATCGCCTTCAAACCGCCACGGCGCTTGATCCAGTCGAACACCAGTCCGGCGCAGTACCAGCCGTAGGTCGGCGGAGTGTTGTACATCGAACCGTTGTCGGCGTGCGTCTTGTAATCAAGCATGATGGGCGTACCAGCCACGGTCTGGCCGATCAGGTCGTCGCGGACGATCACCACCGTCAGCCCCGCCGGGCCAATGTTTTTTTGCGCCCCGGCGTAGATAATACCGAACTTGCTCACATCAATCGGGCGCGACAGCAGCGTCGACGACATGTCCACCACCAGCGGCACATCGCCGGTCTGCGGCACCCAATGGAACTCCACGCCACCGATGGTCTCGTTCGGCGTGTAATGGACATAGGCGCTGGAGGCATCAAGCTGCCACTGCGTTTGCGCAGGGATCGTCGAGTAGTTGCTCGCCTTGGACGTGGCGGCGACATTCACTTCGCAGTAACGCTTGGCCTCGCCAATGGCCTTTTCCGACCACATGCCGGTATTGATGTAATCCGCCTTGGTTTTGCCGCGCAGCAGGTTCATCGGCACCATGGCAAACTGGCTGCTCGCGCCACCCTGCAGGAACAACACCTTATAATTGGATGGAACAGCCAGCAACTCGCGCAGATCGGCCTCGGCCTGCTCCGCAATGGACATGAATTCCTTGCCGCGATGGCTCATCTCCATCACCGACATGCCCGATCCCCGCCAGTCGAGCATCTCATCCCTGGCCTTCTCGAGAACTGCCTGCGGCATCACCGCCGGTCCGGCGCTGAAATTGTATATGCGTGACATTGTGAACAAGCTCCTCTTATTTTTGAGTGTTGATTATTCTGGCCCCTGGTCCCCGGCCTCTGACGGTTCCTCCGCCTGATCGCCGGCCTCGCCTCCTTCATCCGCAAGGCTTTCAACCCGCTCAACGACGACCAGCTTCTCGCCCTTGCCAAGACTGATCAATTTGACGCCCTGGGTATTGCGCCCCAGCACCGACACCTCGCTCACACGGGTGCGCACCAGCGTGCCACCGTCGCTGATCAGCATGACCTCATCCTCGTTGCTGACGAGCGCCGCGCCGATCACGGCGCCGTTACGCTCACTGCTCTGGATCGAATTTACACCCTGACCACCACGGCCATGCACAGGGTAATCGCTGATCGGCGTGCGCTTACCATAGCCTCTTTCGGTGGCGGTGAGCACATCCCCTTCCCCGCCGGAGATGATCAGCGAAATCACCTGGTGGCCCGGCGCCAAGGTGATGCCACGCACACCGCGTGCGGTGCGGCCCATCGGGCGCACATTGTCTTCGCTGAAGCGCACTGCCTTACCGCTGCTGGCAAACAGCATCACGTCCTTCGTGCCATCGGTGATGTCTACTCCGACCAAGCGGTCATCGCCAAACAACTCCAAGGCGATAATACCGCTGGTACGCGGACGCGAGAAATCCTCAAGCGGCGTCTTTTTCACGGTACCACTGCTGGTTGCCATGAACACATACTTGTCTTTTTCATACTCGCGCACCGGCAGGATAGCGTTGATGCGCTCACCTTCCTCCAGCGGCAGCAAATTGACCATCGGCTTACCGCGCGCGATACGGCTGGCCTGGGGAAGCTCGTAGACTTTCATCCAGTAGACCTTGCCGCGGCTGGAGAAGCACAGAATGGTGTCATGCGTGCTGGCAACGAACAGCTTGTCGATGACATCCTCTTCCTTCATGCTGGTGGCCGTCTTGCCCTTGCCGCCACGCTTTTGCGCACGGTACATCGAAAGCGGCTGGGACTTGGTGTAACCGGCATGAGAAAGCGTGACTACCACGTCTTCCTCGGTAATCAAGTCTTCCAGACTGAGATCCTGGTGCGTGGTGATAATCTCGGTGCGGCGCGTATCACCGTATTGCTCGCGGATAGCGAGCAACTCGTCGCGGATCACCTGCATCAGACGCTCGGGGCTGCCCAAAATATCAAGCAGGTCATTAATCTTGAGGAGTATTTCTTTATATTCATTAACTATCTTGTCCTGCTCCAGTCCGGTCAGGCGATGCAGACGCAGATCCAGAATCGCCTGGGCCTGAACCTCGGACAGGCGATAGCCCGCCACATCCATGCCAAACTCCGGCGCCAGACCCTCCGGGCGAGACACGGCAGCCCCGGAGCGTGACAGCATTTCCGTCACCATCCCCGGCGCCCAGATGCGCTGCATCAGACCAAATCGGGCCTCGGCGGGGCTGGGAGCGGCCTTGATTAGCGCGATGATCTCGTCGATATTGGCCAGCGCAACCGCCAGTCCTTCGAGGATATGCGCGCGTTCACGCGCCTTGCGCAGCTCGAACAGGGTGCGGCGCGTCACCACTTCGCGGCGATGGCGGACGAAGGCCTCGAGGATCTGTTTCAGGTTCAGCAGGCGCGGCTGGCCATCCACCAGCGCCACCATGTTGATACCGTAGACGTTCTGCATCTGGGTCTGCTGCCACAGATTATTGAGCACCACCTCGGCCACCTCGCCACGGCGCAGCTCGATCACCATGCGCATGCCATCCTTGTCGGATTCATCGCGCAACTCGGTGATGCCCTCAAGCTTTTTCTCCTTCACCAGATCGGCGATTTTCTCCAGCAGCATTGCCTTGTTCACCTGATAAGGCAGTTCGGTGACGACAATGCTGTGCTTGCCGCTCTTGTCGTCAGTCTCGACATGGCTGCGTGCCCGCACATAAATGCGCCCGCGCCCGGTGTGATAGGCATCGACGATGCCACGCGCGCCGTTAATGAAGGCGGCCGTAGGGAAATCCGGGCCGGGGACATACTCCATCAACCCGGAAATTTCGATGCTGGGATCGTCGATCAGCGCGATACAGGCGTTGACGACCTCGGTCAGATTGTGCGGCGGGATGTTGGTCGCCAGACCGACCGCGATACCCGCAGAACCATTGATCAGCAGGTTGGGGATACGGGCGGGGAATACCTTGGGTTCGCGCTCGGATTCGTCATAATTGGGAACGAAATCGACCGTCTCCTTGTCGATATCCGCCAGCAGTTCATGCGCAATACGCGACATGCGCACCTCGGTATAACGCATCGCCGCCGGGGCATCGCCATCCACCGAACCGAAATTGCCCTGTCCATCGACCAGCATGTAACGCAGCGAAAATGGCTGGGCCATGCGCACGATGGTGTCATACACCGCCGTATCGCCGTGCGGATGGTATTTACCGATGACATCGCCCACCACGCGGGCCGATTTCTTGTAAGACTTGTTCCAGTCGTTACCCAGCTCGCGCATGGCGAAAAGCACGCGCCGATGCACTGGCTTGAGGCCATCGCGAACATCGGGCAGCGCACGCCCGACGATGACGCTCATGGCATATTCCATGTACGACTGCTTCATCTCCTCTTCAATATTGACGGGGAGAACTTCTTTGGCGAATTGATTCATCGGGAAAGCGGCATCCTTACAGGCTTCATGCAAGCCCAAGAGCTTTTTGGTGTGGGGTTAACGATATCCTGCCGATCTTTTTGCATAAGCCGGAAATGTTACCATAAACATGGGGCTTGCTGCACTTTAAGAATTGATTGCGCGTCATTATTCAGTGAAAAAAACCGTGCCGCCGGAATGCTGAAAACCGTGCGATGCGCTTCGCACCCGCAAATCCCCTTTACGGGATTTGCGGGTGCCATGCAGCATACCCATAAAATATGACAAACTATTGATTATTATAAATATATACTTAAAACGCCCAATTAATCACCAAAAGTAAGCAGTCAACTGCCATTTCCAGGATGATTGCCGCGCCAGCGCCAAACTTGCTTAGCCACCTTGTTCGCAAGGGGTGGCATTACCTCAGAAACCCTTAGACTCCTTCTTCGCCTTCTTCGCGGCCTTTTTTTCCTTCATAGTCTTGGCAGGCTGCTTCTTTGTTTCCTTCTTGCTATCCACGCCTTTGCTCATGATTTTCGCTCCTTGATGATGCAGTTATGAACAGTGGGGTGATCCCACCATGGGTTGGCAACCAAAGCATTCTTTCAGGTTATCACCATAAAGAAAATACATACAGGAAATACTATTTTTGCCGCTGTTTCATTCCACTTATATTCTACGGGCCACGGGATGACCGAAACTCCGAGGCCACTCTTTGATCTTTAATTACAATCTGTTCGATTGCATCAACCAAGCCGTCAACATAAGGCTGAATCGAATGATGCGTTTCATAATACACTTTGGCTGCATCGCCGATGCTTTTTCTCAGGCCTGGATCCGCCATAAGGAAATCAATAGCAGAACGCAATTCGTCAACCGAATCAGGCTCAACAAAGTACAGGGAACTCATGTGTTCACCATATTCCACCGTTGTGGCTGTTTTCGTGATAATGACTGGCTTGCCTAATGCCATCGCATCGAGCAGCACCATCTGGCCGGAGGATATTTTTTCGTTTTTAAGCGGCAGCACTACAATATCCGCGCCAGCAAGTTGCTTAATATAGTCACGTCCGTAGCATTGACGTAATATCGTTACATTTGCGGAAAGTTCCACATCCTGAAGTGCGAAGGCGGAGTCGCAAATGATATGAGTTTGTATAGCAGGGGGCTGCGAGACTGCTTCACAAAGCTGCTTGTAATTTCGCCCTGAACGGCCTGCTGACAGCACGTACCCGTCATTGCTCGGCTCCAGGTCATGCGGCTTGTTAAAGACACCGCCATACAGTGTCGGGATGAACTTGGTGTTCTCTAAATCAAAAAGCCCGGCATAGTACTTCTGCTCGAATTTCGAAAAGCAGGTCACCCCCACGGCCTGTGACAGCACAGATCGAAAGTACAACCGCCGCATTGCGCTTACGATGGCCGATTCGCGCGTGGTGTATATAAATCCCATCAATGCTATGGGAAACCGCTTTCGAGACAGGAGGCGGGCTATTACAAGCCCAATCAGCTCCATATCGGAACTGACGCACACAAGGTCGGGCTGTACATCCCTCCGGGCAATTCTTTGCCCGCTCCGGAATGCATACCATATCAACTTGGGCAGCTTAAGAGCCAACTGAATACGGTTTTGATACCGCAGCCCAGACAATTCACCGCAATCAAAAGAGGCCCCAGGTATCGCTTTTTGTAATAACTGAACCAGAGGCCAGTTGGATTTCACCATGGGAAATATAAAATGAATATTCATCATTTCATCAAATCACTTACGCATTTTCCTGCGGCCTGGCTCGCCGATACCATATATGAACCTACGCCACACCGCTCGCCACCGCAATCCCATACATCACCGCCCACGCATATACCCCCGCCACGAGGTCATCGATCATCACTCCCACTCCACCGCTGACGTGGCGGTCAAGCAGGTGTATTGGCCAGGGCTTCCAGATATCGAACAGGCGGAACAGGCCGAATCCGATCAGCATCCACAGCCATCCCGCCGGGGCAGCGGCCATGGCGACGAGGTAGCCTACGATCTCATCCCACACGATGCCGGGGTGGTCATGCACGCCGAGGTCATGCGTGGTGACGTGGCATAGCCATACGCCTAGCGCGAACAATGCTGCGGTGACAGCAAGATATCCGGTGAGCGGCAGGTGTTGCAACAACAGATAGCAGGGAATGCCAACCAGCGTACCGAAGGTGCCGGGAGCAACTTTTATGGCGCCCGCGCCGAATCCGAAGGCGGCGAAATGGATGGGGTTCGACCAGATGCTGGCGGGAACCTCAGGTTTATTCATGGTGATTAAAGACTAAAGTGCTGGTAGCCGCTGGCAGCGGGCTCGAAGACCTCACCATTGAGCAGACAACGCAGGCCATGCGAGCTTTCGATCACGCCGATGCGTGTGCAGCCGCCGGGATAACGGGCGAGTAGCTGCTCGGCTTCTGCCTGTTTTTCGGCAGGGACGGTAAAACACAGCTCATAATTATCGCCGCCAGAGAGAGGCAAATTCCACCGCTCTTTGTGCTTTGCCATTGCAGCAAAGGCCGTGGACACCGGGATATGCTCTACTTCCACCGTTGCGCCAACGCCACTGGCCTTGAGAATATGGTCGAGATCGGCAGCCAAACCGTCGGATATATCGATAGCCGCGGAAGCTATGCCGCGCAAGGCCATCCCCGTCTGGATGCGCGGTGTGGGGCGTTCCAGTCGCTCGGTAAGAAAGGCGGCATGGGCGTGCGACAACTCTTCCGCGCTGCCGCTCCGGGCGCGCAAGGCCAGGGCGGCATCCCCCAGCGTGCCTGTGACATAAACCACATCGCCGGGGCGCGCTCCCGCGCGGCGCAGCGCCATGCCTTCCGGCACAAAACCGTGCATCTGTACGGTTAGGGTGAGAGGCCCACGGCAGGTGTCACCGCCGACCAGTTGCACGCCGTATTGCCCGGCCAGCGCAAACAGACCCGCGCTGAAAGCCGCCAGCCAGGCCTCATCGGACTGCGGCAAGGTGAGCGCGAGAGTGGCCCACGCGGGTTCCGCGCCCATCGCGGCCATATCGCTGAGGTTGACGGCCAGTGCCTTGTAGCCCACTCCAGCGGGATCGGCATCGGGGAAGAAATGCACGCCGGACACCATGGTATCCATCGCCACCACCAGATCACTGCCGGGCGGCACACGCAGCACTGCACCGTCATCGCTGATGCCGAGCACCACATCTGGGCGTGAAACGCCATGATGGGCAAAGTACCGCTCGATAAGATCGAATTCTGACACTGGCATGATCTACTCGCCTTGCGGCCTGGATCTCATTTGCATTTCGGTTGCGCGCAGCTTGCGCGCCACCTTGTCGAGTATGCCATTGACATACTTGTGGCTCTGATCGGCGCCGAACACCTTGGCCTGCTCCACGCTTTCATTGATAATCACCCGGTACGGGATCTCAAGACGGAATTTAAGCTCGTAGACGCCGATGCGCAGAATGGCGCGCTCCACGGGGTCGAGCTCCGGGATGGGACGATCAAGCAGGGAGGCAAACTGCGCATCCAGCTCATCCAGGTGCGCGGGCACCTGATGCAGCAGCTCCTGAAAATAGGCCACATCGGCCTTTTTCATGTCATGCTCGGTAACAAACTGGCTGTCGATGTCGCTGACATTCTGGCCGGTCACCTGCCATTGATAGATGGCCTGTACGGCACGCTGGCGCGCCAGGCTACGGGCGTGGCCGGGGTGCAATCTGCTTGGCCCGCGCCGTGCGGGCGCATTTTTTTTGTCTTCCACGGGCTGCGTCATGATTTATCGATTTGCTGCAACAGATTGATCATCTCGATGGCGGTCATTGCCGCGTCCACACCCTTGTTGCCCGCTTTGGTGCCGGCACGTTCAATGGCCTGTTCGATGGTATCAACAGTCAGCACGCCAAAGGCCACCGGCAGGTTATGTTGCATGGCGACGCCCGCCAGCCCCTTGCTGCACTCACCCGCCACATAATCGAAATGCGGCGTGCTGCCGCGGATCACTGCGCCCACGGCAATGATGGCGTTGTAACGCTTGCCTACGGCAATGCGTTGCGCCACCAGCGGCAGCTCATACGCACCTGGCGCATACACCACGTCGATGTCCTGCTCCGTGGCACCGTGACGCAACAGGGCATCCACCGCGCCATTGACCAGATGCTCGACAATAAAACTGTTGAAACGCCCGGCAATAATTGCAAAGCGTGTACCACGCACCGTGAAATCGCCTTCGATGGTTTTGATGTTTTTCATGATTAATGACTCGCAGCTTGATAATTGATATTGCACACCTTCACGCAGTAAAAGATGGCATTGCCATCGGACGGCGGTCTATTGCACATACTCGACCACTTCCAGGCCGAATCCGGACAACCCATGCACCTTCTTGGGCGCACCCAAGATCCGCATCTTGCCCACGCCTATATCGGCAAGAATCTGCGCGCCCGCGCCATAGGTGCGCAGATCGATCCCCGCCGCCGGTTTCGGCAAGTGTATACCCTTATCCTTGAGCTGATAATCCCTGATGCGCCGCACCAGATCACTGGCCTTTTCCGGTTTGCGCAGCACCACCGCCACACCGGCACCTTCTTGCGCTATACGCCGCAAGGCATCGCGCAGCGGCCAGCCGCAATCATCGCGCCGCGCATCAAATACATCGCACAGAGTGTCCTGCATATGCACGCGCACCAGCGTGGGCTGATCCGCGCATATCTCGCCCAGCACCAGCGCCAGGTGCAACTCCTGGTCTATGGCATCCTGATAGGCCAGTAGACGGAACATGCCATACTCCGTCGGCAGATTGCACTCGGCGACGCGCGCCACGGTCTTTTCATTTTCCAGCCGGTAATGGATCAGATCGGCAATCGTGCCGATCTTCAGTTTATGCTCCAGCGCAAACTTCTCAAGCTCAGGGCGGCGCGCCATGGTGCCGTCTTCGTTGAGAATTTCGACGATCACGCAGGCTGGCTCCAGCCCCGCCAGCCGTGCCAGATCACAACCCGCCTCGGTATGCCCGGCGCGCGTCAGCACGCCGCCACGTTGCGCCATGATCGGGAAAATATGCCCCGGCTGCACAATGTCCGACGGCTTGGCATCCGGCGCCACCGCGGCGCGCACCGTGACGGCGCGGTCAGCGGCGGAGATGCCTGTCGTCACACCCTCGGCGGCCTCGATGGACACGGTGAAGTTGGTCATATGCTTGTCGTTGGTATCGCTTACCATCAGCGGCAAGCGCAACTGTTCGCAGCGCTCACGCGTCAGGGTAAGGCAGATCAAGCCGCGCCCGTAACGCGCCATGAAATTGATATCCTCGGCACGCACGCACGACGCAGCCATCACCAGATCACCTTCGTTCTCGCGATCCTCATCATCCATAATGATGACCATCCTGCCTTGGCGAATGTCTTCGATAATCTCTTGGGTAGTGCTTACGGACATATCAACTCAACTTTTTATAAATCCATGCTCGGCCAGAAAGGCATGGCTAATCCCCGGGCTTCCCGGCTGCGCGGCGCGCTCGCCCAGCAGCAGCCGCTCAAGATATCTGGCCAGCACATCCACTTCGAGATTGACGCGCCGGCCTGCGGCAAATTCACCCATCGTCGTCTCTTTAAGAGTATGGGGCACGATATTGAGATCAAACTCCGCACCGTTCACGGCGTTGACCGTGAGACTGATGCCATCGACACAAATCGAACCCTTTTCCGCAATGTATCTGGCCAGCGCGTCCGGTGCCCTGATGGTAAAACGCACCGATCGTCCGTCCTCGCCACGCCTCACTACCGTGCCTGCGCCATCCACATGCCCGCTCACCAGATGGCCGCCAAGGCGCGTGGTTGGCGTCAACGCCTGTTCCAGATTCACTCGGCTGCCCTGCTTCAGTCCGGAAAACGTGGTGCATGCCAGCGTCTCGCCGGACACATCCACCCAGAAACCATCACCCGTAAAACTCGTCACTGTCAAACACACGCCGCTCACGGCGATGCTGTCACCGATCCGTGCGGCGGAAAGATCCAGCTTTCCCGCGGCGATGCGCATACGCAAATCGACGCCCATGGATTCGAGGGCGGCAACGCTGCCTACGGACTGTATGATGCCTGTGAACATGAATCATTCCATCCCTAAATCAACAATTGAATCGTAGGGTGCGTCCCACGCACCGATGATAGTGGTGCGTGGGACGCACCCTACATAATCATTGGCGTTTTGAAATAGAATTCGAATTACGAACCTCCCGCAACTGCTAGTGTAGTGAGTCACACAAAATGGCACATAAAACGGCGTCTTTTGGCTCGGTTCTGCGTTGCTCGTCGTTGCCATAGAATGAGCTATGACGCCTCCTCGCGCCTTGCCCCAAACCAAAATCCATCCGTTTTATTTGTCCCATTTTGTGTGACTCACTACACTAGCAGTAATCCGCCAATCCTTCCCCACCGCGCGGATGTCCAGGATGTCCAGTGCGATGCGCTGATCCATGCTCCCCAATCCCGGCAAATGAAACAACCCGCGCGCAGCATCGCCCATCAGATGCGGAGCCATATAGATGATCAGCTCGTCGATCAACCCCGCCCGCAACATGGCCCCATTCAACACCGGGCCCGCCTCCAGCAGAACTTCATTGATCTGCTGTGCCGCGAGGTGGCGCATCACGGCAGGCAAATCAATACCACCATTCTGCGATGTCCATGGATGGACAAGTGCCGCGAGCGCAGGATGCGCTGGAGCGGCCTCAGGCAGCGTCACAACCGTAACGTTGTCTCGCGCCAGTCTGTCGTGCAATTCCTGGTTCCGCGAGGCCGTTACAATCAGCGCGCGTCCCGGCGCATCGAGCAGACGCGCCTGCGGCGGGGTGCGCAAATGGGTATCCAGCACGACACGCAACGGCTGCCGGATTCCCTGAACCTGATCACTGCCATCCAGCCGCACGGTGAGCGCGGGATCATCCGCCAGCACCGTGCCGGCACCGGTCATGATTGCCGAACTGCGAGCACGCAGACGGTGTACATCGTGGCGCGCCGTCTGGGAAGTAATCCACTTGCTCTCGCCGTTCGCCATGGCGGTGCGGCCATCCAAACTCATCGCCAGCTTGCAGCGCACATAGGGCCGGCCGTGGCGCATACGCATGATAAAACCGTGATTCAGCGCCTCGGCCTCCGCTTGCATCAGGCCGCTTTCGACGGTGATGCCCGCCGCTTTCAGCCTAGCCAAACCCTCACCGCCAACCTTTGGATTAGGATCCACCATCGCCGCCACCACGCGCGCCACACCGGCCGCAATCAGCGCATCGGTGCAAGGCGGGGTACGGCCATGATGACAGCAGGGCTCCAGCGTCACATAGGCTGTCGCGCCGCGTGCGCGTTCACCCGCCTGCGCCAAGGCGTGTATCTCCGCATGTGCTTCGCCCGCCCGTTCATGCCAGCCTTCACCCACGATCTCACCATCGCGCACCAGCACACAGCCGACGCGGGGATTAGGATCGGTGGTATACAGGCCGTACCTGGCGATCCGGAGGGCGCGGGCCATGAATTGGTAATCACTTTGATGATTCATCGGGAAGTGCGGCACATTAATGTTGGGGGGTACGCACCGCATGAAAATGCATGAAGGCGCACCCTGCTAACGTTCGGCGGACGGCGCTGCTTCCTGCTCCAGCCGCGCTATCTCCTCGCGAAAGGCATTAACATCCTGGAAGCTGCGATACACCGAGGCAAACCGGACATAGGCAACCTGATCCATCTGGCGCAATTCATCCATCACCCATTCGCCCAGCACGCGCGAATTGACTTCGCGGTCACCCGCCGTGGTCAGGCGGTGTTTGATATGGTTAATAGCGTCATCCACGCGTTCAGTGGGCACGGGACGTTTTTCCAGCGCACGCAATATTCCGGCACGCAGTTTGCCTTCATCAAATGGGGCACGGCTGCCATCACGTTTCACAATGCGTGGCATCACCAGCTCCGCCGTCTCGAAGGTGGTGAAGCGCTCCGCGCAGGTGAGGCATTCACGGCGCCGCCGCACCACCGCACCCTCGTTCGCCAGCCGCGAGTCGATGACCTTGGTGTCTTCAGCACCGCAAAAGGGGCAGCGCATTATCCTAGAAGCGGCAGTTGGACGGGATGGAATGGTTACTCCATTCCAAGGAGTTGCAACGCCGCCATGCGCACTGAAAATCGTGCAATCCACCCCGTGGCGGACTCACCAAACAGGTGAGCCTAGGAGTGATGAAAAAACCTATCTTAAGCATTCCGTTAACTCCCACAAAAAAGCGGTCAACTGCCGTTTCTAAGAGCCTGTCTGTGAATAAATCATCCCTGCGACGGAGGCCGGTTTTGAGCAGGGCAAGGAAGGCTGAGCGTAGTGTGCTTGTTGCACATGAGCGAAGCCCCCAAACACGCCATGCGGCGTTGCTCGCCGCTCATTTGGAATTACCAAACTTCTCTCCTCGCGCCTTGCCTGGCGTGTTTTGGGGCGGCAACGCAGGGATGATTTATTCACAGACAGGCTCTAAGATTATTTACCGTACACGGGAAACCGCCCGCACAGCTCCAGCACGTGATGTTTGACGCGCTCGATGGTGGCCGCATTACTCACATTGTCCAGAACATCGCAGATCCAGCCCGCCAGGGCGCGAACCTCGGCTTCAGTGAAACCACGGGTGGTCACCGCCGGCGTGCCGATACGGATACCGCTGGTAACGAACGGTGAGCGCGGGTCATTGGGAACACTGTTCTTGTTGACGGTGATATTCGCCGCGCCCAACGCCTCTTCCGCTTCTTTACCGCTGATTTCCTTGCCAGTCAGGTCGACCAGAAACAGATGATTGTCAGTGCCGCCGGAAACCACCTTGTAGCCCCGCTCGATCAGCACCTTTGCCATGACGCGGGCATTGGCGACCACCTGGGCCTGGTATACCTTGAATTCGGGCTGTAGCGCCTCTTTGAATGCCACCGCCTTGGCGGCGATAACGTGCATCAGGGGACCGCCCTGGATGCCCGGGAAAATCATTGAATTGAGCTTCTTTTCAATGTCGGGATTGGCCTTCGCCAGAATGATGCCGCCGCGCGGGCCACGCAGGGTCTTGTGCGTGGTCGAGGTGGTGATATCCGCAATCTGCACCGGGCTGGGATAAACTCCGGCAGCGACCAGTCCAGCCACGTGGGCCATATCGACAAACAGGTACGCGCCCACCTTATCGGCGATAACACGGAAGCGCTGCCAGTCAACAACTCGTGAATAGGCGCTGAAACCGGCAACGATCATCCTGGGCTTGTGCTCCAGCGCCAGGGCCTCCACCTGCGCGTAATCGATCTCGCCTGTGGCGACATCCAGGCCATACTGCACAGCGTTGTAAATCTTGCCGGAGAAATTGACCTTGGCGCCGTGTGTAAGATGGCCGCCGTGGGCCAGGCTCATACCCAGGATGGTATCACCGGGATTGAGCAGCGCCATGTATACGGCGGCATTGGCCTGGGAGCCGGAATGCGGCTGGACGTTGGCGTAATCGGCGCCAAACAGTTGTTTTACACGATCAATGGCTAGTTGCTCAGCCTTGTCGACATACTCACAACCGCCATAATAACGCTTACCGGGATAGCCCTCGGCATATTTATTTGTTAAAACAGAGCCTTGCGCCTCCATCACGCGCGGACTCGCGTAATTCTCGGAGGCGATCAGTTCGATATGCTCCTCCTGGCGCACCACCTCAGCCTGCATGGCGGCCCACAACTCATCATCAAAACCAGCAATGGTCATTTTCTGCGTAAACATCCGACTCACCTGTTAAAAATCTGTTCAAATAATTTCCAATCATACCCGATTTGCATGGATTACGCATTTGCCATTTTAGCGCTTGATGATAGAAGAGCTTATTTATGCTATATTTTTCAGGTGATCCGGCTTATCACACAGGACGTGGAACATTAGACTAAATAATACACACACCATGAGGCGATCCATGTCGGCGGAAACAAAAGAAAAACTATCCGAATCACCCGCACCCCAAAAAGTCCTCCTGATGCTGGACGATTTCAAACGGACCCGAACTGGCGCCGTGATTCATCAGCATATCAAACATATTCTTGAGGAAAGCGAGGCCCTGCACACAGAGTCCGCACGGGCCTATGCCAGCCTGCTGGGCACTCTGCTGAATGCTTATGCACAACAACTCCCCGCCGACTCACTGCTACGCACTCATATCAAGCTGGTGCAGATGCGTATTATGCCGCCACTGCTGGCATCCGAATTTGCCGCTTTGCACCGCTACATTGAGGTTTATGCAGCCGATATCAAACGCAACAACCGGGAAATCACGGAAACTTTGATAGAAGCATTGACCCCTCTGCTGGAAGAGCTTGGCGCCGATATCGAAGAGACTGCCGAAACCACCCCACAGGCCGCCCATGCAACACACGAAGCGCCAGCACCACTGCATGTTGCACACCGCGTCGATCACGCCTATCGTCAACATCTCGACGCCAAGCGTAAAAGCATGCAGGAGATCCAGGAGACTCTTGCCGGACAAATTGTGGACGCCATCCACCAGAATGAAGATTTTTGCGTGCGCCTGGAAATCGCATCAGGAAGGCTGCAACGGGCGGGAAGCATCACCATTCTCAACACGCTCAGGGAGGTGCTCGTAAATGAAACGAAAAACATCTTGGATGGCAATCGAGCACTGGGAGAGCAGCTCGCAAGCGCCCGTGACCACCTGAAAACCATCCAGTCCGATACCCAGCAACTGAACGATGAGCTAACCAGGGTACATCTGCTCAGTCTCACCGACGAACTAACGAACCTGCCCAATCGGCGCGCATTTATGCGCCGGCTGGAAGATGAGGTGGCACGTGTACAGCGCTATGGCAATCCGCTTACATTAGCCATCATCGACCTGGATGATTTTAAATCCATCAACGACAAGCTCGGCCATGCGGCAGGTGACGAAGTGCTGCGCAGATTTGCATCCGATGTATTATCGACCTTCCGTCACCACGACATGGTGACACGCTACGGCGGTGAAGAGTTCGCCATACTACTGCCCAACACGGATCGTGAGGGCGCACTGCACGCCCTGAGAAAGGTACAAAAACGCTCCGCCGAATCCTCCTATACGCATGGTGATGCGACACTGCCCATGCCCACCTTCTCCGCTGGAATTGCATTGCACAAGCCCGGCGAGACACCCAGCAACTTGATTGAACGTGCAGACAGCGCGCTCTACCGGGCAAAACATCTGGGCCGCAACCGGCTGGAGGTGGATGCGGCGACAGGCACGCACAGCTCAGCCAGCCACACTACACCAAACTATCCATCAGTTATCCTTGACTAACAAATCAGGTAATTATTCAGCACTTCACCCAACAAAGTCAGGCATCTTCCCCTGAAAGAACAACTATGGAGTCACGCTTGCGATTGAGAGGAAATCGAAGCGAAGACTATCGAACCCTGCGCAGCACACCCGCCAGCCCATCATAATTCCCATCCATCGCCAAGGCATAACCCGCCACATCATGCCGCGCCACAAAGACATGATCCTCATACCACAGCGGCACATACGGCAACTGCTCCAGCAAATAGCGTTGTATTTCCCGGTATTTTTCAGCCTGCGTATCTAACACCGGTTCAGCCTCAGCCTCCTCAATCAGATGGTCGACGCTGCTGTTGGCGAAACGTCCACGGTTGGCGCCGCCGGGAGGGATGGATGTGCTGTGGTAGGCATAGCGAAAGATATCGGGAGTTTTGATGCCTACCCAGCTCAGGCTGAACATCTGAAAGCGCCCCGCCTTGATATCTCCATAAAACGTGCCCCAGTCATAGCTGCGCAGGTCGACATGAATGCCAACATCGGCGAGCTGGCTTTGGATGATGGTGGCTAACCGGATGCGGAATGGGTCGCTGGAGGTTTTATAGGTGAGATGCACGGGATGTTGTGCGTCAAAACCCGCTTGCTTAAGCAACGCGCGTGACTGCTGCGGATCATGGGGATAGCCGGATAAATTCTGTACACCCGCCCAGTGACCGGGCGGGAACATTGCACCTGCCGGACGCGCCGCGCCGCCCAGCACATATTTAATAATTGCCTCGCGGTCCAGTGCATAAGCGATGGCGCGGCGCACTTCAATCCGGCGGGTCAACGGGTCGTTCATATTGAAGCCGAGATAACTGAAGTTGGATCCGCTGCTGCGCTGCACCTGTAGCTCTTTCTTGCCTTCGAGATATTTTACAAGCTCGGGCGGCAGGTCGTTTTGCAACATATCGATCTCGCCACGCATCAGTTTGAGGGCGCGCACGGTGGGATCGGGCACATGGAGAAACTCCAGCGCTTGCCGGTCCGCAACACGTATAAGACGCAAGCGCCCTTCCGCCGGCCAATCGAGGAATGAAAACGGTCCGCTGCCTATTGGCTTTTGATTGAATGGATGTCCGGCAACAATCAGCCGGGCGGGCAAGATGCCTATCACCAGTTTTGCAGGAAACAAGGCATCCGGCTTGTTCAGGTGAAAATCGATGGTACTGTCATTCGGCGCTTCAATGCTCCCGATCATCTCCAATGAGGCGCGATGCGGTGAGGCATTGCGCGGCGCGAGGATGAAGTTATAGGTCGCCTTGACGTCGGCCGCCGTCAAATGACTGCCGTCATGAAACACCCTACCCTCTTTTCCCAATGTAAAACGATAATGCACGGGCGTGATTTCTTGCCAGGCAGCAAGCGATGGTACTGGCAACGATACGCTGTCAAAGTCCACCAATTGCCGGTACAACAGGCGATTAATCCGGGTGGAGGCAGCGTCAGTGGCAAAACGCGGATCGAGACTGACCGGCGCGCTCGCAAGCCCGAAGCGCAAGACAGTATTATTGGCAGGTGCAGAACAGGCGGACAACGCCACCAGCAAGAACAGAAACATCAGTGCAGAAAAGATTCGCCTGCACGAGCAATAAAACCACACAAATCCTACCAATCCTTAAACGGGTGTGTCACAAGACAGACGTTATAATAGCGTGGATCGTGCGACACCTCCTCTCCCGCCCAGTCCGGCAACTCAAAAGCCTCATCGGCATCGTCAAGCTCGATTTCTGCAACGACCAGCCCGTCATTTTCCCCCGCAAACACATCAACCTCCCAGATATGCCCGGCATGCTCGACGTTATAGCGCGTTTTTTCGATCAATGGGCCTGCGCAAAACAGATCAAGCATCTCATTAGCCTCCTGCTCGGGAACCTCATATTCATATTCCTTGCGGGTCACACCAAGTGTGGCGCTTTTGAGATTCAGGTATCCCTTTCCACCGCCAGAACGTACACGTATCGAGCAGCCTGGCGAGCTGGACAAATATCCCTGACGATAAAAAATACCCTCGGCGGCATGATTACGCCACAGGTCATTGCGCACCAGGAATTTACGCTCTATCTCTGTTGCCATATTTACCTGTCATCCATCTTTACTGCAAATCCAAAAATCACGCCGCCCAACTCATTTTTCAGAATCCGATCCACCTGTTCCATCGCACGCTGCCTGGCCTGCACAGCTTCCTGCCCGGAGGCCTTGATGGCCCAGCGCCGGGTGCCGCGCACACGACCGGAGACGTTCTCGTAGAGCTTCACCTCCAGCGCCCCCGTCATCCAATGCCAGCCTTCACGGCGCCCAAGGTCGGCAAGATCGAGGGCGGCATCCACCAGATAATCGGGATTTTCCTTCGTGTCCGTAAATCCGGCCGCAGCGATGCCACCTGACATCGCCCTACCCAATTGACCCGTAGCATCATCACTGACGCGCACACCAATACGCACGCGTTTGAGCAGATCGTCCAGATCGGCACGCAAGCGCTCGACTGTCCAGTCCGACGGCATCCCCTGCCCGGTGCGATCCACCACCTTGAGACTCTTCTGATATGTCACCCGCTCGCGTTGCGCGTCGAGCGCCTGGCTGGCGGCGCTGATCTTGTCCAGTAGATCGCTGGCATTGCGTGCCCGATCAAGATCATGGCGTGTCGCATCATCCAGACGACTGATTTCCTGGCGCAAGCTCATTGCCGCGGGTGCACGCCGCAGCACCGCCAGGGCAAAATGATGGCGCGTTGCCGGGTCCTGCCAGAACTCCGCGATCTGCACGCCCTGCATGATCTGATCGGTGCGGGTGCTCAATGCACGGGAAACGTTTGTCTGTGTCCGATCCTGCTTTTGTTCATCCGCACCCGTATTTCCACCGCTACTAAATACACGCACGTCGCTGCTTTCCTCTGCAACGGATACTGAAAAGATCTTGGCCAGATCCGCGCGCGCGCGGTCTTTAGCCGCTTCAAGCGTGTCGCCTTCACCACGCCCCATGAGAAACTCGGATTCCTGGTAGCGTTGCGTGTCGCCTGCCAACCAATCGGGCTTAACAGCTTTTCCGGCACAGCCCTCCAGCAAAAACGCCGTGGCCAGGATCATCAACAATAACGTGCGTAATTTCATTGAGCGGCCTCTACCATCTACAAGCTTATCCAGTGATATGAAAGGTAGGTTTTTTTACCTTTCTGAATCAGAATGTTTTGAAATTCCCGAACCGCAACAATATTATCCATTCGATCACGCAATTCTATTTTAACCGTATAACTGCCAGAACCGAGCGGAAAACGCGCCAAATAAATATCTTGCGGCAAGGTGGACCAGGCGCGCGTGTCGGCCTGTTCGGTTATAAAACCAATGATATCAATCACCGCGGCCAATGCGTCATTGTTATTTTTCCTTGCCTGCACTGCCATCTGCTGTTTTGCGACAACACGCGCCACACTACGGGCTGTTATCGCCGGCACCTGTTCAGCAAGATTTTCCGTGGCAATCGCAGCGATATTTTCAACCCTTTCCCCTTCAACCCCACCATCAGCGGCATTCACACGCACCTTGCTTATCAAGAGTGGGCGTGGCTGGTAATAGGGCAAGGAAATACGCACCAAGCTACCCCGCGATGGGTTCGGCACTACCACGCTATTTTCCATTTTAATCGGCGCAAGGCCGTTATTCAGGACAAAAATAAGCTCCCCTTCCGCTTCACTCTGATTTTTATCCTGCCAATCCTGAAGGGCGAATTCACGCTGGTACTTATCCCGCTCCTCACCGAGATCCAGTTTATGCGCCAACCGGAGCAAATCCATTTTCAAAAAACCCGGCACATCAACCCGGTATTTTGCTTGATTTTGGAGATAAACCTCATAAGCCTTGCGATAAGCGATCATTGCATCGCTCCATTCACCAAGGTCCTCATAAATGATGCCAGTGAGATAAAGGGGGAACGCTTCGCCGAGATGCCTGCCGGATTTTTCCCCCAGCTCGCGCAGCTTGAGATCAATTTGCAGTGCCTCGACCCGCGCCCCGTCACGTTCTCCCAACTGCAGATAATTTAGCGCCTTGTATACATGCACCATCACCTGTTCGAACGGTTCGCCCACATAACTGCGGGTGCCGTCATTGATGATAAACGATGTGCCCTGTTCGCGCAGACTCAGCGCGGACAGCGCCTCCATACGCTGCTGCGCCGCTTCGAATGTTGCTGTGCTGGCCTGATAATCCCCGGCCATGCGCAGCAGCATAGCCTTGTTGAGAAGATAGAGCACCTCATCTTTACGGGAGCCCTTTTGCTTTTCCAGTGCCCGTAACGCCAGCTCCGGCTGCTGGTTTGCCAGATTTTTTTCGACGATCCTGAACGTTTCACTATGCGTGGCGCAACCCGTCAGCCACAGGAGAAAAAACGCCGCCAGCCAACGCAACAACTTGGGAGTCATGCTTGTCAGAAGCGCAGCTTGCTACGCTCGACAAGTTTTTTGATCTTCTTTTGCCCCACCCATGCGATGCGATTGTCGGCCAAACTTATCAGCGACAAATCCACCTGATAGTAACGCACCTGAGTTGATCCGGAGGCATCGATAATAGTGTTGATGGCCCCTTTCAGCATATAATCCGCGCCCTGCTCCATGCCCATCGCTTTGCGGGTATCTTCGCGTGCATTCAGGTCTTGATCCTTGCGTTCTTCGCGGATTTCATTGCGCTCCCCCCGTGAAGCGACGAATTGCACCTTGCCCGAATTGATCAAAACACGGCCCATATCGGAAATAAATGTTTGCGTGTTGATGTGTTCATGACTGAGATTGCGCACTTCACCCACGATAAGGGCAGGCGGAGCCTTGTGCGTGCTGTTGTAAGCCGGCAACCAGGGGGCTGACAACACATCCTTGATCATCTCCTCCGATACCAGGCGTGAGTCGGTATCGTTCCAGGCGCCGCTCAGATCTTTTACTTCATCTACCTGCAAGCGCTCCACCTTGGTGGCGCAACCGCTGCTCAACACAGCAAACAGTCCTGCCATCAATGCGGCGCACACTGCGCGCGGCATACCAGCGGTAAAACACATCATTTTCTATCCCTCGCAACCCGGTCAAACACGTTGTCACTCTCTTTTTCGAAATAAGCGCGCAGATCCACATTCATTTCATCCATATTTTTAACGATGTCCTTGGCCTGCTTCATGTCCATCTCGGCCAATGAGAAAATATTATTAGTTTTTTTATCGCGCCAGCGTGCAATGATTTTTGATCCATTCAACATCACTTTGGTTGTGCTCTTGATCTGCCGCGACACCGCCTCATCACTCATTCCCTTGCCTGCAGAAGCCCTGAAATCATTGGACACAACATCCATCATAGCCGAAAGAGCACGGGCGACTTCGGCACGGGCGCGGTCATCGGCGGTGGCGCCTTGCAGGGAAATATCGCCTAACGGCGATGCCATCCCTACACCGTGAATCAACCGGCCATTATCATCCTTCAATACCTGCGTGCCCTTATTCACCCAGTCTGGAGCCCCTTTGAGGCCCAGATCGCTTTCGACCATGGTTTTCCCGCCGCATGCAGCCAGCAAGCAACCAACACCCAGCAAAAATACAATACGGCTTAACGAATAACGCTGTTTCATGTTCTTCTCCATACACCCCATACATTAACGGCCAATCACCAAATTTATTTATCGCTCCTGGCTACAACCACGTTGTCGATCTCCGTTTCGATATACTCGCGCAAATGAGTATCCAATCCCTCCGCATGCCTGATCATACCTTTGGCCTGCGTCATATCCAGTTCGGCCAGGGAATACAGATAGTTGCTCTGCTCATCGCGCCAGCGCGCGACAATCCTCACGCTCTTGAGCATGGCACCGACCACGCCCTTGATCTGCTGCGCCATCTCCGCCTTACTCATAACTTTATCTTCCGGCGCGCTATAATTTTTTGATAGCTTGTCCAACATCGTGGACAAAACACGCGCCACCTCGGCGCGGGCACGGTCATCGGCGGCAGGACCCTGCTCAGAGATGTTCCCCAAGGTCGCCGCACTTATCGGAGGCAGGTCATTCCGCGTGTTGTTAGGCTGCGGCGCTGGCGAGAGATAACCCCAAGGCATAATCTGCACGGGCGGCAAATTATGCTCATGGGTAGCAAAGGGTCTTTGCATCGAGAGGTCCGCCAAAGAGGCCATTCTTACACCATGGATCACCCAATGCCCATCATCTTTCGATGCCCGGGTGCCTTTGATCACCCAGTCCGGCATCCCCTTGATGTTCATATTATCGCTGGTCACCAGCGCCTTCCCTGAACACGCTGCCAACAGGCATCCCGCCGCCAGCAAAAAGACGATGCGGATCACTGAGCGATGCTGTGTCATAACTCCCCCCTGCGGTTGTGTAACCAATATGATGCAACAGGTCACACAACTTGTGTATGCTAATTTACATAAAACTGCCAGTTTTCAGAGAAACATCGCCATGAAAGCCATAATGATGACTGCCGTGGGTGGCCCCGGCGTATTGCAACTCCGGGAAATCCCAATACCCACCCTGAATCGGGACACGGATATACTGGTGCGCCTGAAGGCTGCCGGGGTGAATCCGGTGGACACCAAGCTGCGCAGCCGCGGCACCTATTACCCTGGGCGCCTGCCCACCATCCTTGGCTGTGATGGCGCGGGAATCGTGGAAGCGGCCGGGCCAGCCGTGAGTCGCTTCAAGGTGGGTGACGGGGTGTACTTCTGCAACGGAGGTATCGGCGGCCATCCCGGCAATTACGCCGGATACGCCGTTGTCGATGAGCGATACGCGGCCCGCAAACCTGCCACCCTCAGTTTCGCCGAGGCCGCCGCCGCGCCCCTGGTGCTCATCACCGCCTGGGAAGCCCTGCATGACCGTGGCCGTTTGCAGGCTGGGCAGAAGGTACTCATACATGCAGGCGCGGGAGGCGTCGGACATATCGCAGTGCAACTGGCAAACATTGCCGGAGCGCGGGTATGCGCCACCGTTGGCTCCCCGGACAAAGCCGATTTTGTAACAGGCTTGGGTGCGCACCACACCATCCTCTACAAAGAAACGGATTTTGTGGAGGCGGCGCTGAAATGGAGTGATGGCAACGGGGTTGATCTGGCGCTGGACACTGTGGGCGGCAAGACCTTCGCCGCAACGTTTAACGCTGTGCGCTTCTATGGCGATATCGTCACCCTGCTCCAACCCGGCAACGATATTGACTGGAAAGAAGCGCGACAACGCAATCAGCGCGTCAGCCATGAACTGATGCTGTCACCCATGTATTATGGATTGGCCGAAGCACAGCAGCACCAGGCGTGGATTCTGGAACAATGCGCGTCGCTGTTCGACACGGGCAAATTAAAGATCAGCCTCGCGCATACATTCCCTTTGGAAAAGGCTGCCGAGGCGCATCAACTATTGGAAAAGGGCTCCATTACTGGCAAGGTCGCATTGATTGTTGAAGAGTAATTCCAATTCCCGCGAGGCGGGAGGGCTGGAATGAGGGTTCATGCAGGGTGGGTTCGCATCGCGAAGCCCACCAAACGTTGCGAATTAACACAACGCCGTAACCTTACCTGATTCTACAATACTGGGTTGATGGTGAGGATTAAGTCAGGGGAGCGTAGATGAAAATAAGCTTTCTTGACATAACTTATAAATAGCTTATATTTAATTTTATGAATACCATTGAATGGTCTACTAAAGCAGCCAGGCAACTTCGCAAGGTAGCCGATAGGGTCAAACGCCAGAAAATCTTTGCTGAGGTACAGCAATTAGCAAACTGGCCGGACTGCCAAGGCAACATCAAGCGCTTGCAGGGGCGCGACGATTACCGACTTCGTGTGGGTGACTATCGGGTGATCTTTGAGATTGGCCAAGACAGTACCCCCATCATTGTCACTATCATGCAGGTGGAGAAACGCAATGAACGTACCTATTAATGTTCAGATTCTAAAAGATGCGGAGGGAAAACCCGCTTTCGCTGTGATTCCGTATAGTGACTATTTAAGATTACCCCAACGCCGTGAGCCAACCGTTCCCAACGATGTCGTCGGCAAAGTGGTTAATGATGAGATGACGCCTGTCCGGGCATGGCGTGAGCATCTTGGGCTAACCCAGGCAGATGTCGCGCAACGCCTTGGCATCTCTCAAAGTGCCTACGCGCAACAGGAAGCCAAAGAGAGCGTACGGAAATCTACTCGCGAAAAGATTGCGCGTGCACTTGGCATTGAACCCGAACAACTGGAGATTTAAGTCGGCGATCTGCGCGGCCTACTTGCCGGGAAATTAAAAATCAGCCTCGCGCATACATTCCCTGAGGCACATCAACTATTGGAAAAGGGCTCCATTACTGGCAAGATCGCATTGATTGTTGAAGAGTAATACCAATTCAATAGTGTATTTTTACCCGACTTCGCCCCCTCGCTACGCTCTCCCCGCAAGGCGAGAGAGAGGGCTGGGGTGAGGACTCAATGTAGGGTGGGTTCGCATCGCGAAACCCACCAAACGTTGCGCAGCAACACAATGCCGTAGCCTTGCCTCATTCGGTGCAATGCACTTTGTTTATTGCACCCTACGGTCCCACGGTCCTAGATTCCGAACAATCTAGCCCGGTAGGTTGGGCTGAATGAAATGAAGCCCAACATAAATGGGGGTGGTTGTACAGATGCGTTACCGGCGTGCCGATGCGGCGGGAGGAACATATTTTTTCACCGTAAATCTGGCCGAACGCCGTTCGGATTTATTGGTGCGGCATATCGATGAATTGCGTGAGGCCATGAGAACGGTGAAAGACGTGCATCCGTTTTCCATTGTGGCGATGGTGGTGTTGCCCGAACACCTGCACGCGATATGGCGCTTGCCGCCGGGTGATGCCGATTATCCGCTGCGCTGGTCGCTAATCAAATCGGGGTTCTCACGGCGGCTGGCAAAAGGCGAGCACATCCGTGCCAGCCGCCGGGCAAAGCGGGAGCGTGGCATTTGGCAACGGCGGTATTGGGAACATCAAATCCGGGATGAAACCGATCTGGCGCGGCATGTAGATTACATTCATTTTAACCCGGTGAAACATGGCTGGGTGGCTCGTGCTGTGGATTGGCCGCATTCAACACTGCACGGATACATCGAGCGGGGCATGGTGACAGCGGATTGGGGTGGACAAATGTGTGAAGGGGTGAGTGGTTATGGTGAATGTTGAAATGTTGGGCTTCATTTTATTCAGCCCAACCTACCGGGCTGTATTATATCTCAAACAGCTTCTGAATAGTTGCTTTGAAGATCAACAATCAAACCGGACTACGCTATGATTAACACCGTATGGGGCAGCACAGATAAACCTGTTTCGAGCAAGCGGCTTGCTGAACTTCTCAGCACGGAAGCGGGCCTTGAAGGCACCCTCTATATTGGCTATCCAATCATCGGCACGCCCGAAGGCTCCTTTCCTATAGATGCGCTGCTTGTATCTCCGACCAAAGGCCTGGTCTTGTTTAGTGTTGTTGAAGGCAAGACCCTCCCGGATTACGCCGTGGTGCAAGACGAGGGGTTCAATAAGATGCAAGCAAAACTGCTCCAGCATCAGACCTTAATTCACAAACGAAAACTCCTTGTTGGAATTCACACGGTCACGTTTTCGCCTGCCATCACACAACTTGATGTCGATAAGGAGTACCTCCTCTGTAATGCCGACAACTTGGTTTCGGTTATCGAAGAATTGGATGATTTCGACCCGGTGGTTTTTCCGTCACTGGTTTCGGTTATTCAGGCGATTTCCACACTGCGTCGGGGCCGTAAGAAACGCGACCTCCATAACCAGAATTCGCGAGGCACTAAGATCAAAGCACTGGAGGATTCGATTGCCAATCTCGACAGCCAGCAGAGCGCGGCCGTGGTAGAAACCTATGAAGGCGTTCAGCGCATTCGCGGACTTGCCGGATGTGGTAAGACTATCGTTCTGGCTTTGAAAGTTGCCTACTTGCATGCACGTCATCCTGAATGGTTCATCGCGGTGACATTCAACACCCGGTCACTTAAGAAGCAGTTCGAGAACCTCATCACCACGTTCGTACTGGAACAGGCAAACGAAGAACCAGACTGGGATAGAATCAGAATCTTGAATGCTTGGGGTGCTCCCGGCGGTATAGACCGCACAGGCATTTACTACGAGTTCTGCCGTGACCATGGTGTTGAGTATTTGGATTTTGGAACGGCAAAGAATCGCTTTGGATCCGACAACGCATTTGAGGCGGCATGTGACATCGCCCTTCAAGGAGCCAAACAATTCGTGCCGAAATACGATGCGATCCTGGTTGATGAGGCGCAGGATTTTGCGCCCAATTTCTTGTTACTCTGTTACGAATACCTCAAGGATCCGAAGCGCCTAGTCTACGCATACGACGAATTGCAGAACCTCGGAAACAGATCGCTCCCGCCCGTCGAAGAAATCTTTGGCAAAAACACGGATGGAACAGCCCGTGTTGTTATTCACCCCCCTGAGCCAGGAAAACCCAAGCAAGATATCATTCTCGACACTTGCTATCGCAACTCCCGCCCTGTTTTATCCACGGCTCATGCTCTTGGATTTGGGGTTTATCGCGATAAGGGACTTGTTCAAATCTTTGAGAACAAGAACCTCTGGTTCGACATCGGTTATGAAGAAAAGGACGGGGAAATCAAGGACGGCGAATTCGTCACACTTACTCGCACGCCAAAATCCAGCCCGGAATTCCTGGACCAGCACTCGCCAGTTGAAGACTTGATTCAGTTCGAAGTCTTCGACACGCCCGAAGCCCAAACTACGTGGCTCGTTGCGGAGATTCAGCGAAATCTGGCTAAAGACGAGCTGATACCAGACGATATCGTTGTCATAAATCCCGATCCGTTAACAACGAAGGGGGCAGTCGGCGGTGCTCGACAGGCTCTGATGCAGATGGGAATCAACTCGAATCTTGCGGGTGTGACGACAATCGCCGATGTCTTCACAGAGCCGGGGACGGTAACCTTTACCGGCATCTTTCGCGCAAAGGGCAATGAGGCGGCCATGGTCTATGTGATCAATGCACAGGACTGTTTTGGGGCTCTATTGCCACGGGATGTTGCACGCGTCCGAAACCGCCTTTTTACCGCAATCACTCGCTCTAAAGCATGGGTTCGGGTTCTCGGCGTCGGGAAGGATATGGCTGACCTTAAGGCGGAATTTGAAAAGGTGAAGGCAGAGAATTTCGCGCTACGCTTCCGCTACCCGACCGAAGATGAGCGGAAAAAAATGACGACCGTAAACCGTGACATGTCGAAAGCGGAGCAAGATCGAAGTGCTAAGCGGAGAAACAACTTCGCCGAGATTATCGCGTCGCTCGAATCAGGGGAGAGTTTCATCGAAGACTATCCTGATGATCTCGTAGAGAAGCTCCAGACCCTACTCACCAAAAAATCCAAGCGTAAGCGGAAATGACACCCCAGCAAACACTAAAGCAGATAAATGAACTCACGGAGGCTCTCGTCGGACTGAGCCTTTCGAACGAGCAGAATTTTCCATCTACACATGGCAACCCCAATGCGGCATTCGAAATTTCAGTAAGCACTGCCGCAGGCATGAGCGTTGCGTTAAAGAATGTGGCTTACCGTGACATCTATGTTGAACTGGAGAAGGCGCGGTGCTTTAACATTAAGATGCTAGATGGCGCATTGATTTCACTCCGGTACCGATTTAGGGCCGGAGCCATCTGTGAACATTCCCTTTCATACTTCCCGTCCCCGGACCTTGGGCATTTTCAGAACGAGCCAGAGGTTTATCTCCAGGATGAAATTTACGCCGACGTCATCGCTAGAAATATCGTTCCTTTCCCAGTCCGCTTCGACTTTAGCGACGACCCGAAAAAGTTCGTAAATGTTCATCATCCATATTCCCACTTAACGCTTGGCCAGTATGAAAATTGCCGCATACCGGTCTGCTCTCCCCTTGGACCGCTCGCGTTCGGAGGGTTCATTTTAAGAAACTTCTACAATACCGCTTTCCGCAAATACTCCGAAAAAATTCCTGCAAGCGCGCTGGCATTCGCCAGCACAATTACGATAAACGAACGGATGATTCCACACGTTGTGTGCGGCGTATGAATGAACGATGACCGAATAGGTCGATTTCAGCCATTCCGTGGCTAAAGCACACTGGCACCGTCTATCTGATCAAACACTGATTACTATACATTACTAACGTCATCCCGAGGCACACCCTGTCATACCGCGCTCCTTCATGGCTTCCTGGTGGCCATTTACAAACCATTTATACGGCCCTGCTCACATCCGCGCCACGCATCGCCTACAAGCGCGAGCGCTGGGATACGCCGGATGGCGATTTCATTGATGTTGACTGGCTGAATAATTCTGCTTCTGGTCCGCTAGTGGTATTTTTTCATGGGCTGGAAGGCAGCTCGCAGGGGCATTATGTACGCAGCCTGATGGAGAAATTGCAGCACAACGGCTGGCGTGGAATAGCCGTGAATTTTCGTGGGTGCAGCGGTGAACCCAACCGCCTGCCCCGCGCCTATTTCGCCGGTGACAGCGCGGAGATTGATTGGATTATGCGCCGGTTGCGTGCGCAAAATCCTGATTCCCTCATTTTTGCAGCAGGTGTATCGCTAGGCGGCAATGCCCTGCTGAAATGGCTGGGTGAACAGGGAGAACATGCGTGCGGGATTATCAACGCTGCGGTGACGGTCTCTGCCGCCATGGATTTGCAAGCCACGGGCAAGGCGCTGGACAGCGGGGGATTTAATCAGTTGTATACCGCTCACTTTCTGCGCACGTTGAAGAAAAAAGCATCACAGAAGCTCGAACAGTATCCAGGCTTATTTGACCGTGAGGCACTAAAGCACGTCAGAACCTTGCGGGCATTTGATGACCTTTTTACTGCGCCACTGCACGGCTATAAAAACACCAATGATTACTGGACGAGGGCCAGCAGCAAGCCGGGGCTCATCAACGTCCACGTTCCTACATTGCTGATCAATGCCCGCAACGATCCCTTCCTGCCGGCATCCGCATTGCCCCGTTCAGAGCAAGTATCGGCCTGTGTAACGCTGGAATTTCCGGAAGAAGGCGGGCACATGGGTTTTATTTCCGGGCCTTTTCCCGGCAGGCACGCGTGGCTGCCGGAGCGTATTTTAGAGTTTTTCAACCACCCAACTCATCCTAAAAGAAGCCGCTTTTTATCCACGAAAAAAACGAAATTCACGAAATAAAAAAAACATGGATTACTTCCATAATTTACCGGATGAGTAGAAAGTAAAATAGCGACATGCACTTGAAGATTTTCGTGTTTTTTTGTGACTTTCGTGGATGACTGAGTTTTTCAGGCTCATTCCTCTTTCTCGCCGCGCGCCACGTAAACCGCCGCAGCCAAATCACCCGTCACGTTCAAAGTGGTGCGGCACATGTCGAGAAAGCGGTCGACACCAAGGATAAGGGCCAGGCCTTCCACGGGAATCCCGAACATTACCAGGATCATCGCGATCACCGGCAATGACCCCGCAGGAACTCCCGCAGTGCCGATTCCACCCAGGACACAGATCAGCATCACCGTAAATTGCTGCGCTAAATCCAGTTGCACGCCAAAAAGCTGGGCGAGAAAAAGCACCGTCACCCCTTCGAAAAGCGCGGTGCCATTCTGGTTCATCGCCGAACCTGCGGTGAGGACAAAGCGGCTGACATGGGGAGGCAATTTGAGATTGTCATTGGCAACCTTGAGCGCCGTGGGTAGCGTTGCGCTTGACGAGGCGGTAGCAAAGGCGGTGAGCATTGCCAGCCGGATATCCCGAAAGAACACTAGCGGAGACATGCCGCCCAGAAATCGCACGGAGAGTGAGTACACAACGAACATATGAAGAGAAAGCGCCAGCAGCACCACGCCCACATAGGACAGCAGGCTTCCCAGCACTTCCACACCCAAACGGGCGGTCATGGTGAAGAGCAGTGCGGCAACGCCATAAGGCGCCAGTCTCAAAATGCCATTGATCAAGGTCATGCTGACATCGTAAAGCCCCTCAATCGCCTCGCGCAGACGGAGCGCCCCTGGTGTCTGGGTGTACGAAAGGCCGACGCCAAAGATCAACGCAAAGAGGATGACCCCAATCATCTCGCCGTTGGCCGCTGCCTTGACAGGATTATCAGGAAACATGCCAACGATGAACGCAGCCCCCGTGGTTTCCGGCGGTTTCGGGACGGTTATCGCTGCCCCGCTGGCTGAGGCGAATGCGCGTAGCGAATCCGGCAAACCTTCACCCGGCCGAAGCCAGTTCACCAGCGTCATCCCGATCAGCACCGCGATCAGAGAGACAACCACTGTGTATCCCAGCGTTCTCGCCCCCATCCGCCCCATGTGCTTTACATCGAGGCCGCAAATGCCGATCACCAAGGCTGAAAATAATAATGGTATTACCAGCATGAACAGCAGCCGCAGGAAGATTTGCCCTGCTGGCAGGGTCACATACTCCACAAGTCCGTTAAGCCATGGCGCGCCTTGCGCGGCCAGTCTGGCTATGATGCCTAATAGTGAGCCAGCCAGCAGGCCGACAAGAATCTTTACACTGAGGTTGCGTTGGTTCAAACGCTGTCCTTGTTTCACTTCTGAATTAAACGAGTGCCATGTCGTAGGGTGCGTCCTACGCACCGCAATCATTGGTGCGTAGGACGCACCCTACGATTCCTGAGGTTGCGTTGGTTCACGCTGCAATCATGCCGCTCTTCAGATAGCTTTCTTCATACGCAAAGACAATAGCCGGGTTGGGGATGAGTATACGCTCGTCCTTGCCTTCGTAGTGCAAGCGGATCAACAGGTCCTTGATCAGGTTGATCCGCGCCGCGCGCTTGTCGTTGGCGCGCACCACGGTCCATGGCGCCACCGGGTTGTGGGTGCGGGCGAACATTTCGTTTCTCGCCAGGCTGTAATCCTTCCAGTACTTGATCGCCTGGTCGTCGATGGCGCTGACCTTCCACTGCTTGAGTGGATCATCGCGACGCGCCTTGAGGCGTTTTTTCTGCTCGTCCTTGCTGATGTCCAGATAATACTTGAACAGCTTGATTCCCGAGTTAACCAGCATGTGCTCGAAATCAGCAACCGTTGTCATGAATTCTTCATATTCGTCATCGTTACAGAATTGCATGACTCGCTCAACACCTGCGCGGTTATACCAGCTCCGATTGAAGAGCACGAGATCCTGCGCGGCGGGGAGATGGGGTGCATAACGCTGAAAATACCAGGAGCTGCGATCACGGTCCGAGGGCTTGCCCATCGCCACTACCCGTGTCTCGCGTGGACTGAGATGCTGGATGATACGCTTGATCATGCCATCCTTGCCTGATGCGTCCCGGCCTTCCAGCAGGATCAGGATTTTATCGCCCTGCTTGATGATGTGCTTTTGGAGCTTGACCAGCTCCACCTGCAATTTATACAGGACTTTTTCGTACTCCTGCTTGCTGATATCGGAGTCACCGTTTTCCGCGTCATTATTTTTATCGATATTTTTGATTTTTTTAATCATGCCGTGCTCCGCTGTTAGGATGTCAAGCTCGTATCATCGCTTTTCCCGGCCGCCTTTTTTATTCCAAACTGCCCGATAATTTTCATAAACGCCTCGCCGTCGATCACTTCTTTTTCCTGCAAGTGTTGCGCGACGCCGAGCAGCGCGTCTTTATGCTCGATGAGCAGGGTGCGCACCCGTCCATGGCTCTCTTCCACGATGCGGCGCACCTCCGCATCGATCTGCTTGGCGGTTTCCTCACTATAGGGTTGCTGGCCACCGCGCAGCGCGCCTTCAAGAAACATGGACCGCTCTGGCGCATAGGTAACCAGGCCGAGGGCCTTGCTCATGCCGTATTCGGTCACCACGCTGCGCACCATCTGCGTAGCTTTTTGCAAGTCGTCCGCAGCGCCGGTGGAAACTTCGTCAAACACCAGTTCTTCCGCGACGCGGCCGCCCAGCAATATCGCCAGGCGATCGAGCAGTTCCGCTTCCGTGAGCAGATGACGGTCTTCCGTTGGCAACTGCATGGTATAACCTAGCGCTGCCACACCGCGTGGGATGATGGAGATTTTGCGAATCGGATCGGCATGTTCCACCAGTGCCGTAACCAGGGCGTGGCCTGCTTCGTGATGAGCGACGATGCGTTTCTCCCGCGGCGTCATCATCCGCGATTTTTTCTGAAGGCCAGCGACGACCCGGTCGATGGCCTCTTCCACGTCGCCCATGTCAACCGCCTTCTTGTTATTACGCGCAGCCAGCAAGGCGGCCTCGTTGATTACGTTGGCCAGGTCGGCACCGACAAAACCCGGCGTGCGCGCCGCTAGTATTGAGATGTCCACATCCGGCGCGAGCGTGACGCCTTTCATGTGGATTTTAAGGATGTCTTCACGGCCCTTGATATCGGGCCGGTCCACCACCACGTGGCGGTCAAAACGGCCTGCGCGCAACAGGGCGGGATCGAGAATCTCCGGGCGGTTAGTGGCCGCCATCAGAATCACGCCTTTGTTGGGATCGAAACCATCCATCTCGGTGAGCAACTGGTTCAGGGTTTGCTCGCGCTCTTCGTTGCTCGCCATGGGATTCATGCCGCGCGCGCGCCCCAGCGCGTCCAGCTCATCAATGAAGATAATGCACGGGGCCTTCTGCTGCGCCTGTTCAAACAGATCCCGCACCCGTGCGGCGCCCACCCCTACAAACATTTCCACGAATTCCGATCCCGACAAACTGAAGAAGGGGACCTTGGCCTCTCCCGCCACGGCCTTCGCCAGCAAGGTCTTGCCGGTACCCGGCGGGCCGACCAGCAGAATGCCCTTGGGAAGACGGCCTCCCAGCGCAGTAAAACGCTCTGGCGTGCTCAGGAAGGCAACCACCTCGCGCAATTCTTCAACCGCTTCATCAATGCCGGCCACATCAGCGAAGGTGATCTTCATGTCACTTTCCATGTAGATCTTGGCCTTGCTCTTGCCGATGGACATGAGTCCGCCGCCTCCCGCTCCGCCGATTCCACCTCCCGCGCCCATGCGCTGAAACAGAAAAGCCCAGATCGCTGCCAGAAAGATAAAAGGCAACAGCCACGCCATAAGACTCTGGAAAAAAGTGGATTCGATCTGCCCGGAATAATTGACATGTGCGGCATCCAGCTCTTTCGTCAAGCCGGGATCTTCCACGCGGATCGTTTCAAAGTCGTGAAAATCCTGCTTGTCGCGCCGGATCTGCTCCACCTGCGCAGGCGGCAGCACCTTCTCCAGCCCTTCGACCTTCAGCCTACCCCGGATAATCTCCTTGCCCAAGGCAATCTCAGCCACCTGGCCGGCCGCAACGGCCTTCTTGAAATCGCTATAGGAAAGGAGCGCCTGGTGCATGCCCATGATAAAGCTCTGGAACCAGAAGGCGAGCAGCAGCGCCAGCAAAAGATACCAGATCGAAAAGTGCCAGCGTTTTTCCATGGTTATTATTCTACTCTGTTATGGAAACTCTACCAGACCGTCCTACTTAACCCGAATGTTTCATAAGGGCGCGCATTAATTTATGAAACATTCGGGTTAATATCGCCCAGCAAACAACAACTCATCCTCCATGACAATATATCCCGATGGGCACTCGCGCGCACACAGGCCGCAGCCCTTGCAGTAGTCATAATCGAACACATAATGTGAGCCATCGCTCGCCAGCTCTTTTATTTTCAGCACCGATTGATCGGGACATAATGTCCAGCAGTTGTCACAGGCAAGGCACATACCGCAGGAGAAACAACGCAGCGATTCCGCCATCACCTGAGGCTCGACCAACCCGCCGGCCACCTCGGCATCGCCGCTCCGCTGCTCCACAGCAAGAAGGGGTTCCTCGGCCCGAGGCTCATGCTCGAAATAATTCAAATTGAGAGATTCCAGCGGGATGGCCTCTGTGTGGTGCTCCACAGTCGCAACACCCTTCAGGTAGCCGTCGATAGCCAGTGCCGCACGCCGGCCATCGCCCACCGCGCCACTCACTGTGCCGCGGCTCCCCTTCCGGGCATCGCCTCCGGCGAACACTCCCGGATGGTTCGCCACATGTCCCCACAGGTCCACAGCAAAGAAGGGGCTGCCTTCCAGAATGCGCTCCATCCCCGCAGCCAGCACCACTTGACCGATGGCAGGAATAATTTGCTCCACATGCAGAACAGTTTCAGTTCCTTCGAAGGGCACGATCCCGATACTCCCATCGGGACGCGGTAACTTTTTCATATGTACCATCTCCACCCCCACCACCCGTTCGCCACGCAGCAGCAAACGCTGGATGCCGCGATGCTCGTGAAACATCACACCCTCCTCCTGCGCCTGTTTGACTTCCCTGGGGATCGCCTTCATTGCACCTTCGGGCGGCACCCCGAGTTTGGGCAGTGCATCATGGGTGATGACATGCACCTCGGCGCCAGTCTTGCGAAGCACGCGCGCCAGATCCACGGCGCTGTTCCCGCCCCCCACGATGGCGGCAGATTTCACCTTAGGGATAGTTCCCACGGCCACCCATTCCTGAAGAAGACGCAGACCGGTGTGCAAATCCGCCGGCACCCTGCCATCCACGCTCCATTCCCGCCCCTGCTGTCTGCCCGGAGCCAGAAAAACCGCGCCATAATCAGCACACAACTCATCAAGCGAGACATCGCGCCCCAGCGCATGATGCGCAAGAAACTCGATACCGATGGCCAATAGCCGTTGCGTCTCCTGAGCAAGCACTTCGCGCGGCAGACGGTAAGGCGGCAAAGCCGTGCGCAAGGTACCTCCGGCCTCGGGTAACATGTCCAACAACGTGACTTGATACCCCAGCCGACATAGGTGATAAGCTGCGGACAGTCCCGCAGGTCCCGCGCCGACCACCGCTACCCGATGGGCGTTAACAGAAGGAGGCGTGACCGGGTACGCCCAGCCTTCCCGGATCGCCTGATCACCAAGAAAACGCTCGACATTATGGATCGCAATGGCTTCATCGTATTGGCCACGGTTGCAACCTGATTCACAGGGGTGATCACACACCCGCCCGGTGATGGCAGGCAATGGATTGGCGGCAACCAGCGTCTCCCAGGCTTCCCGCCATCGCCCTTCCGCAACCTGCGCGAGATAGGCCTGCGGGTCTTCACCGGCAGGACAGGCCGTGTGGCAGGGTGCGCTGCTATGCCGGTGTATCGGACGCTGCAACCGCCATGTACCTGTCTTGGACGCCAACGATGTTTCGGGCAAGGCAAATCCGCCACGTGTGTAGATGGCCATAGCTCTCCCTCCTTCAAATCACGCCCACCGCACGCCGCCCCGCCGCACTGTATCTGCCCCCGCGCTATCGAGCGGATCGGGACGCTCGCCACGCAGACCGTAGGTCTCGATGTTATAGTCAGCGAGTGCTTGCAGGTGTTCCAGCTCCTCCCTGGCGCGTGGATCATTCTGAAACAGGTGAGCGAAGCGCTGCTGCGGTTTGAGATAATCCGTCACCGGACGCGGCGCGCGTAACGGCATTGTTCCTGTGAGCGCGCCCCGCTCCAATTCGACGACAGGAAACAACCCGCACTCCACCGCAAGACGCGCCACCTCGATGCTCAGCGAACCGTCGTGTCCCCATCCCAGTGGGCAGGGCGAGTGGATATTGATAAACGCCGGGCCGTCGATTTCCAGCGCGCGCCGCACCTTTTTGCGGATATCCGAAGGATACGCCACGGAAGCAGTAGCGGCATAAGGGATGTTGTGCGCGGCGATAATGGAGATGATGTCTTTTTTCAGATGGCGTTTGCCCATGCGCGCCTTGCCGGGTGGCGAGGTAGTGGTCATGGCGGCATGGGGTGTCGAGCTGGAACGCTGCACCCCGGTGTTCATGTATGCCTCGTTGTCGAAGCAGACATACAGCACATTGTGGCCACGCTCCAGCATGCCGGACAACGCCTGGAAACCTATATCGAACGTCCCTCCGTCGCCACCGAACGCGAGAACCTTGGCGGACTTACCCTGCGCCTTGAGGGCGGCCTCCATGCCAGAGGCAACGGCGGCGGCATTTTCGAACAAGGAATGCAGCCAGGGCACCCGCCAGGCGGACTGCGGCCATGCCGTGGTAAACACCTCCAGACAGCCGGTGGCATTGGCAACGACAACATCAGGGCCAGCGGCTTCAGTCACCAGGCGCGCAGCAAGCGCCTGGCCACACCCCAGGCAGGCCAGATGCCCAGCCTCCAGGCCCCGGAAACGCGGCTGATTGCGGCGCAGATCGACAATGGGTATCAAGGTTCCAGCAAGATCGCTCATGAAAAACGCCCCTACCGGTCCTCGACCGGCAATTTATCCAGCTCCACATCCAGGATGGCAAACCGCACCGGTGAAGCAGACTGAGTCGCCGCCAGCAAGCGCGGATAGATATCCAGCGGCACATCGCGGCCGCCCAAGCCAGCGGCGAAATTATGCACCCGTGGCGCGGCAGGCAACTCTGCCAGGGCAGCGCGCACCTCCGCGCCGGCGATCCCCCCACTGCCGGGCGAAAGCGCCCGTTCCAGCACGATCACATCAGACAGGCCCACGCAAACCTGTTGCAATGCCTCGACCGGAAACGGGCGGAATGCACGCAGCTTGATCAGTTTTACAGGCCCCAGTTGCGGGTATTCCTCGCGCGCATCGAGCAGGGTACCGAACACAGACCCCAAGGTCAGTATCGCAACACGGGCGTCGTCTGGCCCATCCACTTGCAATAGGCCGCCGCTGGCACGTCCAGTCAGCACCGCCCAGTCACTGTCCGCAGCGACAATCTCATCTTTGGCGCGCAGTAACGCCTGATGGTGGGCATGACGCGCCTCGGTGTAATATTCTGGTGAAACCAGTGTGCCGGAGCTGACCGGATATGATGGATCGAGTGCACGCGCAAAGCGGAACGGCGGCAGGAAGGCATCTACCTGATCCTGGGGCGGGATCTCAAGCGGTTCCAGCGTATGGGTGAGCGTGAAACCATCCACGCACACCATCACCGGCAATTCAGTGCGTTCAGCAATCCGGTAAGCCTGAACGGTAGTATCCACAGCCTCCTGATTATCAGCGCAATAGAGCTGGATCCACCCGGCGTCGCGCACCGCCATGGAATCCTGTTGATCATTCCAGATCGACAGCGGCGCGGACACCGCACGGTTGGCACAGGTCATCACCAGCGGAACACGCAATCCGGCGATGTTGTACAACACCTCACTCATCAGCAAAATTCCCTGCGAGGCGCTCGCAGTGTAGACGCGTGATCCAGCCGCCACGGCACCCAGCGCTACTGAAGCGGCGGAAAATTCACTCTCCACACTGACCAGTTCACATTGCAACTTCCCGTCTGCGATCAACCTGGCGAGACCCTCCACAATGTGGGTCTGAGGCGTGATGGGATAAGCGGCAACCACCTGCGGGCGGCACAGCGCCACCGCCTGGGCAATGGCTTGGGAACCTTCAAGCGCTTGCAGCATCTCGCATCTCACTTAGGGCCTAGCCGTGAATAAGGGACAGGCCTTTTGCCTCCACAACCCTGGCGTCACCCCACTTGCGGCGGCATGAATCAGCCGGACATTATTTTCCAGCACCTCTCCTTTGAAGCGCTGGCCGAGGGCCTTGACCAGCGCCTCCAGCGGCAGCCGCTCCATGAGGGTGAGAAAGGCCGCCAGCAAGGCGGTATTCGGGACAGGTTTACCAAGAAATTGATTGGCCAGAGCAGTGGCGGGCAGGGAAATCACGTCCTTCCCTGATACGGTGCTGAGTTCAGCGGAACCCTGCGCGCTATTCACAAGGATACCGCCACCCGCACGCAGGCCTTCAGTCACACCCGGCACATAGAGCAGCGCCTCATCCTGAATAATGAGGAAGTCAGGTTGGCGCACCTGGCAACGGCGGCGGACAGCCTGCCCGGCAACGCGCACAAAGGCTGTTACCGGTGCACCGCGACGCTCCGCTCCAAAGGCGGGAAACGCCTGCGCGAATAGCCCTTCTATAATAGCGGCACTGGCCAGAAGATAGGCCGCAACAACATTGCCCTGACCACCGCGCCCGTGGATACGCACCTCGATCATCCGATCTCCCGCGCCTTAGTCACGATCCCGCTGAAGGGCGCATCGCGGCGTTAAGATGCCTAAAAATGCTCACATACTACATTGTATGGCACGCTTTTCCGGCCACAACGCCTTGCGCTGGGAACCCTTCGCTGCGCTCTTCCCTTGATTGAGCTCACGAACAGGCTCTTATTCACCGCAAACGCCGGAGCCCTCATCGACTATCAGGCGGCCGCTGTTGCATTCATAAATGAATCGCCAGCGTTATCACTCAGGAACATCAGACCTACATACCGTCCCGTCCTGTGTATCACCTGCGCCCGTAACCTCCGCCGCCCCTCGCCCGGCACATTGTGAATCAAGTCCACCACCACGCCTTCGGTTAGTACCCCCATCGGCATTTCCAGAAGCATCCCTCCGGGGCTGATGTTCCGGACCTTGCACAGAGGATAAGACTGCTCACCACGATAAAGCACCACGTCACCTGCCAAAGGCTGACGCCGATTCCAACGATGTTCCATAGCACTCCCCTCATCATGATTCATAGGTACGGCTCCTAGTAGATCAAATCTTGCTGAAACTTTTCTTGATCTAGATCAAGAAAAAACTAAAAAAGTCACGGCACTTGTGAAATAACTGGCTGGCAGTCTGTTCTAAAAGCCGCCCACAACATTGATTGCTTGATTCGTCTCGCACTTTTTAGACTAAAACCAGATTTTATGCACAAATAAGAGGATGGTTTTTCTGGGGCACATCAAAAACTGTCATTCTTCAAATAAAGCATTCCATGATATTCTTTAACTTGATGATTTAAATAGATTTAAATATAAATGATGATTTGTCACCATTTTGTCACAAACCTAATCACGATGCGGTTTTGAGGCGATTCACCAATTATTTTCCACAGAGTTATCCACAGACTTTGTGAATAAAAAATAAACTCAATGGGTAATAAGGAGTTAGTGATGGTTTGCTAGAAAAGTCCTCAAACGGACATTCCAAGTGATATATTGCGACACTCTTCAGAGCATGTTACCCCCAGAGGAATCACCATGCAGGCCAACGACACTCTGCAACGCTTTATCTTCGAACAGGCGCCGATACGCGGCGAGATTGTGCGGCTGGACGCCACCTGGCGTGCCGTGCTGGCGCGGCGCGACTACCCTCCGGCGGTGCGCGACCTGCTCGGCGAAATGGCTGCGGCCGCAATGTTGCTCTCGGCAACCCTTAAATTCACGGGATCGCTCATCATGCAAATACAGGGCAACGGCACTGTACCGTTGCTGGTGGTGGAATGCACCAGCAACCGCACATTGCGCGCCATAGCGCACTGGGCGGAGGATGTACGGGCCGCACCGCTTGCTGAGATGATGGGGAATGGGCGCCTGTTAATCACCATCAACCCAACCGAGGGCACTGAGCGTTATCAGGGTATCGTCGAACTGGAAGGAAACAGCGTGGCAGAGGTACTGGAAAATTACCTGACGCGTTCTGAACAACTCGACACCCGCCTTTGGCTTGCCTCCAACGCAACCCAGGTAGCCGGGATGCTCCTGCAAAGGCTGCCAGGCGAGCAGGACGATGAAGACGCCTGGCCGCGCGCCGTGCATCTCGGCTCGACCATTACGCAAACAGAGCTGCTGCGACTCCCCGCTCCAGAGATCATTCACAGGCTGTACCACGAGGAAGACATCCGGATGTTTGATGGCGAACCGGTCAGTTTCCGCTGCTCGTGTTCGCGAGAGCGTGTCATCGATATGTTACGCATGCTCGGCCGCGAAGAGGTGCAATCCATTCTTCACGAACAGGGTACCGTCAAGATGGATTGCGAGTTTTGCGGCCAGCATTACGAGCTGGACCTGATAGATGCAGAGCTTATCTTCGCCTCGGCAATCGCCCCGGAAGCATCGTCAACCCATCACTGATCAGGCGAGGTATACTATCCGTCATCTGCCATTTTTTGACGCGAGAGCCGCATAAGCCATGACCACCCAACCCACCAAAGAGATCGAGACCTTCGACAACCCCACGCCGGGGCGCGACTATACGATACGCATTCGCACGCCTGAGTTCACCTGCCTGTGCCCCAAAACCGGCCAGCCGGATTTCGCCACCATCAACATCGACTATGTACCCCATTTGCGCTGCGTTGAGCTCAAGTCACTGAAGCTTTACATATGGTCTTACCGTGACGAGGGCGCATTTCACGAGGCCGTGACCAATCGCATTCTCGACGACCTGGTGCGCGCCTGCGAACCCCATTTCATGCGCATCACTGCTGAATTCAATGTGCGTGGCGGGGTTTATACTACCGTCGTGGCTGAACATCGCAGCGACGTGTGGGTTCCGCCTGCCCCGGTCACCCTGCCCTAAATATTCCACAGCCCCGATACAGTATGCCGGCACTTTATATCGGCATCGACCTCGGCACCTCCGGCTGCCGCGCCATCGCCATCGACGCCGGTGGCGATGTGCATGGCCATAGCGCTGTCTCATTACCCGCACCGCTACGGCGGGCCGAGGCCGTCGAACAGAACCCGCAACTGTGGTGGCAGGCGGTGCGGGACGCCCTTCACGATCTGTTGAACACTGTCCCGGCGCAACAGGTGCGCGCCATGGCCGTGGACGGCACCTCCGCCACTTTGCTGCTCACCGATGCCGATGGCATACCTCTGGGTCCCGCGCTGATGTATAACGATGCGCGCGGCAAGGCTGAGGCGGCGCGCATCGCCGCCATCGCCCCACCCGACAGCGCCGCCCATGGTGCAACCTCGGCGCTGGCCAAGCTGCTCCATCTGCAACAACAACCCGGCATGGCACACGCCAGACACGCCCTGCACCAGGCAGACTGGATCGCAGGAAAACTGAGCGGACACTTCGGCGTAAGTGATGAAAATAATTGCCTGAAACTCGGCTACGATCCCGTGCGGCGGACATGGCCGGAATGGCTGGACAGCCTCGGCGTGCGTCACGAATGGCTGCCGGAGGTAGTGCCGCCCGGCACCCCCATCGGCACCGTGACGGCGGATATCAGCCGCGAGTTCGGACTGCCGCCCGCCACACGTGTAGTGGCGGGCACCACCGACAGCATCGCCGCCTTCCTCGCCACTAGCGCCCACGAGCCGGGCGAAGCCGTCACCTCACTGGGCTCGACCCTGGTGCTTAAAATCGTATCCCCGCAGCCGGTATTCGCGCCTGCCTATGGCATTTATAGCCACCGGCTAGGCGATCTGTGGCTGGCCGGTGGCGCCTCCAACAGCGGCGGCGCCGTGCTACGGCAGTTTTTCAGCCAGCAGCAGATCAACTCAATGACGCCCTTATTACAGCCGGACCAACCCACCGGCCTTGACTACTACCCCCTGCCCACACCGGGAGAGCGTTTCCCTGAATGCGATCCTGCGCTGGCACCGCGCTTGACGCCTCGCCCGCCTGACGATGCGCTGTTTTTCCAGGGCATACTGGAAAGTATCGCGCGCATCGAAAAACGGGGTTACCAGCGCCTCGCCGGACTCGGCGCACCCTACCCTCTATCACTACGCACCACCGGAGGCGGGGCCTCCAATACCGCATGGACACGAATACGCGGCGACCTTCTCGGCGTCCCCATGCTCGAAGCGCGACAGCAAGATGCCGCCTATGGCACGGCGCTGCTAGCCTGTCGTGGGGATATGTAAACCGTTTTATCTCCCCCACAGCCACGCCGCGCCGCGCACGCCGCTGGAGTCGCCGTGCAGGGCGGGGACAAGGCGGGTATCCACGCGATCCGAGAACACATAATGGCCCCACAGGCGGGGAACATTGCCATACAAACGCGACAGGTTCGACACTCCGCCGCCCAGCACGATCACCTCCGGATCAAGGATGTTGATCACACTCGCCAGGGCACGCGCCAGACGGTCTTCGTAGCGAACCAGTGTTGCCTCGCATTCATTATCGCCCGCCGCAGCGCGCATGGCGATTGCGTCCGGTGTGAGACTATCACCGGTGAATACAAAATGATCGCGCGCCATCCCTGGGCCGGAGAGCAGGGTTTCGATGCAGCCTGTCCTGCCGCAATAGCAGGGCGGGCCGGGCCACTCGTGTGGCTGCGGCCATGACAAGGGATTGTGGCCCCACTCCCCGGCGATGGCGTTCGGCCCCGCCAGCAACCGGCCATGCGCGACGATGCCGCCACCCACGCCGGTGCCGAGGATGACGCCAAACACCACATCTGCACCCGCCGCCGCGCCGTCGATAGACTCCGACAGGGCAAAACAATCGGCATCGTTCGCGATACGCACCGGGCGGGCCAGCGCCTGCTCCAGATCCTGATGCAAGGGCTTGCCGTTCAGGCAGGTGGAGTTGGAGTTTTTCATCAGACCGCTGGCACGCGACACCGCCCCTGGCGTGCCGATGCCAACGCTGCCGTGCGCACCAAGTTCGGCCTCGATGCCAGTCACCAGCTCAACGATGGTATTCAGCGTGCCGTGATAGTCGCCGCTGGGGGTGGGCAGACGGCGGCGCGCAAGGATAGCGCCGTTATCATCTTGACCATCATGGATAAGCGCGATGGCCTCGATCTTGGTGCCTCCGAGGTCAACACCAATGCGTAAGGTCCCCGTCATCGGTTGTCCGGGTTGAACGCAGGTTGACTCGGAATGCTGCTGCGCACCTGATCAAGATGCTCGCATATCAGGCGCGCGCCTTCCAGGATGCGAGGCGTGGGGCGGGTGATCAGGTCAGGGCGGATTGCCAGCAGGCGGCCTCGTTTTTTGACGGCTTGCAATTGCGGCCAGCGCCGCCATTCGTCGAGCCAGGGAGCGCGTTTTTCACCGGCGCTGCTGACGATGATGGTGTGCGGATCGGCCGCAAGCACGGCCTCGATATTCACTTCCGGCGCCAGCACGGGAAGATCGGCAAAGATGTTCGTGCCGCCGCATAGCCGTATCACATCGCCAATCATCTGCGTGCCGCTGATGGTCATCAACGGACGATTCCATATCTGGAAAAAGACGCTCACCGGGCGGCGCTCGGCATACTGATTGCGCAAACGTGCATACTCCGCACGAAATGCCGCTGCCGCCTGCCGCGCTACCGCTTCCGTTCCCGCCAGGCGGCCCAGCGATTCGATATTCGCGGGTATATCTTCAAAGCGGCGCGGTTCGCTGGCATAGATTTTCAATCCAAGCTGGCGCAACTTTTCGATCTGTGGTTTGGTATTGCCGCTGCTCCAGGCGACAATCAGATCAGGACGCAGCGCGACGATCGCCTCCAGATCAAGATTATTGCTATCGCCGACGCGACGTATCCGGCTGGCCTCGGGCGGGTAGTCGCTATAACTGACCACGCCCACCACATAGGCCCCGGCCCCCGCCGCGAACAGGTTTTCGGTGGCATGCGGCGCAAGACTCACGATACGCCGCGCTGGACCGGCCAGCGATACTGTGCTACCGGTGTCGTCCTTCACGGTAATCGCGGCGTGCGCGGAAACGCACGAGAATATGCAAAGGAGACAAACAACACTAAAACAGAGATGGCGAAGCAGAAAAATCATCAGGGTTTCAGGTTTTGAAATGATGCACATCATCCTAAAAACCTCAGTTGGGATCGTAGCGAGAATGACTAAGGTGCTGAAAATGGGCGAGAAAATTGTGAAATATTCCGCAGCCGTAGCCAACCGCTACGGTGAGGACAGATTTCACGATTTTCTCGCGCAGATTCGGTGCATGAGGCATTCGCAGTAGATTCCAACTGAGGTTTTTAAGATCATACCTTGCTTGTATTTATCGGCCAGTGCGCCCAGCTATTTATTGTGTTCACAGTTTTTGTGCAATCGCCTTCTCCAGCGCGCCCAGCAAACGGGGATCGTCGGGTGTGATAGGACTCTCGAAATCGGCGATTACCTTGCCTTCCCGGTCAATCAGGTATTTGTGAAAATTCCATTGGGGATAGCTGCCATTGCGCTGGCGCGCAAGTTCCTGGTAGAGCGGGTCGGCGTGATGCTGCGCGACCTTGGTCTTTTTGAACATGGGGAATTTGACTTTATACGTCGCGTCGCAAAAGTCCTTGATAGCCTTGTCATCGCCAGGCTCCTGCTGGCCAAAGTCGTTGGAGGGAAAACCCAGCACATAGAATCCTTGATCCTTGTAGCGTTGGTACAATGACTCCAGGCTCTTATACTGTTTGGTGAAACCACAGAAGCTGGCGGTATTGACCATGAGCAGAACCTTGCCCTGATATTGCTGGCAAAGATTGACAGGCGCTTTTCCACCGAGCGGGATTTTGTCGAAGTTTAATGCGGGTGAACAGGTATCGGCAGCGTGAGCATTGCCAATGAAAAAACCAAACAGCGTGACAAGAAGCAGTTTCTTCAACATGGTTGTTGTTCTCCTCTTAACACAGGGGTGATTGGCTAATGTGTTATTGTGTTATTACACCTTCGACTTCTTTCTCGTGATGCAGTTCCACGCGCGCTATGCCTTCACCCCCACACCAGCACCACGATCATCAGCACACCGGCCTCCGTCAACTCACATATCGCCCCGGCGATATCGCTGGTCAGCCCGCCGATGCGGTGTATCATCATGCGCCGCAGCATGTAACCGGCCACCAGCAGCAAGAACAGCAGAATCAAGCCACCCCATCCCACCAGGAATAACGTACCTGCCGCCACCGCGAGCAGCGTCCAGCCCACCGCCTGCTTCGGCACATTGGCGGCGCGTTCCGCGCCGATTTCATCCGTTTTGGCATAGGGGGTATTCAACAGCAGAGCGGCAATGGCCGAACGGCCCAGCACTGGCGCCAATAGAATAATTTCCAGCGCGGATTCGGCCACCAGCACCGACAGCGCGGCAAATTTCATGATCAGCGTCAGCATCACCACCATCATTGCCGCCGGGCCGCTGCGCGGGTCCTTGAAGATTTCCAACGTACGCTGCCGGTCGCCATGACCGCCTGCCCAGGCATCGGCACTGTTCGCCAACCCCACGATGTGCACACCGCCGGTAATCAGCGCCCACACCAGCAGCAGCAGTGCCGCCTGCACGCCCGGGTCAGTATCGGCAAGCAGCCAGTGCATCAGCACCAGCAAGACGCCAATCAACAAGCCCACCAGTGGATAGGCCAATACTGAGCGCCCCCAGTCCTGCGGCGTGGGATAGGGCTGCGCGGGCACCGGGATGCGGGTTAGCAACTGTAATGCCAGCCAAAACGAACTCAGCATCACAGTGTACCCACGTGAAATAGCAAAGACGGTGTGATCTGACCTTCACTCACGTCGATGCGGATGCGGGTGATAGCGGCGTTCGGCACTTGCAGGCGGAACATGCGCTCCAGCGGCATGTCCAGCACCTGGCGCACGATCATGCGGATGATGCCAGCATGACCAACAATCAGCACATGCTTGCCGGCATGGCGCGCCAAAAGCTCCTCCCAGGCGGGAATCACGCGGTCACGAAATGCGGTGAGGGGTTCCGCGCCTGGAGGGCTTGTGTTAAGCGGGTCAGCCCAGAATTGCTTCAGCAATAGAGGATTTTGCACAGTGACTTCAGCGGCGGTAAGCCCTTCCCACTCACCGAAGCCGATCTCGATCAGACGCTGGTCAAACTCCAGGGGCAACGCGTGGCGCTGCGCCAGCTCGCGGGCAAAATCGGCGCAGCGCGACAGCGTGGAGCTGACGATCACATCCCATGGACAATGGTCAGCCACTGCCGCACGCATTTGTGCCCAGCCCTTTTCGCTCAGGGGGTCATCAATCTGACCGCGGTATTTACTCCCCCCCACCGGCTCGCCATGGCGAATCAAATCTATTATCGTCAACTTATTAACCTAAAAGGATCAGAAGCCAGGGGAACACCGCCCCAGCCTCCGCTAAACGTCAGATTACCCACCCCGCCACGGTAATGAACGTAATCACTATCAACCACAGCGCCACCGTGCGCCACACCAGCGCTATAGCTGCTTTTACTTGTAGAGTATCGGCAAGATGCTCATCCGCGCGCGCGCGCAGATCATCGCCATCCATACGCAGGGCGCCAAGACCGCTCGCTGCCAGCACCTCCTCGCATCCATTCACCCAGTCGGCACGCCTGCCGTGCCCATCCTCACGCCATTTATACATCGCGTCGGCAAAGCTGCCGGCCATGGCATAACTCAAAGCCGTCAACCGCGCCGGAAGCCAGCCAAGTATGCCATATAAACGCCAGGCTGCGTCAGCGAAGCCGCCCGTTTCCTGCGGTTGCTGATTCGCCATCAGGTTTTTCAGCAGGGATGACAGCCTGTAGAGGACAGCCCCCATCGGACCAAGCACGATAAACCAGAACAGCACCCCGAAAATACGCTCGCAGGCCTGAACCAGAATGGCTTCGATGACGGCGTGAACCAGTGGTTTCGAATCGGCCGGCACACTGGCACCCATAAGTGCAATCGCGCATCGGCGCGCCGCTTCCTTGTCGCCTGTTCTGTAGGCGTGAATAAATTCGCGGGTTTCGCTAGCCAGATCCCCTGGACCCAAACAAAGAAGCAGTACCGCAACTGAAAAGACGAACGCCAGTACGCCCAGCACCTCGCCAAGCAGGTAATGCACCGCCGCCACACCAAACGCCACAGGGAGAATCGCCAGCAGCACACCCGCCGCACATTTCCAGCCGGCGCCCTCGCCCAGCCGTGTCTCCACCCGCCCGGCAAAACGCCTGAACCAGCCGAAACTCCGCCATGCCGCAATTCCCCCCCAAGCACGATCCAGCGCCAGACCAGCAAGAATCTCAAGCAGTATCATGATCCAGTTCTGTCCCTGTTGCCTGTCCCAATAGCGTGCGCAGCCTATCCCACTCAAAAGCAGGACCGGGATCTGTCTTGCGTCCCGGCGCGATATCGCAGTGACCCACGATGCGGCCAGGCGTGATGGCGGGATAGGCTGCCGTCAACGCGCGCACAACTCCCGCAAGGGCGAGATACTGTGCATCCTCGTAGGGCTGGTCATCACACCCCTCCAGTTCGATGCCAATGGAAAAATCATTGCAGCGATTGCGCCCATCGAAACACGACTGCCCTGCGTGCCAGGCACGCCGCTGCAATGGCACATACTGGATTATCTCACCATCACGGCGGATCAGCACGTGCGCCGACACACGCAGCCCGGCGATATCCTTGAAATAGGGATGTGCCTGCGGATCGAGGGTGTTGGTGAATAGCGCATCAATCCACGGGCCGCCAAAGCCGCCAGGCGGCAGGCTGATGCCATGAATCACCAGCAGGTCGATCACCGTGCCTGGAGGGCGCTCGTCATGATTAGGCGACGCCACCTGGCGCGCGCCTTCCAGGCAGCCGCTCGCTATATCTACTTTCATGCCATTAGCTTACGGCCATCGGCGTTACAAACATAGCGTCACCATAACTAAAAAAGCGGTAGCGCTGTTCTATCGCATGGCGATAGGCCTCCATGACACGTTGGTAACCGCCAAAGGCGCATACCAGCATCAATAGTGTGGACTCCGGCAGGTGGAAATTGGTGATGAGGGCGTCCACGCTGGCAAAACGGTAACCGGGATAAATAAATATGTCCGTATCGCCTTGAAAGGGCTGGATGCTGCCGCTGCGCGAGGCGCTTTCCAGGCTACGCACCGCCGTGGTACCCACTGCAATCACGCGCCCTCCCCGCGCACGCGTGGCACGCACCTGCTCGCACACCGTGGCACTCACCTCCACATATTCGGAGTGCATACGATGATCCTCGACCCGCTCGCTGCGCATCGGCTGGAAAGTGCCCGCACCGACATGAAGCGTAACAAAGGCTGTTTGCACTCCCATGGCGCTGATCTGCGCCAACAAGGTGGCCGTGAAGTGCAGTCCGGCGGTGGGTGCCGCCACAGCACCGGGGCGACTGGCATAGACAGTCTGATAACGCTCACTGTCTCCTCCCTCGGCGGGACGCGTTATGTAAGGCGGCAACGGCATGCGGCCAATCATATCAAGGATGGTAACCACTGAACGCGGATCGTTAAAACGGAGCTCGAAAAGGTCGCCCTGCCTGCCCAGCATCTCCGCCTCGACCTGCCCCTCCAGCATCAGCAAACCACCGGTACGGAGCGGCTTGCTGGCCCGCACCTGCGCCAGGATGCGATGCTCATCCAGCACCCGCTCCACCAGCACCTCCACCTTGCCGCCAGTGGGCTTGGCTCCAAACAGCCGCGCGGGAATGACCCGCGTATCGTTAAACACCAGCAAATCGCCCGGCCTTAGCAGATCCGGCAATTCCTCGAAACGGCGGTCTTCGGGCGCCTTTCCCTCGCCTAGGTACAGCAAACGGCTAGCGCCGCGCACCTCCGGCGGATGCTGGGCGATGAGCTCTTCAGGAAGTTCATAATGGAAGTCGCGACGTTGCATGGCTGCGCGATACTACCAGCTTTGCCCTGCCCATTCGAGGGGTAGTGAAGCACCCCGGAAAAAATAATCTCAATCACCACCTTGCCGATCCAAAGAAATCCTTTATACTAGCCGACTTCGTGCAATCCCAAGCCGGGATGGCGGAACTGGTAGACGCGCCAGACTCAAAATCTGGTAATCGTAAGGTTGTGAGAGTTCGATTCTCTCTCCCGGCACCACGCACTCCTACATATATCTAAAGACCAAAAAAGCCCCTTGGCACTTTTTTTGCTGGCCTACACAGAGCAATCCTTCTGCGGTGCTTTCCCCTTTGGTCACCCTGCTTACTCTTGCTAAGATGTACTAAAAATCAAAATACATTTGGAGCACTTATGCCCGGCACACGCTATACATTGGAAGTCCAGCCGCAAATTCCCGCGCGCCTGAATGGGCTGACGGAACTTGCCAACGACCTGCTTTACAGCTGGGACCGCCAGGTGCGGTCACTCTTTGCCCATCTGGACTATGACCTGTGGGAAAGCAGTGGCCACAGCCCCAAGGTGTTTCTGCGCCGTGTCTCACAGCAGCGGCTTGACGAAGCGGCGCAGGATCGCATCTTCATGGAAAGCTACCACCGGGCGATGTCCGCCTACAACAGCTATCACCGCGAGCATACTCACTCAGATACCGATCAGCTGCTCGACCACAAAACCGACCTGGTAGCCTATTTCTGCGCAGAGTTCGGCTTTCACGAAAGCCTCCCCATCTACTCCGGCGGTCTCGGCATCCTGGCCGGGGATCACTGCAAGGCAGCCAGCGACTTGAGCATCCCTTTTGTCGCGGTGGGCCTGTTGTACCGGCAGGGATATTTCACCCAGACCATCGACGGATACGGCAACCAGATTGCCCATTACACGCCCACCAATTTCGCCGACCTGCCGATCATCCCTGCCCGCGATAAAAAAGGCGCGGAAATCCACGTGCATGTGGATCTGCCGGGGCGACGCGTCATGCTCAAGGTGTGGCAAGCCAAAGCCGGGCACATCACCCTGTACCTGCTGGACTGCGACCTGCCGGACAATTCCGAACAGGACCGCACCATCACCTACCAGCTCTATGGCGGCAATATCGAAACACGCATTCAGCAGGAAATCGTGCTTGGCATAGGCGGGGTGCGCGCATTGCGCGCCCTGGGACGCCGCCCCACGGTGTGGCATATCAACGAAGGACACTCCGCCTTCCAGATTCTTGAACGCTGCCGCGAACGCGTCCAGCGGGGATGGGATTTCGACAGCGCCCTGGAGTGCATTGCCGCCGGCACTGTGTTCACCACCCACACCCCCGTCCCGGCAGGCCATGACATTTTTGATCATGGTCTGATCAGCGGTTATTTTGCTGATTACGTCAAACAATTGGGGCTCACCCTGGACAATTTTCTGCAACTCGGCTCCAGCCCCGGCAGCCAGGGTGGCTTCAACATGACCGCCCTGGCCTTGCGCGGTTCACGTCTGCACAACGGCGTCAGCCGCATTCATGGCGGCGAGGCGTCGCACATGGAGGGTTACATCTGGCCCCAGGTGCCGCACGAGGAAAACCCCATCAGCTACGTCACCAACGGCGTGCATGTCCCCACCTTTTTGGCGCGTGAGTGGGTAAACCTGTTCGACATGCGCCTCGGCGGCGAATGGCGCAGGGAACTGCGCAATGAGAGCTATTGGCGGCACATTGACGAGATACCCAACCACAGTTATTGGAGCCTGCGCCAGTCGCTCAAGTCCAAGCTCCTGGAAAACGCACTGCGCCGCGCCACGCTGCAACACCGCCGCAATGGTTGCAGCGCCACGCAAATCGAACGCCTCACGCGCTATCTCGCGCCTGACAATATTGACACCCTGGTACTTGGCTTCGCACGCCGCTTCGCCACCTACAAGCGCGCCGCACTGCTGTTTAGCGATCCCGGACGCCTGGCGCGCCTGTTGAATGACCCCAAGCGTCCCGTGATCCTGATTTTTGCCGGCAAGGCCCACCCGCGCGACCTGCCCGGCCAGCAACTGATCCAGACCATTCACAACTTCTCACGCCGCCCCGAATTCGAGGGCCGCATCCTGATGCTGGAAGGTTATGACCTGGCGCTGGCGCGCAAACTGGTGACCGGCGTGGACGTGTGGCTGAATACACCCGAATACCCCCTGGAAGCCAGCGGCACCTCAGGCCAGAAAGCGGGCATCAACGGCGTCATCAACCTCAGCGTGCTGGATGGCTGGTGGGGTGAGGGCTACAACGGTGAAAACGGCTGGGCCATCAGCCCGCACGGCCCCCAATATGACGCCTTGCAGCGCGACGGTGAAGAAGGCCAGGAACTGCTTGATATTCTGGAGCACGAGGTCATCCCCCTTTATTACGACCGCAACGGACACGGCTATTCGGAAGGATGGGTGAAAAAGTCCAAGGCCTCCATGAAATCGCTCATGCCGCACTTCAACTCGCAGCGCATGGTCATGGATTACGTTACCCGCTACTATGCGATCGCCAACCACCAGTGCAAGATCCTCTCCGAACAGGACGGCGCACCGGCGCGCGAGCTTGCCCAGTGGAAGAAAAAAATCGCCCACGGCTGGCACAAAGTCCAAATACGCCGCATCGACGACGCACTCCAGGAAATCAAGGCCGGCAACACCTTACCCATCCGGGTCAGCGCCACCTTGAACGACCTGAACCCGGAAGACGTGGTAGTGGAATGCCTGGTAGGCACCACCTCAGAGAGCGGCGAGTTTATTATTAACAACCGCCAGCAGTTAGCGGCAGCGGGCTCCAACACTGCCGGTGAAACCCTGTTCAAGCTCGACTTCTCGCCAACCCTTTCGGGGCTCCAGCATTACAAACTGCGTGTTTACCCCTATCACAAACTGCTCAGCCACCCGTTTGAAACGGGCTATATGATCTGGCTGTAATAAAGGCCTCTGGCAAACCTCAAGGATGAGGATTTCCAGAGCAATTCACTCAGGTATTCACCTATTGACAGTGCGACTATTTCCATTTAAAGTTCATTTAAAGTACATTTTTATAATTGGATATTGTTATTGTATTGATTTAGCGGCCTGGAATAAGGCTCTATTTTTACCCATTAACATGTATTATTTATACATTATATAAATAACGGTTAATAATATTCCGTTGCCTGACGATACAAGACAGCACTACCAAACAGCTGAATGTGTACTCGCAATTCGCAAACACATTTTTAGCACGCATTCCGTAGTGGGGCGTAAGGATTACCAACCTTTTATTTAACATGGATTTTTATACATTTCACAACCGAGGAGATCTTCATGAGCACAAGTCTGTTTGAGAAGCTGGGCGGCAATGCGGCGGTAGATGCAGCGGTCGATATTTTCTATCGCAAAGTCTTGAGTGATGACCGCATCAACTCTTTCTTCGAGGGCGTCGACATGGACAAGCAGGCCGCGAAGCAAAAAGCCTTCCTGACTATGGCCTTCGGTGGCCCCCACAACTATACCGGCAAGGACATGCGCGCAGCTCATGCCCCTCTGGTGGCACGCGGCCTGAATGACAGCCATTTTGATGCGGTAGCAGAAAATCTTCAAGCCACACTAAAAGAGCTTAATGTGCCCTCCGAGTTGATCGGCGAGGTTATGGCGATTGCGGGCAGCACCCGCAACGATGTGTTGTGCCGCTGATATAGGCACGCGGGTTCTCCCAGGGCATCTTCTGTTTCAGGTTTCATCCCCTTTCCCTTGGCGGAGGAAGGCTCCCCTTCCACCCCACCTTTCCCCATCAACGGGAAGGGGGTGAATTTAACAAGACGGATCAAAGGCCATCACCCTTAACTAACGCGGTGCGCCATGCCACGTATCTTCTTTGAAAAACAAAGTTACACATGTCAGGACAATGAATCCGTTCTGGATTGCCTGACAGGGCATGGCCTGCCTATTCCATCCTCCTGCCGTAGCGGTATTTGTCAAACCTGCCTGATGCGTGCCGTTGAAGGTGCGGTACCGCTGGCCGCGCAGCAGGGGCTGAAAGAAACCCTGCGGGTGCAGAATTACTTTCTGGCCTGTGTATGCAAACCCACGAATGATCTCAAGGTCGCCTTGCCTGATGAAGAAGCCGGCGCCAGAACCAAGGTAACGGTTTTAGCAAAGGAAGTGTTAGGCGGCAATATCATTCGCCTGAGACTGGGATGCACCCTCCCTCTCGATTACCATCCTGGACAGTTTGTGCAGTTGCATCGCGATGACGGGCTGATACGCAGCTATTCCATTGCGAGTCTGCCTCAACGCGAGGAACCGCTGGAATTGCATATCCGCCACTTGCCGGACGGACGCATGAGCGGCTGGATTCATGACATCCTGAAAACAGGCGATACGCTGGAAATATCCGGACCGGCAGGGCAGGGGTTTTACTTGCCGGGCCAGCCAGATCAAGGGTTGCTACTGATCGGCACGGGGTCGGGGCTTGCTCCTTTATGGGGCATTGCGCGCGACGCCCTGGCACAGGGCCACACCGGACCGATTCACCTGTACCACGGCAGCCGCGACGTGTCCGGCTTGTACCTGATCAATGAACTCCGCGAGCTGGCGGAGCAATATCCCAACCTGAATTACACCCCCTGCCTGTCCGGCCCGGACGTACCAAAAGGATTTGCCGCCGGACGTGCTGAACAAATGGCTTTTTCTCACCTGCCCAAATTAACCGGCTGGCGCGTCTTTCTCTGCGGCCATCCCGCCATGGTGGCCGCCACCAAGAAAAAAGCCTTTCTTACCGGCGCATCAATGAAGGATATATACGCCGATCCTTTTGTAATCGCCGCTGATTCCATCAAGCCTGCCGCCTGAGCAATACTCAAACATTCGCCCTCAGTGAACTGAACGCGCCACAAAGAGGCTTTTTATTTTCCGCCAGACATATTACCCTGCCAGGCAATCAGCGTGATTTGTCTGGAGTATCTATAGTGAAAGGCCGCTTTATAACCATCGAAGGCATCGAAGGCGTCGGCAAGACCACCAACCTGGAATTCATCCGCCACACGCTTGCGGCGGCGGGTAAGCCGGTTGTGGTGACCCGCGAACCCGGCGGCACGCCGCTCGGAGAGGAAATTCGCAGCCTGGTGCTGGGTCATCGTGACGGCGGCATGGCCAGTGATACCGAGCTGCTGCTGATGTTTGCGGCACGTGCCGAGCATCTTGCGCGCGTGATTCGCCCGGCACTTGAAGCCGGCCAGTGGGTAGTGAGCGACCGCTTCACCGACGCCACCTATGCCTACCAGGGCGGCGGGCGCGGCATCCCCAAAGGGCGCATTTCGGTACTGGAACAGTGGGTGCAGGGTGATGTGCAGCCCGACCTGACGCTATTATTAGACCTGCCCGTGACACTAGGGCTGGCACGGGCAGGGCGGCGTAGCGCGCCGGATCGTTTCGAGTCGGAACAGATGGCTTTTTTTGAACGGGTGCGGCAGGCCTATCTTGCATTGGCAGCGCAGCATCCGGGGCGCTATAAGGTGATTGACGCCTCCCAACCGCTGGATGCGGTTCAGAGCACTATAAAACACGCTCTCTCGGATTTTCTCGCCGCAGCATGAACGGATTACTTCCCTGGCATACCGCCCAGTGGCAAACGCTGACCCGGCGCCTGCGCGACAATATCCTGCCGCACGCCCTGCTGGTGAACGGCCCGCCCGGTGTTGGCAAAAATCACTTTGCCAGCCTCTTTGCCCATTCAGCGCTCTGCGAAAACACGCCGGCGGACGGTCTTCCCTGCGGGACATGCCGTGGCTGCCTGCTCAATCAGGCGGGCACGCACCCTGATTACAAACGGGTCAGTCCGCTGGAAGAGAAGAAGATCATTGGCGTTGATCAGGTACGCGAGATCGGCGAGTATTTTTCCTTGAAATCACATTATGCGGGTTACAAGGTGGTCATCATTTCCCCCGCCTCCGCCATGAACACGCAAGCCGCCAACAGTCTGCTCAAAACTCTGGAAGAACCCCCGGCCCGCGCACTGCTGATACTGGTCACTGACAGCGCCGCGCTTTTGCCCGCCACCATCCGCAGCCGCTGCCAGCGGATCGATTTCACTAAACCGCCGCAGGACCTCGCCCGCGACTGGCTCGCCACCCGGATTGAACCGCCCCATGATGCGTCGCTACTGCTGGCGCTCGCCGACGGGGCGCCATTTGCCGCCCTGGAACTCGCCAGCGGTGATAAGATAGGCCAGCGCATGGCGATGTTCACGGATTTTGAAACGCTCTTCCAGGGACACGCCTCGCCGGTTGCAATTGCCGGAACATGGCTGAAGTTTGAGCTGAAAGAGACGCTATATTGGGTACGCGGCTGGATAACCGACATGATTCGCATCAAATCGGCTGTCCACCCCCCTGCCCTGGCCAACCAGGACATACAGCAGCGCTTGCAAGTCATGGCGTCGATGCTAGACTTGAGGACTCTCCATCGCCAGCTTGACCGTATCAGCGAAGCGGCGCGGTTGGCGAGCGGGCAGATCAATGGGCAGTTGCTGCTGGAAGACTTACTGATTGGCTGGAAAGACATACTGTCCAGGCAGGCACGGAAAAAAGATAGTTAAACATGGCTGAAGAAGACAACACAAGCACTACCCAAGCCACCCCGGCGGCGCAACGGCAGGGCATACTGTCGCTCGCAATAAAGGACAAGAACGCCTTGTACGCCTCTTACATGCAGTACGTCAAAAACGGCGGGCTGTTTATCCCCACCAGCAAGTCCTACAAGATCGGTGATGAAGTGTTTTTGTTGCTCACGCTGATGGAAGAGACCGAAAAAATTCCGGTGGCAGGGCGCGTCGTCTGGATCACCCCGAAGGGCGCGCAAGGCAACCGGATTGCCGGGATAGGCGTGCAATTCGGCAATGATCAGGAGAGCGACCTGGCGCGCAAGAAGATCGAAACCTACCTGGCGGGAACACTGACATCGGGCCGCCCTACGCATACCATGTAGCTGGAGACCCGCGTTACGGAAAGCCTAGCCTGACCACCTTCTGACCTGCGCATTAACCCCGGATCTATCACAACCCTGATGCCCGCCCTGCTCGTTGACTCCCACTGCCACCTGGATCGCCTCGATCTTACCGCCATTGGCGGCGACATGGATGGCGTGATGCAAACCGCGCGCGAGCATGGCGTCGGACATATGTTATGCGTCTCCATCGACATGGAGAGCTATCCGGCGATGCTGTCGCTAGTGAAGCAGTACAATCACGTGTTCGCCTCGGTGGGTGTCCATCCCAACGAGCGGGAGGGGCGTGAACCCAGCGTGGAGGAACTGGTCGCGCTGGCACAAGATTCCAAAGTCGTCGCCATCGGTGAAACCGGCCTGGATTATTTCCGCAACGAAGGCGACCTCGAATGGCAGCAGGAGCGCTTCCGCCGCCACATCGCCGCCGCGAAAATAACCGGCAAGCCATTGATAGTGCACACCCGCGAGGCCAAGCAGGACACCCTGCGCTTGCTGCGCGAGGAAGGCGCCGATCAGGTGGGCGGCGTGATGCATTGTTTCACGGAGGATTGGGAGACCGCCCGGCAGGCGATGGACCTGAATTTTTACATCTCATTTTCAGGCATCGTGACATTCAACAGCGCCCGCGAACTAAAAGAAGTCGCCGCGCGCATGCCCGCCGGCCGGATACTGGTGGAAACCGACTCCCCCTACCTCGCCCCCCTCCCCTACCGCGGCAAGACCAACCAGCCCGCCTACACGCGTTTCGTAGCCGAACAAATCGCCGCCCTGCGCGGCGTATCGCTAGAGGAAATTACGGAGATCACCACGTCCAACTTCTTTAATTTGTTCAGGCAGGCGGCGGGGAATAAATAAGGGTGGGCATCGCGAGCAAGCTCTTTCCTGTAATCATATGACCAGCCCATTTTTTATCGCATAACGGATCAACTCTGCGCTGTGTTTCATGTTCATTTTCCTCAATGTCCGTGCGCGGTAGGTGCTGATGGTTTTTACGCTTAAATGCAATTCCTCGGCGATCTGGGCCGGGGTTTTACCTGAGGCGATTTTGCACAGAATTTCGAGTTCGCGGTTGGACAAGAGTTCATGGGGCGCATTCACCGGCTTGAAATCCAGCTCCTCCGCCAGTCTCTCGGCAGCGTGCTCGCTGATGTACCTCCCACCATGGGCCACCTTGCGGATAGCCTTAACGAGTTGCCCGGGAACGCTCTCCTTGCTCAGGTAACCGGCCGCGCCCGCCTTCAGCACCCGCACCGCGTACTGGTCTTCGGGATACATGCTAAGGATAAGAACCGGCAACCCAGGCCTTTCGATCTGGATGCGCTTCAGCACCTCCAGCCCGCTCTTGCCGGGCAGCGAGATATCCAGCAGCACCATATTCAGGTGGTCCTTGCGTATCCACTGGATCGCATCATTGCCATTTGCGGCCTCCCCTACCACCTGCATGTCCTTGGCCTCTTCCAGTATGAGCTTAAGACCCTCGCGAACGATGGCGTGATCCTCCACAAGGAGTATTTTTATGGGCCTGTCATTCATGCTTTTTCTCCAGTGGCATGCGCAGGATAACCGTGGTCCCATGTCCCGGTGCACCGGCAATATTGAGATCCCCACCAAAGCACTTGGCCCTCTCACGCATTCCCACAATCCCCCATGATTTTCCATTCACCATGTCGGCGGGGACGATCCCCTTGCCATTGTCGGATACTGTAATCATGACTCCATCGGCGCAGGTCTGCGCCTTGACCGTCACCCGGGTTGCTCCGGCATGGCATGTGATATTGGTGAGCGTTTCCTGAAAAATGCGGAAAATCGCGTTGGACAGATCCTGGCCCATCTCCATCTCCGGCGCAGCCATTTCCAGTGTGCAGGGTATCCCCATCCTTTTCTGAAATTCCTGCGCCTGCCATTCGATGGCCGCCCACAGGCCGAGGTTGTCGAGGATGCTCGGCCGCAGATCGGTAGCAATCTTCTTTACCGTCTGTATGGCGGAATCCACGTGACCGATCATGGCAGCGGTGCGTGCGGCAGGAAACTTTCTAGATTTCGCCATAACTTTGGCGAGCCAGCTCAACTCCATCTTGATCGCCGTAAGCGTGGAGCCCAATTCGTCGTGAATCTCGCGTGCGATGCGGGTCCGTTCCGCTTCCAGGGCAATTTGCAAATGGGAGGACAGCTCACGCAACTTCTCGACGGAAGGCTTTAATTCCTCGTGCGCCGGCTTGGCTTTGCCGTACTTGTCCATCGTATGGAGCCGCTCATCCGGCGGATGGCGCCGGTTCATCTGGGCTTGCAGTGATTCAACTTGCCGAATCAGTTCTGCCTTGGTCATTTTATGGTATGAGGTCACAGATCAAGCTCCCGGATTATCATGGATTATAGAGGAGTTCGATATCAGGCTTGTATTCCCGCGCGCCCCCAGTTTGCGTAGGAAAAGTACCTACACGGCATTCCGGTTTTGCTCCATTCCCCGGCGGCTCGTGTATAGGCATAATGCTGTCGATGCTGCACCCCTGCAAAGGTTACACGTACTGCCTGTAATACGCCGTACATTTTTTTCATGCTAAGTTATGGCCTTTAGGTCAAGTCAAAAACCGTGTAAGCTTCATAAACGGGAATGACAACGAAGGAACGGAGTAAACCTCTATGCCACTGCAATCTATTCCCATCAAGGTCAGCCTGCCCCATCTCAAGGCATCCTGCAATACATGCAGCCTGTATGAGTTATGTCTTCCCTTGGGTCTGAAACCGGATGATGTGGACTTCCTGGATCAAATCGTCAATAGCCGCCGCAAATACCGGCGCGGCGAGCATCTCTACCGCGCGGGCGACCCGTTTCATTCGTTATTTGTAATTAAAAGCGGATTTTTCAAGGTTTTTGACCTGGACGCGGAAGGCCAGGAAAAAACCACTGGTTTTTATATGGCTGGCGAGCTCCTCGGCATCGAGGCAATCAGCGCCAACCGCTTTAACTACAGCGCCGTGGCGCTGGAAGACTGTACCGTGTGTGAGATCCCGTTCCGTGACCTGGAAAATTTGAGCATCACCATCCCCGCGTTGTCACACCAGTTCCACAGGCTGATGAGCCGCGAAATCATCGCGGAACAGAAGCATATCCTGATGCTCGGCACCATGAAGGCGGTGCAGCGCCTGGCGGCCTTCCTGCTCAATCTATCCCAGCGCTTTGGCGCGCGCGGCTACTCCCCCACGCATTTTTATTTACGCATGAGCCGCGAGGAGATCGGTAATTATCTGGGACTCTCGATCGAAACCATCAGCCGCCTTTTGAGCAAGTTTCAGGAGGAAGGAATCATCAATGTGCACAGCCGGGACGTCGAGATCAAGGACATGGCGAAACTGAAAGATCTGGTTGCCAATCACGCATAAAAATCGCTTGCGGCGACACGGCCATATGCCAACAATCCGTAGAAGCAGTCACCCCGCATGCTGCGGTTTTTAAGTTGAAAGACACAACAACGGCGGAGGCCCACACTCGATCACGACCTCGCGCCCTGTGCGCGGATGGCGAAAAGACAGCTCGGCGGAGTGCAGATGGTAGCCCGGATCACCGGGCACGGCGTGTGTGCCCGGCGCGGGAAGTCCGCCTGCAATATAAAGCGGATCACCCGCCAGAGGATGCCCTGCCGCCGCCAGGTGAATGCGGATTTGATGAGGCCGGCCCGTTGCGATACGCACGTCACAAAGGAAAGAATCCGCGCGGCGTTCGAGGACGGTCACATGGGATAACGAGGGCTTGCCTGTCGCTGTGGCGGCATGAAGGGAACCGAGCAATGTGTGCGGAACAGGGCCGATAGGCGCAGTGATTGTGAGCTCTTCCCAGCCGGGATTGCCACCGGCCAATGCACGGTAACGTTTACCGACCTCTTTCGCCGACCATTGCCGCATCAATTCCGTGCGGGCATCACGGTTTCGGGCACACAACACCAAACCGGATGTCCATCGCCCCAATCTATGCAACGGGGCGGCATCAGGCGCATAGGTGTGTACCTGGTAAAGAAGAGTCGCTTGTAGAAAATTAGCGCCCGGAAGCGTCGGCAAACCCGCAGGCTTGGCCACCGCAAGCAAATCTTCGTCTTCGTAAAGCACGGTGAATGACGCCGGGGCCTCAGGCTCATCCCAGGGCGGGCGCCACCAGACAAGATCCTGGCCGCGGCGCAGCACGGTTTCGGGATGCGCGGGCATGGCATTGATGAGCACCTGGCCGGACGCGATACGCGCCTCCCATTCCGCAGGGGATGAGTGACGGTATCGACTACTCAGATAGGCAAGCAAGGTCTGGGTTTCGGCTTCGGGGCCGATCCGTTCGCGATATTCGCAGCCTTCGTTGCGGATCGTCACTGTAGCGGGCGAGCATCAACAGTCGACATACACCTTCCCGTCTTCAACCTTGACTTTATAGGTATTCAGCGGCTTTTCACCACGTATCACATTCAGCAACTGAATGCCGGGCGGAAAGTTCGCCCACTCGCATACAGCACCCGTCCTGACATCAAATTCCGCACGGTGAAAATGGCAGCGGATATGGCCATCACCAACGATGTGTCCCTTTTCCAGCGGCAGCGACATGTGAGGGCACTTTGCCTGCGTGGCATAAAAACCATCAGGAAGATGGATGACCAGTATCTTCTCATTCGCCGCGTTGATCACTCTCTTTTCACCAACGGGTATATCACGCTCATCCGCCACATAATTGAAAGCCATCGCACTCCCCCCATAAAATCATCCATCAAGCCCAGCGGCACCGAGTATCGGCATCGCACCCAAACACCCTCCATTATAGCCTGAACATCCCGCATGAAGATTAGGCGATTACCGGTCGATAGCAGCGGCGACCTGCACGGTGCAGCGCGCGCATCCCAAGTCTGGCAGAGGCGATCAATACAAGCGCATAATGACATTACTTGCAGGCATGGTATTACCAAGCAACTTCCTGAAAGAGGTGCGGGATACGAATGGACGCCGATGATCTCACCCCGGTACTGCTCGGCACCGTGCGCCAGCTCGGCATCGAGTTACACCCCGATAGAAAGGCTGGATCAACGCTGACGCTCGACAGCTCTCTGGATCGGGATCTGGGTTTCGACAGTCTGGCGCGGGTGGAACTGCTGCTGCGTATCGAGCAGGCCTTCGGCGTGAGCCTGCCGGAGCACACCTTGGCGGCAGTGGAGACGCCACGCGACCTGCTGCGCGCGGTGCTCACGGCCTCTGCCGCTGCTCCTCGAGCTGCCATCCCGGCGAGTATTCGGGAGACGGTGACGGAGCAGCGGGTTGAGGCCGGACCCGATCGCGCAGCTACCCTCCTGGACGTCCTGGACTGGCACGTCGCCACCCATCCGCAGCGCACACATATCATCCTTTCTGAAGAAACAGGCGAACAGGAGATCAGCTATTCCACCCTGCGCCAGGGAGCGGAGGCCGTGGCGCAGGGGCTTCGGGCGTACGGCCTGCAATCGGGACAAAGTGTGGCCATCATGCTGCCAACCAGCCGGGATTACTTTTATTGTTTTTATGGCATCCTGCTCGCTGGCGGTGTGCCGGTGCCCATCTACCCCCCTGCGCGCCTATCGCAGATTGAGGATCATCTGCGCCGCCACGCGGGTATTCTGAATAACGCCCTCGCCTCTATCCTGATCACCGTACCCGAGGCCAAGGCGGTGGCACGGCTGCTCAAATCCCACGTGGAGGGACTGCACAGCGTGACCACAGTACAGGAGCTTTCGGTCTCCCGCGCGGCGCTCGCCAGCCCCATCATCAAGGCCCAGGACATTGCCTTTTTGCAATACACCTCCGGCAGTACCGGCAATCCCAAAGGGGTCGTGCTGACTCACGCCAATCTGCTGGCAAACATCCGGGCCATGGGGCAAGCAACGCGGGCGGACTCCACGGATGTGTTCGTAAGCTGGCTCCCCTTGTACCATGACATGGGATTGATCGGCGCCTGGCTCGGCAGTCTGTACTACGCCATCCCTTTTGTTGTGATGTCACCCCTCACCTTTCTGGCCCGCCCGGAACGCTGGCTGTGGGCCATCCACCGGCACCGCGGCACGTTGTCGGCGGCGCCTAATTTCGCTTATGAATTGTGCCTGCGCAAGATCGGCGACCACGCCATCGAGGGCTTGGACCTCAGCTCCTGGCGCATGGCCTTCAACGGCGCCGAGCCGGTCAACCCTGATACTATCGTCAACTTCCAGCAGCGTTTCGCCCATTACGGTCTGCGCCCTGAAGCCATCACACCCGTCTATGGCCTGGCCGAGTGCGCTGTAGGCCTGGCCTTTCCACCCCCCGGCCGCGGCCCAATCATCGACCACATCAAGCGCGATGCGTTCATGCGCGCCGGCAAAGCCCTCCCCGCCAGTGAAGAAGAAAAAGATGCGTTGCGCTTCGTGGCCTGCGGCCAGCCTCTGCCCAGCCACCAGATCCGTATCGTAGATGCCGCCGGCCACGAACTGGGCGAGCGCGAAGAGGGACGGCTGGAGTTCCGTGGGCCTTCAACCACCAGCGGCTACTTCCGCAACCCGGAGCAGACACGCCGCCTGTTTCACGGGGAGTGGCTGGATTCCGGCGATTTCGCCTACATCGCCGCCGGCGATGTCTATCTCACCGGCCGCGCCAAGGACATCATCATCCGCGCCGGGCGTAACATCTATCCCTATGAACTGGAAGAGGCCGTGGGCAACATCCCCGGCATACGCAAAGGATGCGTCGCCGTGTTCGGCAGTCCCGGCCCCGCCTCCGGCACGGAACGCCTCATCGTGCTGGCGGAGACACGCGAGACCGAGGCCATCGTGCTGGACAAACTGCGCGGCGAAATCAACATCCTGGCGATGAACCTGCTGGGCGAACCACCGGATGATATCGTGCTGGCTCCGCCGCACACAGTGCTCAAGACCTCCAGCGGCAAGATCCGCCGTGCAGCCAGCCGCGAGCTTTACGAAAAAGGCGGGGCCGCGGGGCGGCGGCCCCGCGCGGTGTGGTGGCAATTCGCGCGCCTGGCGTGGGCCGGTATCACGCCGCAACTGCGGCGCTCACTGCGCCTGGCGTCCGGCATTTTATATGCCGGTTACACATGGCTCCTGTTCTGGATAATGGCGCCTTTGACATGGCTGATGGCCGCCCTGCTGCCGCGTCCCGCATGGGGCTGGGCCATTAGCCGCTTCATGGCACGGCTCTTTGTGCGCCTGTCCGGCACGCCGTTTGTGGTGCGAGGGCTGGAAAACCTGCCGCGCGGGCCGTGCATACTGGCGGCGAATCACGCCAGCTATCTCGACGGCATTCTGCTGGTGGCCGCCCTGCCCAAGCAATTCAGCTTCGTCGCCAAACGGGAACTGAGAGAGCGCCTGATTCCCCGCGTATACCTTGAACATATCGGCGCGGAATTCGTGGAGCGTTTCGAGCTTGAGCAAGGCGTTGAAGATGTGAAACAGCTCTTGCAAACCCTGCGCACCGGCCAATCGCTGATATTTTTTCCCGAGGGTACGTTTGACCGTATGCCGGGATTGTTACCGTTTCGCATGGGCGCGTTCGTGGTGGCCGCCCAGGCGGGCGTGCCGGTGGCGCCCGTGACCATTCGCGGCACCCGTACCATCCTGCGCGCCGACCAGTGGTTTCCTCGCCGTGGCTCGATCAGCATCACAGTCGGCGCACCGGTCACACCGGAAAGCCCCGATTGGCCTGCGGCCATCAAACTACGCAACGCCACCCGCGCGGAGATCCTGCGCTGTTGTGGAGAGCCGGATTTATCCTGAAAACCGTAGGGTGTGTTCTACGCACTAACAAATCAACCAGAGTTTGATGTAGATCAAGGAAATATTTATTTTTTGTTTTTACAATGTCCGGGTCGATGTATGTTCAGGGATAAAAAATCGTCATTTCGCCAACAGGCACATGGAGGATAGTGACATGCAGAAAAAACGTTTTCTGGGAGGCGTCCTTTGCAGCGCATTGCTATTTTCAGGATGCGCCACCCAGCCGACGCAGCAACAAACGGGAATGGTCATTGGCGGCGCATTGGGTGGCATCCTGGGATCGCAAGTGGGCGAAGGCGCGGGCAGAACTGCCGCAATCATCGTCGGAACCTTGATCGGCGCTTCCGTCGGCGGCGCGGTGGGCCGTTCAATGGACGAACAGGATCGCATGAAGACCGCGCATACATTGGAGACGGTTCGCACGGGGGTCCCTTCCACGTGGCGCAACCCGGATACCGGCAATGTATACACAGTCACCCCGACACGCACCGAGGAAACCTCGTCGGGACCCTGCCGCGAATATACCGTTGACGCGCAAATCGGCGGCAAGAACGAAAAAGTCGTCGGAACGGCCTGCCGTCAAGCGGACGGAAGTTGGAAAACCAAGGGTTAGTCGTTGGGAGGAGTGAAATCGGCGAAGACGGCTTGGGAGAGCGCGTCTGTTGTCGGCGCTGTGGCCAAAAGTGAGCCAAGCCAGCATATGCCGATCACGAAAAGGAGAAGTCTATGCGCATTGCGAAACTCACCATGACTTGTTTCTATTTTCCCCTGCTTACCCTTACTTCTACTTCATTTGCGTTCGCTGCAGACCAGGTGACCCCAGCACCACATCCATGGCCTTGGTGGCACGGAATGGCTTGGCCCGCTTTCTGGTGGATTTTTCCGCTCATGTTTTTCGTCATGATGGTTGTGATGTTCATTTTCATGATGAGAAGAGGCAGCATGGGTTGCATGTGGGGCGACAGGATGATGGATAAACCCGAATTTCGGGACGCCATGAGGCGCTCCTGGAGTGAGCCGTCCGAGTCCGCCCTGGACATACTGAACAAGCGTTATGCCAAAGGAGAAATTGACAAACAAGAGTACGAGGAAAAAAAGGCTGCGATCATCCTTTCAAAGTAATCCTGTCGCTTTTGGAGCTATGACGCCTCATGCCCCGCTGCGAGCACGGTCTCGTAAAGCCCGGCTGAGTTGAGTAACGAAACCCCAGCGGCAATCATCACATCACGATAGGCTGGGTTTGTTAGCCTGCCGCGCTTTTCACGTTTGACAAAGAAATGATTTAGAGTATTCTTAGCGAACTAATGCTAAAAAATGTCTACAAAATCGTCAGTCTGCTGCTGGCCTTCTCGCTGGTAGCGATGCCGTTGCGGCTGGCTCATGCCGACATTCATGCTGCAAGCCTTGATGCCGAAGTCTCTGACCAAATGCCCGGCCACCCGGCCATGAGCGGCCATGATCATGGCCAGGTCACGATGAATGGAAAGGCATGCGATATGCCTTCACCGTCACACTGCGATCAGAGTCAGACTTCCAAGGCCAAGCCGCATCATTGTCACTCTGACGCCCACTGTTGCGTTGCATTGCTCGACTCCCCTTTAGACGCCGCGCATGCGGCACCCTCACTCCCCAAGTCTGTGCTGTCGGTGGCCGTAACGGGTATCACCGTTCCCACCGAAACAAAACCTCCCCGAAACCTCCTCTAGGCTTGCTTCGCGTGAAAGGTAGCGTGCGTCATGCGCACGATGTCGTTCATCGAGCGCGTATACTGTTCGTGCCATGGTCTTCGACATGAGGCCGGCGCCCCTTTTTCCAGAGGGATAACCTAACGAATGGAGGACTTCCCATGATTGAAATCATTCCCAACTGGCATCCTATTTTTGTCCATTTCACGGTGGGGCTGCTCAGCACTTCGATAGGCTTTTTTCTATTGGCCTATCTGGTGAAAAATCAGCGCTGGCGCGAACAGTGGCTCACCGTGGCTTACTGGAATCTGTGGCTGGGGGGTGGTTTTGCCATCATCACCGGTGTGGCAGGGTGGTTTGCATTCAATAGCGTGAATCATGACACCCCGTCGCACGAGGCGATGATCGAGCACCGTGATTGGGCACTGGCTACCCTCGGCGTGGTGATACCGCTCACGCTGTGGTCGTGGCGGAGATACAGCGCAGGGGCCAAGGTCAATGGCCTATTTCTGGGATTGCTGCTGCTCACCGGCGGCTTGCTGCTATCCACGGCCTGGCACGGCGCTGAGCTGGTCTACCGCTATGGCCTGGGGGTGAAGTCATTACCCAAGGCGGAAGGCGAAGGACACGGGCATTCACATGCTGATGGCGGTGGCCATGACCACAGCAGTGATGCAATGCCTGCCATGCCGGCCGCTCCCGCGCCAGACGCAACGATGGACAGTCATCCTCCTCACGATGCTGAACATACGCATGACGAGCCGCAGGCGAAGCCAGATGAACCACCGGCGAAAAAACCGCACCCGCATGTCGACGATCCAGCACACCCACATTCACACTGAAAGGCAGATAGAGTAATGAACAAAAAGTATTGGCTACCTGTGGCCATAGGCATAGCCGCGCTCGGTGCCTGCGATTCCGGAAGCAATACACCGCAGAAGACCATCTCCACCATGACCGGCGTAGATGTCAAACGCGCGCTCGACGCGAAGCAGATCGTGCAGGGTGAACAGCTTTATAAAGAGCATTGCGCCGGTTGCCATGGTGCCAAGGCGGAGGGCAACCCCAACTGGCGCACGGCCACGACCCAGGGCAAATATCTGCCGCCGCCGCTCAACGGCACAGGGCGGGAATGGCACAGCTCACGAACCCAGTTACACAACCACATCAAGTACGGCAGCGAATTCGGCAAGGGCGATATGCCGGGATTTCAGAACAAACTCACCGACCAGCAGATCACCGCCGTGATGGCCTGGTTTCAATCGCTGTGGCCGGATCAGCTCTACGCCGAATGGGTCACCAAGCACACGGTGGGCAACGTATTCGTCGATGAGAGCTACCAGAAGCAGCAGTGATGAAAACGTTGAGAGAGAACATGCACAACATCCTGCCCCCTTGTGCCGCCAAAAAGGGTGAAATATTACCCCCCTTTGGCAAAGAGAGGATATGGCAGATTTCGCCAACACGCCTGCTCCTGGTGCTGGCGATGGGGCTGGCTTTAGTAACATCCGCAACCGCAGCGCAAGACATTATGACCCTCACCCTCCCTGCCGCGGAGCAGTTGGCCCTGCAACGCCACCCGCTGCTTGCGCAATCCGCGGCACAGATCGAGGAGGCGCAGGCGCGCGCGCGCTCCACGGGCCAACTGCCCGATCCGCAAGCGCGATTCGGCATGCAAAATGTGCCGGTGGACAGCCTTGCCCTGAACCGCAGCGAAATGAGCATGGTGACATTCGGCGTATCCCAGATGTTCCCTCCCACGGGCAAGCGCGCCCTGCTGCAACAGGGCGCCGAACAGGAGACGGCCGCCGTTCAGACCAAAGACCGTGACTTGCGGGGACGAATACGGCACGAAGTACACATGGCCTGGCTGGATTTTTATTACCAGGAGCGCGAACTGGCCGTGGTGCGCGCAAGTTACGAGATAACCGACCAGATTGTGCAGGCGGCCCGCGCCCAATATCGCGTGGGACTCGCGCAAGAGGCCGATGTGCTGAAGGCGCAACTGGAGCGGGATGACTTGCGCGATCGCGAAGAAGCCATTCAGTCGGCGCGCAGCATGGCACAGAGCCGTCTGGCACGGCTGATCGGTATGCCTGCCGCGACCCTCGCCCTACCGGAGGAGTTGCCTGCGCCGCCCACGGTTCACACCGATGAAGAGCTGATGAAAACGCTGCCCCAGCATCCCCAAGTGGCCACGCTGGACGCGCAGATTCGCTCCGCCGAGCTGGATCTGGCCGCGGCACGGCGCGATTACTACCCCGAATTCGGGGTGGAGGCGATGTACGGCTACCGCGCCGCCCGCGACGTCAACGGCACCAAAATACCGGACATGTTCTCTGCGGGGATGGTGATGAGCCTGCCACTGTGGACTTCCCAGCGCCAGGACGCCCGTGCCCAGGAGCGTCAGGCACGCTTGCTTGCGCTGCGTTATAAGCGCGACGATCTGTTATTGCAATTGGATCAGGAGGCGCGCGCACGTTATGCCGAATACACACGCATCAAATCACGCCTGGCGCTTGTGGAGCATACCTTGCTGCCGCAGGCCGAACAAACCGTGAATGCCCTGCTCGCCGCCTATCGCACCGGCAAGACGGATATGGGCAGTGTGCTGCGTGCACGCCAGGCCAGCCTGGAGTATGCGCTGCGACTATGGCGGCTGCGTGTCGATGTGTGGATAGCCACCGCCGAATTGAATTATCTGGGCACTACCGTTACAGAGACATCAAATCATGAGCACTAAAAAAACTCCCCTGTTACTGGGTGTGGCGGCGATAAGTATCGCCATTGGCATCGGCCTGGGATGGCTGTTGAAAGACCGCGCACAATCTCCCCAGGCCGCAGGGACGGCTGTGAAACCGGCCTCTACAGCCCAAGGAGAACGCAAGGTACTGTTCTACCGTGCGCCGATGAATCCCGCCGTCACCTCCCCTGCGCCGCAAAAGGATGAGATGGGGATGGACTATATCCCTGTCTATGCCGAGGCGCCCCCGCCATCGCAGAGTGAACGCAAGATACTGTTTTATCGTAATCCCATGAACCCGGACATCACCTCCCCGGCTCCGAAAAAAGACGAGATGGGCATGGATTACATTCCTGTCTATGCCGAGGGGGCGACAGCCACAGGCATGGTGGAGATCGACCCGCGCGTGGTGCAAAACCTCGGCGTGCGCACTGCCACTGTGGAGCGCAAACCCTTCGCCACGTCCATCGACACGGTGGGAACAGTGGCCTTCGACGAGCGCGGCGTGAGTTTCTTCAATCCCAAGATCAGCGGCTGGGTGGAGCGCCTCTCTGTAAAAGCCGTGGGAGACCCCGTACAGCGTGGCCAGTTATTGGCGGAAATCTACGCGCCTGAATTGGTCAGTGCCCAGGAAGAATTCCGGGTGGCTCTTAACGGAGCCCAGCGCTTTACCGATGCCTCACTGCTGAAGGATAGCCAATCATTGCTGGAAACCGCGCGTGCGCGGCTGCGGCTGCTGGATGTATCGAACGCAGAGATCCAGGGATTGGAAAACGGCGGACCGGCGCGCCGCACCATCAAACTTTATGCCCCGCACAGCGGCGTTGTCACGGAATTGAACATGCGCAAGGGAGGATATGTCACCCCCGATACCCGCCTTTACAGCCTAGCCGATCTGTCGCGCATCTGGGTAAATGTGGAGGTCTACGCCAGCCAACTTCCCTTCGTCAAACAAGGCGATGTGGTCACGCTACGCCTGGCCCACATACCGGCGCGTGAGTGGCGCGGACGCATCGACTATCTCTACCCCACTCTCAATACACAAAGCCGCACGGTGCAAGCGCGGCTGGTGTTTGATAATCCGGGCAATGCGCTGCGCCCCGGCATGTATGTGAACGCCAGCATTCAGTCTTCACCCAAGGAAAAGGCCATCGCCGTGCCGCGCGAGGCACTGCTGCGCACCGGCACACAGGATGTGGTGATCCTGGCGCTGGGCGAGGGACGCTTCAAACCCGTTGCAGTGCGTGTGGGAGCGGAGAACGAGGCATTTGCCGAAATCCTTGAAGGGCTGGAGGAAGGACAGCAGGTGGTACTAAGCGGCCAATTCCTGCTCGATGCGGAGGCAAGTTTCAAGAACGCCATGCACCGGCTGGAGGGAGCCGATGCCGGAAAAACTGCAATCCCGGCTCAGGGCGGTCATGCGGGACATCAGCAATGATCAAAGCTCTCATCGACTGGTCATTGGGCAACCGCTTTCTGGTGCTGCTCGCCACAGCCGCGCTCATCGTCTGGGGCATCTACGCCGTGCAAAAAACACCGGTGGACGCCATCCCCGATCTTTCCGATGTTCAGGTCATCATCAAGACCAGCTTCCCCGGCCAGGCGCCGCAGGTAATTGAGGATCAAGTTACCTATCCCCTCACCACCACGCTGCTGGCGGTGCCCGGCGCAGCCACTGTGCGCGGCTATTCCTTTTTTGGTGATTCGTTCATCTATGTACTCTTTAAGGACGGCACTGATCCTTACTGGGCGCGCTCGCGAGTACTGGAATACATCAATCAGGCCCAGTCCCGATTACCCCAAGGCGTGACACCAACGCTCGGACCGGACGCCACCGGCGTGGGCTGGGTCTATGAATACGCACTGGTGGATCGCAGTAATCAGCATGACCTGTCACAACTAAGATCACTTCAAGACTGGTTCATCAAATTCGAGCTGCAACGCCTGCCCGGCGTGGCCGAAGTCGCCACCGTCGGCGGCATGGTCAGGCAATATCAAGTGGAAGTGGATCCGGTCAAACTACTGGCCTACGGCATAACACTGCCACAAGTTGAAGAGTCGATCAAACGCGCCAACAGCGAAACCGGCGGCTCGGTGATCGAGATGGGGGGCGCGGAATACATGGTGCGCTCGAAGGGCTATCTGCATTCAATCACCGATCTGCGCCAGGCACCCTTGGGCGTATCCGCCACAGGTGCACCTATACATCTTGCAGATGTCGCCAACATCCAGCTAGGCCCGGAACTGCGGCGCGGCGTGGCGGAACTCGACGGGCAAGGCGAGGTGGTGGGCGGCATTGTAGTGATGCGCCACGGCAGCAATGCCCAGGAGACCATCACGCACGTCAAGGAAAAACTCGTCGCGCTAAAGAGTGGCCTGCCCGCTGGGGTGGAGATCGTCGAGACCTATGACCGCTCGGCACTGATTAACCGCGCTGTCGCCAATCTGAAAGAAAAGCTGCTCGAAGAGTCGTTGGTAGTGGCGCTGGTATGCCTGGTATTTTTGTTTCACCTGCGTTCCGCGCTGGTGGCTATCGTTAGTCTACCGGTGGGCATTCTCACAGCCTTTATCATCATGCATCAGCAGGGTATCAATGCCAACATCATGTCACTGGGCGGCATAGCGATTGCCATCGGCGCGATGGTGGATGCCGCTATCGTCATGATCGAGAATATGCACAAGCATCTTGAAAGAGCGGCGCCGGATGCGGACCGCTGGATCATCGCGCGCGAAGCCGCGCAAGAGGTCGGGCCAGCACTGTTCTTCTCGCTGCTCATCATCACCGTATCGTTCCTGCCGGTGTTCACCCTGGAGGCGCAGGAAGGCAAGCTGTTCGCCCCGCTCGCCTATACCAAAACCTATGCAATGGCCGCAGCGGCGGGGCTAGCCGTCACCCTGGTGCCAGTGCTGATGGGCTATCTGATCCGCGGCCGCATCCTGCCCGAGCACAAGAACCCCTTGAACCGGCTGATGATCACCGCCTATCGCCCCTTCATCAACACCGTGCTGCGCTTCCGCATCCTTACCGTGGTCATCGCTCTGGTGTTGCTGGCAACCATTGCCTATCCCTTGCAGCGTTTGGGATCGGAGTTCATGCCGCCGCTGGACGAAGGCGACCTGCTCTACATGCCCATCACATTGCCGTCGGTCTCCATCGGCGAGACCGCGCGCATTCTGCAACAAACCGACAAAATGATCCGCCAGGTGCCGGAGGTAAAGCGCGTGTTCGGCAAGGCCGGGCGCGCCGAGACCGCCACCGACCCCGCGCCGCTGTCGATGTTCGAGACCGTGGTGCAACTCAAAGACCCCAGCGAATGGCGCACCGGCATGACACTCGACAAGCTCAAGGAAGAACTCAACAACAGCGTGCAAGTCCCCGGGCTTACCAATGCCTGGGTCATGCCCATCCGCAACCGCATCGACATGCTCGCCACCGGCATCCGCACCCCCGTGGGCATCAAGGTGGCAGGGCCTGATCTTGCAGGAATCGAGCGCGTCAGCAAGGAGATCGAGACAGTTATCAAAGGATTGCCCGGTACACGCTCTGCCTTCGCTGAACGTGTCAGTGGCGGACGTTACATCGACATCGAAGTAAACCGCGCCCTCGCTGCCCGCTACGGCCTCAACATCGCAGATGCGCAGGACATGATCCGCACCGCCATCGGCGGTGAAAATATTACCACCACCGTCGAAGGACGCGAGCGCTACCCCGTCAATCTGCGCTATCCGCGCGCGCTGCGAGACTCGATGGGCGCATTGGCCGCCAGCCGCATAGCAACACCCTCGGGCGCACAGATCCCGCTCGGAGAGATTGCCACACTGCGGCTGGTGGACGGCCCGCCGGAAATCAAAAGCGAAAACGCCCGTTTGAACGGCTGGATCTACGTAGACATCGCAGACGTGGATGTAGGCAGCTTTGTTGCCACCGCCAAGGCCACCGTGGAAAAACAAGTGAAAATACCGCCCGGATACTCACTCATCTGGTCCGGCCAGTACGAATACATGGAGCGCGCCAAGGCCAAACTCAAACTGGTGGCCCCCCTCACCCTCGCACTTATCGTGCTGCTGCTCTACCTCAACTTCCGCAACCTCATGGAAGTGGCCATCATCGTAGTGAGCCTGCCCTTCGCCCTGATCGGCGGCTTCTGGCTGACCTACTTGCTGGATTACCAACTTTCCGTCGCGGTGGGCGTAGGCTTCATCGCTCTGGCGGGCGTGGCGGCAGAATTCGGCGTCGTCATGCTGCTGTATCTGGATCAAGCCGTAAAACGTTATCAGACAGAGGGCCGCATGAACTCCTGGGCCGATCTCAAGGCCGCCATCATCGAAGGCGCCGTCCTGCGCGTGCGCCCCAAGATGATGACCGTCGCTGTCATCATTGCCGGCCTGCTGCCCATCATGCTCAGCCACGGCACCGGTTCAGAAGTAATGCAACGCATCGCCGCCCCCATGATAGGCGGCATGATCACCGCACCACTGCTCAGCCTGCTGGTGATCCCGGCGCTGTATGCGCTGTGGAAGCGTCGGCAGTTGCGGTTTTAAAGTTTTTTTGTCAAACCACACCAGGAGAGTAATACCATGAAAAAAGTGTCATACATACTACCCGCGCTGGCTTTGCTCGGCCTGCCGGCATACGCCGGCAACACGCACGATCACATGGCCGGGATGGTGATGGGCACCGCCCAGGCCCAGGCCCACAAGGGACAGGGCATAGTGAACAAGCTGGACGTGCTGGCTGGCTCCGTCAACCTTACCCACGACCCCATAAAAAGCCTGGGCTGGTCCGGCATGACAATGGATTTCAAGGTCAAGAACAAAGCCATACTGGACAAAATCAAGACCGGAACAAAGGTAGATTTTGAAATAACCAAAGAACCCGATGGCACGTTTGTTATCACCCGCATCACACCCACCAAATAACCACGCCAAAGGACGCAACATGAAAAATCGCTTTTCGCTCCACGTCACCCTTCTGACATTGGCGCTTTCTTCACCGTTAGCCCTCGCTGAAGAAAGGTCACACCCGCCTAACCATACCCACCCCCAAACCGAAACCGAAACCGAAACCGGCAAGGCTCCCTCCGGGCAAGAAGAGGCGATGAAGGTGGATATCAGGAAATACATGCAGAAGATGCAAGACACAATGATCCATATGCACAACTCGCCCATAAGATTCAGAAAACTAAACATCCTAAAGAGCTGAAAATATTAGAGGAAGCGCACCTGCAAATGATGGGAAAACACATGGAAACGATGATGGCACCGCACGGCGCGGATACGGACATGGCAGATAATGCACCCGCGCAGTCAAGCCCACATAACCACGTTCCTGACAGCACGCCGAAATAACCCCCGCCTACATCCCGCGGGCCACTCGGCCCGCCCCCCCCTAGGACACACCGCTCACCCGTAGCCACAATCTTTTTCTCATCAACACCATCTCCCTCCTTGCCCCAGATTGTTAAATTTTCAAAAATCCTCAACAAGAATAGTCTCATACGATATTTAAAGGTTTATGATAGACACCCTCAGAATGGATAATGCCACCGGCATTTTTATAGCCTGCCACAGTTCCTCGAAAGTCACATGCGAATCAAGGACTAATCAGGATTTTTTGTGCATTAGCTCTTCAAAATATTCGAGCCAGATATACCCATGGAAAAAACAGGGAAGACAATGCCGGATGCGCTGCAAGGAGCATGGATAGGCGCTCTCATGCTTACCATTTTTGCCGCCTCGATAACCGTCAATCTGCATGCACAAATACTGATGGCAGTTACGCTTTTGATTGCAATGCTTGCACTGCGCACTATGCACAAGCAAAAGCTGGTGGCCGCCATCCATCTAAGGAGCTTCATTCGCATTCTATTCCTTCTTGCCGGCGCCTATCTTACGCTACGCTATTTTTTCTGGCGCACGTTCAATACGCTTTCTTATCACGACTTTTTCAGCTTTTCCGCTGCGTTGCTGCTCTATTCCGCCGAGATCTACGGTATAACGATTTATTTGCTGAGCATCTTCGTCAACGCAAAGCCGCTATATCGCGACCCGATTCCTTTGCCAGAAGATTCCGGGCTGTGGCCTACCGTCGACATTTTCGTTCCAAGTTATAACGAAGACCCGGCATTATTAGAAACTACATTGCTGGCAACAACACAAATCCGCTACCCGCGTGAAAAACTCAACATTTACCTCTTGGATGACGGCGGAACGGAACAAAAACGCCACGACTCCGACCCTGGCAAGGCGCTGGCCGCCCAACAGCGGCATGTGATCCTGCAAGACCTGTGTGAAAGGATCGGAATTCATTACCTTACCCGAAAAAGAAACGAATACGCTAAGGCAGGTAACATCAATGCCGCGCTCTCCAGCACTGGCAGCGAATTGATACTGATCCTCGATGCCGATCACGTACCCACCGTCGATATTCTTGAACAGACCACCGGCTGGTTCTTGCGTGATCCGAAACTATTCTTGGTACAAACCCCACACTTTTTCATTAGCCCCGATCCGATAGAAAAAAATCTTGGAATGTTCCAGCGTGTCCCTAGCGAAAACGAAATGTTCTATACAGTCATTCAGCGTGGCCTGGATTTCTGGAATGCCTCGTTTTTCTGTGGTTCAGCCGCCGTAATGCGGCGCAGTCCCCTGATAGAAATCGGCGGCATTTCCACCTCCACCGTCACCGAAGACGCGGAAACATCAATCACGCTACACAATTCCGGTTACAACAGTGCCTATTTGCGCAGACCGGTAACATCAGGACTGCAGCCAGAAACATTCAACAGCTTCGTGAGGCAAAGGGCACGCTGGGCACAAGGCATGGTACAGATATTCATGTCCATAAACCCGCTGCGCCAGAAAAATCTGAGAATATGGCAAAAGCTGGGGTACCTCAGTAGTTCGTTTTTCTGGTTTTTTTCCTATGCTCGAGTGATTTTTATTCTGGCGCCGTCGGCTTACTTACTATTTGGCCTGAAAATTTATGACGCCAATCTCGAGGATTTCTCGGCTTATGCCCTACCCCATATTATCGGATGTTTTCTGGTATCTAATTTTCTGTTCGGCAAAGTACGCTGGGCTCTCGTATCCGAGCTCTACGAAACCATGCAATCTCTCTTTTCGCTGAAGAGTATCACCAGGGTGCTTATCAAGCCGGCCTCAGCCCAATTTAACGTCACATCGAAAGGCGAACGGTTGGAGAACGATTCCATCTCGTCATCGGCAGGACCGTTTTACGTGCTGTTCTTGGTAGTTGTCGTCTCGCTTATGGCCGGAATATACCGATACCAAGCATTCCCTGCCGAAAAAAACGTGATTTTCATTACCGTGGCATGGGAAATATTCAATCTTTTCATTATGCTTGGCGCCCTCGGCGCGTTACTGGAACGCCGACAACAACGGGCCAATCCCAGAGTATCCGTGAACATGGAGGCCGAATTGGCCATAGGGACAAAAACCTTCCCATGCCGGGTACATGATCTTTCATCTGCCGGCGCCGGTATTTCCATGAAAACTCCTGAAATCGATGCGCCCCGATTTGAGAAGGGCATGCATGTAGTCCTGATGGTGAACAACCATCTCCTGAACAAGAAAAGTACGTTTCATGCCAAAGTAGCGGGTGACTCAATGAAAACTGGAAATCTAATGAAACCATCCGCTCTGGGAATCAACTTTGAACCCCAGTCTCTCGAAGAACGCACAGAGACTGTCGTTCTTGTTTATGGCGATAGCGAGAGGTGGAGATCCCAACTCTCCGGCAGAAACAAACCTCGTGGAATAGTGATAGGTGCCCTCACGCTGCTAAAAACGGGCACAATTCAGGCCATCCGGCACATTGCGATGCTATTCCTCCAACTTGCAAGGCATATATATCCACTGCAATCTTGGATGAAAAAAGCCATGATCCGATCATAAACTTCTTTTCGTTAACTCGACGCCATGAATCACATCAGTGGGGTACACATGAACATTGAAGCGCGGCTTCGCAAAATAATCGCATGCTGCCTAGTATTTGGCATGTCGTGGTCGGTGCCTTCATCGGCGGCCGATGAAACGCCTTACGCCACCGGGATGCAAGAAATCAGGCTAGCTCGCCTGATGCCACGCGATGAGCAGATCATGCTCCGCAACATGCATGCGGAATATACAATGTCGATTCCCGTATCGGCACGGATAGGGATCGAAAAAGGGATACTACGCCTGAAATACACCAGCTCGATCGCATTGGCTGCGCCACGCTCGCAATTGCGGATCAGCCTGAACGACCAGGTGATTGCGCAAATTCCACTCGCTCCCGCCAAACCCGATGGCAATTTGGTAGACATCGATGTACCGCCCGGATTGCTGGCGCCAGGTTACAACACTCTGAAGTTCAGCACGGCACAACACTATACCTTGCAAGGCTGCGAGAATCCCTATTCCCCCGAACTGTGGACACAAATCAATACAGTCGACTCCAAACTTATGTTTGATAGTACTCCGCAGCCAATCCACGCGCGGCTCTCGGAACTATCAACCCTCATCGATCGCAAATCATCAAGCGATTATGAGCTAAACATTCTCACCGCGACGAAGAAACCGCGTGACGTGCAACTGAAATGGGGCAGCTTGATAGCGCAGGCCGCCGCACTGCGCTTGGACTACATGCCTTTGCGCGTACACCACGCAATAGCTGGTTACAGGGAAAACGGGCCACCCATGCGGGGCGAACGACTATCCCGCTTCCCTCATCTGGAACAGTCCCTGTTGGCGGGCAGGGATAATATCCTTGTCGGCACCAAAGCCGAGCTATCACCTTACTTGGACAGTGATTTGAGCGGCGATATTTCTAACAGCTATCTGGCAATCTTTCCTCTCGACGAAGATCCAAAGCATTTTCTCCTGGTCGTCTCCGGAAGGGATGACAACGAGGTTACACGGGCAGCGGCCACGCTGGCATACATGAATTTCAACCTGCCAGACTCTTCATCCGCGAAAATCACCAACCTCAAGATACCCACCTTGCCGCCCTATGCCGCAAGATCAGTTGTCCATGAAAACCGGACATACCAGTTTTCAGAGCTGGGGATTCAAAACACCGTCCTGAAAGGCATGAGCGGCGACAACACCAACAAGGCAAAACTCGAGTTCTGGGTTCCGCCGGATTTGTTTTCCGCGCAGAATAGCGATGTTGTACTCAGTTTGCACCTCGCGTCAGGCGCTGGATTGCGCCCCGATTCGGTATTAAACATTATGCTCAACGACAGGTTCGAACAGGCAATACCACTTAACAACCCGAATGGCACGGTATACCGCGATTACAAGGTGATGATACCGATCCGGTCCTTCAGGCCTGGCCGCAATACCATCGACTTCGATCCAAGCATGATGCCTCTGGTGTCAAAGGACTGTGAAGTCATACAGGAACGAAACCTTCTGGCAACGCTGTTCGGCGATTCCACTCTATCCGTGCCCCGGGCCGTGCATCATGTCCGCATGCCGGATTTGGCTCTCTTTTCCAAAACCGCATTCCCATATACCGTACAACCTGACGGATCGGATCTGGCCGTCCATGTCGCGGACCAGGATAGCGACACAATAGCCTCGGCATGGATGTTGACGGCCAAAATGGCGCAATTAATGGGATTTCCACTGCCTCAATCGGAGTTCAGTTTCACAGTACCGCAGGCTAGCAAAAATTTGATCGTGATAGGTCCTTACAACAGGCTTGACCAACGCTTCCGGCAAGCCGCGCCCCTCCTTCTGGGTGATTCCGGGAAGATTCCATATCTGGTTCAGGCAACATCCGAAACGAACGAACCTTTCACCGTTCAATCCGCTATTGCCCAAACTACCCAAACACAAGTCCTGGGAGACCGCCACACTGCTGCACTACAATTCGAGTCGCCTCTGCACCCCGGAAAAACCGTCCTGGCTTTCACTGCATCCAATGCGCAACAGCTCAATCGCGGTATACGAACATTGATGCAACCGGCCGCCTGGAACTCCTTACAAGGAAGTATTGCACTATGGACAGAGGAAGAAAAATCCATGCAATGGCAAATGGCCGGCGAAGAATACCATGTGGGAGAAATCGGGCTGATCTCGCGCCTCGAATACTATTTTTCGAACTATCCAGCATACTGGATCATAGGGATGATTGCGCTGATCGCCATCCTTGCAGTGCTAACTATTTACATGCTGGCCCGTTTTAAACGTAAACACCATCCCCATGTCGGCGACATTGATTAAATCCGCCCAGTTTTTGTTACTGGGAGCAGCAATGCTGCTCTCCGCTTGCGCTCAACAGACGGCGCGCATCGATTCAGGGGACTGGGCTGGATACAAGCAGCATTTTATAACTGCAGAAGGGCGGGTCATTGATACTAAAAATAATAATATCAGCCATTCCGAAGGCCAGGGCACAGGGATGCTGCTGGCTGCCGCATTTAAGGATAAAGAGACGTTCCAGAAACTCTGGACATGGACACGCAACACCCTGCAAATACGAAACGATAAGCTGTTTGCGTGGAAGTGGACCCCTGACAGCAAATCAGTGTCCGATCTCAACAACGCCAGTGATGGCGAAATTCTGATCGCATGGGCCTTATATCGTGCCGGCAGGCAATGGCAAAGACAGGATTACCTTGATGCGGCACGAGAAATCACTCACGACATAAAGGCAAAACTGTTACGACGAACAAAATACGGCCTTGTCATTCTCCCTGCCGAAGCGGGCTTCGAGAGTGCTCAGAGCACGATCGTCAACCTGTCATACTGGGTGTTTCCGGCCTTTGTCGATTTCAACGCGCTCGACCCCGCGCCGGAATGGGATGAATTAACGCGAAGCGGACTCCTTCTTCTCAGAGCCGCCCGTTTTGGGAGATGGCAGTTGCCCCCGGATTGGCTAGCCCTGAGTGAAACCCCAGCGTTGCCGGAAAAATTCGAGCCCACCTTTGGATATAACGCCATTCGTATCCCACTCTATCTGGTCTGGTCAAAGCACTTCAATGCGGAATTGCTCAAACCGTTCGTCGAGTATTGGAATTTCTTTGACGGCACGCGCTTTATCTCGCCCGCGGCCAACCTAAAAAATAACTATATTGATTCGGATGACGCTTCTCCTGGTATCCGCGCAGTTATCGATTTGACACATCAGGCCTTAAAAGTCAAAGCATCCGGCGCCGCACGTGGAAATAATTTCCAGGACTATTATTCCGCCAGCCTGCTTTTGCTAGCACATCTGGCATGGACCGAGGCCACCACGCAGTGAAAAAATCCGCCCGAGTTCTCGCTGGTTTAATCCCGCTTGCGCTAACCGGCCTAGCCCTATATTGGTGGCAGCGACCGGACAATGTACCCAAAAGCGCGCGACATGCCCCGAGCACGGAGCAAATCCTTGCGCAAGGGAAGGCTGCCTTTCTGCCGGGTGCTTCTCCTGCGGAGTCCGCCCAATCCAAGAAAGATGTATCGAAAGGCGACACCAGTCGAGCCGCCCCCATCCGGCCTGTTGCCGCACCACGTCGCCATCCATCACCACCGGCGATCAAGACCCCATTGCAACATCGCGGAATAAATGAACAGCTATTATGGAATATGATTGGAGAACAACGCTACGAGGAGTTGCGGCCTGCGATTGCTCGTATCGAGAAAAACCACAAGGATTGGCGGCCACCGCAGAAAATGCTCGACCTTCTTGCGGCAGACGAACTTCGCCAAAGCATCGACAAGGCAATCGCCATCAAGGACTCGCAGGCATTGATCAACATCGAGAGGCAACACCCCGAACAATTCAATTGCCAGAACATCCACTATTTGTGGGCGCTGGCAGAGTCATTACACACGCAAAACCAGGCCGCCCGCACCAGAAAGACATATGAATGGATCATGAATAACTGCCAGGATGAGAGTCATCGCTTGATCAGCCTGCAAAAGGCCACCCAGCACTTACCGCCGGATGTTGCGCAAGAAATGATCGAGCGCGAGGCATCAAACCAGAAGAGCGAACGCGCCAAGGCAGCCTTTGACGAATTCCAATACGGATTTTATGTCACCCGTTTCATGGGTGAGTTCGATGACAAGCACTACGCTTCCGCATTGGCTTATGCAGCAAAAATAGAAAGAAATATCCCGCAACGACAGGACGCCAATACAGCCATTCTGGTTGCATGGGCACATTTCCAAAACCAAAATTTCCCAGAGGCCGAATCCTGGTTTGCGCAATCCTTACAGTGGAAAATCAGCGATGACGCAAGTTATGGACTAGCGCTGAGCCGCCTCCGTCAGGGAAATCCACGCGGGGCTGAGGCTATAGCCCGCCGACATGCCGCAACATCTCCAAAAATGCGAGAACTACTGGTCGATATCCTGATGGCGCAGGCTGATACCGCCTACAAGGATGGCAAATACAAGGAAAGCCTCGATCATTTCCAAGAGGCGGGAAAAAACCGTCCCTTACCGCGCTGGGCGCGCGTCATTCAAGCGTGGAATCTTTATCAGCTTGGCGATTATTCACAGGCAGGAACGGAGTTCGCTGCTTTGTATCGAGAACAGCCAGACCAGGAAAGCGCACAAGGCGTTGTCCCGAGCTATGCCCATACCGGCAACTACGCCGCTATCGAGGCCCTTTCCCACGAAGCACCAACTCCATTGAACGGCGTTTGGAAGGAGTTCTTGGCACAAGACGACTATCAGCGAAAACTCTTTCTTTCGGCAAAACACGCTGTACCGGGCAAACTTCCTCAGCTCGCCAACATCGACAGCCCCACCATCGGATTGGGGATCATGGGCAGGCACAAATCGGGGGAACCGGGTTTGGGCGAGCTAACCATCATCAAGGTACCGGTCTCGGAGGTCACTTATGTATATAACGACATCAACCTGTGGAAACTTCGCCTGGAAAAGGTGATGCTGGATAGCGGCGAGCTTGCAGCGGGCGCCCAGATAGGAAAGTATACCACCGCATCAAATTACATTTTTCCTGCCACAACGCGACTGGACGACGGGATTGAGCCACACCTTTATTATCGCCGCGATGGCCGGTTTTCCCCGTATATTGATTTGGGAACCACACCCTCATCAGGCGTTATCTCCAGCAAACCGACATGGAAGCTCGGTTTTTTGAAGCAGGAAAGATTAGGGTTCTGGAATGCGGAGCTATTCTCGCAACCGGTGCGCGACTCTATCCTGTCCTACACCGGCATCATCGATCCGTACAGCGGAGAAAAGTGGGGCCGTGTAATGAAAACCGGGATAAGTCTTTCCGGATATCACCGCCTGGGAAACTCTTTTGGCATCTTCGGTCATGGCAGCTTCGCAGAGTTGTCAGGGGAGAGAGTCGCAGATAATCGCTCCCAGAGCGGCGGCATATCCCTAGCGCGCAACCTTCAGATTAAGGGCTTTGATTATTTCGCCGCAGGAGCAAGCGTTTCTTATGAGGATTATCAGAAGAATCTGAGCCATTTCACCTTTGGCCAAGGAGGCTACTTCAGCCCGCAACACCGGGTATTCCTCGGTGGTACCATCAATTTTCTCACAGAAGAAAACCGCAATTTCATCCTGAAAGGAAATGCCGCCATAGGCTATCAAACCCAACAACAGGATCGTAGCCCTTTCTTCCCGCTCGACCCCAATGGCACCGATTACAACGGAAGCAGCCAAAAAGGTCTTGGCTTGACTGCGCAATTTCATGCCGTGATACGCCTGGAAGACTATTGGCAGCTAGGTGGAGAACTGGGCCTAAGAGAGACCCCGGGTTATCACGACAAGTCAGCCCTGATATTCTTACGCTTGCTGTATCGTCCCCGCAAGACTGTCCATAGCATGGATCTCCCTAATTACACGCCGCAAACACTGTACTGATCGCCCGTCACCCCGTCTTCTGCCACGATGTAGTGGTCAAGTCTTTTTGGCCACGGTTTTATAGTCCATCCAATACTGCTTCTCTGCCGCATTCGGTGCCAGCCCACCGTTATGCGTGTGTGGCC
>LNEJ01000035.1 GCA_001464965.1 Gammaproteobacteria bacterium Ga0074134
GAGTGGAACCCGAATAGACGCGTCGTTCAGCCGACGCGTATCCGGACTTTCAGTCCGTAATTCCAACCCACCGGCTTTAGCCGGTGGTTGTTGAGTTTGAACGACGGTTTAGTGAATCAATCGACCTGCGTTTTGCGTCGGCGATTGGCAACTATGCCTATCAAGCCTGCAAGGCCGACGAGGAAGATTGCATAGCTTGCGGGTTCGGGGACCGCCCTAACATTTACGCTCAGGAACGCCTCCTTCTTCTCAATGAAAGAATCGGTGGGGAAAGAGCCGAGTGGCGTGTAAGCGGACAAAAGGTTGTCGATCACCACGTTGGCCTTGATGGTCGGCGCTGTCAGCCCCACGGAGGCGGTGGCGTTCCAGTTCTTTGTGTTAAAGTCGAAAAGGGGGTTCGATGTGAAAGCGCCCGTTTCAGTGATTGGGGACGTCACAGTGCCGCTAGATGGCGCCTGCGGAGTCACGCGTAGCGCCCCCCCTACATCCACGCCAACCAAACCGCTGCCGAAGTAGTAGTAATCACCGCTTTCATTCAGTGTGAATCCATTAATCTGGTAACCTGATTTGGCGGTAAGTGTTAGTTCAAAGCTCGACTGGGTTGATTGGGGGCCACCGCCTGCGCTGGTAGCAGAGAAGCCGGGTGAGCCGGACGGGAACCACTGGACTACGTTGCCTGCAATTGTTGGAGTGCCAAACAGACCAACCTGGGCATTATCGTAACTGATGTCGAAAAAGTTGCCGCTCAGCGTTTGAATTGCAGCACTTGCTGGAGTTGTTGCGAGGGCACCGAGAAGGGCCAAGGCGAGGGTGGATTGTTTCATTGTAAATGACCTCAGAGTGCTAGTAGTAAAAAACCGAACATAGCAACCTTGCTGTCTGAATTTTCCGTGCGTGTTGTCTCCTCTTGCGCTGCTTTTTAACCTTGTGTGATTGGCTGGTGTTGCTATAAAACAAAAAACGCGCCAGCCACTATTTAGCTGAATTGCAATTCTCACGATAGTATAAATATAGCCGTCAACTAAAGATAGAGCGAGCAACCTTAGTTCTTTGTAAATTCCCGGCTGCTGTGCCGCCTATTATTTCATCGCCAGTCAAATTTCTCAGTTCAGTTCACGATACTTCAGCAAGCCTTGTCAAGCGCTCGTTGGGGGCGGCTGGCGGGGCAAGGGGGCGTTGGCAGGAAAAGGGGTGGCTTATCGCTTTTCAAAGCATGTGATGCCCTGCCGGGTGCCATGAGTCGGGCACCATAAAAAAGGGCCTGTTCGAAAACAAGCCCTTTTAGTTGGAGGTGAGAGCGTCTAGCGGGTTAATCGAATTGCGATTGACGCCTGCGGTACGCAATCGTCCCTATCATGCCTAGGCCTGCGAGAAGCATTATGTAGGTCTGTGCTTCGGGAACCACCGTAACGTGCAGGATTGCTTCTTTCTTTTCGATGAATGCATTAGTGGGGAAGGATCCGGGTGGTGTATAAGCGAACAAGAGGTTCTCAATCGAAACATTGGCCGCGGTAACCGGCGCCATCGACCCCGTAGAGGCGGTAGCATCCCAGTTCTTTGTGCTGAAGTCGAGGGTAGCATTCGGCGTGAAAGTGCCCGTACTGCTAATAAGCGACGTCAAAGTGCTGCTGGGCGAATCCAGCGGAGTTACGCGCAGCTGCCCCGCCACACTCACGCCAACAAATCCGCTGCCAAAGTAAGAATAATCACCGCTTTCCTGTAAATCGAATTTGGTAAACGAATAAGCCGAATCCGGTTTGGCGGTAATTGTCAATGCAAAGGTCGAATTGGCCTTCTCGATGCCGTCACCTGCGCTGAAGGCCGAGAAGCCGGGTGAGCCGGAAGGGAACCACTGGATCGTATTGCCAACAATCGTCGGGGTGCCAAACAGGCCTACTAAAGAATCATCGTAGCTTATGTCGAAGAAGCTACCGTTGACTGTTTGTATTGCGGCACTTGCTGGGACTGCTGCAACCGACCCGAGAAGCGCCAAGACGAGGGTAATTTTTTTCATTGAATGTAAGGCCTCCGCTTAACTAGCAATTTTAAATTACGCCTAGCGGCAGTTTAGCAGTTAATGTGGTATGTGGCAACATTATTTCTGTCTGCCGGGTTGGCGATTTTACGCCGGTATGCGAATGTGCTCAGCATGCCAAGACCAAGCAACATCATCGCCCATGTTTCCGCTTCTGGAATGGGAGGGGCGATAGTTGGGGTGAAATGGAGGTCGTACGAGGCATTTCCTGACGCGCCCGTCACTGTGGCGAAGAGAAATTTGCCGGGTTGGGTGTCAAAAGAGAATGATGCGCTAGGGGTGCCGCTCGAGAAAGCGTTGCCTCCCAGTGCGTTAATGGATCCGGATATTCCGCTGTTAATGCTGAAGCTATCTGCCGAAAATACCGAGAAATTACCGAAAAAAGACGAGGCGCCGTTTGCGCTAATCGTTGCCGTGTAGTCAGACGTGGGGATCTGACTTAGGCCGGACAAGACAAAAAAGTCAGTCTCATTCGAAAGAACAGTTGCCGAAAAGCTTTGTCCATTGAAGTTTAGTGTGGGCAATGCAAAGGCTGCGCTGCTCATTCCGAGCAATGCGGCGGCCCCTATCAATTTTTTGAGTCCGGAAGCTGTGTTGGTCATACCTTTCTCCTTGGGCTAAAGGTGGGTGGGCAGATTGTATATATAATAGTGACTGTATATTACGCCTGAATGACAATAAAAAATTATTTAGAATAATGACCAAATGTTACGCCATGATGCAATGATACTGAGGCAAAAAACGCGCCATCATATGATTTAAAATCAATATATAATTGATATTAATAAGTTTATTTGATGGCGCATGGGGTTTTCAGTATTTGGTGGCAGGGTACTGTTGTTGCGCGGGCAAGCGCACGGATTCCGGCGTTTTTTGTTAATTATTATGTTAATCAATAAGATGTTGTTTTGGTTGTGTGTGCACTAATTGCACTAATATGGTGAGGCATGCCCTGCTATGGACATAAAAAATAGTGTATGCCGGATTATATGTAAGTTATTGTCGGGTTATGGAGACAACAGCCCCTGCTAGTGTTTGCGACCGCAATTATTTAGTTTTAATCAAAGTTTTAATCAAATAACAAATTTCTAAAACCGGCCTTTTGAGGGCGGCTAAGTATATGCAATTTCAGGTGTTTTTTTGATATTTATATTTAATATCAATGTGCTGAACATTTTTCTCTTGCGCCATAGGGTGTGTGTCGTAGATCGGTGACATGTATGGCGTGATTAAGACCAGTCTTGCGATAATTCCTCTCGCCTCACCGTTTGCTCAAGGAAACCTCATGGTCATGTTGTACCGCATCTTGTATGGGCTGCTGATTGTTGTTTCAGCGCCGCTTGAATCAGCCACTATAACGGCCGCCCCTGACACGGTGCCCTATGGCCGTGCCGCAGAGGTGATGCTTACCATTAATGGTGCTGTTAATGGTGCTGTGCCGCCCGGCAGGAGGTTTGTGCTGGAGCCGGGCGTTCCATTTGTCGAGCAGGAATTGCCATTGCCATACGAAGTGCGTGATATGGCGATGCGGGATGGATTAGTCTATCTGGCGGTGGGTGAGCAGGGGTTACGGATTGTGGACGCTGGAGTGCCAGGCGCTCCAAAACTGGTTGGACATTTTGCTGCAAATACCGCTGTCCGTATTGTGGCGGACAGTGGGCTGGCTTTGATTACGGATGGCGCCACCGCTCTGGAAATAGTGGATGTCAGTGATGCGTCGCATCCCAGGGCTGTGGGCCGCTATCGTTCTGATCGGCCCATTACAGATGTGTTCGTGGCTGGCGGATACGCGTATCTGCTGTTGGATAAGGCCAGTGTTGCGGTGCTTGATATCCATTCCCCAGCAAGCGCAGTCATGCTTTCCCGTTATGAATTGGAGGGGGAGGCGGGCAAGCTGTTTGTCAACGGAAATCATATTTATGTGGCGAATGGCGTCCGTGGCCTTACGGTATTGGATGCCAGTGACAAAGCCCGTCTCAAACCGGCGGGGCGTTATGCCGTTACGGGCGGTGCGACAGATGTAGCGGTGCAGGATGGGCTGGCGCTGGTGGCGCGCGGTGTTGGGGGGCTGGGAGTGTTCGATGTCTCCGATCCTGCGCGTATCAAGTGGTTGGGAAGCCACAGCAGGCTGGGTAATGTTGCCGGGTTGAAAATACAGGGGCAGCAGGCGCTGGTGTGGAATGACCGCGCTGAGCTCATGCTGCTGGACATTGCCAAGCCTTCCATGCCCGCTATTGTTGCTTCTTACCGTACTACACATGATGTCATCAGCGCCGGGCTGAATGGCAGTGAGGTGATCGCTGCCACGCCGTCCGCGGTTCAGGTGCTGGATTTCTCTGGCGTGCCGCCGCAGCTTTCAAATGAAAATCTGGATGTGGGGCAGGGCGTCAATTTTGGCGGTGAACGCAGGCTGTTCATCCGCGATAACATTGCTTATGTGTCGGATTGGTTCTCTGGGCTGCATCTCTATGATATCAGTGATCCGCGCCGTCCCAGGCTGTTGTCTACCTTTCATACGCCGGGTTCGGCGAAGGGCGTGGTGGTGAGTGGGGATTATGCCTTTGTGGCGGATGATGACCGTGGTCTGCTGGTGTTGAATATCAAGGATCCGCGCCAACCCATGCAGGTTGCCAATCTGCCAACCAACGGTTTGGCCTATACGCCGAAGCTGGTGGGTGATCTGCTCCATCTTGCCAGTCATCGTGGCGGTTTTCAGATCATTGATGTCCATGACCCTGGCGCGCCTGTGATCATTGCCGATGTCGACACGCCCGGCAAGGCGTGGAGCCTTGAGGTTGCCGGTGATGTGCTCTATGTCGCGGGCGATGCCTCCGGCCTGCTGGTGTTCGATGTGCGTGATCCGCGCCGGCCGCGGCAGATCGGCACATTCAGCCCGGGTGGCGCGGCGGAGGATGTGGTGGTGCGGGGTGATACTGCATACGTGGCTTTTTTTGACCAGGGTTTTTATGTGCTTGATATTAAAAATCCCGCCGAGCCGAAGGTGCTGGGGCATACCTCCACACCGGGCAATGCGCGCGTCATCGAGCTGAAAGGCAATCTGGCTTATGTCACGGACTGGTTCGCGGGAGTGCAGGTAATCGACATCAGCGATGCGGACCATCCTGCCATCATCGGCAGTTATGACACCAGTGGTGCGGCGTGGGGGATTGGCATCAAGGGTGATTATGCCTATATCGGCGACTGGTGGGGCGGGTTCGCTGTGCTGGATATCAGCAATCCTGCCTCTCCCACGCTGGCAGGGCATTATCACGCCCCAAACCAGCCCAAAAATCAGGTGATGCAGGTCGCCGCGCAGGGCAAGTTTGCCTATACGGCCAACAGCGCGAATGGATTGCAGGTGTTTGATATTACCAATCCTCTCAATCCCACCTGGGCCACCGGCCTGGATATCAACGGTACTGCCAATGCGGTCTGGCTGGAGGGGCCGATTGCTTTTCTTGCCGTTGATAATGGCGAGGATGAGGGGCTGGTAGTGGCCGATATCCGCAACCCGTACCAGACACGCCGCATTGGCGGTATGAAAATAGCGGGCGGCGCTCAAGGTGTGCAGGTACATAACGGGCGTGCCTATGTTGCGAGCAGCGATGCTGGGCTCATTGTCATGGATGTTAAAAATCCCGGGCAACCGAAGCGCATGGCGGTTTATCCTGCAAAGCTGAATGATATGTGGGTCGATAATGACCGGCTTTTTATTGCAACAGCGGATCGCGGGCTGGAGGTGCTGGATACGGAACTCAAGCCACTCTCACACTACAAGACGGATCATGAGGCTGTCCTGGTTCGTGCTCGCGGCAATACGGTTTTTCTTTACGAAAAAGGCGCGGGGATTCGTGTGCTGGATGTTAGCGGCAAGAAGGTCACGCTGATAGCATTATTTGAGACCGGCGAGGAGCTATCAGACATCCTTTTGGAGGATGATTTATTGTATGCGGCCGGACAACAACAGTCAGGACTGATGGCGGTCGATATCTCCAGCCTGACGCGACCGAAAATACAGGCTATTTATCCACTAACCCAGCGTGCCGGGAAAGTTACCCTGACCAATAACACGGCCCTGCTTGGGGGCGCGGATATCATTACTGCGGTTAAGCTGCTGCCGCTCATAGAAATCACCAAGATTGGCGCAAAGAAAATGCGGGCTGTTATTCCAAAGGATATGCCGATAGGTGCTTACAACGTCGTGGAGGTTGATGTAAAGGGTGAAAAAATCCGCAGCCGTAACGCACTGAAAGTCGAAATGCAACGTTTCTCCAAGCCGAAAATCACTCCCGAGGAGTTTCAACGGTTGTTGCAGGAACAAAGAAAATTGCGGGAGAGTATGCCTGCTGTGATAAAAAAATAGGAGAGTTGGCCATGAACGTGAATGCCTCTCTTATCGACCAAGGTTCACGCAAGTGGCGGATCAAATTCGAGAGTCGGCGGCGGCGAATGAGCTAAACATCCGTGACGCCGATAAACTAAAGTCCCTGGCCTTCGTAGCTCTACCGCATCGCCGAAAACAAACGTAAACGTCCAGATTCCGATGCACCTGGGTTCATCGCTTATGCATCATGCTTTCTTGTCATGCGAATGGGTGAATATCTATGGCAGCGCATCATTCTCTCTACAGCGATTATCCGCGACTTTCCGGCGCGGCGATCTCATTGAGGAATTGGCCAAATTGCCTCTTATAGTTTCTATCTGAAATCAAGGTGCAGCATCCTGCCACCGGTTTTTTGCGCGAGTGTATTATAAGCGACTGTGGTTGCTTCATCAGAGCGGCCCAGCGGCAGGGTGAATACCGGGCTGGGGATTCTGTCATAGTAGATCTGGTCGTTGGAGGGTTCATCGCCAACCAGCAAGTAGGCCCCTGGCGGCGGGGAATTTCTGGCAGCGACGCGGAAGGCGTGGCCGATGGTTTCCATGCTGCCGATGAAAGGCGCGCCGCGCATCAGGCGGTCGAACATCTCGCCCATCGTGCCGGTATAGGTCTCCGCTTTGTTGTCGGAAAACCAGGTGATGGCGGACAGCTTTTTGCCTGATTTGTTGACGATCAGCCGCAGCACCGGCACGAGAAAGGACGCCAGACCGTGCATGGAGCCCGAGGCGTCAACTACCAGGTGGATGTCATCGCCGGGAATGTTTTGCAGCCCTTCGATAAAAAGATCGAAATCCTTGCGGCCAAAGGTGGAGGTTTCGAGAACCTTTTCGAGGTAATTTCCCTCGCTGTTGACGACAACTTGTTCGAGGTTTTTGGCCAGGCTTTTTTTGTCGGCCTCTGCGGCGGACAACTGTTTCTGGAGATCCTGAATCTGTCCTCTCAGTTTTTCGGACTGGCTGCCGCCCGACATGCGCGCGGTGATCACCATGATGGTGAATAGGAAGATGAAGATGACCAGCATCAACAACGCCATATCCGAATAGGTGATATAGACACTCTCATCCATGAAGCGGCGGCGTCTATTCATGGGGTGGCCCAGGTGGTGGCCGCCGCTTGCGGCTGGACATGAAAAGCCTCCTCAGCGGTGGCCACCAGGCGCGGTTGACCTGATCCACAAGCTTGATTTCCTGCCGCAACAGGACACGGTAATGCTTTTGCATCTTGATGGCTTCTCTGAGGGCGGCGAGATCATCGCCTTTTTCCAGCCCATCCCCAAAGTCGCTTAATTTTCTGGCCTCTTCACGGAATTCCAGCATGGCCTGCTTGGAGTCTGCAAATGCTGCCTGCAACAGTTTGACGTTCGCGCCCAGCGCGGCTACCTCGCCGTTGAGTATGCGCACATTTTTTTCTTCCGTTTGTTTGCAATCAGCCGCGCAATAGACCAGGCAAATTTTCATGATGCGGTCATACAAGTCCTCTACCCCATTTTCGGTAATCAGGGCGAACACGCGCAGCAGCAATCCGCCAAATACCGCGCCCATCAGCGTGGCATAGAAGGCTGTGCCCATGCCGCCCATGGCCTTGCGCAAGCCCTCCAGCAACAACGCCTCGTCGTGCCCCAATGCCTCCAGCGAGCTGCTCAAGCCTGCCAGGGTGATGCTCAGGCCCATTACCGTCCCGATCAATCCCTGGGTGATGAGCAGGTTGCCCATGACCGCCAGGCCATGGCTGACACGCTGGTAGAAGGAAATCTCGGTCTGGAGCAGCGCTTCCAGATTGAGGGGGCCGTTGGCCATAACCACCTCTTTGAGTGAGGCGAAAAACCGGTGTGAGGCGTGGCGTTGCAAGGGGGTAGCGATGCCCATCAGGCCCTTTTCCCGGGCGACGCTTTCCATTTGTATCACTTCAATGGATTCGCGCGTCAGTGTCATGGTGAGCAGAAAGCTGGCAAACATGCTCATTAAAAACAGCGCAAGGATGACCCAGGTGAGCTTGGTGGCGTCGTTTTTTATGAACTCCCATATGCCGGTATCGAGATACAGTCCCAGCGTGACGATGAGTGCGAAAGAGGCCCATACCAGCCAAAACAGCAAGGTGCGGTATACCTTGTTGCTCATACTATTTTCTACCTTTCCGCTGAGGAATTGAAAAACCATTCATGGCTGTTGGCCGGGGTCAACCCGGCGGTGTCCAGACACTTATTTATCCGCTCTTACGGGCTCTTGCGAGGTCAGGGCGTGGGCCCAGTCAAGAATAGACTGTACGCGCGCGGCCACCATGCCACGTGCCTCCTGGTAGGGCACCCAGCGATACTCCTCGTGTTCCGGATGTCCCAGCTCGGGATTTACCGGCAAGGTGATATCGGCCTGCCGGGTTTCAGCGACATAGTACCGCGCCACCTTGCCGCGACCGTAGGGCGGTGTCTCTTGATAGCTGGTACCCCAGGTAAATGTCAAGTTATTTAATGAGGTTTCTTCTTCCACCTCGCGGATGGCGCCCAGTAGCGGCTCTTCACCCGCCTCGACCATCCCTTTGGGAAAGTCCCAGTTGCGGTAGGCACGCAGCAGCAGATACCACTTTTTGTTTTCTTCGCGCCGGATAACAATGACCCCGGCGGAGAGTGTTTTTTGCTCCATGGTGACCGGATCTCCTGGCACCTATTATTGGAAATGAAAAAGAGTCAGACGGCAATCCCTCTGGAGCGCAGATGTTCTTTCGCTGCCAGTGCCAGTAAAGTCATCTCCATGTCGCGCTCCCAATCATACCCCTTGGCAGCTTCCGTGTATCCACGCAGGCTGATGCTGTGAAAGGGCTCGTCGGCGTAGATCCTGACGTGGCGGATTTCTTCGATGCTTGCCGACAGCTCGGGCCATATTTCGTGCATCATGTCGCGCTGCCGGGTCACAGACCATTCGTCGATGAGCTTGTAGCGCGGCGGCAGTTGGGTGAACGCCTCGGCGGTGCCGGTCTGCCGCTTGCCCGTGAGTTCGTCGATATGATCCGTGTAAACGTAGACTACCAGTTTTGGCGAATGTTGCAGAATCTCGGGTGTTAAGTTGATTTCTGATGGCATCCAGGAGCAGAAGGCGACGTCGAAGGGAAAGTCGATATGGCTGATGGGCTGGTTACGCATCTCATAGCCGTTGGCGTCATAGAAGTCAGGAATCTGGTTGGGCTTGGCGGCGGGATCGCGGACGCCAATCACGCTGACACCTTCCCGCGCCAGCAGGCTGCCGATGAAACCGTTACCGCAGTTCAGGTCGCAGACAACGGGTTGGGTGGCTACCTGACGCGCATAATGGGCGATTTTGCGCATTTCGCTACGCAATGGATAGTAGTGGGCAATGGTCGGGCCGGTCGTCGCTGCATTCCGATCCGGGTTGCTGAAGATCAAGGAGTATAAGGGCAGGCCCTTGATGCGTTCGGCGAAGGGGAGGGCGGGATTCCAGCAGGCATGTTCTTTTTGCTGCACGGCAACGATGCGGGTAAACATCTCGTTGCTAAAGGATTCCATCTCGCGGAGCGGTTCAAAATTCATGGTCGTTTCCATTGAAATTAGCCCCAGGTGGCTCGGGGATCACTGAGGAAAAAGCCCGCGCCCTCTGGGGTAAAAAAAATTATTTGTGATATTGAGGGCTCAGTTCGTGTACGGCCTCGACGAATGCCCGTGCGTGTTCGGGGTCGACATGCTGGTGGATGCCGTGGCCCAGATTGAACACATGGCCGGAGCCATGGCCATAGCTGGCGAGGATGGTAGCTACCTCGGCGCGGATGCGTTCCGGGGAGGCATACAGCACACAGGGATCCATGTTGCCTTGCAGAGCGGCCCGGTCCCCTACGCGCGCGCGCGCATCGCTGAGGTCGGTCGTCCAATCCACGCCCAGGGCGTCACAGCCGGTATCCGCCATCGCTTCCAGCCAGGCCCCGCCGCCCTTGGTGAACAGGATCACCGGCACGCGGCGGCCTTCGCTTTCGCGCTGCAGACCGTGGACGATTTGTTCCATGTAACGCAGCGAAAACTCACGGTAATCGCGTGGGGTCAGCACGCCGCCCCAGGTATCGAACACCATCACCGCCTGTGCCCCGGCAGCGATTTGCGCGTTCAGGTAAGTGGTGACCGACCGCGCCGTGGTGTCCAGCAGCTTGTGTAGCAGCGCGGGCTGGTCGAACATCATGCCTTTGATTTTTGAATATTCCTTGCTGGAGCTGCCCTCCACCATGTAGGTGGCCAGCGTCCAGGGGCTGCCGGAGAAGCCGATCAGCGGCACACGGCCATGCAGTTCGCGGCGTATCAGCCGTACCGCGTCCATGACATAACGCAGATTGCTCTCCGGGTCGGGCACGCCCAGTGCGGCGACATCGGCGGCGGTACGCACCGGGCGCTCAAAGCGTGGTCCTTCACCTTCGGAGAAATACAGCCCCAGGCCCATTGCATCGGGGATGGTGAGGATGTCGGAAAACAGGATCGCAGCATCGAGCGGGAAGCGTTCGAGCGGCTGCAATGTGACCTCGCAGGCCAGCTCCGGGTTGGTGCACAGGTCCATAAACGAACCGGCGCGCGCGCGGGTGGCGCGGTATTCGGGCAGATAACGCCCGGCCTGGCGCATCATCCATACCGGGGTGACATCCACAGGTTCGCGCAACAGGGCGCGGAGGAAACGGTCGTTTTTCAATTCAGACATGTAAAGGCTACTCACGCAAAGGCGCCAAGGCGCAAAGAAAAATTTAATCCTGGAAGAGGTACTTCACCGCTTCTATGGGCAGCATTGTTAGATTTAAACAACCAGATAATCCAAAATCCCCTGTGCGGCCTCGCGGCCTTCATGCACCGCAGTCACCACCAGGTCTGAGCCGCGCACCATGTCGCCGCCGGCGAAGACCTTGGGGTTGGTGGTCTGATGCTTGAACTTGCCGCGCACAGGGGCTTTGACGCGACCGCGCTCGTCCACGGCGATGTTGAAATCGCTGAACCAGGGTGAAGGGCTGGGCTGAAAGCCGAAGGCGATGATGACGCGGTCGGCGGGGATGATCTCTTCCGAACCGGGCACGGGCTGCGGGCTGCGGCGCCCGCGTGCATCGGGCGCGCCGAGCTCGGTGGTGATCACCTTGACGCCGGTCACCCCTTCTGTGCCGACGATCTCTATGGGCTGGCGGTTCCACAGGAACTGCACACCTTCTTCCTTGGCGTTGGCGACTTCACGTTTTGAGCCGGGCATATTGGCTTCATCACGGCGGTAGGCGCAGGTGACGCTCGTGGCACCCTGGCGGATGCTGGTGCGGTTGCAATCCATCGCGGTATCGCCGCCGCCCAGTACCACCACGCGCTGCCCCGCCATGCTGACGAAGTTTGACTCGTTTTTTTCAAGGCCTAAATTGCGATTGACGTTGGATATCAAAAACGGCAGGGCCTCATGGACGCCCGGAAGGTTTTCGCCGGGAAAGCCGCCCTTCATGGAGTTGTAAGTGCCCATGCCGAGGAACACGGCATCGTACTCTTCGAGCAGTTTCTGGAAGGCAATGTCTTTGCCGATATCAACATTGAGGCGGAATTCCACGCCCATTTCTTCCATCAGTGCGCGCCGTTTCCGCACCACCTCTTTTTCCAGTTTGAACTCGGGAATGCCGAAGGTGAGCAGGCCACCGATCTCGGGATAGCGGTCAAAAACCACGGGCTGCACACCGTTGCGCACCAATATATCGGCGCAGCCCAGGCCCGCTGGACCCGCGCCGATGATCGCCACGCGTTTGCCGGTGGCGACGACGCCCGACATGTCAGGTTTCCAGCCACGTTTGAGCGCTTCTTCGGTGATGAATTTTTCGATAGAGCCGATAGTCACCGCGCCGAAGCCGTCATTCAGGGTGCAGGCACCTTCGCACAGGCGGTCTTGCGGGCAGACACGTCCGCACACCTCGGGCAGTGAGTTGGTGCGGTGCGAGAGTTCTGCCGCTTCGAAAAAATTACCTTCTTCGATCAGTTTCAGCCAGTTTGGAATGTAGTTGTGAACCGGGCATTTCCATTCGCAATAGGGGTTGCCACAGCCCAGGCAGCGTCCGGCCTGGGTGGCGGCGGCCTTGGCGTCGTACTGGCCGTAAATCTCGCCAAACTCATGGATACGCACCGCCGCGGGCTTTTTTGCCGGGTCTTGGCGCGGGATTTCTAAAAACTCGAAATTCTTTGTCATTTCAAAAACCAATCATGCAATCAAAGTTTCGTAGGGTGCGCCATGCGCACCATCGTTGCGATGCAGGCAGGGTGGTGCGTGGGACGCACCCTACATCTGTTTTTTCAGTAGCGGGTCACGCCGCGTTACGCAAGGTTTCAAGGAGCGACTCCAGTTCGGCAGCCTTGGGTTTGACCAGCCAGAAGCGGTCAAGATACGCACTGAAGTCGTCCAGCAAGGTTTGTCCCCACGCGCTGCCTGTCTCCGCGACAAATTCTTCGATCAGGCCGCGCAGGTAGTTGCGGTGCCCGTCCATCGCCTCGGTGCCGATGCGGTGGATATCGACCAGTTCGTGGTTGTAGCGGTCGACAAAGGTGTTGTCACTGTCGAGGATATAACTGAACCCGCCCGTCATGCCCGCGCCGAAGTTGAGGCCGGTGGGGCCGAGCACTACCAATACGCCGCCGGTCATGTATTCACAGCCGTGGTCGCCCACGCCTTCCACCACCGCGAGGGCTCCGGAGTTGCGCACCGCGAAACGCTCGCCTGCCAGGCCCGCCGCGAACAGCTTGCCGCCGGTGGCGCCATACAGGCAGGTGTTGCCAATAATGGTGGTCTGGTTGGTCTTGAATGTGACGCCCTGCGCGGGATAGATGACGATTTTGCCGCCCGCCATGCCTTTGCCCACATAGTCATTGGCGTCGCCTTCCAGTACCAGGTTCAGGCCGCCCGCATTCCACACGCCAAAGCTCTGGCCTGCCGACCCCGTCAGTTTGACGGTGATAGGCGCGCCGTCCATGCCTTTGTCGCCATAGCGCCGCGCAATCTCGCCGGACAGCCGTGCGCCGATGGAACGGTGAATGTTGCGGATTGCATAGCTGAACGTGCCGCCGCGTTTGTGCTCAATGGCGTCCAGCGCGTCCGCCACCATCTGTTCCGCCAGCTCGCCTTCGTCGAAGGGCGCATTTTTTTCTGACTGACAGTATTGCGGGCTGGATGCCGCCACGCCGCCGTCGGACAGAATGGGTGTCAGATCAAGTTTGCGCTGCTTGCTGGTTTCGCCTTCGATGATGCGCAGCAGATCGGTGCGGCCAATGAGATCCGCCATGTTACGCACGCCGAGCTTTGCCATCCATTCGCGTGTTTCACGGGCGAGGAAGCGGAAATAGTTCATCACCATTTCCGGCAGGCCAATAAAATGAATCTGGCGCAGCACATCGTTCTGGGTGGCCACGCCGGTGGCGCAATTGTTGAGGTGGCAGATGCGCAGATATTTGCAGCCCAGCGCCACCATAGGCCCGGTGCCGAAGCCAAAGCTTTCGGCGCCGAGTATCGCGGCCTTGATCACGTCGAGGCCGGTTTTCAGGCCGCCATCGGTTTGCAGGCGTACCTTGGCGCGTAGATTGTTGGCACGCAGCACCTGATGGGCCTCGGTGAGCCCCAGTTCCCACGGGGAGCCGGCGTATTTGATTGAGGTCAGCGGGCTCGCGCCGGTGCCGCCGTCATAACCAGAGATGGTGATCAGGTCGGCATAGGCCTTGGCGACACCGGCGGCGATGGTGCCTACCCCCGCCTCTGCCACTAGCTTGACCGACACCAGCGCCTGAGGATTGACCTGCTTGAGATCGAAGATCAATTGCGCCAGGTCCTCGATGGAATAGATGTCGTGGTGCGGTGGCGGCGAGATCAGCGCCACACCGGGGCGTGCAAAACGCAGCCTGGCGATAAGGTCGTTGACCTTGTCGCCAGGCAATTGTCCGCCCTCGCCGGGCTTGGCGCCCTGCGCGACCTTGATTTGCAGGACTTCGGCGTTCACCAGGTAGGACGGGGTTACGCCAAAGCGGCCCGAGGCAACCTGTTTGATCTTGGACATCTTCTCCGTGCCATAACGCTTCGGGTCTTCGCCGCCTTCGCCGGAATTGGAGCGTCCGCCGAGGCGGTTCATGGCAATGGCCAGCGCCTCATGCGCCTCCGGCGACAGGGCGCCGAGCGACATGCCGGCGCTGTCGAAGCGCGGCAGGATGTCTTCTATTGATTCCACTTCGTCGACCGGGATAGACGCGGCATCGGGGTTCAATATCAATAAATCGCGCAGGGCCAGCGCCGGGCGTTCATTGACCAGACGCGCGTATTCCAGGTAGGTCTCGTAGCTGCCGGTCTTCACCGCTGACTGGAGGGTCTGGATCACATCCGGGTTGTAGGCGTGCTGCTCTCCGCCGTGGATATATTTGAGCAGTCCGCCCTGCTGTATGGTTTTGCGCGGCAGCCAGGCATCGTGCGCAAGCTGGCGCTGGTCGGCCTCCAGATCGTCGAAGCCGGCGCCTTGCAGGCGGCTCACGGTGCCCGTGAGACACAGGTTGACCACCTCGTCATGCAGCCCCACCGCTTCGAATAATTGCGCGCCGCGGTAGCTGGTGATGGTGGAAATGCCCATCTTGGAGATGATCTTGTACAGGCCCTTATTGATGCCCTTGCGGTAATTCTCGGCCAGTTTGGCGGGGTCCTTGCCGGTAATCTCTCCGGTGCGGGTGAGATCGTGAAGGCATTCGTAGGCGAGGTAGGGATAAACCGCTGTCGCGCCATAGCCTATCAGCACCGCTATCTGGTGCGGGTCACGCGCGGTGGCGGTTTCCACCACGATGTTGCTGTCACAGCGCAGCCCTTCGCGGATCAGGCGATGGTGTACCGCGCCGGTCGCCAGCAGAGCGTGGATGGGTAGCGTGTCTTGGGTGATGGCGCGATCCGACAGCACCAGCACGACCTTGCCCGCGCGCACGGCGGCCACCGCACGCTCGCAGACCGCCTCGATGGCGCGTCGCAGATCCAGGTTTTGGGGATAATTGAGGTCGATGCGCTCATGGGCATAGTCCGGGTCATCCAGCGCCAGCAACTGCTGGAACTTGCCCGTGGACAGCACCGGCGAATCCATTCGCAGGCGTGCCGCGTGCGCGGCGGTCTCCTCGAACATGTTCTTTTCGCGGCCCAGGCAGGTCTCCAGCGACATCACGATTTGCTCACGCAGCGGGTCGATGGGTGGATTGGTGACCTGGGCGAACTGCTGGCGGAAGTAGTCGTAAAGTGAGCGCGCCTGTTGTGACAGCACCGCCATCGGTGTGTCATCGCCCATCGAGCCAACGGCCTCCTGGCCTGCCTCGGCGAGCACGCTCAGCACCTGGTCACGCTCCTCGAAGGTCACTTGGAACAACTTCTGATAGACCTGCAGTGTGGCCGTATCCATGGGTTCAGCGCTGGAATCATCGCCATACAGCGTTGAATCGAGATGCTGGACGTGGTCTTTTAGCCACTGCCGGTAGGGATGCCGCTCCTTCAGGCGCTGGTCGATGTCCTCGGGCAGCAGCAGCTCTCCGGTACTGGTGTCCACGGCGATCATCTGTCCGGGCTTCAGGCGTCCTTTGCTGATCACGTCAGATTGCGAGTAGTCATACACACCAATCTCCGAGGCCAGGGTGATGTGCCTGTCGCGTGTGATGACATAGCGCGCCGGGCGCAGGCCGTTGCGGTCCATGGCGCAGGCCGCGTAGCGGCCGTCGGTCATCACGATGCCCGCCGGGCCATCCCAGGGCTCCATGTGCATGGAGTTGTATTCGTAAAAGGCGCGCAGATCGGGGTCCATGCTCTCGATGTTTTGCCAGGCTGGCGGCACCAGCAGGCGCATGGCGCGGAACAGATCCATGTTGCCGGCAAGCAGCACCTCCAGCATATTGTCGAGGCTCATCGAGTCGGAGCCGTTTGTCGACACCAGCGGCTGGATGCTCTCCATATCCGGGATCAACGGCGTTGCAAACTTGCTGCCACGCGCCAGCGCCCAGTTACGGTTGCCCTGCACGGTGTTGATTTCGCCGTTGTGGGCAAGAAAGCGGAACGGCTGGGCCAGCCGCCACTCGGGCCAGGTGTTGGTGGAAAAGCGCTGATGGTATACGCATAGCGCGGAGGCAAAGCGCTCATCATTCAGGTCCAGGTAAAAGACCGGCATGTTGGCCGGCATCACCAGACCTTTGTAGGAAATCACATTTGCGGCTAGGCTGGTGACGTAAAAAGTCTTGTCCTGCGCCTCGACAGCCTTTTCGGCGCGGCGCCGCGCGATGAAAAGGTGGCGGTCAAAAGTGGCGTCATCCATGGCATCCGCGGCATTGACGAACACCTGTTCGATGACGGGCAGGCTCTTCAGCGCCTCCTCTCCACAGGCTACGGGATTGACGGGCACCGGGCGCCAGCCGGCCACATTCAGCCCTTCGGCACGCAATTCAGACTCAAGCTGGTGGCGCGCCTGGCTGGCAAGGGCGGGGTCACGGTTCAGAAATACGACGCCCACAGCATAGCGCGGCGTTAGCCTGAAGCCCTGTTCTTCGGCAATCGCCTCCAGGAAAGCGGCGGGTTTTTTGAATAACAGGCCGCAGCCATCGCCGCTCTTGCCGTCGGCGGCAACCGCGCCACGGTGGGTCAGGCAGGCCAGCGAGCTGATGGCGGTCTGCACCAGCCAATGGCTGGGCACGCCATCCATCTGTGCGATCAGGCCGAAGCCGCAGTTGTCTTTTTCAAAAGAGGGACGGTACAGGCCGGGGTTTGCGTTGTCTCTATTAGTCACTTTGATAGGCATTCAGTTCTGGATCGTGAGTTAGCCGCCCCTTGCCCCCGTGATCACCATGAGTCCCCGTGAAGGGGGCAATGGGTGCGATGAGGGGGCAATGCAAAATCGCAGGGGAAATGAGTCTGAGTATACTAGCGCGCGGCGCTTGGTTCAATGCGGGTGTGCTGGACAAGCTTCCTGTATTTTGATGCTAAAAACCACAGATTTCACAATGTTTCGTCCAAACCGCTAAATTTACCCCTATGCCATTTAAATTTTTCTTAACAACGATCTTCATTTTGTGTCGTAATGTTTTGTTTTTATTGATGTAGATTCCAATAAAAAATTAACCGTAAGTCGGCCAGTAATAGCTTTGCGCTGCCAGTTATGTTCATGTATAGTTGCTTGGCATTTTTTATCACTAAACTAATAGGGTTTGCTCCTCACGATTAATCTAAGAAGTGGCACAATGAGAGATAAAGATGTGAAAAAAATTACTGCTGCAATTGTTGCGTTTAGTGTTTTAATTTCTGGATGTTCTGCATTTGTTCCAAAGACCCAGACTGTTAGTGCCGTCTGCTCAGAGCCCGATGCGGCCCTTCAGATCAATGGTCAAATGTATCAAGGGAAAGCTCAGGTTGAGGCAAAGAGAAATAAAACAGTTTCAGTCATGTGTACAAAAGCCGGGTATTTTCCTGCACAGAAGACAATTGATACTTCTTTAAGCGGAACAGGGGTCGCAGATATAATTGGTACGGTTTTCTTCTTGCTTCCTGGCATCGGCCTTTTCACCGCCGGGGCATGGAATCTTGATGAAACAGATGTAAACATAGCTATGATGAAAAGTGAAAAATAACGCAATCTATCCTTTCGATTGATTTGCCCTAACCCTGCATTCGAGAGGGACGCGCCAAAAGCGGTGCGCCCCGCAATTTTAACGGTCGTACACTTGGCGCGTGAAAACACGAACAAGGTATTTGTGACAGAGACCGAAGGCTGCACGAAAGAGACTGTCGCCAAAAAGAGTGTTGATCCGAAATTCTTCATTAATATCCTCAGCGGCGGTGTATTCGGCTCCACCACTGACTACGCAGCCGAAAAAATGTGGAAATACGCGGAAAACGTCGTCATCTCCTGCAAGAAGTAATGCATTGCCCGCTCTTCAATACTCAATTGATCGTAGTTTTTTCCCATGCAATATTATCCCCTAAAAATGTTGCACTTGGTTTTTGAGCGCGCCCCGTTATTTTATGGCGCAGGCATATAGCCAGTATACTTACCTTTCCGGAACGCTGGACCATGATCGGTGGCTCAGTAATGACCGCGCCCTTTCTGAAAAAAAATCTCTACTATTTCCAGATAAATTTCTCCGCACCGATGATCGCCATAACCCAATCAATGCCCCAGGCGAGCGCCAAATTACGGTTTTCGCACAGCACATTGATGGTAAAGACGCCTTGGGGTTAACCATAGGGCCTATTTCCCGCACTCTGAACGACGATAACCGCAGCTATGCCAGTGAATCCAGTTTGCAACTGTTTACAACTACACTCAGATTGCCTCTGGATAAGACCACACCCAAACTGGATCGATTCACACTTTATAGCGTGCAATCCCTGTTGCCATATGATCGGTTAACCGGCGGTATTTCTGGACGTTTCGGAGTCGCGCTGGAGCCTCAGCGAGATAGCCAGCTTAATATTCGCCACGCATTTGCCATCAGTGGCGTACTCGGGCTGACTATACGTATTGTGAATGATGTCGATCTTTACACTCTGGCGGGTGGCGGTGCCGGATATACGGGTAACAATGCTTACCTTTACTCCACGCTGGAAGGCGGCGCGCTACTGCGTGAGATGTGGGATATGAAAACGATTGCCTCAGTGACCCGAACAGACAATCAGATAAATAGCGGGACACATTACTACACAATTATGCTGAGCCAGTCCAAGTTCATCAACAAAGAATACTCACTCAATCTGAACTGGCAGCGGGATTATGACCAGCAGCGAGAGCGCGATATCTTTTCTGTTGGTTTTAAGAAGATATTCTGATCCGAAACCGCTGTGACCGGAAAAGCCGATGTTATTTCAGGGGTCTATTGCGTGGAGTTTTTCAGATTGTCCTGAATGCTGCCGATGCTGCGTATCCAAGGGGTGATGCCGGTCAGCTTCGTGATGTCTTGCGCCGCTTGTTCTGCTTGGGCGCGGCTGGAATAAATGCCGGAGAGCAGAACGTGCCGTGTCTCTCCGCGGCGGTTTGCGCGGAAGTAGGCGGTTTCCGTAGTGAGCGGATGGCTTGCGGTAAACGCCTGCAATGGCGCTTCGGTTTTCATGGACATAAGCTGGAGGGTGTAGTGGCTGGGGTTTTGCGCGAGCAGCCAGGATTCGCGCTTGAGCGCGGCTGCCGGTCCGGGGGTATCTTTTTTTGCGGGTGCCGCAATGGCGTTGTGATCTGGCTGCACGGATGTGGCGATATTGGCGGGGGCGGCCTCGCCGGGCGGTACCGGCATGGATTCAGGCGCGGGCACGGGCGGCGCGTTGCTGACGCTGAGTCCGGCCTCCTTGGCCTGCACATCCACATTCGCAAGCTGCGCCAGCGCCGCCTCTCTTTGTTGCGTGGAAAGAGCAGGGTGCAATGGCGGGATCTCCAGCGGGATGGCCTTGTCTTGCGCGGTGATTGCCGTCGATGCGGGCGGGGAAGGGCTTTTGCTCTGAAGGGCACGCGTGTCGAGCGCGGTGTTGATTGGGTTCTGCAATAGCAATCCGGCTGCCACCAGAGTAGCTGCGATGCCCGTTAGCCATATCAGCTTTTTTCCCGTTTTTGATGGTTTGGCCGAGGATTTCTGATTGCCGGACGAAGCAGGAAGGTAGAAGGCATGCGCCACGCGTTGCCGCAAGGGTGCAAGTGCCGGAGTGGCGAGCATGGGTTCGATTTGCGGCTGGCAAAACAGGATGATGGTCAGCAGTCCCTGGCTGTCGTCGCCCGCCTCAAGGATACGCGCCAGCAACAGGAGTGCAGCTTCACGCAATTGATCGGCGTTGTCTATCGCCAGTATCGGGCGATGTGCGTCCAGTCGCATCTCGCGCAGGCGTTCGTTCAACAGTTGCAGACGGGTCTCGCGGTTTTGTGTCTTGCTGACACGCAGGCCGAATGCCGAGCTGAGTGTGGCGAGGATTTCATTATCGTCCAGCATGGGCGTGGCGTCGATGCGGCATACGCGCCATGTCTCGGAGGCCGAGGCGATGAGTTGTTCCAGCAGGGCGGTTTTGCCGCTCTCTTTGCCGCCGATCACCAGCAGCAATTCGCTGTACGGCGCAAGATAGCGCAACATGTGCAGGTGTTGCTCGTGCAGTGGCGGGGCGTCGAAAATATCGCCTTGCGGTTGGCTTAGCGAGGGTTCGCGCCGCAGCGTTGGGGTGGTTAATGGCACGGTTTAAGCAAATTCCAGCTTGATATTGGCCGCCGCCAGATAGGCGGCTTCCCCGGCCAGCTCGGTCTCGGTGAGAGGATGTTGGGTCAGCCATGCCGCAGGGAACTGAATGCGCAAGGAGCGCCGCCCCGCCGTCAGTCTGAAGTCCGGCAATGCGGCGTCGGCGCGGCTGCGGTGCAGCAGTACTGCAAGACGCAGCAGGATGCACAAACGCCACTCCTGGTCTATTTGAGAGGCGGGCAACTGCATGAATATCGCCATGGGAAACTTGCGCCGGTGGCCACGTATCAATCCCGCCAGTCGTGCCTGCTCCTGGCGCGAGAATCCCGGCAGATCGGAATTTTCCACCAGGTAAGCGCCATGCTTGTGATACTGATTGTGGGCGACCGCCAGACCAATCTCATGCAAGCGGGCGGCCCAACTCAGTAAGTGGGCATGTTCCTCGCTGGCGATGCCCCAGTCCCGCGCCACCTGGGAGAGGCAGACGAGCGCGGTACGTTCGACGCGGGTGGCCTGGGCGGTGTCCGCGTGGTAGCGTGCCATCATCGCCTGGATGCTGGTTTCACGCACATCTTCATGCTGTATCCTGCCCATCAGGTCATATAACACCCCTTCGCGCAATGCGCCTTCGGCAACCTGCACGCACTTGATGTCCAGTGTCTCCATTGCCGCAAGCAGGATCGCCACGCCGCCGGGCAGCACCGCTATGCGCTCGCTGCTCAGCCCATCCAGGCGCAGGCGTTGTACATGCCCCGCGTCGATCAGCGTATCGCGGAGTTTGCGCAATGCCGGCCGTGTGATGCCTTTGTCGCTCCATCCCTTGTCGCGCACGACTCTGTCCACCGCGCGGATCGTGCCCGATGCGCCGACGGCGTTCTGCCAGCCGACCCGGCGGTATTGCACCTGAATCGGCTGAAGCTCAAGCTGCGCGGCGATTTCCGCGCGGCGCATGTCACGGGCGCGGATCACGCCATCCGGAAAATGGGCGCGGCTCATGCTCACACAGCCCATGTGCAGGCTTTCCATGTGCAGCGGTTCAAAACCCTCGCCGATGATCAGTTCGGTACTGCCGCCGCCGATATCCGCCACCAGGCGCCGCCCCTCCTGCAGAGGCAGGCTGTGCGCAACCCCCAGGTAGATAAGCCGTGCCTCCTCACGGCCAGCAACGATCTCGATAGGGTGCCCCAGCGCGTTTTGCGCGCGCTCCAGAAAGTCACCGGCATTGCAGGCGGCGCGCAGGGTGTTGGTGCCCACCGCACGCACGCTGCCCGGCGGCATGTCGCGCAGGCGTTGGCCGAAGCGCGCCAGGCATTCCAGGGCGCGCTTCTGGGCGGGCTCTTCCAGCCGGTTTTTCTGATCGAGCCCCGATGCCAGCACCACCATTTCGCGTAAACGGTCGACGACATGGATCTGGCCGTTCATGATGCGCGCCACGACCAAGTGAAAACTGGTGGAGCCGAGATCAATGGCGGCGACGATTTGCGGTGGGGCGTTATTCGGCGCGTCAGCGATGGCTTTTATCTCTTTTGGAGGGGTAGACATTAGGTTTGATTTTACCATGCCTATTTATCGTTGCGCGCCTTTTCAAGCAGGCCCTGTCCCAGGCGGGTGACGCGCCGGACAAGCGTCTGCGCCCCATCGTCCAGGTAGTGGGTTGTGATCTCCGCGAACAGATCCTCGGCGCGTGTCTTCGCAAGCTGGGTGAGCGCTACCAGTCCAGCGTGTTCATTGCGCCGCTGCACCGCACGAAGGTGGGCCGGGTCAATCTCGGCCTCAAGCTCAATTTCCAGCAAGCGGCGTGCGCGCCCGGCGGCGGCGGTTTCCACCGCGAGCGCAATTTCCTGTGCGTGCAGATGGGCGTCGTGCAGGTCACCGAGTAGATCCTGAAGCTCCTTAAGCTGTTTGATAATCTGTTTGCCGTCCTTGATTTCTTCCTGTATTGGTTCCAGCAGATAGCGCAGGCGTTTTACCTGGATCCGCGTATTGTGCAGGGTTTGCACATCGGCGGAAGAGGCTGCGCGCCATAGTGCCCGCTCCATCTCCTTGCCATGCTGTTTGATATGTTTGCCGATGATTTCGGTAAATGGGGTTTCGTATGCCTGGCCATCCAGATCATACACAACAGTATAGTGTTGCAGTTGCTTGCGGAGTTTCGGTTCGAAGCGCAGAAAATCCTTGCTCACCCGTGCACGTATTTCATCGTAAGCCTTGGCCTTGCGCGCCTCCAGCCTCTCCAGCAGCCACAGCCAGCCGATCCTCTGGCGTGCCGGCAGGTGGTGTTCTTGAGACCGCAACCATTCGATCAGCACTTCAACGTCACGCGCCTCATTTGTGGCCCGCGCCAACCGCCTCAATTGCTTCCGGCTCTTTTTTGAAACAGTGTCTGACAGCGCATCCTGGTAGGCCTGCATGCAGCTACGCAACCGGCGCAACGCCACACGGAAATCATGCAGCACCTCCAGATCGTCTGGATTATCAAACCGCCCATACGCAGCAACCGCGGCATCCAGTTGCGCCAGGGCAATCATGCGCACGGCGCGCGCGGCGCAAAGCGTCAGCAGTCCGGCGGACTCCACCGCTATTCCCCGAGCGCGCGGAGCTGGGACGGGGTGAGCGCCCAGATCAACATCGCCTTGCCTTGCACGATGCCGTTCGGGAACTCAATCAAGCAAGCTGCGCCTTTTTTAAATTCAATAATGGGTTGTTTTTTGCCCGTCAGCAGCCAGCTCACCAGATGGCCTAAATCCGGTTCATGGCCCACCACGGCGACGATGTCATGCCCTTTTTGAGTCTTGATCCAGGACAACACCGATTCCGGGGCGTATCCAGGCGCGAGTTCCTGCACTTCAGTGGCCGTCAGCCTGCCGTAGGCATCGCCGATGATCTGCGCCGTTTCGGCAGCGCGTGCCAGCGGACTGGCGGCCAGAAGATCAATCTGAGGGATCACGCCATGCAGCCCGCGCGCCGCCTTGCGCATTTTCTTGCGGCCGATGTCCGTCAATGGCCGGATATCATCTGGCTCGCCGGTGGTGGCGAATATTCCCCGGTCTTCGGCGGGGGCGTGGCGGAGGATGAGAAGCTTCATGTGTCTTGCTCCAAATGTATATGCCATGGGGGAGGATAATACGTTTGGGAGGGTAAGGGAATTGCTTGAATAACTTAAGTATCAAAGAGGATATACAGAAAGCGCAGAAATGCCGCTATCGGCTGATTAGCACAAATGAGTCCACTCGCCTGGTTCCGGGGAGGTAGAAATAATAAACCCCGCCAGAAATGACAGGGTTTATTAAGTGGTATGGGCGCAGCAGGTAGCCGCCGGATCTTTATCTTCTGCGGGAGAGTCGGTTAGGCAGCTTTCCTGCGGCGAGCAGCAACCAAACCGGCGAGACCAAGGCCCATGAGCGCGAGGGATGCGGGTTCAGGAACACCACCCACCGAACCTTGTGGTACCGAAGCAAATCGCAGAGTACCTCCTGCGACCAGGAATTCGCCGAAACCATCACCAAAGAAGGTGATGCTGGAGAAGAACCCGGAGGAGTCGATCGCGCCGATAAAGTTCGTAAAGCTATTCTGCGCGGGTACGCCGGGGTTGTCACTGCTGGACAGAGCGTTGGCCGGTAGGGTTGCCGCGCCGCCGTCGAACGCGATCCACAATCCCGAACCGGTGGCGGGTACGCCGTATGTCGACTGAATTGCCAGGGGCCGTGTGCCGGTCGTGCAACAAGTGGCCCAGTCGCCGATTTCGAAACCGAAAGCGTTTACTGGGGATGAAAATGTGAATTTCAGGCCGGAATTAAAACCCGGGATCGGGTCGGAACCGCTGGCAGCGGGGCCAATGTCCCAGACCGCTCCTGAGAGGGAGACGCCATTGCTAGTGTAACCGCCGCTTGGGCTAATGGCGGAACCATCAGGCCGAGTGATCGTTACCGTTGCCGGGTTGCTGTTGATGTCGATGTAGTTGTAGACGCTTTGTCCAGCCACCACCGGAGCTAGCGATACAGTAGACCCGGTGCCGGTGATCGTGTTGTCGAAGGTGGAAATGTTGTTCAGAGACAGGTTATACACTACAGGCACGGCCAAGGCAGGGGTGGAAATTGCCAGTGCAATGCTTGTTAGAGCGAGTTTTTTAGCGAAGTTCATGGTTTGCTCCTAAATCGTTGTGTTTCGAACAAGTACAACAAATGGGGGCGGACGCGATTTCTATACTTCCTCCTATCGCGTCGCCATTTACTGATAGGCATTATCCATGCCATTATTGAATAATTAAAATTAATTTGTATATATTTTAATGAGTTATATTATTTCACTGCCATTGGCAGCAACTCCTCGGATAGATTTTCGTGCAAGATTGTAAAGAAAACCGACAAAATAACCTTTAAAATTTATGTTGAATACATAGAAGTAGTTATATTTTTTTATTATATTTTTGATTTTTAAAGATATTTTTTATTGTAAAGTAATCCGACATTCTGTTACGTGATGACCTATACGTGTTCCCAAGCTATTATGATAAGGATTCATTATTGCCAGGACATGCCGTGACCCTGCCGAATTTTAATAACCTGCTCCGGCCGGGTGCCGCCGCACAGGTCCACAGTGATCGGCTCCAAGCCCTGATCCGCGCTGAAATCGAGCGCGGCAGCCAAATCACTTTCGCCCGCCATATGGATCTGGCGCTGTATGCCCCAGGCTTAGGCTACTACAGCGCCGGGGCGCACAAGTTTGGTGAGGCCGGGGATTTTGTCACCGCGCCGGAAATTTCCCCGCTGTTTTCGCGCTGTGTGGCGCGGCAGTGCCGGCAGGTGCTGGCTGGCTTGGGGGGGGGCGATATCCTGGAGGTCGGCGCGGGGTCGGGAGTGATGGCGGCGGATGTGCTGGCTGAGATGGAGGCGCTCGGCTGCCTGCCCGATCATTATTTTATTCTCGATGTGAGTGCGGATCTGCGGCAGCGCCAGAAGGAAACGCTGGAGCGGCACATTCCGCACCTTGTGGAGCGGGTCCGCTGGCTGGATCGTCTGCCCGAAAGTGGATTCAGGGGCGTGGTATTGGCCAATGAGTTGCTGGATGCCATGCCGGCGCATCTGTTCCGCATCGAGGCCGAGGGGCCGCAAGAACTCTATGTGGCTTGGGAGGATGATCGCTTCGCCTGGCGCAGCGGGCCGTTGAGCGATCCGCGTCTGGAGGGACGGATTGCGGCCATCGTGGATGAGCTGGGTGATTTGGCTCCCGGCTACACCTCGGAAATCAACCTCGCCGCCGAGGATTGGGTGCGCAGTATCGCCGCATTGCTGGAGCGGGGGCTGATGCTGGTCATCGACTACGGTTTTCCGCGCCGCGAGTATTATCACCCGGAGCGCGCTGGCGGCACGCTGATGTGCCATTACCGCCACCGTGCCCACCCTGACCCGTTGATACATACAGGCTTGCAGGACATCACCGCGCACGTCGATTTCACGGCGGTGGCCGAGGCTGCGGTGGAGGCTAGCCTTGCCGTGGCGGGGTATACTACCCAAGCCTATTTTCTGCTGGGAAGCGGTTTGATGGACATGGCCGCAGCATCCAATCCCGATGATGCGCGCCAACATCTTCAATTGACGCAGCAGGTAAAGAAGCTGACCCTGCCCAGCGAGATGGGCGAGCTGTTCAAGGTAATCGCGCTGACGCGCGGCATCGACATGCCTCTTGTAGGTTTTTCGTTTCAGGATCAGCGCGGGCGGTTGTAAAGAAAATCTACTTTAAGTGGAATCGTAGGGTGCGTCCCACGCACCAATGATCGCGGTGCGTGGGACGCACCCTACGTGATTCTTGATGTTTTGAAATGGGCTGAACGTGCGCTCTGTGGCAAATCACCGTTATAAGGTCAGATCATCAACAGTGCCGCCGCTACATTGCGCGCTTCATAAACCAGGATGTTGTAGGTGCGGCACGCCGCTGCGGTGTCCATTACCTCTATGCCTATTCCGCGCCTGATAAAAGGTTCAAGAAGGGCGCTGGGCGGCCACCACAGGCGCGCGCCTGAGCCGAACAGCACGACTTCGGGCTGCAGATCGGCGACGGCCTCAAAATGGGCGGCGGTTACTTCCGCGGGGGTGCCCGGCGGCCAGTCTCTGATTAATTGGCTGGGCGTTACAATGACGCTGGTTGTCAGGGTTTCGTGACGGATACGCCCACGCACTTCGCCGTCGCGATCGATCAACAGGGGGGTGTCATCGCCCTCCCGCCAGGGGATGGTGACAACCACCTGTCCGGGGGCGTAGGAGATGAAAGTGTGGGTGCGGGGATCGCGTTCCAGGTTGAATTGCATGGCGGCAGGCGTCCAGTGATAGTAACGCCTCTATCTTACAGAAACCCCGGAAAAACCTCACCCTTGGGATTGTTCCGGGTTAGCCCAAAGCAGTAAACGTCCTCGGCGACGATCATTGACAGTTTCGCCCGGCATCGGTAATGTTTAAAGTTTTGACGCGCTGGCTGCCGTTTGCGCCGCGCGCGCTATTTTCTCTCGGAAGTTATTTGGACAAACCAGCTTGAACAACGAATTTGCCAGAATTAAGCGCCTGCCCCCCTATGTTTTCAATATCGTTGGCGAATTGAAGGCCAAGGCGCGCGCGCGGGGGGAGGACATCATCGACTTCGGCATGGGCAACCCCGATCAGCCTACGCCCAAGCATATCGTGGACAAGATGGTCGAGGCCGCCCAGCGCGGCGACACGCACCGCTATTCGGTATCGAAAGGCATTCCACGCCTGCGTAAGGCGATTTGCACCTGGTATCAGCGTCGCTTTGGTGTGGACCTGAACCCGGACAGCGAAGCTATCGTCACTATCGGCTCCAAGGAAGGCCTGGCGCACCTGGCCTTCGCCACCATGGGGCCGGGGGACGTGGTGATGGTGCCCAATCCCGCCTATCCGATTCATCCCTATGGTTTTGTGATCGCGGGCGCGGATATCCGCCATGTGCCGCTGGTGCCGGGCGGGGATTTTTTTGCCGAGCTGGAGAAGGCGATCAAGGACTGCTGGCCGCGCCCCAAGATGCTGGTGCTCAACTTTCCAGGCAACCCCACCACTCAGTGCGTGGATCTGCCGTTTTTTGAAAAGGTGATCGCCATTGCCCGTGAGCATAACATCTGGGTGGTGCATGACCTGGCCTATGTCGATATCGTGTTCGATGGCTATGAGGCGCCGTCCATCATGCAGGTGCCGGGTGCAAAAGAGGTAGCGGTGGAATTTTTTACGCTCTCCAAGAGCTATAACATGCCGGGTTGGCGCGTTGGTTTCATGGTCGGTAATCCCGCGCTGGTGGCGGCGCTGGCGCGCATGAAATCCTATCTTGATTACGGCATGTTTACCCCCATCCAGGTGGCGGCGATTACTGCCCTGGAAGGGCCGCAGGAGTGCGTGAAGGAGATTTCCGATATGTACCAACGCCGCCGCGACGTGCTGTGCAACGGCCTGAATGCCCTGGGCTGGCCGGTCGAGCCACCCAAGGCGACGATGTTCGTCTGGGCGCCCATTCCCGAGCAGTACCGCCATCTCGGATCGCTGGAGTTTTCCAAGAGACTGCTGGAAGAGGCCAAGGTCGCGGTGGCGCCGGGCATCGGTTTTGGCGAGTACGGCGATGACCATGTGCGCTTCGGGCTGATCGAGAACGAACATCGCACCCGCCAGGCGATACGCGGTATACGCGATATGTTCAAGAAAGACGGGGTGATTATGCAGGGGACGGGGACATGAATTCGGTAAAGGTGGGCCTGCTGGGCTTGGGTACGGTGGGTGGCGGCACGGTTAAGGTGCTGTCACGCAATGCCCATGAGATCATGCGGCGTGCTGGCCGCGGCATCGAGGTCGCCCACGCCAGCGCGCGGGATCTGAGCAAGCCGCGCATCTGCGACACCACCGGAATTACCCTTACACAAAATCCCTTCGAGGTGGTGAATAATCCTGAGTTGCAGGTCATCGTCGAGCTGATCGGCGGCACGGATCAGGCACGTGAGCTGGTGCTGCGCGCCATCGCCAACGGCAAGCATGTGGTAACCGCCAACAAGGCGTTGATCGCACGTCACGGCAACGAAATCTTCGCTGCGGCGCGTGACAAGGGTGTGATGGTGGCCTTCGAGGCAGCGGTGGCGGGCGGCATTCCTGTCATCAAGGCAATCCGCGAAGGGCTGGCTGGCAACCGCATTGAGTGGCTGGCGGGTATCATCAACGGCACCGGAAATTTCATTCTCACCGAGATGCGTGATAAAGGGCGTGATTTCGCCGATGTGCTGGCCGAGGCGCAGCGTCTGGGCTATGCCGAGGCCGATCCTACCTTCGACGTGGAGGGCATCGACGCGGCGCACAAGCTCACCATCCTGGCCTCCATCGCCTTCGGCATTCCCTTGCAATTCGACAAGGCCTACACCGAAGGCATCAGCCGTATTACCCGCCAGGACGTAGGCTATGCGGAGGAGCTGGGTTACCGCATCAAGCATCTGGGCATTGCGCGCCGTACCGAAGAAGGCATAGAGCTGCGCGTGCATCCCACGCTGATCCCGCATCGCCGCCTGATCGCCAACGTCGATGGCGTAATGAACGCCGTGCTGGTGAAGGGCGACGCGGTCGGTCCGACGCTGTTTTACGGCGCGGGCGCCGGCGCTGAGCCCACCGCCTCGGCAGTGGTGGCCGACCTGGTGGACGTGGTGCGCACCCTTACCTCCGATCCGGAAAACCGTGTGCCGCACCTGGCGTTCCAGCCCGATGCGCTGTCCGACCTGCCGATCCTGCCCATGGAAAAAGTGGAAACCGCCTATTACCTGCGCATGCAGGCCCAAGACCGCCCTGGCGTACTGGCCGACGTGACGCGCATACTCGCTGATCAAAACATCAGCATCGAGGCCATGCTGCAAAAGGCCCCGGCCAACGGCGACGGCTCGGTGCCGGTGGTTATCCTCACCCACCGCATCCGCGAACAGCAGATGAACGAAGCGATACGCCGCATCGAAGCACTGGGGACGATGGCGGGGCCGGTTATGAGGATGCGGGTGGAGCATTTGAAGGGGTGAGCCACGGAGCGCAAGACTGGTTAAGCGGCAACGTACCCGACAATCGAGGCGCTTAATCGCCGGGTACGTGTTGCCTAGTAAAACTGCTGTAACTGGACAAGTATCGCCAGTACGAGCGCTAGCGCCGTTACGGCGAGCGCAAGTAGTGCAATGAGATTGGTCATTGACTCCTCCTGGTTGATTGTTACGCGCGCGATATGATCAGTGTCGAAAACTGCTGCTCATCAGGGCGCGCACGCAAAACCTATGAGGCAGGTAAATTTGAGGGATAATCGAAGTTGCGAAGTGACAAACGCCACAGCGCGAAAATGAAAGCGCGCATAGCAGGTAGAATGCCGCGATGCGCTCTCAAGGCTGTTTGGACCCAGCTAGTCGGAAAAGAAGGCTGGAGTATCCCAGCCGAATTGAAATAGGCCCCTTTTAAGAAAGCAGACCATACCCGCTACCTGTTAGGTATGCCTCTGCATGATGCGGGTGAACACTTGCCGAAATTTGCTGCGAGTGCTATAGAGGCGTACATGAGATAATGCATTTGCGAAAGCTGTTGTCAAGGGGTGGATGCAAGAAAAATGTGCTCCGGGTACTTTGAACAGTATTTCCAAGCAAATGGGTTTGAAGAAATGAGGATTCAATTATGCGCTATGCCATTGTGATCGAGAAAATCGAAAGTAACTACTCTGCCTATGTCCCTGATCTGCCGGGCTGTGTAGCTACGGGTGCAACTGTGGAGGAAGTCGAAAGCGCCATTCGTGAGGCCATTGAATTCCATCTGTCCGGGTTGCGTGAGGATGGCTTCCCTATCCCTTCGCCCTCTAGTCACGTTGAGTACATCGAGGTTGCCGCCTGATCCCCGTCGCGCCCAACACATCAGACAGCTTTGACAAATAGCCAACAACGCGCAATTTATCCTTGAGGTTTATTTATTTATGCCCTTCCGCCCCCGCTACACCGGTCTGATCGACAAATACCGCGATCGCCTGCCCGTCCATGACGATACGCGCATCATTAGTCTCGGCGAGGGTAACACCCCGTTGATCCGGCTCAACAACATCCCGCGCCTGCTGGGAAAAGAAGTGGACATCTACGTCAAATACGAGGGTCTTAATCCCACCGGTTCGTTCAAGGATCGTGGCATGACGATGGCGGTGACCAAGGCCGTGGATGAGGGCAGTCGCGCCATCATCTGCGCCTCCACCGGCAACACATCGGCGGCGGCGGCGGCCTATGCCTCGCGTGCGGGAATCGCTTCGTTCGTGCTGATTCCCGATGGGAAAATCGCGCTCGGCAAGCTCGCCCAGGCAATGATTCACGGCGCAGTGGTGATCCAGATCAAAGGCAACTTCGATGCCGGCATGCAACTGGTCAAAGATGTCGCGCTGGAGGCCCCGGTTACGATCGTCAACTCCATTAACCCCTTCCGCCTGCAAGGCCAGAAGACGGCGGCCTTTGAGATTGTCGAAGAGCTGGAGTGCGCGCCGGATTTCCATTGCCTGCCGGTCGGCAACGCGGGCAATATCACCGCCCACTGGATGGGTTACAGGGAATACCAGGATCACGGCATCGTCAATAATCACCCGCGCATGGTGGGCTATCAGGCCGCCGGTTCCGCCCCGTTCATGCGCGGCCAGCCGGTCGATAACCCCGAGACCGTGGCCACGGCGATACGAATCGGTCATCCGCAAAGCTGGGACAAGGCGTGGAAGGTAAGAGAAGAGTCCAACGGCTGGTTTGACGAATGTACGGATCAGGAAATCCTGGCCGCGCAGAAGTTGCTTGCTCTAAAGGAAGGCGTGTTCTGCGAGCCTGCCTCGGCGACCTCGCTGGCAGGTGCAATTCGGGATATCAAGTCGGGCAAGATTCCCGAGGGCAGCAAGGTGGTGTGTACCCTCACGGGTCATGGACTCAAAGACCCGGACATTGCCATCAGTCAGAGCACTGCGCCAGTACATACCGTCGAGGCGACGCTGGAGTCCGTCAAGCGCGCCATCCTTGAAAATATGGCCTGATGACAGGCGTTGTGGTTGTGCGTGGTTTGTTTATAATCGAGCACTAATTCATCACGGGATGGGTTCTCCATGAGCGACCAGGTCAAGTATGACATTCTCCGTTCCTCGCCCTTTGCGGTTGAGTTGACCGATGAACAATGCAGGATATTAGCCAGGGTTATCGAAACACGCCGCTTGAAAGACGGGGAAGTTTTGATTCAGGAGGGGCATAGCGACAACAGTCTGCATGTGGTCATGAGCGGCATGCTCGCTGTGGTCAAAGAGAGCGGGGGCGGCGAGTCAGCCACCCTGCATATCCTCAAGATAGGCGATTTGGCGGGTGCTTTGGGCTTTATCGACGGACTCGAACACAGCGCAACCCTGACGTCGATTGGTGATACCGAAGTGTTTACTCTGCGCCGTGAGTCTTTTGAAGCATTGCTTAACACCGATCCCCTGATCGTGTACCGCGTGATGCGCTCTATCGTCCGCTCTGTGCATGCCATAGTGCGGCGCATGAACAATCAGTATGTGGAGCTGACCAACTACATCAGCAAGCAGCATGGGCGGTATTAGTTCTCTTGTCTTCCCTGTCGGTCTTTCTGGTCCGCGCTGGATCTTTGCGTATATGACCATGGCAATCACCCCTGGGTTACTCCTGCTTAAAACTCAACAACCCACCGGCTTTAGCCGGTGGTTGGGGTTGCGGACTGAAAGTCCGGATACGCGTCGACTAAACGACGCGTCTATTCGGGTTCCATTCTAAAGTTGTCATTCGAATTAGGTTCAAAATGATGCTCCAAATACTCTTTGATCATCTCCTCTGTCATCTGGCCTACCAATAAGTTATGGGTGTCCTTGTCTTCGGCTATTCATACGGCTATAGACTTGACCCCGTTGTTTGCGAAGACTCTGGAACCGTGCTGCACGTGGGGCAGGATCGCAAGAAAGAGAACCTCAAGGGGTGGTACGAGAGCCTGACAGAGGCGCAGACAACAGCGATTGAGAGCGTCTCCATGGACATGTGGCCCGCCTACATCAACGCCACGCTGGAATGCATTCCTGAGGCTGAGAGCAAGATTGCCTTCGACAAGTTCCATGTCGCCAAATACCTCGGTGAAGCGGTTGATAAAGTGCGCCGCCAGGAGCACAAGACACTGATGGCTGAAGGGTGTGATGACCTGAAGGGGAGCAAATACGATTGGCTCTACAATCCCCGGAACATGACGCACAAACAGAAGCTCCGGTTCACGGCGCTGCGCCAGAGCACGCTCAAGACTGCGCGCGCCTGGGCCCTCAAGGAGTGCGCCATGTCACTGTGGCACTATGTCAGCAAGATATGGGCACGCAAGGGCTGGGAACAGTGGCTATCGTGGGCAGTACGCAGTCGACTGGAGCCGATCAAATCAGTCGCCAGGACCATCAAGACTCATCTCTGGGGAATTCTGAATGCCATTGTTTTGAAGGTCAGCAACGGCCCGGCAGAAGGGCTTAACAGCCGGATAAAAATGATCAAGGTACGCAGCCGAGGCTTTCGCAACAAAGAGCGGTTTGCCAGTGCCATTTACTTCCATCTTGGCGGGTTGAGCCTCTACCCGGAAGGCGTAATTCGGTGAATTCTACCCACTAGATCAGGGGAAGAGCCTAAATTTTATGTCTCATCGTCAACTGCTGGCGCTGCTATGGTCTGCTCAAAGTTGATCGAAAATGGATAATTATCCCGATAAATTTTGTCGGATAAATTTACACCTGCTTGCAGCAGCTATTGACGGAAGCCGAACGGGCTGGAAAGCCGCTGCGGCTTACGGTGCTGAAATACAACGCTCGCGCAGCGGCTCTCTACCAGAAGCTCGGTTTCTCGGTACGTCACGACGATGGTGTCTGCCTCTCCATGTCACACGGCGCACCAAGCAGTGCGTGACTGAAATATTGATGGTGGTGACCCTGTGTTTAGGAATGCCATGATTTTGCGTAGCAAGCGCTGTGCGCACTCTACGTTTTATGGCTTATTTGCTTGCAAGATGAGCTACGACAGGTCCGCCAAACAGGCCACTAACTCGGTCTTGTTGCTCACGCCCAGCTTGGTGTAGATCATCTTGATCTGGTTACGCACCGTGTGGGGTGAAACGCCCGCCTCTTTGGCGACATCCTTGTGCTCCAGCCCCCGGGCGAAGAGCCGCGCCACGATCAATTCCCGCATCGACAAGAGATCCAGCGCATTACAGCGCCGTGCCATCAGATGCACGAGCTGCTGGTCGGGTTCCATGGAAATGACCACCTGCTTGCCCCTGTAGCACAAGCGCTTGCCCTCCGACCATGCGGCGCGCACTGCGGGCGGCATCTGATCGCCGTTCCAGCGGGGCCACTCGAGCAGCACCAGATTTCTGAAGAGCGGCGTGGCATTGGCGATTGACAGCGTGCGATCCGCAATGGCGTATCCCTGCTCTGCTCCTCTTTCCTTTTTCATATGCAGGCAGCGCGCCTGCATGAGGGCTTCGATCAGATGGGGAAAGAGCCGTTCCTTCAATTGACGCGCGGCCTCCGTCCACGGCCGTGCCGGATCGGCACGATAGAGGCTGAGAAAATGGTACAGCCCCAAGGCCGGGTCGGGTAGCGCGGTGCTTAATAGGTGCAGTATTCCATACTTGAACTGATAGGCGCGTTGCGCTGCGTTCTGTTCGCGGCATGCTTCGGGGTCGTCCCACGGAATGCAGACTGTGCGCCCAAGCTGGGCAGTGATACGCGCCGCAGCATAATTGTAGGTTACCACTGCTTTTGCGTAGTCCTCCAGCATGCTCGGCGGGAGCTGATAGAGATGGACGCTGCTGATGAACGTGCCGTGTTTGTCGTGTATACCCGCACCCCATTTCGCCGTATCGAAATCCAGGGCGGGCTTGATGATGTCCAGCGCGTGATCACGGAACTGCGCGAACGGTGCCACGCGCGAACCGCGATAGATCTGAAGTATCAGCTCGCCGAACTCCTCATCGGGAGCAACCATAAGAAAATCCCCCTTCGCTTTTTCTCCATTTTTTTCTCCATAATATCCTGTCCTCGTGACGCCACAATAGCCCATTTGGGCTATTGTGGCGCGGCTAACAATCCCTGAGTATGTGTTTGTTGAGACATCACTACTGGATAAATCGGGCATGCAATGTGCCATATAAAGCTGGGGGATATAACAATGAGTTCGCTGCGTAACATGTTTCGTTTGCTGGGTTTCCTCCTGGCCGCTACGCTGCTCGCCGCGTGCGGCGGCGGTGGCGGTGGCGGTGGAGACGACCCGAAGCCCGGCCTGGACCCCCAGCCTACGTCCTTGACCGGCACGGTTTCAGGCACGGTGATGTCGGCCGCGACGGGTAAGGCCGTTTCAGGCGCAACCCTGCGCGCCGGCGCCACCACCGTGACATCCGCAGCGGATGGCAGTTACACCCTGGCGGCGGACGTGGGCGAGCGCGTTGTCATCAATATCGCGGCGGCGGGTTTTGCGGAAACCTCTCAGGTGGCGCGTGTGCTGGCTGGGAAGACGTCATCGCTAGTGGTGCAACTATTACCCATCGGCGTGACAAGCGCCATTCGTGTCGCGGCGGGCGACACGGTCACGGTGCCGGGTTCGAGCGCCCAGGTTACGCTTCCCCCCGGCGCTCTGGTGCCGGTCGGCGGCGGCGCGCCGGCTGCCACCGTCAATGTGTCGGTCACGCCGATCAATCCGGCGCTCGACACCAGCGTGATGCCGGGGGATTTCACGGCGCTGTTCAGCGGTGGGGGAGACCCGGTTGCCATCGAAAGCTTTGGCGCACTGCAGGTGGACGTCCGTGACGACGCCGGCACGCCCTACACACTGGCCGCAGGGCAGACTGCCACGATCCGCATTCCGCTCGGCACACTTTCGTCAGCGCCGCCCGCAACCATCCCCCTCTTGATCTTTGACGCAACGACCGGCCGCTGGACGCAGGAAGGCACCGCCACCCTGGCCGGCACCGCGTCAAACCTGTTTTACACCGGCACGGTGAGGCGCTTCGGCACCTGGAACGCCGATGCGCCGATGAACACCGTGCAGCTCAGCGGCTGCGTCCGCGATACCGCCAAACAGCCGGTGGAAAACGTGACGGTTAAAACCGATGGCATCGACTATTCCGGGTCGGCCACGGCCTATACGGCGGCGGATGGCAGCTTCAAGGTGGCGATGCGCCGCGATGGCCGGGCGACGCTCAGCGTTTCGTTTTTTGACCGCAACGGCAAGCCCGTCACCACCACCGTCAACGTCGGGCCTTACACCGCCGATGCCACCCTGCCTGATTGCATCATCACAGAACCGGCGCCGTTGGCAATGATTCCGCGGTTGCTCCCGGCAGGCATCGTCGGCACGCCCTATAGCGCCAGACTGGCCGCCGCCAATGGCACCAAGCCCTATTCATGGAGCTGGTCCGGCGCCTTGCCGACCGGCCTGACGCTCGACAGCGCAACCGGCCAGATCAGCGGCACGCCGACCGTCGCAGGCATCTTCTCCGGAACGATACAGGTGCAGGACAGCTCGACGCCCGCGCAGTCGGCGACCAGATCCTTCAGCATCACCGTGACCGTGCCTGTGCCCTTGGCGATCACTACATCGTTGCTCCCGGCGGGCATCGTCGGCACGCCCTATAGCGCCAGCCTGAGCGCCGCCAACGGCACACAACCCTATGCGTGGAGCATCACCACCGGCACCCTGCCAGCGGGCCTGACGCTTAACAGCGCCACCGGCCAGATCAGCGGCACGCCCACGGCAGCGGGCACCTCTCCCGTGACGATACAGGTGCAGGACAGCTTAACGCAGTCGGCGGCCACGCCCTTCAGCATCATCGTAACCGCGCCTGTGCCATTGGCGATCACCACACCGTCGCTCCCGGCGGGCATCGTCGGCACGTCCTATAACATCAGCCTGACCGCCGCCAACGGCACACCACCCTACGCGTGGAGCGTCATCGCCGGCGCCTTGCCGGCGGGGCTGACGCTGAGCGCTACCGGCCAGATCAGCGGCACACCGACCGTCCCAGGCACCTACCCCGTAACGATACGGGTGCAGGATAGCGCAGCGTCACCGCAGTCGACAACCAAATCGCTCAGCATCATGATCGCCCTAGGCGGCGGGCCAGCCCTTTACAGCGTAGGCGGCGCGGTCTCCGGGCTGAGCGGCACCGTCGTGCTGCAAAACAATGGCGGTGATAACCTCAGTGTCTCGGCTAATGGCGCGTTCACCTTCGCCACACCGCTCGTCAGCGGCAGCCCCTACAGCGTCACCGTCCTTACCCAGCCCGCCGGCCAAAGCTGTAGCGTAGCCAATGGCATCGGCACCATCGCCGCCAACATCACCACGGTCGCCATTACCTGCGCTGCCAGCAGCAGCGGCAGTTTCAGTGCCACCGGCAGCATGGCGACGGCGAGATGGGGGCACATCGCCACGCGGCTGTCCAATGGCAAGGTGCTGATCACTGGCGGGCTTGGTGGATCCAGTGCGGAGTTATACGACCCGGCGACTGGTAACTTCAACGCCACCGGCAGTATGGCGACGGCGAAACAGGGACACACCGCCACGCCGCTGCCCAATGGCAAAGTGCTGGTCACCGGAGGAGCTGATGGATCTGGTTTTTTGAATAGTGCAGAGCTATACGACCCGGCGACGGGCAGCTTCAGCGCCACTGGCAGCATGGCGGCGGCAAGGATTTATCACACCGCCACGCTGCTGTTCAACGGCAAGGTGCTGATCGCTGGAGGGATAGGGATGGGGGGCGGTAGCCTCAGTTTTACCAGCGCCGAACTATACGACCCGGCGACAGGCAGCTTCAGCGCCACTGGCACGGCGATGGGATCTGTCACCACCGCCACGCTGCTGCCCAACGGCAAGGTGCTGGTTACTGGTGTTACTGGTACTGGGGGGCTTTCCGCCGAACTATACGACCCGGCGACAGGCAGCTTCAGCGCCACTGGCACGCCGATGGGAACTGTCATCACCGCCACGCTGCTGTCCAACGGCAAGGTGCTGGTCACGGGAGGACTTAATTCTGGTTTAAATAGTGCGCTATACGACCCGGCGACAGGCAGCTTCAGCGCCACCGGCAGCATGGCGGCAGCAAGGAATCAACACACCGCTACACTGCTGCCCAGCGGCAAGGTGCTGGTCACTGGAGGATTTAGTGGCACTGTATTTGGTCCTTATTTAAATAGCGCGGAGCTGTACGACCCAGCAACAGGCATCTTCAGCGCCACCGGTAACATGGCGGCGGCAAGGATTTATCACACCGCCACGCTGCTGTTCAACGGCAAGGTGCTGATCGCTGGTGGCTCCTCTCCCTCTGCGAGCTTGAATAGCGCGGAACTATTCCAGTAGTCCTGCCCTGTGCAGGTGATCGGGCTACCGTGAAGCCCCGGGGGCAGAGCGTAGCGAGGGGTTCACCCCTTCCGCGCCCGGATAAGCGTGGGGGACAAACGTGGGCTGCGCTGTCATCCCGGCCGCCGGGCGCGCCGCAGGCCGGGTTGGCACAGCGTAACCCGGCGTTTCCACGGTCGTCCCTGCCGCCGGGTTACGCCCTCACAGGCTAACCCGGCCTGTATTTTTTGCAGTCCTGTAGCGTGCGCAAAACGGCTTTTTGCTTGCCCACGCGAACGACGGACGTGACGCATGATGGGTGGTGGATCGTGTCCTGGTTCTTTGAGGCTTTATCGTGTGGGCACAAAAAACGTGCCCACCCTGCTGGCTGTTTTTAAGGAGCGTAGGATGGGTGGAGCGTAGCGTAACCCATCGAACTTTCACCGGTATGTTCGGCATGGGGTGTATCCGGCCGATTGGGCGGGGGGCGGATTCGACATGGAACATGATTCCGGGGAGCGGTTTTAATGATGGGTTACGCTACGCTCCACCCATCCTACGCGCTACGCGCTGGCAACGGATATTGAAAGTAAGGCTTTTTTGCATCACTATATAAAGCGTCAATATTATAGAGGCTGCGAGGACATCACCATGACCACATTGACCGTTACCGCACGAGGGCAAGTGACGCTTAGAAAAGACGTGCTGCAACATCTTGGCATCAGGCCAGGGGAAAAGATTGAACTGGATCTGCTGCCACATGGGCGGGGCGTTCTTAAAGCAGCCCGGCGTACCGGAACGATTGGCGGCTTTGTCGGATTGCTTGCAGGCCGGACCAATAAAGTCGCCACCATTGAAGAAATAAATGCGGCGATTGCCCAAGGTTGGGCTGGTGAAAAATGAAGGTCGCTGTTGATACCCGAATGTACTTGTTCGTGCCGTCGTGTGTGGCGACCCCGCTCAAGCGAGTGTCGACGCCAAGGTCTTGACTGATGCCGAATTGATTGCGGTTGCGTTGCCCTGTCTGTGTGAATTTGTGTGGGTGCTGCTTAGGGTCTATGGCTTCCAGCCCTCCGACGCAGCCACCGCAATCCGCGCACTGCTTGCCGCCGCAAACGTGGAAGTGAACAGACCCGCCGTAGAGGCTGGCCTGTCGGTGCTCGAAGCGGGCGGGGATTTTGCTGATGGCGTTATTGCCTACGAGGGCAACTGGCTTGGCGGGGAAGTTTTCGTTTCCTTCGACAAAAAGGCGGTTGCCCTTCTCACAGCGCAAGGTCAATCCGCGCGCCTTTTGTAAGCAAGCGTAAAGTGCGCTGTGCGCACGAAATGGGTGTGGCATGCCACGAAGGCTCTACTGGTCAATTCCCGCGCGGGGTTTTGGTCTCGCGGCGCGGTATGGCGAGGGTGAAACGCGACAGGTTTTGTGCCAGTAAAAAAACCTCTTAGGAGGGTCGTGTGCCGCCCTGAGTCCGCTTGCGAAAAATAATACTTGCGAACTCAACAAAAACAATATAGATAATGGTGAATATGGTTGGTGCCTATCGCCTAATCAAAGGAATGGGTTGCCTGCTGCGGGGTTGTTCACGCAGCCGGGTAGGGTGGACAAACGTCCTTTTGTTAGCCCACGCGTATTAAATGGACCAACAGGCCCCCGGGTTTCGCAAGCAACGCTCAACCCAGGCTACTTGCTAAAAATACAGGAGATTGAGTACTGTTGAGCAGTTGTTGATGTTTTTATGTGTCATTAAGTGATCCAGATAGTTATGATCAGTTTATCATTTTTTAATCGTTATTTGGGGGTTTTATGTCTAACAAGCTAAATTTACTGTTAGTTTATGCTGTGGCCTTGGGCCTTGCAGCTTGTTCAACGCCAGCAAAGAAAGAGGCTGTTGCGGAATGCGTATTCCCTGGCTCGGATAAAGCGGCGCCTTTGTGGGTGTGCGATGGTCCAGTTGAGGGTGTTGCGGTTGCGGCCACTGGTAGCTTCCCCAAGTCTGCTGCCGGGATTGACTTCATGAAACAACAGGCCGCAACTTCAGCCCGAGTTAAGCTTGCGCAGCAAATGAAAGTTCACGTACAAAACTCAATCAAGCAGTATGCTGAAACCACCGGTGCAGGCGACAAGGAAACAGTGGATCAGGTTTACACTGCTACTACCAAGCAAATTACCGATCAGTCTCTGATAGGCACCAAAATCTTCAGAAGTATGCAAGGCCCGGATGGTGCGATGTATGTGCTGATTGGTATGGATGAGGCAGCCACGCAGAAATTGACTGAATCAGCCGTCAGAACCAGCATGAACAACGAAAGAGCGCTGTGGCAGAAATTCCAGGCAGGCAAGGCTCAGGATGAGATGGCTGCTGATATTGCCAAAATGAGGGGAGAGGTTACTTCAAAATAATGATGTAGCGCTGATGAGAGGCATGATATGAACAAATTAACTTCTATCCTGTTGTCTTTGCTACTTGCGTTGAATATTTCAGCTTGTGCGTCACCACAAGGTGGGAATTCGCCTGAACAGCAGCGAAAAAATGCCAAGGAAGCACAAGAAGAACTGTCGACGGATGTAAACAAGGGAGCGCGATGAGATGCATAAATACAGGTAAGTAAGTAGTCGATGCATATCTTTAACGTAATTTTGGCGATTCAAGTAACACTTTTTGTTTCGGCATGTGCAAGCGTAGATCCTGTTTCAAATGCAAGACCGGCCTGGATAGATAATCCAGGCAATGGCGTGTCTGTATCTGCGGGCATGCATGTGGGAGGAAGGGTTGCACAAGAGGAATTGGCAATATTGCGTGGACGCACTGAATTTGCAAAACGTTTGGGTGTAAATATACAGTCGAAACAGGTCTCTTCCACCTCTGTTACGAATGATAAATCAAGCACTGTAGGTGCGCAGGTCACTCATGAAGACACCAAACAGAGGGACATTAAAGTTCTGGTAAAGGAAAAATGGCGTGATCCTGATGCGGATATTTTGTGGGTATGGCTGGTGCCGAGCGACGAATAATTGATGGTGAGAGTGCAAAATGGAGACGGCCCCAAAAAAATTTAATGAATCTTTTGCAGTATCGATTTTTCTGGCAGCGGCCTTATTTCCATCGCCGAGCATAGCTGCGGATGATTTTGAGGCATATAAAAAGCAGCAACAGCAGGGTACGCAAAAGATCAAGGCTGAATTCCAGGGGTACAAGGAAAAACAGGATCGCGAATTCGCCGGTTTTCTGAAGGGCCAGTGGAGTGAATTTGATACCTTCCGAGGCAAGGTTCGTATCAAGGAACCCAAACCCAGACAAATACCGGTGGCCGTACCAACCGTTCCACTGAGTCCGACACCCGCACCGATAACGCCCACGCCTGCTCCTTCACCCATCGTTGTCGCTCCCCCGCCCCCGCAACCCTTTATCCCACCACCGCAGCCCGAGCCGGCTCCTGTTGAGGCTGACGTGCTGGAAATAATGTTTTATGGCAATGCGGTGAGATTCAATTTTGATCCGCAATGGAAAAATTACCGTATGCCCGGCGGTGACAAGCCGGAGGCGATGAGCGCATTCTGGACGATGATGAGTGGCAGCAAATACGAAGCGACAGTTCAAGCGATTGGTGACGCGCGACGCAATCTAATAATGGATGATTGGGGTGGTGTCACACTATGGCGTGCTGTTGCGCAGACATTGCAGCCAGCGCGCAAGTCAGAACAGAATTTGCTGCTATGGTATTTTCTCGTCAAGTCTGGCTATGACGTGCGCATGGGCTATGGCGGAAACGATGTGCATCTGTTTGTTGCAATGAAACAGTCGGTATATTCAACCAAATATATCAAGGTTGGTGATCAAACTTACTATGCGGTGCTGGCGGCAGATTATGGTGATAGCATCCACCGTTTCTATACCTATGAGGCGAGCTATCCTGACAGGCTAAAACCGCTTGATGTCACATCCGCCTCGACGGTCTTTGCCAAAGCCGTCCCGGCGCAACGAGCATTGTCTTTTGAACACCAAGGCAAGGTCATCAATCTGAGCGTGCCTTATGATCATCGGCTGGTTGAATACCTGGCATCTTTTCCACAATCGGAATTCGAGCTCTACTTTGACACGGATGGCAGTCCACTGTTGCGTAATGGGTTGTTGCCTGAACTGAAAAAATACACCGCAACGATGGGAGAAAAAGAAGCGGTAGGTTTCCTGCTTGCCTTCGTACAAAAGTCATTTCCCTATAAGACCGACAACGATCAGTTCGGTCGAGAACGATATTTATTCGTTGAAGAGTCGCTTCATTTCCCTTATATCGACTGCGAGGATCGCTCAGTACTGTTTGCGTGGCTGGTGCATGAGTTGGTTGGTGCGAAGGTAATAGGTCTGCTTTATCCCGGGCACATGACCACTGCGGTGCTACTAAAGCATGTCAAGCCGGAATACTCCACAGTCGTATACCAGGGCATTCAGTACGTGATCGCCGATCCCACTTACATCGGCGCATCACTCGGCATGGCAATGCCTTCTTACGAGCGCTTATACCCCAGTCGGGTGGTCGCGATTCAATAGTGATTAAGCAATGAGTAGTGCTCTACGCTGGCTATCCTGTTGTTTGGCAGCATTCACTTGGGATTTTGCATTCCCAGCATCGCGAACATCCCTTTGTCCTTCAATTTCTTTTCCAGAAAGTTGGCGGCGGTTCTTGCTGAAGCATCAAAATTTGACATCGAACCTCCCGCCACAACAATCTCTTCAGTATTAATTCTGCGTCCGGTCTCATCTGTTACCTGAATGTTCACTCTCAGCTGGGTGGAATATTCCGAGAAAACAATATTATTCTGCGCACTTCCTGAAATAGCGATCACTGCATCGGCATGTCCTGCTCTCGACGCTGAGGCAGACAATTTTTCGTTCCCCAGCAACCTGATGATGATATCTGCAACCGCAGACATATCGGGCGCCGCTTCAACTCTAAACCGCAACTGAAATAACATTTCATTCATCGCTGCCTGATATTTCTGATACGCAGCAAGATATTTATCGCTATTGAAAGCAGGCGATGCCGCTTGCAGCAACAGCACCAGTGCCGTTGCCTCGACAATTTCAGGTTGGATCTCATTCAGAGCGAGATAATGCTGCACTTTTGATGTCTTGCTTGCAAGGGCAACCCGGGTATTCAGGCGGTCATCAATCAGTTTCAGCCGTGCCACGGTATCTTTTACAAAGACACTGCGGGACATCCTTACCATGACGTAGTAATTCTCACCCTGGGTGGCGGACTGCACAATCTCGTAACCTGAAAGTTTGGTATCGAATGTTTTGCTTTTCACCTGTTCGCTGAAATAGGCATTTACCTTGCCTTGACGGAGCGTAGTTTCCGATGAAACATTGCTGCTCACCACGGTAGCCAGTTTTCCGCTAATGTTATTGAGCGCCGACTGCTCAGCTTTCACGAGTGATCTCCCCTCCCCGACGCCGTGCAAATACTCCGCATTATCGGCTACTGGGCTGGAAACCCATTGTGGTATTTCTTTTACTTTCTCGCCAAAGCTAAAGTCAAAAGCATCAGATGCCCTTACCCACAACATAAGCGCGAACATCAATAGCAAGCATGCTTGTTTCATGGCATCTATTCCAACAAATCTAAAAACGGCAGATGAGAGCAGCATTGATGCAGCAACTATATGTGCAACAAAGAAAATCGCGTGACCACTTTCGTAGCCACGCGATTGCTTAAAGTGCCCGGAACAACAATCACTTCACTACCTTGTTAATGGACTCAATTCCACCAAGTATATGATCCGTTATAGATTTTTCGTATTTGACCTGCACCTTGTCGCCCTGCAATATCTTGTCGGCTTGTTCCTGATCGGAAACAATCACAAATGAAGAATTTCTTCCAATCTGATCACTTATAACCCCTTCGGCAATAATGACCTCCTCGGTGGTTGTTTCATCCGTCAAGGCATTTTTTTCTGAAACAGTACGAACAATTTTTGCTGTCAAACCCTGTTTGGCACCCCCAGCCTCACCCAGAGTCGTCTTAAAAATATTCTTCTTTTCATGTGTTCTGCGGTCCACCACATAACCAGACGGAGCAAACTGGTTTGTTAATTCCACACGTGCTTTTCGCATGGCATCTGCGGTGGCCTCCGAGACTATCCTGTTCGCCGCCCCCGGCTCTACTCTCACACAGTTGTTCGCATGATCAGCACCTTGCGTTGAAAATGCCGTTGCTTCAAAATCCATTGTTTTGATAACATCCAGCGATGGCAGCTGAATAATTTTCAGGCTAAAAGCAGACCTCCCCGAAGTCGTGCATTGCGCCGGAATGTGAGTTCGTTCTCCTTTTTTATTCACTTCACTCCGTGCTGCTGTATATTTTACGCCTGCTGAAGCATCGGTAATTTTGCCGGTGATCGCAAAATCAGCCACATCCTGCCCCTTATAGCCTGTATGCCCTTTGGTCTCAGCCATTTGAATTTCATCGCGAAGCCTTGCCGCAAGACCCCGATCCACAACCACCACGTTATTTGTTGCATTTAGTTCATTGGCTACCTTATCAGCCACCTCTTCACCGGTTCCTGGCCATTTCTTATCCTCCAGTGCATATACGACCACCCGGCTCTTGTCTCCTGCTAACGCCGCCTTGGAGGGCATGTGTTCAGCTTGCCGCAAAGGTACTTGCTGATAAGCATTAGGATTCTTTATCGTTGTCGATGCGCAACCAGTAACAAAAAGCACCACTACTAGTGGAGTTAAATGCAATACGCTGACTTTCATAAAGGCTCCTTGGCTTTTGATTTTAGTTGGGGTGCAGAAAGAATTTTTCTGCTATCGGGCAAGAGGGGGGCAAGACAAATCCAATGCATGCCTAGGGCGGCGTTTGTCAAGGTAGTTGTCGCGCCAACCGTTTTCATTATGCCGCCTTTTGAAGGTCAGGGACTGGCCGTTCAGGGTTGAGCATGACACTCCCAACCGGTGTCCAGTCGCGCGTGTCACCTGACCACCTTTCTGGTCGTTTTACCTTGGCATTCTCGTAGACGGCTGATGCTTCGCCAGTATCGCTTTGTCTTCGCCACAATGCCGTTGTGCCGGGGTGACGAAGCGGATGCGGCTGTGGTGATGATCGTTGTTGTGCCACGCGATGAAGTCGCGTACCCATGCGCGGGTGGTGTCCAGATCGGCAAAGCCTTGCGACGGCGATTTCGGACAGGACTTGATCGTGAGGAATATTCGGGTGTGGGTCGTTGAGGCTGGCCTGAATCTTGGCCTTGAGCCATGCTGTATAGCTGGTTCCCTGTTCTTCGGTTTCGAACTCCGAAACAAGTGGGGATAGGGCTACACTCATGCTGGAACCTCCTTTATCTTGTGTTGACCGTACAAAATTTCCTGCGGTTTGTCAATGCGATGCGATCGAATATTTTGTCTTATTTTCCAGATTAATTTTTCAGCAAATCCTTCAGCCGATACAACACCTCCAGCGCTTGCTTTGGACTAAGGTTGTCTGGGTTGATTGTATTCAGTTCATCCACCACCGGATGATCGACTGCCGGCGGGAATAGCGAAATCTGTTGTTCGGGCAGGGGCGCTGGGCGCTGGATGCCGCCGTTCTCCAATTCCTTCAGCCGCCGTTTGGCCTGTTCGATGACCACGCGTGGCACGCCGGCCAGGGCGGCGACTTGCAGGCCGTAGCTCTGGTTGGCGGGGCCGTCTTTTACCGCGTGCAGGAATACGATGCTGTCGCCGTGTTCGACGGCGTCGAGGTGGACGTTGGCGGTGCTGTCGATGCGGCTGGGCAGTTCGGTGAGTTCGAAATAATGGGTGGCGAACAGGGCGAAGGCGCGCACTTTGCGTGCCAGATGCTCGGCGCAGGCCCAGGCCAGTGACAGTCCATCGAAAGTGCTGGTGCCGCGTCCGATCTCATCCATCAGCACCAGGCTGTGTTCGGTGGCGTTGTGCAGGATGTTGGCGGTTTCGGTCATTTCCACCATGAAGGTGGAGCGCCCGCCCGCCAGGTCGTCCGAAGCGCCGATACGGGTGAAGATGCGATCGATGGGGCCGAATACGGCGCGGTTGGCGGGCACGAAGCTGCCGATGTGGGCGAGCAGAGTGATCAGCGCCGTCTGGCGCATGTAGGTGGATTTGCCGCCCATGTTGGGGCCGGTGATGATGAGCATGCGCCGCGCGTCGTGCAGGTCGATGTCGTTGGGCACGAACGGGCCGTCCAGGGTCTGTTCCACCACCGGGTGGCGTCCGCCTTCGATGTGCAGCAGGGGTGTGTCCAGCAGTTCCGGCGCACCGAGGTTCAATGTGTCGGCGCGCTCGGCCAGCGTGGTCAGTACATCCACCTCGGCAAGCGCCGCTGCGGTGGCCTGTAGTTTCGGCAGATGTGGCAGCAGGTCGTCCAGCAGTGCCTCGTAGAGCATTTTCTCTCGCGCCAGAGACCGGTCACGCGCGCTGAGTGCTTTGTCCTCAAACGCTTTCAATTCCGGGGTGATGTAGCGTTCCGCCCCTTTCAGGGTTTGGCGGCGCTGGTAGTCGTCAGGCACGTGTTCGGATTGGGCGCGGGTGACTTCGATGTAGTAGCCATGCACGCGGTTGTAGCTGACCTTGAGGGTGTTGATGCCGCTGCGTTGCCGCTCGCGGATTTCAAGGTCAAGGAGATACTGCCCGGCGTTTTCGCTCAAGCCCCGCAGCTCGTCCAGTTCGGCGTCAAAGCCGGGCGCGATCACACCGCCGTCGCGGATCAGCATTGGCGGAGTTTCGATGATGGCGCGCTGCAACAGCGCGTGGATCTCAGGATGTGTGCCGATCTGTTCGCGCAGGTTGTGCAGCAGCGGCGAGTCTTTGTCTTGCAATAGATTGTGCAGGCCGGGCAGCGCGCCCAGTGCTTCGCGTGTGTGCGCCAGGTCGCGTGGGCGCGCCGATTTGAGCGCCACGCGAGCCAGAATACGTTCGATGTCGCCGATGCCACGCAGCAGGGTATGGAGGGCGGTGTAGCCGTTGTCATCAAGCAGGGTGCCGATGCTGTGATAACGCTGGCGCAATACGGCGTGATCGCGCAGTGGGCGGTTGATCCAGCGCCGCAGCAAGCGGCTGCCCATTGCCGTGGCGGTGTGGTCCATGACCCAGCTCAGGGTGTTGTCGTGGCCACCCAGCAGGTTGGTTTCCAGCTCCAGGTTGCGGCGGCTGGCGGCGTCGAGCAGAATGGCGTCCTCGCGCCGTTCCACCTTGATGTTCTGGATGTGCGGCAGCGCGGTGCGCTGCGTGTCGCGTGCGTATTGCAGCAGGCAACCCGCCGCGGCAATCGCGGTTGACAGGCCTTCTGCCCCGAAGCCGGACAGATCGCGCGTGCCCATCTGCGCCGTGAGCAGGCGCGTGGCGCTGTCAGTTTCGAAGTACCAGGGTGGCTGGTGGCGCACGCCACGTCGGCCTTCGAGCAGGGCGCGGCTGGCTGAATCCTCGCTTACCAGCAGCTCGGCGGGCTTGATCCTTTCCAGTTCGTCAAGCGCAGCACTCTGTCCCTGCACTTCAAGGATAGTGAAACGCCCGCTGGTGATGTCGAGCGTGGCGAGGCCGAATGTCTCGTCAGCCTGGTGCAGGGCGGCGAGCAGGTTGTCGCGGCGCTCATCCAGCAGCGCCTCGTCTGTGATGGTACCGGGCGTGACGATGCGTACCACCTTGCGCTCTACCGGACCCTTGGAAGCCGCCGGATCGCCGATCTGCTCGCAGATCGCCACAGACTCGCCCAGCTTCACCAGCCGCGCCAGGTAGCCGTCCGCGGAGTGATAGGGCACGCCTGCCATGGCGATAGGTTCTCCCGCCGACTGCCCGCGCGTGGTGAGCGTGATGTCGAGCAGCCGCGCGGCCTTGCGCGCATCGTCGAAGAACAGCTCGTAAAAGTCCCCCATGCGGTAGAACACCAGCCTGTGAGGATGCTCGCTCTTGATGCGCAGATACTGCTGCATCATCGGGGTGTGAGAGGTGGTATTCATCCTTGCGGGGTGAGTTTACCTGGACAGGTCCGGGGTCAAATGAGGCTGTATGGTTTTTAGCATTTCCTGCAACATCTTGGGATTCCCGGCGACCACATTGCCGGTCTGCATGAAGTCCTGGCCGCCCGAGAAGTCGTTGACCATGCCCCCGGCCTCCTGAATCAGCAGCGCACCGGCGGCCATGTCCCACGGATTGAGGCCGATCTCCCAGAAGCCATCGAGGCGGCCGGCTGCGACGTAGGCCAAGTCCAGCGCGGCGGAACCGGCGCGGCGAATGCCGGCGGTGGGTGGAATAAAGGCCTTGAACATGCCGAGGTAGGCATCCAGATGCCTTAAATCCTTGAACGGAAAGCCGGTGCCGAGCAGCGCGCCTTCCAGCCCCTTGGCTTTCGTGACGCGAAGACGGTGATTGTTGAGCTGCGCCCCGCCGCCGCGCGTGGCGGTAAACAGCTCCTGGCGAACCGGGTCATAGATCACCGCTTGGGTCAGGATGCCTTTGTGCTGGAGCGCGATGGAAACCGCGAACTGGGGGAAGCCGTGCAGGTAGTTGGTGGTTCCGTCGAGCGGGTCGATGATCCACAGATATTCATCGCCGTCCCGGCTGCCGCCCTCTTCGGCGAGGATGCCATGGCTGGGGTAGGCCTTGCGCAGGATCTTGATGATTTCATTTTCGGCCTGGAGGTCTACCTCGCTGACGAAATCGTTAGGTGTTTTGGAGGTGACGGTCAGCGAGTCGAGCCGCCCGGCGGAGCGCGCGATGACGTTGCCCGCGGCCCTGGCCGCACGTACCGCGATATTAAGCATGGGATGCATGATGGAAGTCCCGGGATTGGCGTATATGGATAGTAATGAGCGATTAATTCAACTCAATAGGATATCACATAATGTTAATATCGCTTCCTTGTCCCTATCTGGTCTGATTCTATAATTTCATCCAAAAACACAAAAATTATGTAGGGTGCGTCCCACGTACCGCAATCATTGGTGCGTGGGACGCACCCTACACGATTCCACTATTTATTTAGAAATGGAATGACAGGCATGCTAGCCAATATTCGAGTTGTTTTAGTCAACACCACCCATCCCGGCAACATCGGGGCCGCCGCTCGGGCCATAAAGACCATGCGCCTGGAAAAACTGTATCTGGTGCAGCCGGAGAAGTTTCCCTGCGCCGAGGCCACCGCGCGCGCCTCAGGGGCTGATGACATTCTGGCGGCGGCGCACGTGTGTGATTCGCTCGACGCCGCGCTGGCAGGTTGCAGCCTGGTATTCGGTGCCAGCGCCCGGTTGCGGACGATTGCGTGGCCTCAAGTCGGCCCCCGCGAATGCGCCCAACTGGCGGTGGCGGAGAGCGCTGGCGGCGAAGTGGCCTTGGTGTTTGGCCGTGAAGATTCCGGGTTGACCAATGCCGAGCTGGAACGTTGCCACTATCTGATGAACATCCCCAGTAATCCCGCCTACCCCTCGCTTAACCTGGCAGCAGCGGTGCAGGTGATGGCCTATGAGGTCATGATGGCGTATGACATGGGTGCAGTGGGTGATGCAAGCCTTGTCCGCGTTCCCGGCGAGCACATAGAGCGGGTCACGGCGGATGAAATGGCGCAGTTTTATGAGCATTTGCGGCAAACGATGATCGACATCGAATTTTTCGACCCCGCCAAACCGCGCCGCTTGATGCGCCGCATGCACCGCATGTTTAACCGCATCCAGCTTGATAGGAATGAGTACAACATACTGCGCGGTATTTTGACGGCCGTGCAGAAAAAGCATGCAAAATAGCGATTATTCCATAGTATTATGCTCGGACATTTAACCTGAAATATTTTATGGTATTCTAGTCGGCAATGTTCGATCATTTACGTGAAGATATCCGCTGCGTTTTCGACCGCGACCCGGCGGCGCGCACCACATTCGAGGTGCTGACCACCTATGCGGGCGTGCATGCGGTGCTGTTTCACCGTCTCAATCATGCCTTGTGGGGCGCCAATCTCAAGTGGCTGGCGCGTTTTCTTTCGATGCTCGCGCGCTGGCTGACGGGGGTCGAGATCCATCCGGGCGCGAAGATCGGCCGGCGCTTCTTTATTGATCACGGCATGGGTGTGGTGATCGGCGAGACGGCAGAGATCGGTGATGACTGCACGCTGTATCACGGCGTTACCCTGGGGGGCACAAGCTGGAAGGCGGGCAAGCGCCACCCCACGCTGGGCAACGATGTGGTGGTTGGGGCGGGCGCCAAGGTGCTGGGGCCGATCACCATCGGCGACGGCGGGCGTGTCGGCTCCAACGCCGTGGTGGTGAAGGATGTTCCAGCCGGTGCGACGGTGGTCGGCATCCCGGGGCGGATAGTGCGCGCCAAGGACAAGGTGGAGTCAGACCAGCGGCGGCGCGCCTTCGCGGAAAAGATCGGCTTCGATGCCTATGGCACGACGCAAGACATGCCGGACCCTGTGGTGAACGCGGTCAATGCCATGCTCGATCATATCCATGCCCTGGACAGCAGGGTGGAGCAGATGAGCGGAGAGATCAGGAAGTTAGGCGGCAATGTGGAAGGCACCGCGCTGCCCGGCCTTGAACAGTGTGAGATCAACGAACCGGCAAGCAGTGAGCACGGCCGCGAATGATTGTTGACTATTTTTATCAACTAAGTATAATGATTTTTGTGGTTATTTCCCCCTCCAAAGCCTAAGGCAACTAGGAAGACACAGATGAGATTAACAACGAAGGGTCGTTATGCAGTCACCGCCATGCTCGACCTGGCGGTTCATGCCGTGAATGCGCCGGTGCCATTGGCCGACATTTCGCAGCGCCAAGGTATATCGCTATCCTATCTTGAGCAGCTTTTCGCCCGGCTGCGCAAGGAAGGTTTGGTGGACAGCGCCCGCGGCCCAGGCGGCGGCTACAAGCTGAGCCGTTCCCCGGGTGAGATTAGTGTGGTGCAAGTGATCAGCGCGATTGACGAGACGGTCGAAGCGACCCGTTGCGGCGGCCTGGCCAACTGCCAGGACGGCGAGCCTTGCCTGACGCACGAGCTGTGGACCGACCTGAGTCGCCAGATTTACGATTTTCTTAGCGGCATCAATCTTGCCCAGTTGGTGGAACGCCGCGAGGTTAAAGAGGTCGTGGTGCGCCAGGATCTGTTGCAGCGTGGGCGCATTGCGGGTAGCGCGTTAGCAAGCTGATCTTGTTGGATTTGATGGTGGAGTCGCTTAGTGGCCGTTTATCTCGACCATAACGCGACCACGCCGCTGGATCCGCGGGTGCTGGAGGCTATGATGCCCTACCTGCGGGATCATTATGGCAATGCGTCGAGTGTTCACTCGTATGGCAGGTTGGCACGCAATGCCGTCGATCAGGCGCGCGAGCAAGTCGCCGCCTTAGTCAACGCCCAATCGGCACAGGTGGTATTCACCGGCTGCGGCACAGAGTCCAATAATCTTGCGCTCAAGGGTGTGGCGGCACGATTGGCGGCGGGACGTGTCGCGGTGAGTGCCGTTGAACACGCCTCGTTGCTGGGTCCGGCGCGCGCGCTGGAGTGGCAGGGCTGGATCATTGACACCATCGCGGTGGACGACCAGTGCCGGGTATCATCGGCGTCATTGTCCGAGGCGCTCAATCACACGCCGCAAATCGTTTCGGTAATGATGGCGAATAACGAAACGGGCGTGATTCAAGATATACCCGCAATCAGTGCGCAAGCACGCCGCGTTGGCGCCATTATGCACACCGATGCCGTGCAGGCCGCAGGCAAGATTCCGGTTGATTTTCCTGCCAGCGGCGCCCATCTTATGAGTCTCTCCGCGCACAAACTGTATGGCCCTAAAGGCGTCGGCGCGCTGATCGTCGACAAGACCCTGGAATTGGAGCCTTTGCTGCACGGCGGAGGGCATGAAATGGGGCGGCGCGGCGGCACTGAAAATGTCGCCGGAATCGTAGGATTTGGTGCGGCGGCAGAGCTGGCGCTCAACGAGTTGGCAGTGCGTAGTGCTCATCTGTGCAGGTTGCGGGGTTTGCTTGAGGCCGGCTTGCGTGAGCTGCCCGGTGTGGTGATCTTCGCCGCACAGGGATGTGCAAGTGCCATGGGCGCAGGACGCGCAGAAGTGGCCGCCGAGCGCGTTGAGCGCCTACCAAATACGGTGCTGATCGGTGCTCCTGGCATTGATGGTGAGGCGCTGCTGATGAACATGGACCGCAAAGGCATCGCTGTTTCCAGCGGCTCGGCCTGCGCTAGCGGCAGTGGCGAGCCCAGTCATGTGTTGCTGGCGATGGGGGTCGATCCTGACTTGGCGCGCCGGGTGATACGCATCAGTCTTGGCCAGGGCAACACCCCGGAAGATGTGTTGCGGTTCATCGCGGTGTTGCGCGAACAGATTGAGTGTATACGGGCCACGGCGCACAGCGCCTGGGATATGTAGGGGATAAAAGCTATGAGCATCACATTAACAGCGGCCGCAGCCGAGCATGTACGGAAATTCCTTGCCAGGCAGGGCGGGGGGGAGGGGTTGCGCCTCGGTGTCAAGACCACCGGCTGTTCGGGATATGCCTACACGGTGGATGTCGCGGAGCGGATTGAGCCGGGCGATAAAGTGTATGAGGATCATGGGGTGAAGATCGTGGTTGATCCCAAGAGCCTGCTTTATCTGGCCGGCACGGAGCTTGACTATGTGAAGGAGGGATTGAACGCGGAGTTCAAGTTCAACAACCCGAACGTCAAGAATACCTGCGGTTGTGGCGAGAGTTTCAGTGTTTGATGAGACTTCTGGTTAATCCAGTGATTGCCAGTGCCGCATCAACCGATTAAAATAGAAAAGATTTTTCCACAGACAAGCCCGCGTTTGTTCGCGGGTTTGTCTTTTTACCCATCTTTGCTGGAGAGTTTGTAATGGCTGTCGAACGTACTTTATCCATCATCAAGCCCGATGCCGTTGCCAAGAATGTGATCGGCGAGATTTACAGCCGTTTTGAAAAAAATGGGCTACGTATCGTTGCGGCGAAAATGGCGCAACTGACGCGCGCGCAGGCTGAGGCGTTTTACGCCGTGCACAAAGAGCGTCCGTTCTTCAAGGATCTGGTGGATTTCATGATCACCGGGCCGGTGATGATCCAGGCGCTGGAAGGCGAAGGCGCCATTGCCAAGAACCGTGACCTGATGGGCGCCACCAATCCCAAGAATGCCGCGCCCGGCACCATCCGCGCTGATTTCGCCGATAGCGTGGAAGAGAACGCAGTGCATGGTTCAGATGCGCCGGAGACTGCCGAACAGGAAATCGGGTTTTTCTTCAAGCCGGAAGAGATTTGTCCGCGCACACGCTAAATAGTAAATAGTTTTGAGTGTGATGGAAACGCAACTGAAAACTAATCTGCTGGGTTTGGACCGGCAGTCCATGGAAGCCTTCTTCGCTGGCATCGGCGAGAAGGCTTTTCGTGCTTCTCAAGTGCTGCAATGGATACATCAAAATGGTGTCGATAATCTCGATGCCATGACCAACATCAGCAAGGATCTGCGCAAACGCTTGCAGGAAGTCACCGAGATCAGGCCGCCGGAATTGGTATTGGAGCAGGCGTCGGCGGATGGCACGCGCAAATGGCTGTTGCGTCTCGACAGCGGCAATTGCATCGAGACGGTGTTCATACCGGAACGGGATCGCGGTACTTTATGCGTGTCTTCGCAGGTAGGCTGCGCGCTGGATTGCAGCTTTTGTTCCACCGCGCAGCAGGGTTTTAACCGCAATCTCAGCGCCGCCGAGATTATCGGCCAGGTGTGGGTGGCAAACCGTGCGCTGGGCAAGGACCCAAAAGGTGAGCGCATTATCACCAATGTGGTGCTGATGGGCATGGGCGAGCCGCTGCTGAATTTCGACAACGTGGTCAAGGCCATGAGTCTGATGATGGACGATTTCTGCTATGGCCTGTCAAAACGCAGAGTCACGCTGAGCACCGCAGGCGTGGTTCCGGCGCTGGACCGGCTGCGCGAGGTGAGCGATGTGGCCCTGGCGGTATCATTGCACGCGCCGAATGACGCGCTACGCAATGAGCTGGTGCCGCTCAACAAGAAATATCCGATCCGCGAGTTGCTCGATGCCTGCAAGCGTTATGTGGCAGGCAAGCCGCACAGCAGAATCACCTTTGAATATGTCATGCTGGATGGTGTTAACGATAGCCCGCAGCACGCGCGCGAGTTGATTAAGCTGCTACAGGGCGTGCCGTCAAAAATCAATCTGATCCCGTTCAACCCCTTCCCTGGTACGCGCTATACGCGATCCGGCGATGCGGCGATCATGCGTTTCCGCGATATGCTGATAAATGCCGGCTATACGACCATCACACGCAAAACCCGCGGTGATGATATTGATGCCGCTTGCGGACAGTTGGCAGGCAAGGTGATGGATCGCAGCAAGCGTAAAATTCGATTGATGGCGGCTGAGCAAGCACGGGCGGTGGGATAAATGAAGGGCGCCTCTATAAATTCGATCAAGACGCGAGGGCAAGGCGAAAATGGGCGAAAAAGCGGAGTTTACACGGAGTCTGCCGCTTCCCGGCCCCGCATTTTAAGCCTATTTTCAACGCCGCCATCGTGGCTTCAGCGAATTTATAGAGGCACCCTGAAGGCGCGGTGGTTACTGTCCGGGTTGCTGGTAATGTCGCTGGCCGCATGTACTCAGCAGCCGCTGCGAACCGGGTCTGGGCAAGGCGAATCCCTTGCCCAGATTTATACCAATCTTGGGCTTACCTACTTACAGCAAGGCAAGCGCGAGCTGGCGCTGGAAAAGCTGGAGCGTGCCGTCGAGGCTGAACCTGGTCTGCCTGCTGCCAACCACTATCTCGCCGAGACTTACCAGCAGCTTGGGCAGGTAGAAAAGGCCGAGCATTATTACCGCCGCGCGGTAAAGCTGGACCCGGAAAATCCGATGCTGCGCAATAACTTCGGGGCGTTTTTATGCGGGCATGGAAATCGCGATGAGGCGGAGCAGCAGTTTCTGCTGGCGGCCAAAAATCCCCGTTATGGAACGCCTGAGCTGGCTTATGAAAATGCGGGTATGTGTGCGCAGCGTATCCCGGATGCGCAAAAGGCGGAGCAGTATTTCCGCACGGCATTAGGTATCAACTCTAAACTGCCGCGCACACTCCATCAAATGGCGGCGCTGAGTTATGATATGCAGCGTTATCTCCAGGCGCGCGTGTATTTGCAGCGCTATCTGGAAGTGGCGCGACACACGCCGCAGAGTTTGTGGTTGGGCATTAAAATAGAGCGCGCACTCGGCGATGATAACGCTGTGGCCAGCTATGCGGCGCAGCTCAAAAGCAATTTCCCTGATTCCGAGGAGACCCGGTTGTTGGAAGCGGAGCAGAAATGACAGCGGATGTAATACCCGATTTTGAGAAGCGGCCCGAAGAAGCCGCCGACGTGCCTGGTGCGGTAGCGGATGCCATCGGACCAGGGCGGCGTTTGCTTGAGGCGCGTGTAGCGCTCGGCCTGAGCCAGGCCGATGTGTGCAGGCAATTGCATCTTGAGCCCAAGCTCGTCACCGCGCTAGAGGCGGATGATTACAAGCAACTGCCGCCGCCCACTTTCGTGAGCGGTTATCTGCGTAATTATGCCCGCTTGGTGGATCTGCCGGTTGATGTGGTGATGGCAGACTATGAGCGCCTTGGTTTTGCCACCCAGCCGCCTGTCCGCCTGGGCACCACCGCCAATAAAAAACCCGAGCACAAAAGCGACAAGGCGGTACGGATTACCAGCTACCTGATTGCGCTGGTGGTGATCGTGGCGCTGGTGGTATGGTGGCAATATCAAGAGAATTCAGAGCCGCAGCAACAAAGCACGGTCTCTGATAATGTTGCGCCGCTATCTCCAGATGCTGCATCTGAACTGCCGGTCCAGCCGCTGGTGCCACAGCCTCCCGAAGCAATAAGCCCGTCCGGCGTAGAAAGCGGCGTTGTGCCGCCGTTGCCTGCGGCGCCAGAAGCCGCAGGGCAGGCACTGCCGCAGCCGGGTGGCGCACCAGTGGCTCCGTCAGCATCGCCTCAGTCATTGTCACCCGTGCCAGTCGCGCCCGCTGTGCCCGCGCAGTCAACCCAGCCTTCTTCCGGTTCGCTCGATCACGCCACCGTACAGTTGCGTTTTGAGACGGATTCCTGGGTGGAGATCAACGATGCCAATGGAAAACGCTTGTTTTATGCGATGGGTAAAGCGGGGGAAGTAAAGTCTCTGAAAGGCCCTGCACCCTTTGATGTGGTGCTGGGCCACGCGGCGGGAGTGAAGATCGAATATAATGGCGTTCCTTTTGACCAGAAGCCTTACACCCATGGTGAAATGGCGACTTTTACTCTGGGCAAACCAGTAGAGACCACACGTTAACATGCACCAGGAAAGTCCTATCAAACGCCGCAAGTCGCGTCAGATCTGGGTGGGCAAGGTTCCTGTCGGGGGCGATGCGCCAATTTCCGTGCAGAGCATGACCAACACCGAAACCTGCGACGTGGCGGCGACTGTGGCGCAGATTCGCGCCCTGCAGCGTGCCGGCGTCGATATCGTGCGGGTGTCGGTGCCCTCTATGGATGCCGCCGAGGCGTTTGGCATGATACGCAAGGAGGTGGACGTGCCGCTGATCGCGGATATCCACTTTGATTATAAAATCGCGTTGCGCGTGGCGACCCTGGGCGCCGACTGCCTGCGCATCAATCCCGGCAATATCGGGCGCGATGATCGCGTGCGCGCCGTGGTGGATGCCGCCCGCGACAACAACATCCCCATTCGCATCGGCGTGAACGCGGGATCGCTGGAAAAAGACCTGCAAAAGAAATATGGTGAGCCAACGGCCGAGGCGCTGGTGGAATCCGCCATGCGCCATATCGATATCCTGGACAAGCTGGATTTTCAGAATTTCAAGGTCAGTCTCAAGGCCTCCGAAGTATTCATGACGGTGGCCGCGTACCGCATTCTGGCCGGGCAGATCGAGCAGCCGTTGCACTTGGGCATCACCGAGGCGGGAGCGTTGCGTGCGGGCACTGTGAAGTCCGCTATCGGTTTGGGCATGCTGCTGATGGACGGCATCGGCGATACCCTGCGCGTATCGCTGGCGGCGGACCCTGTGGAAGAAGTCAAGGTCGGTTTCGATATCCTCAAGAGCCTGCGCTTGCGCAACAAGGGGATTAACCTGATTGCCTGCCCATCCTGCTCGCGCCAGGAGTTCGATGTGATCGGCACGGTAAATGCCCTCGAAGCGCGCCTGGAGGATATCCTGGAGCCGCTGGATGTCGCCGTGATCGGTTGCGTGGTGAATGGCCCTGGCGAGGCGAAAGTGGCTCATATCGGCCTGGCGGGCGGCTCGCCAAACCTGTTGTACATCAATGGCAAGCCGGCACGCAAGCTCAGTAATGAAGAACTTGTGGATGAGCTGGAGCGCGAAATCCGCGCCAAGCTGCAAAAAACACCGGGAGAGATTATGTAGGGGCAGGCCCCGTGCCTGCCCGCTACCTGTGGGAAGCCACGGGAAGTGCTCCTGCAAACTGCATATCATGGCCAAAACCATTCCAGCAATCCGCGGCATGAATGACATCCTGCCGGACCAAGCCGCCTGTTGGCGGTTTGTCGAAGACAGCGCGCGTGCGGTGTTGACCGGCTATGGCTATGGCGAAATCCGTCTGCCGGTGGTGGAGAAGACCGAATTGTTCGCCCGCACCTTGGGCGAGGTCACCGATATCGTCGAGAAAGAAATGTACACCTTCCTCGACCGTAACGGTGACAGCCTCACGCTGCGCCCGGAAGGCACGGCCAGTTGTGCCCGCGCCGCCATCGAGAGCGGCCTGTTGCACAATCAGGTGCAACGCCTGTGGTATCAGGGGCCGATGTTCCGCCATGAGCGTCCGCAACAGGGGCGGTACCGCCAGTTTCACCAGATCGGCGCCGAAACCTTCGGCATGGCAGGGCCGGATATCGACGCCGAGCTGATATTGGTCACCGCCCGCTTGTGGCGTATCCTGGGTTTGAATGACGATGTGGTGCTGCACCTGAATTCGCTGGGCACGGCAGACGCGCGCAGCGTCTACCGTACGCAACTGGTGGAGTATTTCTCGGCGCATGTTGAGCAGCTCGACGAGGACAGCCAGCGGCGCCTCCACACCAATCCACTACGCATCCTGGATAGCAAAAATCCGTCGCTGCAAGTGTTGATCGAGGGCGCGCCGCGTTTCCTGGATAGGCTGGACAGTGAATCGCGCGAACATTTCGAGCAATTGAAAACGCTGCTCGACGTCGCTGGCGTGCGCTATGTGGTGAATCCGCGCCTGGTGCGTGGGCTGGATTATTATGGAAAGACCGTATTTGAGTGGGTGACGGATCGCCTTGGTGCGCAGGGCACGGTCTGCGCGGGCGGGCGTTATGATGTGCTGGTTGAGGAGCTGGGCGGCAAGCCCACCCCAGCGGCGGGTTTTGCCATGGGTGTGGAACGGCTCGTTGCCTTGCTGATGGAGCGCGGCGTCACACCTCCCGCCGCATTGCCCCATGCCTACCTGGTGGTGAGCGGCGATGAGGCGGAGCGGCAGGGCATTCTGCTTGCGGAATCGCTGCGCGACCGCATGCCCGCTATACGCCTGCAAGTGAACTGCGGCGGTGGCAGTTTCAAGAGCCAGATCAAAAGGGCGGACAAGAGCGGCGCAGCATATGCCCTCCTGCTCGGCGAGGACGAAGCGGCGCGGCGCGAGGTGGGCATCAAGTCCCTGCGTGAAGACCGTCCGCAGCAGAACGTCTCCCAAGTGGAGTTGGCGGATTATTTGGCGAAGATATTGCAGGTTTAGAGGAGTCACGCGTGGACGGTTACGTATCAGAAAACGAGCAACTCGAATCTTTCAAGCAATGGTGGAAGAAATACGGCAAATTAGTCACGGCGGGTCTCGTGCTTGGCGTGGCCGCGCTGGCAGGTAGCCAATGGTGGCGGCATAATCAAACAGTACAGGCCGAGGCCGCCTCCGCCGAGTATCAGCAGCTTGCGGCGGGACTCACCAAGAATAATGCGCAAGTGGTGCAGGAGCGTGCATCGCGCATCATCAGCCAATACAGCAGCACACCCTATGCCGCGTTCGCCGCTCTGGCGCTGGCCAAGACCAAGCTGGATCAGGGCGACAGCAAATCCGCGCGCACTCAATTGCAATGGGTTCTTGATCACAGCGATCAACCCGGCGTGCAGAATATAGCGCGGCTGCGCCTGGCAAGAATCCTGTTCTCCGAGGGGCAGAATGCCCCCGCGCTGGCCATGCTCAATGCCGTGGAGTCCGGCGGCTTTGCAACGCAGTACGAGGAATTGAAGGGCGATATCCAGGTTGCGCTGGGCAAGCCCAGCGAGGCGCGCGCTGCTTACACCAAGGCGCTTGCCGGACTGGAGCCGGGCGCTGCCGAGCGCGCGCAGTTACAGATGAAGCTGGATGACCTTGGCGCCAAATAACGTGCAGGGACGCACTAATCCCGCAGGCGCAGGACGCGCAGGAGCGGGGAATGTGTCTGCGCGTGGTATGGCGGGTGTCTTGCTGCTGGCGCTCCTTACTGGCGGGTGCAGCAGCATAATGACGCCGGACAAGGAGCCGCTGCCCAAGCTGCCCGCATTGGACGGGGAATTGCCGGTGCGCGCGCTCTGGGCAACCAGCTTCGGCGCGAAACTGGAAGGCCAATACCAGCGTTTTTCTCCCATCGTGGAAGGGGGCAAGCTGTTTGTTGCGGACGGCGAGGGGCGAGTGGCCAGCCTGGACGCCGGCAGCGGCAAGACTTTATGGGTTGCCGAGACCAAGGCCAAAATCTCGGCAGGATTGGGTAGCGGCGAAGGTCTGCTGCTCGCGGGCACCCGCAATGCCGAAGTGCTGGCCTTGCGCAAGGATGACGCCACGGTGGCGTGGCGCAGTCCGGTATCCAGCGAAGTGCTGGCCCCGCCGCGCGCTGCCGAGGGCATGGTCGTGGTGGCCCGCACGGTAGATGATAAGGTGCTTGCGTTGGACGCCAAAAATGGCAACCGTTTGTGGATGCAGGGGCAGACCGTTCCCATCCTCACCTTGCGCGGCACGGGCGCGCCGCTGGTTTCGGGAGACAAGGTCATCGTGGGATTTGCCAACGGTAATCTTGCGGCGTTCGGTCTGGCCGATGGCAAGGCATTGTGGGAGGTCAGAATCGCCGCGCCCCAAGGACGTTCCGAACTTGAGCAAATGGTGGATGTCGACGCAGACCCGGTTATCGTGGATGACATTGTTTATGCCGTATCATTTCAGGGGCGGCTCGCCGCCGTGGCGCTGGACACGGGCCGCCTGCTCTGGGCGCGCGATATGTCATCCTTTAACAACATCGCCGTCGACAAAGAAAAAATCTACGTCACGGACAGCGAAAGCCAGGTATGGGCGCTTGATCGCAGCAACGGCGTGGCGTTGTGGAAACAGGACAAACTGCGCGGCCGCGGGCTAACCGCGCCTGCCATTCACGGCGATTATGTTGTGACCGGCGACATCGAAGGCTATCTGCACTGGCTGGCGCGTGATGATGGTCATTTTGTGGCGCGTTACAAGACGAATGACCCGGCCATTACAGTTGCCCCGGTAGTCGCGGGCGACACCCTTTATGTGCGCGGCAAAAATGGTGCTTTGGGCGCGATAGCATTGCCTGGAGCTGCTCAGGCTAGCCCCGCCCCTTGAAAGACGGGTTAGTCCATTTTGAACCAATTGAGTGAAACCGTAGGGTGCGTCCCACGCACCAATGATGGTGGTGCGTGGGACGCACCCTACATGACTATTGTGTGTTGAAATTGAAATAGAATTGGTCGACCCTCTCACAAGCTTCCCCCCTTTTCAACGGACAATCCAGCAGTTTGGTATACTCTGTCTTGCTTCTTACCTAACCGGCTTATTCCCCCAAATCTCAAATGAAACCTGTTATCGCCCTGGTAGGCCGCCCCAATGTCGGCAAGTCCACGCTATTTAACCGCCTCACGCAGTCGCGGGCTGCGCTGGTGGCCGACCAGCCGGGACTGACCCGTGACCGCATCTACGGCGCGGGCAGGATCGGTGACCGGCCCTATATTGTTATTGATACCGGCGGCCTGAGCGGCGAGCGGGATGGCATAGACAGTCTGATGGCTGAACAGGCGCGGCTCGCAATGCAAGAGTCGGATATCATCCTGTTTCTCGTCGATGGCCGTGCCGGCATGACGGCAGGGGACGAGGAGATCGCCACGCGCCTGCGCCAGCTTGGCAAGCCGGTGTATCTCGTGCTCAACAAGGCCGAAGGTCTGGAAAGCGCGATTGTCGGCGCTGAATTCCAGTCGATGGGGATGGGGCAACCCTATCCGGTGTCCGCCACCCACGGCGACGGCGTCGGGCGAATGATGGAGGTTGTGCTGTCCACTCTGCCCGTCGAGCTGGAGGAAACGGCACAGCCCGGCATCAAAATCGCTGTTGCCGGGCGCCCCAATGTGGGCAAATCCACCCTCGTCAACCGCATCCTTGGCGAGGAGCGCGTGCTGGCCTTTGATCAGCCCGGCACCACGCGCGATAGCGTCTATATTCCTTTCGAGCGCGGCGGGCAAGACTACACGTTGATCGACACGGCGGGCATACGTCGCCGCCACAAAGTGACCGAGGCGATAGAAAAATTCAGCGTAGTGAAAACACTACAGGCGATTGAAGAGTCTCATGTAGTGATCCTGGTGCTGGATGCCACGGCGAGCATCACTGATCAGGACGCCAGCCTCGCGGGTCTTATTCTCGAAAGCGGCCGGGCGCTGGTGATTGCCGTCAATAAATGGGATGGTCTGGATGCCGAACGCCGCGCTTATCTCAAGCGCGAACTGGAGCGCAAACTGCCGTTTCTCGACTTCGCCGGTGTTTACTTTATTTCCGCATTACATGGTACGGGTGTCGACAAATTGCTCGCCGCCGTGGACCATGCTCATCACTGTGCCACCCAAAAACTATCCACCCCGCAGCTGACGCGCCACCTGGCCGACATCATTGCCCAGCATCAACCGCCGCTGGTGCATGGCCGCCGCATCAAACTGCGCTATGCTCACCAGGGTGGGCAAAATCCGCCTGTTATCGTGATTCATGGCAATCAGGTCGACGCCGTGCCCGACACCTACCGGCGCTACCTCGCCAACGCCTTTCGCCTCATTCTCAAAATTGAAGGCACGCCGGTGCGCATAGAATTCAAAGGCAGCGAGAATCCTTATCGCGAGAAAAAGAATGTCCTCAGCCAGCGCCAGCTCGACAAGCGGCGGCGCCTGAAAAAGCACATCAAAAAATTCAAATAAGCCTACGGCTGAAACGGGTGTGTCCGATATTGGCAGGACACACTCGGTTTACAGTTTCAGGGTTTTGTCTCGCTCAATCAGCGCATACGCCGAGTGATTGTGGATTGATTCGAAGTTCTCCGATTCCACGACATAGGCGGTGATGCGCGGGTCGTCATTCAGGCGCGCGGCGACGTCGCGCACCATGTCTTCGACGAACTTGGGATTTTCATAGGCACGCTCGGTGACGTATTTTTCGTCCGGGCGCTTGAGGATGCCGAAAAGTTCGCAGGAAGCCTCTTTCTCCACGATGTCGATAACTTCCTCAATCCACACGAATCCCTCGGTGCGTACATTCACGGTGACGTGAGAGCGCTGGTTATGGGCGCCGTACTTGGAGATTTCCTTGGAGCAGGGGCACAGGCTGGTGACGGGCACAACAACCTTGATGGATGTGGTGGATTTTCCGCCTGTGATCTCGCCAATCAAGGTGACGTTATAATCCATCAGACTTTTCACGCCGGATACCGGCGCTGTTTTGTTGACGAAATATGGGAATGTCATTTCGATATGACCGGATTCGGCGGCGAGCAGCGTCGCCATTTCGGATAGCATGTCCTTGAAAGACGCCACGCTGATTTCACGTTCGTGGTGATTAAGGATCTCCACGAAGCGCGACATGTGCGTGCCCTTGAAATTGTGCGGCAGCCTCACATACATGTTGAAAGTGGCGATGGTATGCTGCTCGCCATCGCTGCGATCCTTGACGCGCACAGGGTGGCGGATGTCTTTGACGCCCACCTTGTCAATAGCGATCCGCCGGGTATCCAGGCTGCCCTGGACATCGGCGATGCCAGCCAGCGGCTGGCTGATGTTTTTTTTCACGGTGCTCATGGTGGTTATTCCTCGGTGTAGCGCACACATGCGCGCTCGGTTTCCCACAGGGTGACCGCGCTTACTTTCAGTACGCTGGTATTCAGCGTGTTGGACAATTCTTTGTAAAAATAGCTCGCGATGTTCTCAGCCGTCGGATTGATTTTGTCAAACGGCGGTATGTCGTTCAGGTAGTAGTGATCCAGGCGTCCCGCCAGCTCGCGCGCCGCATTTTTGATGACCTTGAAATCAAGACCCATGCCTACCTCATCCAGCGCGGTGGCGCACACTTCGACTTCGAGTTTCCAGTTATGGCCGTGCATACGGCTGCACGCACCGGGATAATTCCGTAAGGTATGGGCAGCGGCGAAATCAGTCACGACTTTAAGGGTGTAACGGGGATTCATAAAATAAACTTGACTAATTTAGTAGGAATTTAACCGGATTGGGGCGGTTTGGCAAGCCCCTTCTCCGAAATGACGAGTGACGGTGTGGATAATCCCATTAGAATCAAGGCCGCATTCGGCCAGCAATTGCTCCCTGGCACCCTGCTCGATAAAGCTGTCAGGCAAGCCGAGATTGACGATGGAACGCTGGACTCCGTGCGCCGCCAGGCATTCGTTGACAGCACCGCCCGCCCCGCCCATCACGGCGTTTTCCTCAATGGTGATGAGCAGTTCGTGTTCGCTGGCGAGCCGCAGCACCATGCCCTCGTCCAATGGCTTGACGAAGCGCATATTGGCGACAGTTGCATCAATCTGTCCGGCGGCATCAAGGGCGGCCGTGACCATGCTGCCGAAGGCAAGAATGGCGGTCTTGCATCCTTGCCGGCGCAGCTCCGCCTTGCCGATGGGTAGCACGGACATTTCTTTCTGGATGGCAACGCCCGGCCCCGCCCCGCGCGGGTAACGCACGGCGGCGGGGCCGTTGTGCCGAAAGCCGGTATAGAGCATCTGACGGCATTCATTTTCGTCGGCGGGCGCCATGATGACCATATTCGGTATGCAGCGCAGAAAGCTCAGATCGAAGCTGCCCGCATGGGTGGGGCCATCCGGGCCGACCAAACCGCCCCGGTCGATGGCGAACAACACCGGCAGGTTCTGTATGGCGACATCATGGATTAGCTGGTCATAGGCGCGCTGCAAAAACGTCGAATAAATGGCAACCACCGGCCTCATGCCGTCGCATGCCAGTCCTGCGGCGAGGGTGACGCTGTGCTGCTCAGCAATGGCGACATCGAAATAGCGCGCCGGATAGCGTTGGGAAAACTCCACCAGGCCAGACCCTTCGCGCATTGCCGGGGTGATGCCGACCAGGCGCTCATCGAGCGCCGCCATATCACACAGCCATTCACCAAAGACCTGGGTATAGGTTGGGCCGCCGCCGGAGGGGAGCATTTCACCCGTTTCCGGCTCGAAAGGCGGTACTCCATGGTAGGCGCAAGGATTTTTTTCCGCAGGCGTGTATCCCTTACCCTTTTTGGTGACAACGTGCAGGAACTGCGGCCCTTTCAGGGAGCGCAGGTTGGTGAGCGTCTTGACCAGATTAGGGAGGTCATGGCCGTCGATGGGGCCTATATAGTTGAAGCCCATCTCCTCGAACAGCGTGCCGGGCACAATCATGCCCTTTACGTGCTCTTCCGCGCGGCGCGCCAGCTCCCACACGGGGGGCATCACGCCCAGCACTTTTTTGCTGCCCTCGCGCACCGTTGAATAAAGCTTGCCGGACAACACCCGCGCCAGATAATGCGACAACCCTCCCACGTTGGGCGAAATCGACATATCGTTATCGTTGAGGATCACCAGCAAATCAGGGCTGATGTCTCCCGCGTGATTCAGTGCCTCGAAGGCCATGCCTGCTGTCATCGCGCCATCGCCGATGATGGCCACCGCCTTGCGGTCGATGCCCTGCTGGCGTGCCGCCAGGGCCATGCCGAGCGCGGCGCTGATGGAGGTGCTGGAATGGCCGACGCCGAAAGTGTCGTAAGGGCTTTCGCCACGCTTGGGAAAGCCCGCCAGGCCGTCTTTCTTGCGCAGCGTACCCATCTGCTCGCGGCGGCCGGTGAGGATCTTATGGGGATAGGTCTGGTGGCCTACGTCCCAGACCAGGCGGTCTTCCGGTGTGTTGAAGACATAATGCAGCGCAATAGTCAGCTCCACCGTGCCCAGTCCTGCGGACAAATGCCCGCCGGTACGGCTCAGCGTCTGGATCAAAAAGCTGCGCAACTCTTCCGCCAGCGGAACGAGCTGAGACTCAGGGAGCCTGCGCAAGTCCTCGGGGGAATTTATCGTCTTCAGCAGCGGGCAATGGTTTTGATCAGGCATCTTGCGGCCGGCCGGTTAGGTAAAAGTAAACTATACATTATCTTAGGCTGCCTGCGGGGTTGCAAGGAATATTGTGTTGTGTGGCGGGGTTATCGCTGATAGCCCAGGCGCCCATCTTTGCCCTGCACGGCCATTTCCACTGTATCAAGGGCATGATTGGCGTCCATGCCGCCTGCTATATAAATGGTATTTTTATGTATCGCCACGGCGGCGGCGCTTCTCGCGACCTTCATCTGTGAAGTAAATGACCAGCCACCCACCTGGCCGCTCACGTCAATCGGGGCGAATTCCACGCTGTCCAGCCGGAATTGCCCGTCGTGCCCGCCCATCATATAAATATAGTTGTTCATCGCAAATGCGGTGGCAATGAAGCGTGGTGTTTGCAGTGAGCTTGGTTCGATGCGCCAGGGCTGAAGTGCCCCGTCATTGCCGATGGAGGTCATCTCCACGTCACCATAGCTGACTTTCTGGGGATCCCTGACATGTCCGCCCAACAAATAGATCTTTTCACCGAGAATGGCGGCGGAGTGGATGTAGCGGTCGATCACGGATTCTTCCTTCTCCAGTTGCCAGCCGCTGAGCGTGCCGTCTGGATGGATTTCGGCGCGTTCCACGGATTTGAGGAAGATGCCGTTGTAACCGCCGATGGCGTAAATATGGTTCTTGTATCTCACCGTCTTCAGTCCGCGCCGTGGCGTGGTGAGGTAATTTTCGAGTTGCCACGGCCCCAGGCTGCCATCGGGATTGATGCGCGCCTTTTCCACGGAGGCGATAGGCTGGTTATCGTCCCCGCGCGGGCCGGTCGCGCCGCCGAGCGCATAGAGATAGCCGTTCATTGCCACGGCAGCGAGATAGAAGCGGCCTTCGATCAGGCTGGAGGTAGTTTGCCATTCGCCCAGCGTGCCGTCGGGGTTGATGCGGGTAAATTCGACTTCCTTGACGTATTCATCATCGTCATTGATGCCCCCTGCCACATAGAGATAATCGCCCGCCACCGCCGCTGCCAGAGCGCGTCTCGGGAAATGAAAGCTGTTGACCGGCTTCCAGCCGCTGACCCAGCCGGGATCGCTCTGTGGTGTGGTGCCGCCATTGAATAGCAGAAGCGTGAGTACGGTGATGAGCAGAGCACCAATGCCGGGCAGCAACAGTGATGTGTTCTTGTTTGGTCTGGGTGGGTTGTCCTGCATGCGGGTAGTGTATCCCAAAGGATCGGAACGCTTCATCTGGTTGAGGAAGCTCTGATTAAATCAGAGGTTCCTTGATAGAATGGCTTGCCCGTAAAACCTTTTGACGATACGGCCAGCCTTGAGCGGTTCATTTTGTTTCTTTATCCGACGATGGTTGTAATATTGCAGGTGGCAGGCGCCATATTGGTGCTGGCGGGAGTGCTGTTTATCAGCTTATGCAGGAGCGGGTAGGTAGGGCAGGGCGCAGGTATATGCCTGATGCATTTTGGAGGAAAACGCTCGGATTCCAGGCCGCCCCTTCCGGGATTTTGTATTTCAGCATAGTTTTGTCATGGAATCCTGCTTGACATATGGGTGTCGACTCCCTAAAATCTCCGCTTCTTTGATGGGCCGTTGTAAAACTCCGGGCTGTCGTTGTAAATTCTTGAGCATTCCGCGCTAGGTTGTCGCCGTTTTCAAGTGGCGCGCAGGGGTGTTCGTTTGTGTCTGTTTTGTGCGGGAGTTAGTAAGCTAATGGCAACAGTTAATCAGTTGGTGCGCAAACCTCGGGTGCAGCAAAAGGTCAAAAGCAATGTGCCTGCGCTGGGTGAAAGCCCGCAAAAGCGCGGTGTGTGCACGCGTGTATACACAACCACGCCTAAGAAGCCGAATTCCGCGATGCGCAAAGTGGCGCGTGTTCGCCTTACTAATGGTATGGAAGTGAGCAGCTACATCGGCGGAGAAGGTCATAATCTGCAGGAGCACTCTGTGGTGCTGATCCGTGGCGGTCGTGTGAAGGATCTGCCGGGTGTGCGCTACCATACGGTGCGCGGTAGCCTTGATACCTCCGGCGTAAGCGCCCGTCGCCAAGGCCGTTCGAAGTATGGGGCAAAACGTCCCAAGTCGTGATCTTTAGGTAAAAGATTAATTTTCGTAAACACCAGAATCGAATGCAGGTGAGACGATGTCGAGAAGAAAAGTAGCTGTCAAGCGGGTTGTAATCGCCGATCCCAAGTACGGAAGCGAGACGCTGGCCAAGTTTATTAACGTGATCATGGAAAGCGGCAAGAAGTCTGTCGCCGAGAAGATCGTTTACGGTGCGCTTGATCAGTTGGCCAAAAAAGGGCGTGGCGATGCGCTGGATGTGTTTAGCCAGGCGCTCGACAATGTTCGTCCTCTGGTTGAGGTGAAGTCCCGCCGTGTTGGTGGCGCCACCTATCAGGTTCCCGTTGAAGTGCGCCCCTTGCGCCGCAATGCCTTGGCGATGCGCTGGCTGGTGGACTCTGCGCGGAAGCGCGGCGAAAAATCCATGGGCTTGCGTTTGGCGGCTGAAATCATGGACGCCTACGAGAGTCGTGGCACCGCAGTGAAGAAGCGCGAAGATACGCACCGTATGGCGGAAGCCAATAAGGCGTTTGCGCATTACCGCTGGTAAGCATAAGAATTTTCGTTTGTTTGATGGCTGTATAATTGAAGGATTTTTGAGCCGTGGCCCGTACAACCCCTATTGAGTGTTACCGCAATATCGGCATCATGGCCCATATTGATGCCGGTAAAACGACGACCACCGAGCGTGTTTTGTACTACACCGGTGTCTCTCACAAGATTGGTGAGGTGCATGACGGTGCCGCCACCATGGACTGGATGGAGCAGGAGCAGGAGCGTGGTATTACTATTACCTCCGCCGCCACCACCTGTTATTGGAAGGGTATGGCCGGTCAGTTCCCGTCGCATCGTATCAATATCATTGATACCCCGGGTCACGTGGATTTCACCATTGAGGTGGAGCGTTCGCTGCGCGTGCTGGACGGTGCTTGCGCCCTATTTTGCGCTGTAGGCGGCGTGGAGCCGCAATCTGAAACCGTATGGCGCCAGGCCAATAAATATCGCGTGCCGCGCGTTGCTTTTGTCAACAAGATGGACCGTGCCGGCGCTAACTTTTTGCGTGTTGTTGAGCAGATCCAGAAACGCCTGGGTGCCAATCCCGTGGTTATGCAGCTTCCCATCGGGGCGGAAGAGCGCTTTGAAGGTGTGGTCGACCTCGTCAAGATGAAGGCCATCCATTGGGATGAGGCGAATATGGGCATGAGCTTCAAGGAAGGCGAGATCCCCTCCGAGATGGTTTCCTCTTGTGAAGAGTGGCGTGAGAAGTTGATTGAGGCTGCGGCCGAAGCTGACGAAACGCTGATGGAGAAATATCTTGAAGGTGGCGCTCTTTCCATTGACGAGATCAAGAAGGGTCTGCGCGCCCGTACCCTGAAGAATGAGATCGTCCCCGTATTGTGTGGCTCCGCGTTCAAGAACAAGGGTGTCCAGGCGATGCTGGATGCTGTGATCGAATATCTGCCGGCACCTACCGACGTGGATGCCGTCAAGGGGTTGCGTGATGATGCTGCTGCTTCCGAGACGGAGCGCCAGCCTTCCGATACAGAGCCATTTTCCGCGCTGGCATTCAAGATTGCTACCGACCCCTTCGTGGGAACGCTGACCTTTTTCCGGGTGTATTCGGGTGTGTTGAACTCCGGTGATACGGTATACAACCCGATCAAAGACAGAAAAGAACGTATTGGCCGTTTATTGCAGATGCATGCCAATCATCGTGATGAAATCAAGGAAGTGCGTGCTGGCGACATCGCCGCTGCCGTAGGGCTGAAAGATGTCACTACCGGCGATACCTTATCCGACCTGAAAAATGTTATCATTCTGGAACGGATGATCTTCCCTGAGCCGGTGATTTCCCAGGCGCTGGAGCCAAAGACCAAGGCCGACCAGGAAAAGATGGGTATTGCGCTATCCAAGCTTGCCGGTGAAGATCCTTCTTTCCGTGTTCATACCGATGAAGAGACTGGTCAGACCATCATTTCTGGGATGGGTGAACTCCACTTGGAAATCATCGTCGACCGCATGAAGCGCGAGTTCAAGGTTGAAGCCAACGTTGGAGCGCCGCAGGTTGCATACCGTGAAACGATCCGCAAGAGCGTTGAGCAGGAAGGCAAGTTTGTGCGCCAGTCCGGTGGCCGCGGCCAGTATGGACATGTCTGGTTGCGCATCGAGCCGCAGGAGCCGGGCGCGGGTTATCTGTTCGTCAACGCCATTGTCGGTGGTACGGTGCCGCGCGAATATATTGCCCCTGTTGATAAGGGCATCCAGGAGCAGATGAAGAACGGCGTCATCGGGGGCTTCCCCGTGGTTGATGTCAAAGTCACTCTGTTCGACGGTTCCTATCACGATGTGGACTCCAATGAAATGGCGTTTAAGATCGCCGGCTCAATGGGTTTCAAGGAAGGCGCCCGCAAGGCGAGCCCTGTATTGCTCGAGCCGATCATGAAAGTTGAAGTGGTCACTCCTGAAGACTATATGGGTGATGTCATGGGCGACTTGAATCGTCGCCGCGGTATCGTTCTGGGTATGGATGATTCGCCGTCCGGCAAATTGGTGCATGCGGAAGTGCCATTGGCGGAAATGTTTGGTTATGCCACCGATTTGCGCTCCGCTACGCAGGGTCGTGCGACTTATGCGATGGAGTTTGCCAAGTATAATGAAGTGCCGGCGAGTATCGCTGAAGCCGTGATTAAGAAAGCATCGGCCTAAAAATTGTAATTAATTTAAGAGGTAATGAACCGTGTCCAAGGGAAAGTTTGAGCGTACCAAGCCGCATGTTAACGTAGGCACGATTGGTCACGTGGACCATGGCAAGACCACGTTGACGGCAGCGTTGACG
>LNEJ01000036.1 GCA_001464965.1 Gammaproteobacteria bacterium Ga0074134
TGTCTACGCCCGGGCTTGCGCCCAGACTCCGACAAAACCCCCGGCCCCTGCGGCTATCCGGGGGTTGCCAGCCTGCGCTCGCTTACGCGTCGCTTTCCATGGCTGGCGTCTGGGAGCGCACTTACAGAGTTTGAAGAAGTTAGGGACACAGAGCGATAGCGGATTCGCCTTTGGAAACTACGACGCTGGCGTAGGACCTCAGCAAATCCCCGAGCCCAGCACACACCTGCTGTTAGGCCTGGGCTTTCTTGGACTGCTATTCGCACGCAGAGCCGTCCGCCGCATTTCTTGACCAATCTCAGCGGAAGTGGTGTGCCGTCTTATCGCCTCTGAACAACCACCGGCTAAAGCCGGCAATAAACACCACAGGGTAACCTTAAAAGCGGCAAGAAATTGAAATCGCCGCTTTTAAGGAAGCTCCATCCTGGAATTCTCAGAGCACGAAAAGCATAGTGTGATTTTTTTCTTTTCTGGATTTTTCAATCACGGCAAGTGATTAAAAAATGCCGGCACGTCCATGCGCCGAGGAACCTCTGATTAAATCGGAGGTTCCTTAAGAGCCTGCATCAGGCTTTCAACCATCCCGCCGCACGCTTGGCGAAATAGGTGAGGATGCCGTCGGCCCCCGCACGCTTGATGGACAGCAGGGACTCCAGCACAACAGCACGTTCGCTCAGCCAGCCGTTCTGGCTTGCCGCCATGATCATGGCGTATTCACCGCTTACCTGATAGACGAAGGTGGGGGCGCCGAACTCTTGCTTGATACGATAGACGATATCCAGATAAGGCATACCGGGCTTAACCATCACCATATCGGCACCCTCATCCAGATCGAGCGCAACTTCGTGCAGCGCTTCGTCCGTGTTGGCCGGGTCCATCTGATAAGTATACTTATTGCCACCACCGAGATTGGCTGCCGAGCCCACGGCGTCGCGGAACGGGCCGTAAAAGCTAGAGGCGTACTTCGCAGAATACGCAAGAATGCGGGTGTGGATATGACCGGCGGCCTCCAGCGCATCGCGGATTGCCCCGATACGCCCATCCATCATATCCGATGGCGCCACGACATCGGCGCCCGCTTCAGCATGGGAGAGCGCCTGCTTGACCAGCACCGCCACCGTTTCATCATTCATAACATAGCCGGCCCCATCAATCAGACCATCCTGGCCATGAGTAGTAAAGGGGTCCAGCGCCACATCGGTAATGACGCCCAACTGTGGAAACTCTCGCTTGAGGGCACGCACCGCACACTGCGCCAAGCCATCGGGGTTATAAGCCTCGCGCGCATCTTCGGTTTTTTTGTCTTGGGATGTCACAGGAAAAAGCGCCACTGCGGGCACACCCAGAGCCACCAATTCCGCGGCTTCCTTCAGCAGCTCGTCGATACTTATCCGCTCAACACCGGGCATGGAGGCTACCGCCTCCCGCTTACCGCTACCTTCCAGCACGAATACGGGGTAAATCAGATCATCCGCCGTGAGTACCGTCTCACGCATCAAGCGGCGAGAAAAATCATCCCGCCGCATGCGCCGCATACGCCGCCGCGGGAAAGCGCCCTCTCGGGTGCTCGTGTTACTCATTCGAAATCACCTCAAACTGCTCGCCTCCCTTGGCAGACCGCCGAGGGGGCGGCCTGCCAGGAAGATTAGTTAATCCGCCTATTTTTTCTTGGCGGCTTTCTTGGCTACAACCTTTTTCTTGGGAGCGGCTTTTGCCGGTGCGGCCTTTTTGGGCACGGCTTTCTTTGGAGCCGCCTTCTTTACCATGCTCTTCTTGGGCGCCACCTTTTTAGGAGCTGCCTTTTTTACTATGGCCTTTTTCTTTGGGGCCGCCTTCTTGGCCGGAGCTTTCTTCGCGGGAGCCTTCTTGACGGGGGCTTTCTTTACTGGGGCCTTCTTGACCGGGGCTTTTTTGACTGGAGCCTTCTTTGCCGGGACTTTCTTGGCAGGAGCCTTTTTGGCCGGGGCTTTTTTCACGGCGGCCTTCTTTGCCACGGCCTTCTTGACGCCGGCAACAGCTTTTTTCGCGGCCTTTACTACCTTCTTCTCGGCGGCCTTCACCGTCTTCGCGACCACCTTCGCCTCTTTCTTGGCACCAGCAACAGCCTTTTTCGTGACGGCAACCACTTTCTTCTCGGCCTTTATCACAGCCTTCTTGGCAATCGCGACATCTTTCTTTGCAGTGGCAACGGCCTTGGTGGCGGCCTTGGCGACTTTCTTTTCAACTTCTTCGACAGTTTTCACGATGGCTTTTACCTCTTTCTTGATGGTGGCAACGGTTTTTTTCGCGGCGGGCGCCACTTTTTCCTCAGCTTTTTTCTCAACCGCCTTGACGGCTTTCTCAACCGCCTTGGCAACAGGCTCCTCCTTTACCACAGCAACCGGCTTTTTCACGGCGGCGTGCTTGGCGGCTGGAGCAGGCTTTACCACAGGAGCTGGCGCGGGTTCACTCATGGCCTTTTGGATTGCAGCGAAAATGTCGGAAATCTCGCCCACGCCCTGCACGGTGCGCAGCTTGCCCTGATTGCGGTAATACGCTGCCACGGGCGCGGTCTGCGCCTCATAAACCCGCAGCCGGTTGCCAATTGTTTCTTCGTTGTCATCGGCACGATGACGCAGGTTGCCGCCGCATTTGTCGCAACGGTCATCGAGCTTGGAGGGCGAGGTATAGATGTTATATGTCTGGCCGCATGACTCGCAGGTGCGCCGGCCCGTCAGACGCTGCAAGAGAATCTCGAAGTCGAGATCGATCAGCAGGGCAATTTCCAATGATTGCTTGAGCTTATCCAGCATTGCATCCAATGCCTCTGCCTGGGGGATGTTGCGCGGAAAACCATCCAGGATAAATCCCTCGCGCGCATCCGGCTTGGATAGCCGTTCGGCGATCATGCCTAAAACAATGTCATCGGACACCAGCTGCCCGGCTTCCATCACTGCCTTGGCTTGAAGACCCAGCGGCGTTCCCGCAGCCACCGCGGCGCGCAACAGATCGCCCGTGGAGATTTGTGGAATATGAAATTTCTCGACAAGCAGTTTGGCTTGCGTGCCTTTCCCCGAGCCAGGCGCACCTAACAGTACAATTCTCATAGCGGCGTTTACACTCCCTTCACTGGGTTTGTTGGTTGTTGATAACTCGATTTATCATCAGCATTCGGCCCTCATCATGTTGCCGGCGGTGTCATCCCTATGCTTCACCCGCGCTTTTCGAACGGAGGCTGGCAGGGTTCACCCTCTCTGCTTTAACACACCCGAAGCATCATGCTTTGAGCATACATCGTGACGTTGCCTAAACTACCCCGAGTCATATGTCTAAGTCAATGAACCTCATGATAATAAATCATCATTACATGATTTTTTTACGCAACGGGCTCAAAGAATACCGCAGTCCATGAATTTACGGGCGCCGCAACGCGCTAAAAAATGGAATGCAAGCGTTGGTATTCCTCATCATCATATCGTTATAATGCGTTTCCGGCTTCAACAAATCATTTCAATACGAAGGATATTTCCATGAGCTTCCACAACGTTACCCCCGGACGCGACGTCCCCAACGACATCAATGTCATCATCGAAATCCCCGCGCAAAGTGACCCGGTGAAATACGAGGTCGACAAGGAAAGCGGCGCGCTGTTTGTTGACAGGTTCATGGCCACCGCCATGTTTTACCCCTGCAACTATGGTTACGTCCCCAGCACCTTGTCGGAAGATGGCGACCCGGTGGATGTGCTGGTTGTCACGCCGGTACCCTTGATCAGCGGTGCAGTGATCCGCTGCCGTCCGATCGGCATGCTTAAGATGACCGATGAATCGGGCGTTGACGCAAAAGTTCTCGCCGTCCCGGTTGACAAGCTCTCCCCTCTCTACAGCAAAGCCCAATCGCCGGAAGACATGCCTGCCCTGCTGCTTTCGCAAATCTCCCACTTCTTCGAGCACTACAAGGATCTTGAGCCCGGCAAATGGGTCAAGGTTGACGGCTGGGTAGGCACTGCCGAGGCCAAGGCCGAGATACTGGCCAGTGTCGAGCGTTATAACAGCGCCTCCGCTTAACACCCCCATGTAAAAAGGGGTGGGCTTGAAGCCCGCCCCTATCCTCATGAGCACGCATCACCACGCAGACCATCATCACGCTCACCACGCCGGCAATCACCTGCTGGGCGCGCTTGTCTTTACCTTGGCGTTCGCCGTCGTTGAGGCGCTGGCAGGGTGGTGGTCAGGCTCACTGGCCTTGCTCGGCGATGCGGGACACATGGTATCGGACTCCACCTCGCTGGGGCTGGCGGCCTTTGCGGCATGGATAGCCAAACACCCGCCTTCGGCACGTCACTCGTATGGCCTGGGGCGCGCCGAGGTGATCGCCGCACTGGCCAATTCGATATTCATGCTGGCGGTGGTGGCCGCCATCGTGGTCGCCGCCATTCAGCGTCTGCAAGCACCACACCCCGTTGCTGGCGGCGTGGTGATGGGGGTCGCCGCGCTGGGTCTGGTTGTGAACATCATCGTCGCCTGGATGCTGAGTCATGGCGAGAAGACGCTCAACACCCGCGCGGCACTATTGCACGTACTGGGAGATCTGCTGGGTTCAGTGGCGGCACTGCTCGCCGGTGTGGTGATCTATTTCACCGGCTGGACAGCCATCGACCCGATCCTGTCCCTGGTGATCTGCGCATTGATCCTGTTTTCCGGCTTCGGCCTGCTGCGTGAGGCCTTGCATGTGCTAATGGAAGGAGTACCCGCCTCGCTGGACCTGCCCGAGATCGGGCTGTCCATGGCAGGAGCACCAGGGGTAGCATCGGTGCATGACCTGCATATCTGGACCTTGTCCTCCGGCACGGTCATGCTCTCCGCCCACATTGTCATCAAGGATATGGCGCGCTGGCAGGAGATCCTCGCCGCCCTGAAGGAGTTGCTTCATGACCGCTATGGCATCGAGCACATCACTCTGCAACCCGAACCTCCGGTAACACAAGTTATCAGCCCGATGCTGCTGAAACCAGCAAAATGACCCCTGCCGCTTCCGCAATCTTCCATGATAGACTGCTCTGTTATTGTTAAACTTGGATCACGCCATGTTAATCAGCTTCACGAAAATGCACGGGTTAGGCAATGACTTCGTCGTCATCGACGCCACGTCCCAGCACATTGTGCTGACGCCGGCGCAGATCCGCAAAATCGCCGACCGGCATTTTGGCGTGGGCTGTGATCAGGTGCTGTTGGTTGAAACGGCACACGACCCAAGCATTGATTTCCGCTACCGGATCTATAACGCCGATGGCGGAGAAGTGGAGCAGTGCGGTAATGGCGCGCGTTGTTTTGCCCGTTTTGTGCTGGATCATCGCCTGACCTCGAAACGCGAGATTACAGTGGAAACAGCAGGCGGCATCATCCGCCCGCGTATCGAAACTGACGGCCAGGTAACCGTCAACATGGGCGTGCCGCGCTTTGCTCCCGCAGACATTCCCTTCGTGGCCGATACAATGTCCAATACGTATATGCTAGAAGTGGCCGGACACCGGCTGGCGATAGGCGCGGTGTCGATGGGCAATCCGCACGCGGTGTTACTGGTCGACAATGTCGACACCGCACCGGTCGCCGAACTGGGGCCGTTGATCGAGAAACATGAGCGCTTTCCCAATCGCGTCAACGCGGGATTCATGCAGATCATTGCCAGAAACCACATCCGGCTGCGCGTCCACGAACGCGGCGCCGGGGAAACGCTGGCATGCGGCACGGGCGCCTGCGCAGCGGTGGCGGTGGGCCAGAAGCTCGACAAACTGGATCAAGAAGTAAAAGTGGATTTGCCGGGCGGGACACTTCTGATACGCTGGGAGGGAGAAGGAACCCCGTTGTGGATGACAGGGCCGGCAACGTATGTGTTTGAAGGAAAAATGGAATTATAACTATGTCATCTAACAAGCAAGAATTGCTGGGTACAGCGATGCCGGATGCGGCCGTCGCCGAATTCCTGCGCAACCATCCCGATTTTTTCGTCAAGCATCCCGATGTATTGATGGAAGTGGCGCTACAACATTCCAGTGGACCGGCCGTATCGTTGATTGAACGTCAGGTTGCTCTATTGCGTGAGCACAACCGGAAACTCAAGCGCCAATTGCAGGATCTGGTGCAAATCGCGCGCGATAATGACCGGCTCAGTGAGCGCATGCACCGATTGACGCTGGCCTTGATAGATTGCACGAGCCTGGAAGAGGTCTTCATCGCCCTGCATGACAATCTGCGCAATGAATTCCAGGCAGACGCGGTTACGCTCCGGCTCCTCGCACGCCCCCTGCAATCCACTGCCGGCGAGCAAGATGAGTTATCCTCCATGGACATTTTGTTTGCGGACAAGGACGATGCCGCATGGGGCACCCTCAAAGGTATAATGAACAATGGCAAACCCGTCTGCGGCATACTGAACACAACACAGTTGAACTACCTGTTTGGCGACCAGGCCACGGATATCGCTTCAGCAGCGCTTATACCTATGGCAAACCCCTCCTCTGCCGACAGGGCAGCGCTCCCGCTAGGAATTGTGGCCATCGGCAGCTATGACGCCGAGCGCTTTCATCCGGGCATGGGTACACACTTCCTGTCTCAGATGGGCGAACTTATCAGCCGCGCCATCCGCCCCTATCTGTCATAGGGACGGATGCCAAACCCGCTACCACACTCCGCAAACATGCCTGACGCCAAAACCGAATGGCTCAACAGGTTCCTCGCTCACTTGCGCGATGAACGGCGTCTCTCGCCGCTCACGGTAGAGAATTACCAACGCGATCTTGGCAAGGTCATAACGTTCTGCAATCTACAACAAATCGATCATTGGCCGGCACTCACCGGCCATCACGTACGTGCGCTGGTGGCCGCCCAGCATCGCCTCGGCCTGGGAGGACGCAGCCTGCAACGCCTGCTGTCCGCATTACGTTCGCTCTGCGACTATCTGATCCGCCAAAATATTATCACCCATAACCCGGCGAACGGAGTCCGCGCGCCCAAGTCACCGCGCAAACTGCCGACGACACTGGACACGGATCAAATGGGGCGCCTATTGACGATGGATGGCGTAAAGAATGATGCAGGAGAAGTTGGTGCACTATTAACCTTGCGCGACCGCGCCATCATGGAGCTGATGTATTCCTCCGGTCTGCGCCTGAGTGAACTAACAAACCTCGATTGCGCCGGGATAAACCTGGCTGATGCTACCGTGCGCATTACCGGAAAAGGCGGTAAAACCCGCATCGTGCCGGTAGGCCGCTATGCGCGGGAAGCAGTACAAACATGGCTTGAGGCGCGTGCCACGCTGGCCGCGCCTGACGAGTCCGCCCTGTTCGTGGGGCAACGCGGCAAACGCCTTACGCCGCGCGCCGTGCAATTGCGCGTACGTGAATGGGCAATCAAGCAGGGTACCGCCACGCACATCCATCCGCACATGCTGCGCCACTCCTTCGCCAGCCACATACTGGAATCCAGCGGCGACCTGCGCGCAGTGCAGGAATTGCTCGGCCATGCCGACCTTTCCACGACCCAGATCTACACCCACCTCGACTTCCAGCATCTGGCGAAGGTTTATGACAGCGCCCATCCACGGGCGAAAAAACGTTCCTGACTATTTCCCATAACCGCTGGTGATGTGATTGATGGTCATTTGCAGCAATTCACGCCACTCTTTTTCGATTTCCGGATTGAACTGTGGGTCGGTCTCCGCGACCGCCTTTATAAAGCTATCAAGCCAATAAGAATACTGGCCAGGCTCAATATTCATCTTTGCTGCGCTGTGGGTATCACGAATCCTCGAAATTCCGCTTGCCCCGATGGGGTTGCCCTCGGCATACATGATCGCCAGATTTATTCCATTTTTAAGCAGCGCTTTTTGGGCGATCATATCCGTACTGGCAAACCTTGGTGCAATTGAAGGATGGCTCACCAAGAAAATGTCATAAAATTTTCCGAACAAATCATTCCCGCTATTGATACACCGCCCCAGACTGGTTTTTGCCTGCGTGAAATTTCTTGCCATAGTTAAAAACCCCATTCCTGAAAATGCCCCGGTTTTTGATCACCTTCATAGGGCGACATGAAACACCCCCATACAGTGATACCGCTATTATCGACATACCAGATTAAAGTATGAGGTTTTTCCAAACCACCCCACTCCCCCCTTCATATCCATTTCACAAAAAACAGTCAAATATTCGGTAATTTTATTTTTTTAAAATCAATAAATTACGAAATCATTAAATATCCCTGGAGCGATTCCGGCAGGGGATATAAAAAGTCGAACATAAAACCGCTAAAGCTTGATTACGATGCGCCGATAACCTTGACAAGGGTATTAATACCCGCAGGCGAGCCCATGGATGGGCGAGGTACGACTCCAGGAAAGGAGGAGGCAGGGCCACGCAGGGAGCAGCGGCCGAAAGCAAGCATGGAGCGGCGCCTAATTTGTGCCCGTTTTTGTGGAGAGAAGCGGCAGGAGCCCATCTCTATATTTTTTGTTAAATCTCACATGTGAGGAGAGATGATTATGCGTAACGTACTAAAAGCATTAAGTTCCGCCGGTTCCCTGGCGCTTGTCCTTTCGGGAACGGCAATGGCGGCCCCCCCCGCTGGCGGTTTCGACAACTGGACTGTCAACGCCACGGGTACAGTCGCAGCAACCTGCCCTGTGGGATTCACATGCGCCGACGTGGTTACGGGCGCCGGCTTTCTTCAGCAGGAAGTGACCAGCAACGCCGTCGGTGGCCCGAGATACATCAGGACCGTGATTGGCGAAGGGTATTCCGCGACAAATACGACACCCGCCAGCCTGACCTTTGCATCGGAAGATTTCGTGCAGATGGGTGGCGCCCAGGGCCTGGCCTCAAAGATGAACATCAAGGAAGGCGTGTTGTCCCCGACCGGCACCGCCGCCGCTACCATTGATACCGGCTTTGGCTCAGGCGCGACGATATTGACCGGCTGGGCCGTCAATAACGTCCTCAACAGCGCCGAAGCCGTGCTGACGTTGGGTCTGTCCGACAGGGGTGCTGGCGCTGTTGGTGTAGCCGGGGGCGATGAGTTCCTTACCAGTTTCAGCGTAACAACCAACACGCTGGTAGCTGGTGGCGCAAACGTCACCTCGGCGTTGGCTGTCGATCAAACGGTCTTTGTGGGCGGCACCACCAATATCACTGACAAGCAACGTTTCGTCACCATGATTGATACTGCCACCGCTGCCCAGACCGCCTTCAAGTTTGCCACCAATACAACCGATCCGGCCACTCTCGCCTATGCCGCGGGAGACAAAATCCAGGTAGTATGGGCAGGCCAGGACATCACCGGCGCCGGGGCATTCAGCACGCAGAGCCTGATCAAGGTCTCCGGCACTGGCGGTAGCGCCATCGGTTCCTCCGTACGGGCGTCCGTTCTGACCTCTCCGAATACGTTTGAATGGACTGCAGCACCGGCCACCGTTCTTAACTCGGAGTTCGGGGCCACACCGGCATTCTGAGTCTTGCTCCACCCCAGGAGCATAGGATAGGAAATCAGGAAAAGAGAAGGGCGATCCCCCCGTGAAGGGGGCAATGCCCTTCTCTTTTCTTTTTCGGACTACCCAATCCACACCGTTTTGGCATTAAGAAATTCGCGCATTCCGTGATGCGATAACTCACGCCCATAACCAGAGGCCTTGATGCCGCCGAACGGCAGGCGCGGGTCGCTCTTTACCATGCCATTGACGAAACAGGCACCCACCTCGACTCGCCGCGCCAAGGCCTCGCCGCGCTGGCTATTGCGTGTCCAGACACTGCCACCCAGCCCAAAACGCGAACCGTTTGCCAGGCGCAGGGCGTGTTCTTCGTCACGGGCGCGGATCACTATCGCCACGGGGCCAAACAGCTCTTCGCCGAAGGCGCGCTGTCCGGCTGTCACATGATCGAGAATCGATGCCTGGTAATACGCGCCCGGCCCGGCATGATGTGCGCAGCCGGTAACGGACACAGCGCCTTGACGGATACTGTCCGTGACCTGCTGGTGCAATTCATCACGCAGATCAGGGCGCGCCATGGGAGCAAGTGTGGCGGCCTCATCCAGCGGATCACCCGGCACAAGCCGCTCCACTGCCGCCTTGAATTGCGCGACGAATACGTCGGCAACCGCGTCCACCACGATAAAGCGCTTGGCAGCGATGCAGCTTTGTCCGGCATTGAGAAAACGCGAGGCCACGGCGCTTTTCACGGCAAGCTCCAGGTCGGCATCTTCCAGCACGATAAAGGCATCCGATCCACCCAATTCCAGCACCGTTTTTTTCAGATGGTTTCCGGCACAGGCCGCCACTGCACGCCCTGCCGTCTCGCTGCCGGTAAGCGTCACGGCATGGATGCGCGGATCGGCGATGACCTGCTCCACTTGGCTGCTTGAGATCATCAGAGCGCGAAACACGCCCTGCGGAAATCCGCACGCATGGAATACCTGTTCGATAGCCAGTGCGCACTGTGGCACGTTGGAGGCGTGTTTCAGGACGCCGGTGTTGCCCGCCACCAGTGCGGGGGCTGCAAAACGGAATACCTGCCAGAGAGGAAAATTCCATGGCATTACCGCAAGCACGGTGCCCAGCGGTTGGTAGGCGACATAGCTTTTAGCCGCATCGGAGCCGATAAACTCATCCTCCAGGAATTTCGGCCCGTGCTCCGCATAGAAATCACATGCCACAGCGCATTTTTCCACCTCAGCGCGGGCCTCTTTGATCAGCTTGCCCATTTCGAGGGTGATGATGCGCGCCAAGCGGTCGCAGTGATCGCGCAGATATTGCGCGGCCTTACGCATCAACCGGCAGCGTTCTTCCAGCGGGGTTGTGGCCCACGCTGGCGTGGCACGGGCGACTTCTTGTAGCGCAGCATCCAGTTGCGCATCATTCCACACCGCAAATTCCTGGAGTGTCACTCCATTGGCCGGGTTAACGGATTTGAACGACATAATGGATCCCTCTTCTAATATACTATTGCGGTAGTATAGTCCGTTTGCCGGTATTCTTGTTTCGAGTCCATAAATGAAAAAACATATGATCTGTATCTTGGGCGGCAGCGGTTTTGTCGGCCGTCACCTGGTCAACCAACTGGCCAAGTCTGGCCAACCTATGCGATTGATTACGCGCCGCATTGAACGCCAGCGGGATCTTTTGATTTGGCCGACAGTCGATGTGGTGGAAGCCAACATTCACGACACACAAGCACTGCACACACACTTTGCGGGCTGCGACACAGTCATTAATCTAGCCGCCATTCTCAATGAGAGCAAAAAAACCTCATTTCAAACCGTGCATGTCGATCTGTCTCGCAACGTTGCACAGGCCTGTCTTGCCCAAGGTGTCAAGCGCCTGCTGCACATGAGCGCGCTCAACGCCGACGCCAGGCAAGGCGCCAGCGCTTACTTGCGCAGCAAGGGTGAAGGTGAGGACATCGCGCACAGCGCGGCGCAACACGGCCTGAGCGTAACCAGCTTCCGTCCTTCCGTGATTTTCGGCCCCAATGATCACTTCTTCAACCGCTTCGCCGGGTTGCTCAGGTACGCACCCGCCATTCCGCTGGCCTGCCCTGACGCACGCTTCGCACCGGTGTATGTCGGCGATGTTGTGCATGCTTTCATGGTGGCGCTCGATGAGCGTGCCACCATCGGTCAGCGTTATGATCTGTGCGGCCCGCGCACCTACACGCTGAAGCAGCTGATGGAGTACACCGCCTCCGTCATCGGCGTAAAACGCCTGATCATTGGCCTTGGCGACGCTCTGTCACGCATTATGGCAGGGATTCTGGAGCATGCGCCCGGCAAACCACTGACCCGCGACAATTACCTGTCGATGCAGGTAGACAGCGTGTGCCGTGGCGAATTTCCTGCAGTGTTCGGCGCGCAGCAAACCAGCGTTGAGACTGCGGTGCCTTTATACTTGAACCGGCGTGACCAGCGTATGCGTTATTACGATTTCCGGCGCGGCGCGAGGCGTAATTAATTACGGCGCATTCTTCGGTGGCGTGAGGGGTAGCTGAAGCAGGAAGCGGCGAGGGGAGGGATATCAGGGACCGGAGCCAGTCATCTCCGATCCCTGACGGGTAATGCTTTGTTACTTAGTGGCCAGCCGGGAAATGCGCCAGCACATTCATACCCAGAAAACTCAGGAAGGTGACCATCCCGAACAAATAGGCCGGAATCAACACATCGCCTTTGGTTGCATCTTTCATAAATAATGTCCTCTCTCTCAGGAATTTTTACACGTCACTGCCGGTACCAAGGTTAGTTTCCATAGTAACTTTGGTGGAAAAACCATAGCAAAATAGTTAGGTATTTTGCAAGCCCTTTTGTAAAATAATTTTTCGCTAAATATCATTGTTTTTAATATGGTTTTTATGTGTTTATCCCTCACAAATTATAATGATAATTGCTGGATCTACCTTTAATCAAAAGCATCATTTTCAGCAGAGTGATTGCCATAATGGATGGGGTGATACAAAATCAATACCTTAATAAATCGCAGCTTGATCGTTCATTTTTGATGCCAACCAATACTATTCAAAAAAAAACCTTGGCCGACGGGCATGACGAATCACAGTTCGTCGCCTGGTTCCGTGGCTCATCCCCCTACATCAACGCCTTCCGTGGCCGCACGTTTGTCATCATGTTCGGCGGCGAGGCGGTGGCGGATGAGCGCTTTGCCAACCTGATTCATGATGTCGCCCTGCTCAACAGCCTGGGGGTGCGCCTGGTGCTGGTGCATGGTGCCCGCCCGCAAATCGAGCAGCGGCTGCGCGCCTCCGGCACTGCCATCGAATATGCCGGCGGCCTGCGGGTTACCGGCGACGCGGCGCTGACCGGCGTCAAAGAAGCCGTCGGCATGTTGCGCGTAGAGATCGAGGCGCTGCTGTCGATGGGGCTGGCCAATTCGCCCATGGCGGGCGCACGGATTCGCGTAGCGTCGGGCAATTTCGTGGCCGCAAAACCGCTGGGAGTCCGTGATGGGGTCGATTATTGCCATACCGGGGAGGTACGCCGCATAGATGCCGAGGCGATACGGCAGCGTCTGGACGACGGCGCCATCGTGTTGCTCTCGCCGCTTGGCTACTCACCCACCGGCGAGGTGTTCAATCTCACCGCCATCGAAGTGGCCACGGCCACGGCGGCGGCGCTCAATGCCGACAAGCTGTTGTGCCTGGTGGAAACCAGCGGCCTGATGGATGCTCACAAAAAACTGGTGCGGTTTGTGACACTGGCCGAGGCGGAACAGTGGCTGTCAACACAGCCTGTCGACGAGGAAATGGCGGCTTATTTTAACGGCGCGGTGCGGGCATGCCGGCAAGGCGTGCGCCGCGCTCATCTGGTCGACAGACATGTCGACGGCGCGCTGCTGCTGGAACTCTTCACCCGCGACGGCATCGGCACGCTGATCACGGCAGACATCTACGAGGGCACACGCAAGGCCACCATTGATGACGTGGGCGGCATACTGGAGCTGATTGCCCCATTGGAGACAGAAGGCGTGCTGGTACGCCGCTCTCGCGAACGGCTTGAAACGGAAATCGACCACTTCACTGTGGTGGAGCGCGACGGCATGATCATCGCCACCGCCGCGCTATACCCCTTCAGGGCGCAAGGCATGGGTGAACTGGCGTGCCTTGCCGTCCACCCTGCGTACCGCAGCACAGGCAGGGGCGAGGCGCTGCTCGGCTATATCGAACGTATTGCCGCGCAGCAGGGGATACGTCATCTGTTTGCACTCACTACGCGCACCCCTCACTGGTTTCAGGAGCGTGGCTTCCAGCCGGGGGAAATCAATGATCTACCCATCGCGCGCCAGCGCATGTACAACTATCAGCGCAAATCAAAGGTATTTATCAAGAGTATATAAGCAAGATGAAAGAGATACTGGTTTACCTGTTTGTCGCCATTAGCTCGCTGCTGTTGTGGACTTATGTTGTGCATATGCTCATTGGGGGGCTGGTAAGCCCGGAAACCGAGCTATGGGTGATGATTATAGCCGTGGCGGTTGGCATCATTATCATGAGCGCCATGGCATGGGATGTTGTCCGGCGGCGGCGGAGAAGATAAATGCCTATACGTGAACAAATAACCAGCACACGCACTTATGAAAAATTGTGGCCTCACAAGGAGATGGCCGCATATGAGGTTAGTTCACGAACTCGACTTTCCCCATCCAATCGAGCACAAACAGCATGCGCTCGATTGTTGATGCTGACTGAAAGCTGGCATCTTGCTTGACCGATTCAAAATTAATCACTACGATTATAGAAACATCAAACTGCATCAAAAAGGATCGTGCCAGATGGACATCTGGGTAGTGGCGTCGTGAACCCTGCTCGATCTGCGGCAGGTAGACCTGCACCTCGAAATCGAAGGTGCGAGCGACATCACCGCCTATGGGCAAGCCGCACGCTTGGAGATCGAAATTGCCGAGGCCGGCAAAATCAAGTTCCGACAGAGGAGATACAACATGGCACAAACTACTGGAACCAAAGTACTGACCGCGCATGTACCGCTTCCGCTGGCTGAGAAGGTTGATATGATGGCCGAACGGCTGGAGCGCTCGCGCGGTTGGATTATGAAGCAGGCGCTGTCGGCCTGGATCGCCCAGGAAGAAGAGCGCGACCGCCTGACCCAAGAGGCGCTTGCTGACGTGGACGCTGGCTGCGTCATCGACCATCAAGCCGTGCAGACATGGGCTGACAGCCTGAGCACCGACGAACCGCTGCCGGTGCCCGTGCCTCGCTGATGGAACTGAAGTGGACCAGCAAGGCGCTTTCCGACTTGGCGCGCTTGTATGAATTCCTGGCTCCGGTGAACAAGCCCGCTGCCGCGAAAGCGGTTCAGGCGCTGACGAAGGCCTCGGCCATTCTGCCGACGAACCCGCGCGTCGGCGAACAACTGTTCCAGTTCGAGCCGCGCGAGGTGCGACGGATTCTGGTCGGGCAGTACGAGATTCGCTACGAGATTCAGAGCACGATCATCTACGTGCTGCGGCTGTGGCACACCCGAGAGGACCGGTGAAAATGGCATTGCCGCCTATCTACTGCGACTTCATGCCCATGCTGCAACCCTTCGATGCCGAACTCGCCGAGCAGGACGCCCATGAGCTGCTCGCTCAGCCACCGGCAACCATCCACAGCGTCGATGACTACGACAGCCGCATTGTGAAGTGAAGGTGGGCGAGAAGCTTGGCATACGATTTTTCCGTTTCGTGAGTTGACCCCTATATGGATAATGATCCTGACGCTCACAGCGCGGACTCCGCGCTTGAAAATTCAAGCGGTGACAAGCGCTCCGGCACCCGCCGCAGCTCGCGTAGCCGCCACTCTACACATAGCCGCCGGGCCACTCAGCGCCTGGTGGTAATCGCCGCCTGGCTCGGCATCTTACTGGCCGTAATGCTCGTGCTCACGGTTTATTTGGGGCTGGAGCTTGCGCAGACCACAAAACACGCCAACAGGCTGGCCGCGGAATTGACTGATGCAAAGCTGGAGCTATCCGCTCTGAAGCCGCGGCGGGGCGAAGCCTGGCAAGGCCCGCTGCAGGTCGCCAAGGAACAGCCCCCCGCGCTCATTGACATGCAGCTCGACAAGGTGATCCCGATAAACAAAGGGTATTTGAAGAATATTATGTTCTCGGCCGTCAACCGCAACGGCCAAAAGAGATACGAATATCGATTGGTATTCGAAAATACTACGCCTCGCCCTGTCTACCCTCACGCCCGGGTAATGCTCTTCAACAAAAGCCAAACGCAGATCGGCATGGATGAGATTAGTGATTACACCGAGCTTGCATCTGGCGAAAGCCGCTCTCACTCAGCACTGATGACACATCTGGCCACTCAGGAACCACACCGTTTTTTAGTCGACACCAAAGGCGGGGTGGATCTGCCTGGCCCATAACAGGAGACGGATTTCCTCCTACTTGACGACCTTCAACGCGGGCCGGCGTGGCTTTTCGGGAGCGGGTTCGGTAGGTTGTCCACCATCATCGCCTTCACCAAACACCATGCCCTTGCCGTTTTCCTTGGCGTATATGGCGAGCACCGAACTGGGCGGCACAGCGACGTTCATTGGCGTTCCGCCGAAACGGGCACTGAATCGGATGATGTCATTGCCCATCACTAAAGCCTGCACGGCATGCGGGGCAACATTGAGAATAATTTTACCGTTTTCGATGAACTGCACGGGGACACTCACCGCAGAGGATTGCGTACTCACCAGAATATGGGGTGTCATGCCATTCTCGACTATCCATTCATAAATGGCGCGGATCAGATAAGGGCGGCTGGAGGTCATGTTCATCATCTTAGAGCCTGTCTATTAATAAATCATCCCTGCGACGGAGGCCGCCCCAAAACACGCCCTGCGGCGTTGCTCGTCGTTCATTGCGCCTTGCCTCGCATGTTTTTGGGGCGCAACGCAGGGATGACTTATTCACAGACAGGCTCTAATTTCACGTTCGGCGGAGGAGAGACTGGCGCGAAAAGCATCACGCGCAAAAATGCGCTCGGCATATTGCATGAGTGGCTTGGCTTGCACCGGCAGCTCAATGCCGTAGGACGGAAGCCGCCACAGCAAAGGGGCAAGACTGCAATCCACCAGGGAAATCTCGTCACTCATGAAAAACGGCTTCTGTTTGAAGGTGGGGGCAACCACCATTAGCCCATCCCGCAGGGCGTTGCGCGCCTTGCCCGCCGCCCTCTCGTCGCCGCCAGTAATGTCATTCAGCATGCTGTACCAGTCATGATCGATGCGGTACAAAAAGAGCCGGGTGCGCGCCTTCGACACGGGGTCCACCGGCATAAGGGGCGGATGCGGGTAACGGTCTTCCAGATATTCCATGATGATCTGCGAGTTATAAAGCGCCAGATCACGGTCTGTCAGCGTCGGAAGCGTGTTGTACGGGTTAAGGTCGAGCAAATCCTCCGGCAAGCTGGCGCCGTCAACATTGATGATATCGACGCCGACACGTTTTTCCGCGAGCACCATGCGCACCCGATGGCAATAGGGGCACATCGCCCGCGAATACAACGTCATCACCGATCGTCTGCTGGCAGCTAGCGCCATTGTGTGATTCTCCAGCTCGAACCTTCGAGACTCGGCACATTATAGCGTATTGCGGAAATCAGCGTCAGCGCATTCCAGGCCGGGAAATAACATCGAGTCCGCGCTGTAAATCCGCCTGAAGATCCACGACATCCTCCAAACCCACGGCAATACGCACCAATCCATCGGTTATGCCCGCCGCCGCGCGCGCTTCGGGACTAATGCGGCCGTGGGTGGTGGTCGCCGGGTGAGTGATGGTGCTCTTGCTGTCGCCCAAATTGGCTGTGATGGAGATCAATCGCACGGAATCAATAAGCTTCCATGCCGCTTCGCGCCCTCCCTCCAATTCAAAAGACAGCACGCCGCCGAACGCTGTCTGCTGGCGCGCCGCCAGCGCGTGCTGGGGATGCGACGCAAGGCCAGGATAATTGACGCGCGTGATACCCGGCTGCCCTTCCAGCCATTGCGCCAACTGCAAGGCGCTGGCGCAATGCGCCTGCATGCGTAAACGCAAGGTCTCAAGCCCCTTGAGGAATACCCAGGCGTTGAATGGACTCATGCTTGGCCCCGCGGTGCGCAGAAAACCATAGACACCTCCGCCCACCAGCGCTTCGCTGCCCACCACCGCACCGCCGATACAGCGGCCCTGTCCGTCGATATACTTGGTGGCGGAATGGATGACGATATCGGCACCCAGAGACAGAGGCCGCTGCAGAACGGGCGTGCAAAAACAGTTGTCCACCGCCAGCCAGCAACCATGCCGGTGTGCCACATCCGCCAACGCTGCAATGTCCGCAACTTCAATCAAGGGATTGGAGGGTGTCTCCAGAAACAGCAAGCGGGTATTCGGACGTATCGCCTTCTCCCAGGCATCAACATCGGTCTGCGGCACGAAGGTGGTCTCCACGCCGAAACGCGCCAGTATCGTATTGAACAGCAGCACCGTGGGGCCAAAAATGCTGCGCGAGGCAACAATATGATCGCCCGCCTTCAGCAACCCCATGCACGTGGTCAATATCGCCGCCATACCCGATGCGGTAGCCACGCAGCGCTCCCCTCCTTCCAGGGAGGCAAGACGTTGTTCAAAGACACGCACGGTAGGATTAGTGAACCGTGAGTAGATGTTGCCGGCCGTAGCCCCGGAAAAACGCGCGGCGGCTTCAGCGGCACTGCCGAAGGTATAACTGGATGTGGCAAAAATCGGCTCGGACTGCTCGCCTTCATGGGTACGCACGTGTCCTGCGCGCACGGCGCGGGTATCGAAACCATATTCATCGAAATCAAAGTGTGGCATGCCGCTTTTCTCCCTGGGGTTGGATATGTTATGCACGAGGCAGAGGGATTGTCAGGCATAAAAAAACCCGCTTACAGCATTCGCCAAAGCAGGTTACCCTCTTTAGCTGCATTTATTACGCGCCCGCAAGCTGAATCAAATCGGCGCAGAGGGAAGAATAGGAAACTAGGGGGGAGAAGTCAATACTTACTCTAGCAGCCTTGATTTTCATCAGCAAGATTTTCATCCACAGTAGCGGAAACAACTCCGCCCAGCCGCTGCGCCTTGCGCCGCGCCGTAAAGAAGCTGCTTAACATTGCGCCGCATGGTTCGGCGAGCAGCCCGCCTTCGCAAACAACCCGATGGTTGAGGCGATCCGAACACAGAATATCAAATACGCTGCCCGCCGCGCCGCCTTTGGGATCGGCCGCACCGTAGACCACCCGGCTTACGCGGGCATGAATGATTGCTCCAGCACACATGGCGCAAGGCTCCAGGGTCACATAGAGCGTGGTATCAAGCAGCCGGTAGTTCTCAAGCTGCCTACCGGCGGCGCGCAATGCCATGACCTCGGCGTGGGCAGTGGGATCATGCCCGGTAATGGGCTGGTTCCAGCCTTCGCCGATGACCTGCCCATCCTTCACCAGCACCGCGCCCACCGGCACCTCGCCTTCCCTCGCCGCACGTCCGGCGAGGGATAGGGCGTAGCGCATCCATTTAACATCGACCTCGTGTGTCACTCGCCCTCCCCTCGCTACTGCGTCACTCCCACTCGATAACAACACAGGTGTGTTGTTGTTTCTTAACAAGCATTTACGCCTCATAAATTTGACAGTGCCGCAGTCGATCGGTTGGCCTTGCGTCATTGTCCCCTTCACGGGGATTTGTCTACGCCCGGGCTTGCGCCCAGACTCCGACAAAACCCCCGGCCCCTGCGGCTATCCCTGTCTCTTGATCACAATGTGGCACGCGCGAGCTTGCTCATTTGATAGCCCTCAAGTCGCTCCTGCAAGCGAAACCAGCCATGCCACATCGTGTC
>LNEJ01000037.1 GCA_001464965.1 Gammaproteobacteria bacterium Ga0074134
ACTTCTGGGCCGTCGCCAAAACGGGCAGCATCGTCCGCGCTTGCGAACAACTGAATCTCACGCCGCAAACCATTAGCGGACAGATCGGCTTGCTTGAAGAAACGTTGGGCGTTGAGCTGTTCCAGCGGGCCGGGCGGCGCCTGAAGCTCACGGAGACCGGCCGGCTCGCGCTCTCCTACGCCGAAGAGATTTTCCAGGTGGGAGGGAGGCTTGAGGAGGTGCTGCGCAGCCATCCCGGGGATCGCCACACGCTGTTTCGAGTTGGCATTGCCGACGTCGTACCCAAATCCATCGCCTACCGCCTGCTCGCCCCCGCAATGGCGCTATCCGAGCCGCTGCGCATCGTGTGCCGTGAAGACAAGCTGGAACGATTGATGGCAGAACTGGCAATTCAGCGCCTCGATCTGGTGATCGCGGACAGCCCGATGCCTTCAGAGATGGATGTGAAGGGGTACAGCCACAAGCTCGGCGAATGCGGCATCACCTTCTTCGCCACACACAAACTCGCCGCCTTATACGGCAGCGGCTTTCCACGCACCTTGCAAGGCGCACCCATGCTGGTGCCGGGAGAAAACACCATCGTCCGGGGACGGCTCATGCGCTGGTTTGGCGAGCGGCAGATTCAGCCGCGCATTGTGGGCGAGTTCGACGACAGCGCCTTGATGAAGGCCTTCGGGCAATCCGGCATAGGTATTTTCATCGCGCCATCAGTGATCGCCAGCGAAGTACAGCGCCAGTATGGCGTCGAGGCCATCGGCCAGATCAATGAAGTCACGGAGCGGTTCTACGCCATTTCAGTGGAGCGCCAGCTGACTCATCCAGCCGTAGTCGCCGTCACCAAATCGGCACGTCAGGAGTTGTTCGCTAACCTGTAAGGTATAGTGAACCCCGATTTTCAGGCAGTAAGCCTGCCGTAAAAAGGAGCAGGTTATGAGCAGATGAAGCAAAACGCAATCCGGGCTTTCTCACATAACCAGAAGGTAGTGTACGGACTACCTTGACAAACACCGACCTTGGAACGCTGACTATTTTCCAATGCAAAAACTCGCAAATATCCTTCCCAGCAGATCATCTGAAGTAAATTCGCCGGTGATTTCCGACAAAATCTGCTGTGCCTGGCGCAGGTCTTCGGCAAGCAGCTCGCCGGCGTGGTGACGCTCAAACTGATGATCGGCGTTTTCCAGACACTGATGGGCACGCTGCAAGGCGTCGACGTGGCGGCGGCGCGCCATGAAGCCACCTTCACCGGCGCTGCTGTATCCCATCGATTCCTTTAGGTGCTGGCGTAGTGCTTCTATCCCCGCGCCTGTCTTTGCGGAAAGCGCCACTTCGGGGGCCAGATATCCCTCACAAACGCCCGGCTCGCGCCCCGTCACATCGATCTTATTGCGCACCACTGTCATGGGCAGCCCCGACGGCAGTTTTTCGACGATGTTCCGCAGCTCATCGCTCTGGCTGTTGTCCAATACTGCGCCGTCATCCATCATCAACAACACGCGATCAGCGCGTGCGATTTCGTCCCAGGCGCGCTGTATGCCTTGCTGTTCTACTGGATCGGCGCTATCGCGCAGACCGGCGGTGTCGATGATGTGTAGCGGCAGGCCGTCGATGTTGATATGTTCACGTAACACATCGCGGGTGGTGCCGGGGATGTCGGTAACGATGGCTGCATCCCTGCAGGCAAGGCGATTGAGCAAGCTGGATTTTCCGGCGTTGGGGCGTCCGGCGATGACCACTGTCATCCCCTCGCGCAGCAGACGCCCTTGGTGAGCAGAACCTAGAACACCCTGCAGGTTTGCGATGATCCCTTTTAATCGCATGCCGACATTGCCCGTGGAGAGAAAATCGATCTCCTCTTCGGGAAAGTCGATGGCGGATTCCACATAGATGCGCAGGTCGATCAGTTGCTCGATCAGCCTATTGATGTGTAGCGAAAACTCACCTTGCAGCGAGCGCGTCGCGGCCCGCGCCGCCTGCTCTGTGCCGCTTTCGATTAAGTCGGCGATGGCTTCGGCCTGCACCAGATCGAGCTTGTCGTTCAGAAAGGCACGCTCGGAGAATTCGCCAGGGCGCGCCAGGCGGGCACCTAGCGCTATGGCGCGCTTTATCAGAAGATCCAGCACCACTGGGCCGCCATGGCCCTGTAGCTCCAAAATGTCTTCGCCGGTAAAGGAATGCGGAGAGGGGAAGAATAGCGCGATGCCGGTGTCGAGCACCGAACCGTTGGCATCACAAAATGGCAGGTATTCAGCACGGCGCGGCGGCGGGACACATCCAAGCATGCCATGGGCGATACTTGGCGCCAGCGATCCCGACACACGCACGATACCCACGCCACCCCGTCCCGGCGGCGTGGCCAGAGCGACGATGGTATCGGTGTGCGCGGTCATTTCTTCAATCAGGGCAATGGGCAACCTGGAAGGGTGCACATGCCGTTATCACGCGGCTTTCACGGCCTGTTGCTCGATACGGCGTGTGATATACCACTGCTGGGCAATCGACAGCACGTTATTGACCACCCAGTAGAGCACCAGCCCTGCCGGGAAGAAGGCGAAAAACGGCGTGAAGATAAAGGGCAAAAACTTCATCATCTTCGCCATCACCGGGTCTGGCGGCGGGGGATTGAGCTTTTGCTGAATGAACATCGTCGCGCCCATCAGCAGCGGCAGCACGTAGTAAGGATCGCGCGTAGATAGGTCCTGTATCCACAGGATAAACGGCGCCTGGCGCAACTCCACGCTTTCCAGCAGCATCCAGTAGAGGGCGATAAATACCGGGATCTGCACCAGGATGGGCAGACAGCCGCCCATGGGATTCACTTTTTCCTTTTTGTACAGCTCCATCATCGCCTGGCTGAACTTCTGGCGGTCTTCGCCATAACGTTCCTTGAGTGCGGTCATCTTGGGTTGCAGGCGGCGCATATTCGCCATGGAGCGGTAGCTGGTTTCCGACAGCTTGAAAAATACCAGCTTGATCATCAAGGTGACCAGCACGATGGACCAGCCCCAGTTACCCACCATCTTATGCAGCCATTCCAGCAGCCAGAACAGGGGTTTTGCGAGCACCGTCAATATACCGTAATCGACGGTCAGCTCCAGCCCTGGCGCCACTTTTTCCAGCGTATCCTGCAACTTCGGGCCGATGAAGAGGCGGCTGCTGAAAGTGCCGCTTTGTCCGGGCGCGACGGCCATCTCGGGAGACGCCAAACCGAGCACATAGCGCTTGTCATCCAGCGCCTGGCTGTAATAGTGATTCGCCTCGCCCGCCTTGGGTATCCAGGCGCCAAGGAAATAGTGCTGGATCATGGCCACCCAGCCGCCGGGGATGTCACGGCTCAGGTTCTCCGTCGCCATGTCATCAAACTGAATTTTTTCGTATTTCTTGGCTTCGCTGTAGATGACACCGCCGGTATAGGTATAAATCAGCGACATGCCGCCATCGGAGGAATCCCGGCGCTGGAACTGACGGTACTGCCGCCCCTTCCATTCCGCTGCCGAGGCGTTGTTCACGACTTGCTCGACATCAACGACATAGCTACCGCGGTGAAAGGTATAGGTTTTGGTGACGGTTACGCCGTCCGGGCCTGTCCAGCTCAACGGCACCTTGATCTCGTTGACGCCGCTGGCACCCAGTGTGTACTCGGTCTTCTCCGCGCTGAACTGCGCTTGATAATCAGGGGCAGCACGGCTCGACAGCAAACCTGACTGGGCAATAAACAAATCCGCCTGCGCATCAGTCAGAAGCCGAACGGGTTCGTGCGGCTTATCCACCTTGACAGGATAGGTGAGCAGATTCGCCTCGCGCAAATCGCCACCGATGGTATCAATATACACGTCGAGCACGTCGGTCTTGACATGAATACGCTGCGCCGATTTAAGCGCGGCCGCCTGGACAGCCGGCGCTGCGGTTGCCACTGGCGCTCCAGGGACCGGCGCGGGAGCGGCGGAAGTTGTTGCTACAGGGGCCGAGGAAGGAACGGCAGGAGTGACGCCCGGGCCGGTTGTAGCAACGGCGGGCGTTTGCGGCGCGCCAAAGTCATGCTGCCATGCCTGCCAGAGCAGCAGGATTACAACCGATAAAGCCGCGAACAGGAGAATTCTGTAGTTATCCATCAGGCCTTTTTGTCCGTTTTTTCAGGTACGGGATCGATGCCGCCCGGATGCCATGGATGACAGCGCGCTATTCGGCGCAACGCCATCCAGGAGCCGGTCAATGCACCGTAATTTTTTATTGCCGTCTCGGCGTAGCAGGAGCAGCTCGGGTAAAAACGGCAATTACTACCCAAGAACGGGCTCAGCAGATAACGGTAGCCCCGTATCATGAAGGTCAGGATTTTTTCCATCGTTCGAGGGCTTCCCAATGCCTGTTCAGGATCGCGAACAATTTGCTGTTGGGCACATCCCCCGCACCCGCACGGCTGATCACCACCACATCCAGACCCGCAAGACGGGCCCGGTGCTGACGAAAGCTCTCTCGCGTCAACCGTTTTATGCGATTCCGGCCCACCGCATTTTTTATGCTTTTTTTCGATATCACCAGCCCCAGACGCGCGGAATCGCTGCCATTCTTCCGTGCCCGCACGGCCAATACACCGCCCGGAGACTTATATGGCCCATCAAAAACCAGCTTGTATTCACTGGGCCGGGTGAGCCGGCAGCATCTGCCGAAACGCTTCTCGGAAGCCGACCCCTGCACGGAATCAACAGCGACAACCAGAGCGGGGGCCAGCATCGGGCTCAAAGCGGCGGGGCGCCGGTCAGGCTGACAGGCGCGTCCTGCCCTTGGCGCGACGGCGCTTGATCACCAGGCGGCCGCCTGGCGTGCTCATGCGTGCGCGAAATCCGTGAGTACGCTTGCGCTTGATAACGCTAGGTTGAAATGTTCTTTTCATAGCTTTATCCGATATTTTGAACGACAACAAATGGATGGAACGGCGCCGCACATGGCAGCAACCAAATATAAAGCCGGATAAGATACCCAGATAAGGCCGTCCGTGTCAACCAAAACAACGCCCTTTACATCAGTAACGGGTTATGCAATATTCGAGTATACCGGTAAAATAATTTTTAAATTCAAAGAGAAAGGAGAGGCTCCCATGAAGATCGACATAGGCATTTCGAAAAAAGACCGCGCCGAGATTGTGGATGGACTGTCACGGTTGCTGGCGGATACCTATACACTTTACCTCAAGACCCACAACTTCCACTGGAACGTGACCGGACCGATGTTCCAGACCCTGCACCTGATGTTCGAGGCGCAATACAACGAACTGGCGCTGGCGGTTGACCTGATCGCGGAGCGCATCCGCGCCTTGGGCTTTCCTGCTCCCGGCACCTATTCCGAATTTGCGCGCTTAAGCTCCATCCACGAAACCGCCGGTGTACCCAAGGCCGAGGAGATGATCAAGCTGCTGGTGGAGGGACAGGAGGCCGTGGCGCGTACTGCGCGCTCCATCTTCCCGGCCGTTGAGAAAGCCAATGACCAGCCCACGGCTGATCTGCTTACCCAGCGCATGCAGGTGCATGAAAAAAACGCGTGGATGCTGCGCAGCCTGATCGAGGGGTAAGCCCGCATGGCAGTCTATGCCATCGGCGATGTTCAGGGATGTTTCGATGACCTGATAGCCCTGCTCGACAAAATCGCCTTTGATCCACGGCAAGATCAACTATGGTTTGCCGGTGACCTGGTCAACCGTGGGCCGCAGTCTCTTGAAGTGTTGCGCTACGTGCGGGACTTGGGGGCGCGTGCGGTGACCGTGCTGGGCAATCACGACATCCATTTGCTGGCGGTAGCAGGCGGCCATACGCGCCCGCGCCGCAACGATACTTTTCATGATGTCCTGCAAGCGCCGGACCGCGAAGAACTGCTCGAATGGCTGCGCCATCAGCCCCTGCTACATCACGATGCCATGCTGGGCGTCACCATGCTCCACGCCGGGCTGCCCCCGCAATGGAACCTTGCCACAGCGCGGGGCTGCGCCGCCGAGGTAGAGGGTGCGTTGCGCGGAAACGGGTATCACGGCTACCTTGCCGCCATCTACGGCGATGGACCGGATCAGTGGTCAGCCGCATTAATGGGCACTGCCCGGTTACGTTTTATCACCAACTGCCTGACGCGGCTACGTTATTGCGACGAAGAGGGGCGCTTGGCGCTAAAAGAAAAGGGCGCTCCCGGCACGCAGTCACCCGGCCACCTGCCGTGGTTTATGGTGCCAGGCCGCGCTAGCGCGGAGATGGAGATTGTGTTTGGTCACTGGTCGACGCTGGGGGTATGTGACGTGCAAGGCGTCCACCACCTCGACACGGGGTGCGTGTGGGGTGGGGCATTGACCGCATTGCGGCTGGACACCACCGTACGCGAGCGCATCAGCATCTCCTGCCGGGGCGCATGCGAACCTGGCAACGATTGATTTTTGAATTACGGAATCTCTGAATAACTCAGAGGTTCCTTACTTCTCGTCCGCCAGCCAGTCACGCGGCTTGAGAAATACGTCATACAACCTGGCCTCTGGCGTGCCCGACTCAGGACGCCAGTTGTAACGCCATTTCACCAGTGGCGGCAGGGACATCAGAATGGACTCGGTGCGCCCGCCTGATTGCAGGCCGAACAGGGTGCCGCGATCATAGACCAGATTGAATTCCACGTAGCGCCCGCGCCGATAGAGCTGAAAATCGCGCTCACGCTCGCCATACGGGGTATTCTTGCGGCGCGCGACAATCGGCAAATAGGCATTGATGTACTGATCGCCCACGCTGGTCATGAAACCGAAACAGCGGGCAAAACCGCCTTCGTTGAGGTCATCGAAAAACAGCCCGCCAATACCGCGCGGCTCGCCACGGTGCTTGAGAAAGAAGTACTCATCGCACCATTTTTTGTAACACGGGTACATATCCTCGCCGAATGGCTGGCAGGCCTCACGTGCGATACTGTGCCAATGCACAGCGTCTTCCTCAAAGCCATAATAGGGCGTCAGATCAAAACCTCCGCCAAACCACCATACCGGCTCGGCGCCCTCTTTTTCCGCGATGAAGAAACGCACGTTGGCGTGAGATGTGGGAGCATAGGGATTGCGTGGGTGTATCACCAGCGACACACCCAGCGCCTGAAATGTGCGCCCCGCCAGCTCGGGGCGGTGGGCCGTGGCGGAAGACGGCAACTTGTCGCCAAATACATGCGAGAAATTCACACCTGCCTGCTCGAAAGCCGCACCCTCTGCCAACACCCGGCTGATACCGCCGCCGCCTTCGGGGCGATCCCAGCGATCCTCCTTGAAACGCTCCTGGCCATCCTCCGTTTCCAGCGCCTTGCAAATGCGATCCTGGAGATTGAGCAGATAGGTTTTGACGGCATCGATATTCGGTGTGGCCATTTTCGGTCTCCTGTTGTGAGAGACCGATTATAGCCCAGAATAGCTAGCCGCCTGCCATCGGCATTTACACGCTCTCGACCATTCTTAACTCGTCTTGCGCATAGGGAGATTGGGACAACCACTCCAGCATCCGATCCCCCGGTATGGGACGGCTGATATAAAAACCCTGCGCGGTATCGCAATTCAGCCTTGCCAGCATGCTCAACATCCCCTCGCTCTCTACACCCTCGGCAACCACGTTCAGGCCAAGGTTATGCGCCAGATCGATAGTGGCATGGACGATGGCGGCGTCGCTCCGGGATTGCTCCATCTCCATGACGAACGTTTTGTCTATCTTGATTTCATCGACGGGCAGGCGTTTAAGATATCCCAGCGATGAGTAACCGGTGCCGAAATCGTCAATGGAAAGTTTGATTCTCATGGCATTCAGCCGCACCAATATTTCCAGTGCGCGCTGGGGGTCGATCATAATGGCGTCTTCCGTGATCTCTAGCTCAAGCGAGGAAGGAGGCACATGAAATCTCATTAAATGTTGAGCGATCTGATCCGGCAGGCGCAGGTCATAGAGCACACGCGAGGAAAGATTGACCGCCACTTTGAGATCCAGTCCCGCGCGCTGCCAGACGTTGTGCTGGCGTAGCGCCTCCACCAGCACCCATTGCGTCAACACCCCAATAAGACCACTGCGTTCCGCAACAGGAAGAAATTGAGCCGGCATCAGTAAGCCATGCTGCGGGTGCTGCCAACGGACCATCGCCTCGACACCGTGAATACGCCCGGTTTTGATGTGTAGTTTGGGCTGGTAGTGAAGTACCAACTCTCCTGTAGCTATCGCATTACGCAACTCGGCCCGCAGGGTCAATTGGTCAACACTGTTTTGATCGTACGCCGGGTCATAAAGAGCGTAGGCATTACGGGTATTCTTGGCGATGTATAATGCGATATCCGCACGCCGCAGCAGGGTTTCGCCATCCTCGCCGTGATCGGGAAACAGGGTAATTCCAACGCTACCGCCAATCGCCACCGTATTACCTTCCACAACAAAAGGCGCCTGCAAGGTTTCGGTAATTTCACGCGCAACGGTCACAACCTCCTGCACATTGGTCAGCGCAGGCAATAGAAATGCGAACTCATCACCTCCCAGGCGCGCCATCACCGGCTCCTGTCCGGCCGGGACACGCGGATCACCTTCTTCGGCGCCCAACAGACATACGATATTTATTGACTGGACAGTCCTCTTCAACCGTTCGCTCACTTGCTGCAGCAAGACATCACCGACATGATGGCCCAAAGTATCATTGATTTCCTTAAAGCCATCCAGGTCCAGCAGAATCAGACCAAAGCGGCTCTCACGCATCCTGCTCAACGATACCGCTTGCCGTAGCAGCTCATGAAACTGCACGCGGTTAGGCAATTCCGTCAGCGTATCGGTAAAGGCCATTCTTTCCAGCTTCTGGTATAACTTATCCAGCTCACCGCTCATTTCATTAAAAACGGTAGCCAGCTCGCTCACTTCGGCATCGCCCCGCACGGCGACCTGCTCGCCAAGATGCTTTCGGTCTTGCCTTACCACACGCAATTGCCGGGTCAGTAAACCGATGGGTTTCAGCGTGGTTTTTTGTAATAGCAGCATGGCAGCAAATACCGCCAGCAACGTGATGACGCCGCCGATGGCCATTACCAGATTGCGCGCGTAGGCCAAGTCCTGATTAAATGCGCTGATATCGGTCATGGCAGAGATTTTCAGCACACTCGCGCCATGCTCATTCATCAAAGGATAGCTGGCAATCAGCTTGTTTTGAGCGACATCCTGATTTTTCCAGGCGCTGGATTCATAAGCCTCACTGCCATCATTCAGGGAGATCCTTACAGGCATCCCCAATGCGGTATCGATAGAACGCAGACTTTGCGCGGGGTCAGCCACTACTTGAACATAGCCCACTGGATGCAAACCACCGACAGGCACCAGCACGGCATAATATGGCCGGCCTCCCGGCATCAAGCACAACTCGGCGATAGTCTTCAGGCGCTCCGTTCCCGCACGGGAACGGGCGCGCTCCAGCAGCGATGGACAAACAGCCGTATTGCGTGCGGCATCAACCAATTCCGCCGAACTCTGGGCCATTAACGCAAAATTCATGTCATAGGTGGACAACCTTATCAGCTTCACTTGTCCCGCCGTAACAGTGTATTGGTTAAATTGATTATCCAATTCAAAATTCAACCTATCCGCATCCTTGTGCTCAAAGGCGCGGCGGAAATCCGGCTCAAGCTGGATGGCCAGGCCAATATCCAGCGATTGGTTTTCCAGATCGGACAACTCCTCGGCTGCCTTGATCTTCACAAGATCCATCAAAGCATGGCGTTGATTATCATGCGCAACACTGCGGTAAATCTCACCGCTCAACAACACTAACGCCATACTCAATACCACCAGCAGCAGCGTGGTAAAAGTACGCAATGACAGGCGAGGGAAACTCATCGGGAGGTATAATTGCCCACTATCACTTCTTTATGTAGGGATATCTTTTTTGCTTCCATTCATCAAAGCCACCGCGCAACCAGTAGACCTTGCGATACCCGCACGCCTGCGCGATACCTGCGGCCCTGGCGCTGCGCGGGCAGCGCGGACCATTGCAGTAAAAAAGAATCGGCGCCTTTACATCCGGCGCCACAGCCGCAAGGGAATCGCAATCGGTCACTGTGTCCGTCAAGCTGACGGAGCCTTCTATGTAACCATGCCTGCGATCAACGAGAAGACGGGAATCTATGATGACCAGATTCGAGCGGCGCTCCAGCTCGATCAATTTCTCAGCATCGACCCGGTTAATTCCGGCGATGACCTCGGGAACCACCTCGTCCTCGGAAAAACCCGCAACGGGCAGCAGCGGCAGCCACATCATTAACGCAAAAATACCGGCGCCTTTCACGTAGCCACGCCACGCAAAGCGTGGGGACAATGGCATTACGTTTCTCCTATTCTCTGTAGTGTGCAGTTCTATTATCATCGGCATAACACGCCGAGGCTTTAGCTACATCACGAAGCACCGAGTCAATGTTATATTCGCAATACACATTAACTCAAGGCCAAAATAAGGAAGGGATTATTCATGCTCTGGGTCAAAGCATTTCATATCATATTCATGACGGCATGGTTCGCAGGGCTGTTCTACCTGCCGCGCCTGTTTGTCCATCACGCCATGACCGAGGATGCGGCAACCATAGAGCGCTTCAAGATCATGGAACGCAAGCTGTTCTTTTTCGTGCTGCCCTGGGCCATCCTCACCATCGCAATGGGTGTCTGGCTGCTCATCGACTACGCGTGGCAGGCCTATTCTCACGTGGGCTGGCTGCACGCCAAGCTCATGCTGGTAGTGTTTCTCGTTGCCTATTACGCGTACTGCGGCAAACTGATGCTGGATTTCAAACATGACCGCAATCGCCGCAGCCATGTGTTTTACCGGTGGTTTAACGAGGTTTCGGTATTGCTGTTAGCGGCAATAGTGATACTCGTTACCGTCAAGCCTTTTTAATGCGCATTGACACCAAGCCCCACCTCCTGAAAACCACGCGCACAGCCTATTTATGACGCACTTTAGATTTAGACCAGATTTTTATGCACAGTAATGGGATGATCTGCATAGAGCAAGCCAAAAATTGTCAATTTTTTATAAAGCATTCGATGATCAATATAACATAATGATTTAATTGCATTTTTACTCAATCGATAGTTTGTCATCATTTTGTCATAAACCCAACAATGGCGCGGCTTTAGCGCGATTGGCCTCACTCCGTCCACAAAGTTATCCACAGATTTTGTGAATAACCAAAAAATCCAATAAGTAGTAGGAAGTTAGCGCTTGTTGGTTAACAAAATTCTCAAACGGACATCTCAAGTGATATATTGCAACGCTAGCCAGAACATGTTAAGGCAACAACCAAAGGGGAGCACTGAATGACTGAGCCATTGTTGATCGGTAAAGGGGAGCAGCCCCAATATCTCCTGCCCGCCATGGCAAACCGCCATGGCCTGATTGCGGGGGCCACCGGCACCGGCAAGACCATCACCCTGCAAGGGCTGGCCGAAGGCTTCAGCCGTATCGGCGTGCCGGTCTTCATGGCGGATGTCAAAGGCGATCTGTCCGGCCTTAGCCAGCCTGGTGTGGACAACCCAAAGGTCCAGGAGCGCATCCAGAGGATGGGGCTGGAGGGATTCAGCTTCTCCGGCTGTCCCGTAACCTTCTGGGATGTATTTGGCGAACAGGGCCATCCTGTGCGCACCACTATATCCGACATGGGGCCGCTATTGCTGGCCCGCCTGTTGAACCTGAACGAGACCCAGGAAGGCGTTCTTACCCTCGCGTTCAAGATTGCCGATGACCAGGGCTTGCTGCTACTGGATCTCAAAGACCTGCGCGCCATGCTCCAGTTTGTGGGCGATAACGCCAAGGATTTCACCACCGAATACGGCACCGTCTCCGCGGCGAGCATCGGCGCCATTCAGCGCGCCCTACTGAGTATCGAATCGCAAGGTGGCGAAAAGTTTTTCGGCGAACCGGCGCTGAACCTCGATGACCTCATACAAACCGGCAACAATGGCCATGGCATGATCAATATCCTGGCCGCCGACAAGTTGATGGCCTCGCCCAAGCTCTACGCCACCTTCCTGCTGTGGCTGCTCTCCGAACTGTTCGAGCAGCTCCCCGAAGTCGGCGACCGCGACAAACCCAAACTGGTGTTCTTTTTTGACGAGGCACATCTGCTGTTCAACGATGCGCCGCCCGCGCTGCTGGAAAAGGTCGAGCAGGTGGTGCGGCTGATCCGCTCCAAGGGCGTCGGCGTGTACTTCGTCAGCCAGAACCCGCTGGACATCCCCGACAAGATCCTCGGACAACTCGGCAACCGCGTGCAGCACGCGCTGCGCGCCTTTACCCCGCGCGACCAGAAGGCCGTGCGCGCGGCGGCCGAAACCTTCCGCAGCAACCCCAATCTTGATGTCGCCAGCGTCATCACCGAACTGGGTGTGGGCGAGGCGCTGGTGTCACTGCTCGATGAGAGCGGCAAACCCGCCATAGTGCAGCGCACGCTGATGTGCCCGCCGCACAGTCTGGTCGGCCCAATCAGCGCCCAGCAGCGCCAGGCGATTATCCAGCAGTCTGCCATTTATGGTCATTACGAGAAGCTTGTTGACCGCGAATCGGCCTATGAGATCCTCAAGGGGCGCGCCGAATCCGCCGCCACGCAGAAAGAGGAAGCCGCACCCGCGCGGGGACGACGCTCTGTTGCTGAAACCCTCGGGGCCGAAACGGCGGCGCCCAAGCCGCAAGGCGGGCGCCAGCGCGAGAGCGTCGTGGAAGCGATGGCCAAGAGCGCGGCGCGCGCCGTTGGCAGTCAGTTGGGCAGACAGATCCTGCGCGGGGTGCTGGGTTCGCTGCTGGGCGGCGGAAAGCGTTGACGGAAGGCGTAAACAAAAACCCCGCCATCAAGGCGGGGTCAGGAGTGTTCTATAAAGCGGTTATTTTACGTTGTTCAGGATCAAGCAGCCTGTACTATGGTCGCCTGCGGACCCTTGGGGCCTTTTTTCTCCTCGAACTTCACAGTCTGGCCTTCGGCTAAGGTTTTGAAGCCATCACCGGAGATTGCGCTGTAATGTACGAATACATCTTCGCCACCATCCTGCGGAGAGATGAAGCCGAAGCCTTTGGATTCGTTAAACCATTTTACTGTACCGATACGCATTGTTACTTCCTCATAAAAAACAAACTCATTAAGCCTGCCAAAATGCCGTGAACCGTTGGCGAAGAGCAGCAAGATCTTCGGCCCGCCCCAGCATTCCAGCGATAACCGCAAAGCACTACAAGCAGCTACCGGCCGAGAATACCACACTTTATTGACAAGTACATAAAAATGTGCAGGAAAACCGCAAGGCGCTGAAAATACTTTGCTTTTAGAAGAATCCGGCAGCAACCACGCATTGCCTCAAGATAAAAGGTTACCAAAGGGGGGGTCGTTTCCTCAAGCTCGGTGGTTACCGAAGAAGTTTGAAGATGGCTCTCAGTTTACGCTG
>LNEJ01000038.1 GCA_001464965.1 Gammaproteobacteria bacterium Ga0074134
ATGTCCGTCTGCTTTTTGCCATTTCGTCACCTGTTTTATATTGAGGGTGATGTTATCACCCATAATCAGGTGGCCAAATTAACTATGCCACTACACAGCCTACTCTGCGGATGCACCTGGACATGTCTGGCCGCGCTGAAAAACCATCGTTGCGGGTCGCCTCAGAAAACGGAAAAATAGTACGTAAGGTTGGTCGGTGGTCGCATGCCCGGTGCGTGCCGAAATTCTTCCTTCTTCCGAATAATGGCTTTGTGTCAGGGGCGGACGTTTAAATTATATGCGGCCTGGATGAAAGAAAGTGGAATCCGGGATAACGTCCGTTCGGTGCGTCCAGGATTACGTTTCATTTCGTCACGGGTGCTTGCCAAGCCCCTTTATTGATGTAATAGCCTCATTGTTGTGGTGCTCTTTTTGTGATGTGCCAGACTTATTGATAAGAGGCTCGTTTTTAGGGTTTGAGGTTAATGCGCTAGAAATATCCTGCTTATGTATGAGAGGAGTAGCGTCTGTAATTCTATCTAGCTCAATTGATATTTTATAAAGAGTAGCAATTAAAGTAAGCACCGCGAACCAAAGGCCGAATGTGTATTTACGTTCCTGTAATTCCTGATTTTCGATTAGATATCTTGTCTCTAGAATTTTTATTGTTTCTTTGAAGTTTCCTGTGTCACAAGAAAACTCCTTGCATCCTTTCTTTCTATATATTGACTCTGTAATGCGAGAATAAATGCTTGCATAATGATAATAGCCTATGGTGCGCTGTACCAATTTTAAAGTTGGTGTCTTTATTTTTAGATCAATTAAAATAAACGCTGCAAGACCACTTAAACCAGTGAGCATTAAAGATGTTTTACGCCCTATGTGAAAGTAAAGGTCGGCAGAAATGTAAGATATGATTGCTATAAGAATCGCGTATGTTATAGGAACAAAAAAAGATTGGCTGATTTTTTCTTTTCTTTCGTAAGACAGTAAGCATTGATCTTTTTTCTGTGAAAATAGTCTGCGCATTCTTAAGCACGCCCTGTCAGGAGCGCTAGCCTGATCTGGGTCATCCTGTTTTACTCGCAGTTGGGGCAGGTTTGCATCTCCATTCTTGGGCGTAACAATGCTTTCTAAATCCGCAAATTCCTTGCCGGTTGTTTTTTTGAATTCCGCAGAAAAAGGGCTTTCAATTTCAATTGGATCAATATACATGTCGATATCAAGTCGTGCATGTGTTTCAATGTGAGACAGCTTCGAAAAATGTAGCGCTGAGAGAATCTTTTTGCGCCAAGAGGATGCTACTTTGGTAAAAGTGGTTTTTTCGTTGTATTTGCGGTGAGGGTAGCAGTGAAATTCATGAGTATGCCCAATCGAGCATTTTATAATGTCTGAAATATCTCGAGCTAATTCTTTTTTTTCGTGGGGGGGGGGCGGTTTCAGAAAAGCTAAGCCGGAAGATAAAAATACCATCTAATCTTACTGCGTAATCATACGCTAGAAATGTTTGGTGTTTATTAAAAACTCCCTTTACTCTATCGTCCCCTATGTCGTCCACCATGCCTTTGGTGACGCCTGAGTATTTCCTTAGATTGTTTTCTATAGGGACGGTATTTGTTGGGCACCAATCAAAGAAGAAATATGATTTCATTCCATTGAGGTCTGGTTTTCACGGATGCAAGAAAAACAGTTTAGCCAATAAACTAGGCTTATCATATTTTATGCATAATTTGTCATCATTGTTTTTGTAGAAACTAGCTTCGCCAGATTGAGCAAGAACCTTAGCGGCCTCACGCTGAAAACTGGTAAGCTTAGAATAAAACGGTATTTCCTGTTTATTTTTATCTGCTTCTCGAAGTGTATCAAGGAGCTTTTCAGTAACATCTCTCATGCTGTCTTCCGAGATGGGATTTGAGGTTATTATTTTGTCCTGCAAATGATTTAAAAATTCAAGGTCACTGGAATCTAAATTATATTCATGATAGGAATCATCGCTACGTGGTCTATAGTTATTTTTCATACTTTACTCCATGCGTGCAATAACCAATAAGTTCATTATCCTTAATTGCTGCATAAAATTGTGTTGATGCAATATTGATGGAATTACTTTAAACACAGATGTGCATCCTAGCATTTATTTCGGCCTATAAACAATATACTTTAATTGGCAGAGCTGAAAGGCAATAACTATGCCATTTAACATTAATCATTGACCGCTCCCCTGATGAAAATAATAAGGACACCCGTAATTCCCGACACCCGGATCTCTGCTTGAGGAAGTTATGGGTGTATTTTTGCTTTAGTCCATGGGCTATATCACCGAACCAATTTTGTACCTTCTATTCCTTAAACTAAAAACTAAGTCCGTCATTTTCCCTGAGCTTGTCCGTGAAGAACGGTCCCCGTTTTCAATAATGCATTATTCGCGCCAAATCTCGCAATATCATATAAGACTTAATAAAAAACAAATAGTTAATAATTTTACAGTGTGCCACTTAGAGATCATGAGTGTAATTTTTTTCGACAAAATATGAGGAGCTTTGATCAATTTTTGATTGGTTTCGAGGGTGGTTACTGCGGGGTTAATAGTGACTTGGGTGTCTGAATAAAATTATATACTTTTGATATATATGATGATTATGCTCTAGCAAAGAGGGGGGCGACAGGGGCAGGGCGTAGGCTTTGGCGGTGTAAAATTATCCGACAGGCAGTTTACACTACTGCCGGATGCCCTCTACCTCCAGCCTGGTAGGGCGGGTCACACCCGCCATGACAATGCCAAAAAAAATCACTACCATCGGGTTTTCAACCTTCGATTGCCTGGATGAACCATCATGCCCAACTACCGGCGTGCGACGATCGGCGGAGCCACCTATTTCTTCACGGTAAATACGTATCGGCGCCAACCGTTTTTGATTGATCCCGATGTCCGGTCGGCGCTGCGCGAAGGCGTTGAACGGGTACGGCAAACACTACCGTTCGCCATTGAAGGGGTCAGGTCTATCAATATTCGACGTTTCACCGCTTTGTCACGCGGGGCGAGTATCCGAATGATTGGGCAGGTGATCCCGACGGCGCCATTGGTTTCGGCGAATGATTCCGGATTGTGCTGCGCTTCATTCGGGCTACTTGCTACTTTGACGAACGCCAGCCTGATTTTCAGGCCTAACTTTCCGTAATATCCAGCAATCCCAACACACCCTCCAGTCCGCAATGATTAAGCACCGCGCCGGCCTGTGCCTGCACGGTGGGTTTGGCGTGGTAGGCGATGCTGAATCCGGCGGTTTTCATCATTTCCAGGTCGTTGGCGCCGTCGCCCATTGCCACGGCCTGGGCGGGCGGGATGTCGAGCTGCTTGCACAAATCCAGCAGGAATTCGGCCTTGCCTGCCGCGCCGGTGATGTCGCCAAGGATGCGCCCGGTGAGATGGCCGTCAATAATTTCCAGCACATTGGCGCGGGCATAGTCGAGCTTGAAACGTTCCTTGAGGCGTTCAGTGAAGAAGGTAAAGCCGCCGGAGACCAGGCCAATCTTGATGCCTCGGGCACGCAGGCCGACGATCATCTGTTCAGCGCCAGGGTTAGGTCTCAGGCGCTCGTTGTAGACGTGCTCCAGCGCATCCGCGCGCAGGCCTGCCAGCAGGGCAACACGCTGTGCGAGCGAGGTTTCGAAATTGATCTCGCCGCGCATCGCTGCGGATGTGATGGCGGAGACTTGGGGTTTGACGCCAATAAAATCCGCGATTTCGTCGATGCACTCGATGTTGATCAGCGTGGAGTCCATATCGGTGACCAGCAGGCGCACCTGATCGGGGCGGAAGTCCTGTGGCAACAGATTGATATCGACGTTGGCCGTGGCACGCAGTGCCGCTACGGTTTCGGCGGCAATGGGTACTGCTGAATGCAGTCTGTAATAGCCGCTGCCATGGTCAATGTCGCAATGTAGCTGAGCGGCAATGGCACGGGCGGTGGCATCGGTGAGATTGGAACCTTGGAGTATGACAGTAGGCATGCTTTGTTTAATTTTTGAGGTTGATAGGGATGCCATTGTACAACAGGCTGTCAGTCCTCCAAAAACAGACCCAGCAAATCATTCAGAAAGCGCCTGCCCAGCTCGGTGGGACGGATGGTATGGATGTCCCATTCGATCAGTCCTTTTGCTTCTGCTTGCTGCAAGCCTTGCTTCACTATGGAGATCGGTTGGCCAGTATGCTCTGCAAATAACGCCACTGGAAAGCCCTCCGTGAGGCGCAGAGCGTTCATCATGAATTCCAGGCCGACATCGTTGCGCTTCAATGATTGTGTGCCGCCAATGCGCGCCGGGGTGGCCGCCTTGGCCAGGTAATCTCGCGGGTTTTTGACTTTCCAGCTGCGGGTGATGCGTTGGTGCTGCGCATCACTGATTTTGCCATGCGCACCCGCACCAATGCCCAGGTAGTCGCCGTAACGCCAATAATTCAGGTTGTGGCGGCACTCACGGCCGGGCTGGGCGTAGGCGGACACCTCGTATTGGCGGTAACCGTGGATTGCGAGCTGGTTCTGGCACTGTTCCTGCATCTCCCACAGTGCGTCATCTTCCGGCAATGCGGGAGGGTTAACGTAAAAGGCGGTATTCGGCTCAAGGGTGAGCTGGTACAGGGAAATATGCGCGGGTTGCAGGGCGATGGCGTGCCCGATGTCGGTCAGCGCCTGGGCAATGGACTGTCCAGGCAGGCCAAACATCAGGTCAAGGTTGACGTTATCAAAACCGGCGGTATGCGCGGTTTCCGCGGCAGTAAACGCCTCGTGCGCGCCATGGATACGCCCCAACTTTTGCAGCATTCCTGTGTCGAAACTTTGTATACCGAGTGACAAACGATTGACGCCAACAGCGCGGAACTCGCGGAATTTGCCGTATTCCCAGGTGCCGGGATTAGCCTCCATGGTGATCTCGATACCAGGCTTGCAGGGCAGCCGCGCACGAATTTCAGAAAACAGGCGGTCGAAGGCGGAAGGTGAAAACAGGCTGGGAGTTCCTCCGCCGATGAAGATGCTTTCAATGGAGCGCCCCCACACCGATGGCAGCTCCTGTTCCAGATCGGCGATCAGTGCCGTGATGTATTCGGCCTCGGGAAGGGTGTCCTTGGCCTCGTGTGAATTGAAGTCGCAGTAGGGACACTTGCGCACGCACCAGGGCATGTGTATGTACAGGGAGAGCGGCGGCAGGGCGGTGAAATTGAACATGGCAATCCAGATATGAATAAGGGATGGGGCGGCTGAATTCAAGGCCTGAATTCGACAGATTGTAGCAAGCCAGGAAAATGGACGGGAAAGTTGTTTTGATTTTGTTAGGCGCGTATATTGCGCGACTTGCCAGGTAAGACTAAGATTAATTTATTATTCGATTTTCAATGTGCTTAGGCGCGATTTGCAAGGTATTTTCGCAGGCACGGGCGCGCCAGCGGATTCAAGGGGTATCAGGTTATGTTTACTAAGTGGTTGGTTGCCGTCGCGCTGATCTGCGCATCCGCGTTCTCTATGGCGGGCGAGACTGTTGCACATAAACATGCCCATGAAAAAAAATCCACCGTTGTTGCAACGGCGCATAAATCCGCCGTCAAAAAGGTGGCGGTTAAAGCTGTAAAACGTAAGCATGTCCGTCACGCCAAGTCTGCCGCCAGACATGTCACGCGGGTCAAGCATGCGCGGAAGACACAACCGCGCAGATATGCGGTTGCACGCAATGATGTCGGAAGCCTGGTGCTGATGTCCTCCATGGCGCTGGTGGTCAGCCAGGATGATGAGAAAACCATTTACGCCAAGCATCCTGGCGTAAGAAGCCCCATCGCCTCGCTGACCAAGCTGATGACGGCGATGGTTGTTCTTGACGCGGGTCTGCCCATGAATGAACCGCTGATGGTCACCTGGGATGATGTCGACATGCTGAAGGGGTCGAGCTCCAGATTGCCGGTCGACTCCGTGCTCAGCCGTGAGGACATGCTGCATCTGGCGCTGATGGCCTCGGAAAATCGCGCCGCATCCGCGCTTTCACGCGCCTATCCGGGCGGCCGCCATGCCTTCATCGAGGCCATGAACCGGAAGGCACGCGAGCTCGGGATGGCGCAAAGCCGCTTTATCGACCCCACCGGCTTGCATGCCGAGAATAGCGCCACCGCGCAGGATCTGGTCAAAATGGTCAAGGCTGCTTACCAGTATCCGCTGATCCGCCAATTCAGCACCTCCGAATCCTACGATGTGGCGCTCCATGAACATTCTCTCCCCGTGCATTTCAAAAACACCAACGCCCTGATAAAGAACGACAACTGGGATATTGGCCTGAGCAAAACGGGGTACATCAACGAGGCGGGGCGCTGCCTGGTGATGCAGGCACGGATAGCGCAGCAACCGGTGATTATCGTGCTGCTCGATTCACAGGGCATTTATACCCGTATTGGCGATGCCAATCGCGTGAAGAAATGGATAGAAACCAAGGCGTTGCGCGCATCGAGCAGGACAGCGAAATTTGGTTGACAGCCTGCTGGATCTTTACACTATTTTCAGGTTAATGCGCTGAGCAGTTGACGCAGGGCTTGACCGCGGTGGCTTAAGCGGTTTTTCACCTCTGGCGCAAGCTCCGCACCGGAGCGGTTCCGCCGCGGCACGAGGAACACCGGATCGTAACCAAAGCCATGGGCGCCACGCGGCGCGAACAGAATGCTTCCTTCCCAGGTGCCCTGGCAAATGATCGGGGTGGGGTCGAGGGCGTGCCGCATATAAACCATGAAACATTGGAAGCGCGCCGCGCGCTGCGGCTCCGGGACATCGGCAAGGTCGGCAAGCAGCTTTTCCAGATTGGCGCGGTCATCGGCCCCCGCCCCCGCATAGCGCGCCGAGTAGATGCCGGGGGCGCCATTGAGCGCGTCCACCTCTAGCCCGGAATCATCGGCGATGGCAGGCAGGCCAGTGTGCTGCGCCGCGTTGCGTGCCTTGAGGATGGCGTTCTCCACGAAGGTCAGGCCCGTCTCTTCTATTTCCGGCACACCGAACGCCGACTGGGGCAGCACTTCGATGTGCTGACCCGCCAGCATTTCACTGATTTCACGGGCCTTTCCTGCATTATTGCTAGCCAGCACGATGCGCTTCATGTGTACACTCCCGATCAGTCCTGCAAGACGACCTGTTGCTTCTTGATCAACTCGCTGATGCCGGTTTTAGCCAGCTCGATCATGGCAAGCAGCTCGTCCATGCGGAAGGCGTGGCCTTCGGCCGTGCCCTGGATTTCAACAAAAGCACCCGCCTCGTTCATGATGACATTCATGTCGGTCTCGGCTTCGGAATCCTCCTTGTAATCGAGATCCAGCACCGGGAGTCCCTGGTAAATGCCCACCGAAACGGAGGCGATAAAGCCGTGAATAGGGTTGCCCTTGATGAGGTTGCGTTTGCGCAAATGGGCGATGGCGTCGACCAGGGCGACGTAGCCGCCGGTAATCGAGGCGGTACGTGTGCCGCCGTCCGCCTGGATGACATCGCAATCTATCGTAATGGTACGCTCGCCCAGCGCTTCCATATTCACCACGGCACGCAGCGAGCGGCCGATGAGGCGCTGGATTTCCATGGTGCGCCCGCCCTGCTTGCCCTGTGCCGCCTCGCGGCCCATGCGCTGGCCGGTGGAGCGCGGCAACATACCGTATTCCGCCGTTACCCAGCCCTTACCGGTACCTTTCAGGAAGCGCGGGACTTTCTCTTCCACGGTGGCATTACAAATGACCTTGGTGTCGCCGAACTCCACCAGTACCGAGCCTTCGGCGTGCTTGGTGTAGCGGCGGGTCAGTGTAATGGGGCGCAATTCGTCTTGAGCTCGACCGCTGGGGCGCATGTGTTCAACCTTCTTTAATGAGATGGAAAAATAACGGCGGATTATACCCTGAATTCCAATGGAGCTTGCATTCCTTTTGGTCTTGGCAATAGCACAAACCCGTCGAGAGATAAATCAGGTGCCAACCACCATCACTCCATCCATTTCCACCGCCGCGCCCTTAGGCAAAGCAGCCACGCCGATGGCGGCGCGGGCGGGATACGGCTCCTGGAAATAGCCCGCCATCACCTGATTGACCACCGGGAAGTGGGCAAGATCGGTAAGGAATACATTCAATTTCACCACATCCGCCAGACTGCCACCGGCGGCCTCGGCGACGGCCTGGAGGTTGTCGAACACGCGGCGGATCTGCGCCTCGATGCCGCCCTGCACCATCTCCATGGTTTCCGGCACCAGCGGGATCTGCCCGGACAGGTAGACTGTGCCGCCCACCTTGACCGCCTGGGAATAGGTGCCGATGGCCTGGGGCGCTTTACTGGTATGGACGACTTGTTTTGAGTGCCGGGTTGTGGAGGGTGAGTTCATGTGTGGATCCTTGAAAAAATCAAATTTTTCCCCGTAAAGGGGACGATGTTGGCTGTTTGTTGGAGTTGGTTTTGGGAGTCCGGGAAGAAATTCAGGACTCCTTTGGTCACACTGCAAGTCAATCCACTTTATAACCGCCACTCCCAAAACTCAAGAAACCGCGCAAATTCCCACATATCCGAAGCCGTGCGGTTCCACGGTTTGAGGCTGGTGTAAAACACTGTACCGGTCTCACGGCTATCGCCAAGCTCTTTATCCGATCCGATGTGGGGGTCCAGCGCCCACCAGCTCATCAGCAGCACTTCAAGCGGCTTGACAGCTCCTTTAACGTAACCTTTGCGGAAGCCTTGCGTTTCATAAAACGATGTTGTGGTGCGGGCATCCAATGGCAGCTTTTTCAGCGCTGCCATCGGCTCGATGGGGGTTGGAATGATGTTATATGTGTTGTCCTGCGCTCCGATCTTAACATCCATCACACGGTGCGTGGCGTCCTTCAGGAACACGACAGGCCGCCGGTCCGCGCCGGAAGATGCCGGATAATCGAGCTTTGCGGGCAGTGATTCGCCATAGATGGATTGGGGTTGTGCAAAATTCCACCCCTGGGGATAGGCGTCGTCAGGCAAATAACCGGTGGGGATGATGGCGAGATAGCAGCCGCAGGTATGGACGGTTGTTACCAGTACAGGCTCTTCTTTTTGATTGAGCGTGACAACGACAAACAGCCCGGAATTTTTCCCGGCGGTCAGGTGAAAATAGGGCACGCCCTGAAAATGCACGCGGTAGATCAGGTTGGTATAGTTGCCTTTGCTGGTCTGGAACATTTGCTGCTGGGCATAAATCACCGGCACCGCAGGGTCGACATAGACCTGCTCCCGACCCCGTGCGTCATAGTGCGCGGAGGGTCGGCCGATCTTGTTGTAGGTTTTGTAATGATACTGCGGCACAAAGACCGGAGCGTGGCGCGCCAACAGGCTGCCGTCGTCTTTCGCCACATAGGCCACTGGCGGTTGTTCGGTGAGGGTGCGGGTGCTTGCGCAGGAGGCGAGCAGTATGGCCAGGGCGAGCGTGCCGAGCATCCTGATTAAGACGTGCCTTGGCATGTTTTTCACCTCATCGTATCAAGAAAGCACCTTCACCAGTGCAATGCCATTTTTTTGATAGAGAATCTCAAAGCGATTCAATTTTGGCAAATAGATGGATTTGGTCAGAACCACGTCCCCCGCGCGCGGTTCGCGCTTTTCCACCAGGCGCTCGCTATATACATTAAAGCTGGGCGTGTTTAATTGCCACATCACTACCGCGTAATTGTGCTGCTTGGCGATCAGCGCGGCCTCCTTGATGGGCTCCTGCTGGAGGCGCCCGGCAAGCGGTATCACAAAATGAGACAGGGCGAAGACCGTGAACACACCGCAGGCAAACAATTTATTAATGCTGGTGAACCGCTTCTCGATCATGAAATACAGCGTAAGCAGCACGGCGAGCGCGAAAAACAACCGGTAACCCACCGTGAAATATTCCTGATAACCCGCCAGCGCCGATTGGGCGAAAATGTCGGTAATTTTCGGCAACGCGAAACCGATCATTTCAGGCAGAAACAGCAGTGCCGAAAAAAGCAGCAGTGGTGGCAGAAACAACAGGAATTTTGAACGCAGATCCGGCAAGTGCAGCGCCATCAGAATAAACAGCGGCGGATAACCATACACCACATAATGCGGCAGTTTGGTGCTGGAGAGCGAGAAGAAGATAAACACAAACGCAAACCACAGCGCAAGGAACAGGCGCAGATCATCCTTGATGATTTCCCGCACCCGCACCAGGCTGCCGATCAGCACGGTGGTATAAGGCAGCACACCGGCCAGGATAACCGGCAGGTAGTACAGCAGGTTCCCGGTATGCCCTTCCATGCCCTCCTGAAACCGGCTGATATTGTGTTTGAAAAAGAATCCCTGGATGAAGGCATCCCCCTCCTTCAGGTATTGCGCCACGTACCACGGCATGGCGACCGCGATAAAGAGGGCGATTCCCGCCGGATTGATAACGGCCTTGAGCCAGGATTTGAGATCGCCTTTGATCGCATAAAAAATGAAACTCACCACCAGCGGTATCATCACCGCCACGGGGCCCTTGGTCAGAAACCCCAAGGCCATGAATAAAAACATCAGGTAAAGATATTTCCGGCGCTTGCTCTGGAAAAAGAGATAGCCTGAGAACATCGCCGCCGTGATAAACAGGTTCAGCAACGCATCCGCCGTTGCCGCCTTGCCCATCACCGATATCTCCAGCGTGGTGGCCATCATGATGGCGGCAAAAAACGCGGCCTGGGCATTTCTCACGGCTTTTACAAACAAAAACACCGCCGCCACCCACGCCGTGGCAGCCAGCGCCGAGGGCAGGCGGAAGGCAAACTCATTAATGCCAAACAGCGCGACACTGGCCGCCTGCAGCCAGTAGATCAGGATCGGCTTGTCGTAGCGCGGCTCGCCGTTGAGATAAGTGGAGATGAAATCGCCGCGCAAAAACATCTCACGGGTGGCCTCGCTGAAAGCCCCTTCATCCAGATCGAACAGCGGCGCCGCATGGATGTTGTAAAAAAAGCTCAGCGCCACGGCGGCCAGCAGCAAATAAAGCGGGGGAGTATTATGGCGCGTATCGGCTTTCATGGGGGGTATCGTTAACAGTTTGGATGCCGGCCGCGGCTTGCTTGTCCGCAATCAACCTGCCAGTATTATACAATTATAGTGTGGCATTGCCCCGTTCACGGAGGTGGTTTGTGGAAAATAGCCGCGCCAGCAGTCATATCAGCGAGACAGCCATGCCCATGGAACATGGCCCGGACAAGGCTTTGCGCCAACGACTTGAAGAAGTCATGGCCGAGGCGCGTCACAATGAACGCAAATTGCGGCGCTTTCAGGCGCTGGAACTGCATCTGATCAGCCTCGGCTCGCTGTTTGAACTCATTCAGGCGGTCATTTACCCAGACCCCGACACATCTCATTGGGACATCGTCACTTTGCTGCTGATCGATCCCGAATATGAAATACAGCGCATCCTTGAAGAGGAAGACATCAAGCTGCTTGACCACCCCGCGCTGATTTTTACCAGTAGCGGCAACGGGCTGGACGCCTTGCACCCCTATTCATTATTCCCCATGCTCGGTCCCTATCAGCCCAACCGACATGCCGCGCTGTTTCCCCTGCCGCGCCGTCCTTCAAGCGTGGCCTTGTTGCCGATGGTGAGAAACGGCAAGCTGATCGGCAGCCTGAACATCGGCAGCTACACGCGGGAGCGCTTCGTCAAAGGCGTAAGAACCGATATTCTGGAGCATTTTGCGGCAGTGGTGGCGATCTGTCTGGAGAACGCCACGAATCTGGAACGGCTCAAGCGCCAGGGGTTGACGGACACGCTGACCGCGATCAACAACCGCCGTTTCTTCGACCAGCGCCTGAATGAAGAAACCGCCGCGGCGCAGCGTAACCAATGGCCGCTTTCCTGCATGCTGCTGGATGTCGACCACTTCAAAAAGGTCAACGACAGCTATGGTCATCAGATCGGTGACCAGGTGCTACGCGAAGTCGCCGCCGTGATCCGCTCGCAATTGCGCGGAGGCGATGTGCTGTCACGCTATGGCGGAGAGGAATTTTCCGCGCTGCTGGCGCAGACCGGCGCCGAAGGAGCAGCCGAGGTTGCCGAGCGTGTACGGAAAAACGTGGCGGAGCACCGCTTTACCTTGCCCGGTGGCGATCAGTTCGGCGTAACCATCTCCATCGGAATCGCCACCTACAACCCGGAACACGACCCCAGCGCCGCCAAAATGAACGGTGACATCCTCATCGGCCACAGCGACCGCGCCTTATACGACGCCAAGGCCGCGGGTAGAAATCAGGTAATAAGCGCAGGGGATGTATCGGCGGCTGAGCCAGAGGCATGGTGATTGGCGCTGGGGTGACGCAGCGGCAAGCTACTCCCGCGTAATCTGATCAATCACCGCCCTGAGGCTGTCAGCGGCCAGCACGGTGCCGCTCACATCCGCCCCTTCCAGATCGGCCCCGGCCAAATCCGCGCCGGTGAGGTCGGCATTGGTGAGTTTGGCACCGCGTAGCGTGGCCAGGCGCAGATCGGCGTGCGACAAGTTGGCGTCGCTCATGTTTGCCCCGCTTAAATCGAACTGCACCATATTGGCATTTTGCAGATCCATCCCGGCCAAGTCGGCGCCACGCAAGGTGTCGGCATCGAGTGTCAGCAGCACATCGAAACCTTTTCTGTCATAAATCGAAATCATGGCATTGCTCGCAAGGTTTAAATGCGGGTAGTGTACTGAATCGCCATCACGACGCATACGGTGAACGGTTTTTTTGTTAGCCTTTGCCGTTGGTAACATGCTACGTTGCGCTAATATTTATTGCCCCACGGGAACATTCCCGGCAATCCTATTGATGGTCAAGCTGAACGTATGGAGACAAACATGAGCACACATCAGAAAATCGCTGTCGTCACTGGAGCCAACCGGGGTCTGGGTTTCGAAACGTGCCGGCAGTTGGCGCAAAAAGGCTACCACGTAATATTGACCAGCCGTAATGCGGAAAAGGGGAAGGCTGCAACCGAGCGATTGAAAGCGGAAGGGTTGGACGCCGTCTATCATCAGCTGGATGTGACAGACCCCGGCAGCATACGCCAGCTTGTCCAGTTTATTGAAGGGGAATCCGGCCATCTGGATGTTTTGGTGAATAACGCCGGTGTGCTGCTGGACGTGAGCAATGCCTCTGACATGGCGGAGGCGAGCGCGCTGCAGGCTGATATCAGCATCGTGCGCAAGACGTTCGAGACCAACACTTTGGGGCCGCTGATGCTCGCCCAGGCGCTCATCCCGCTGATGAAGGGCGCAGGACGCATCGTCAATGTCTCATCCGGCATGGGACAACTTGCAGAGATGGACGGCGGCTGGCCGGGTTATCGGCTCTCCAAGACCGCGCTGAATGCCGTCACCCGCATCCTGGCCAGCGAGCTTGCCGGTACACGGATAAAAGTGAATTCGGTTTGCCCCGGCTGGGTGAAAACAGACATGGGCGGACCCAATGCGGAAAGACCCGTCGAAAAAGGGGCGGAAACCATCGTGTGGCTCGCCACTTTGCCAGAGGATGGGCCAAGCGGCGGGTTTTTCCGGGATATGCAGCCTATACCCTGGTAAAGCCCTACACCCTGAACTGCATCACCAAAGACTGTAGCTGGGTCGCCAGCCGCGCCAGCTCCTCACTGGCGACGGAGGTCTGTTGCGCGCCGGCGGCGGTCTGGCTGCCGACCTGGCTGATGATGACGATATTGCGGTTGATCTCCTCGCTCACCGCGCTTTGCTCTTCCGCCGCGCTGGCGATCTGGGTATTCATGTCGGTGATATTGGCCACGGCGCGAGTGATAGACTCCAGCGATTCGCCGGCCTGGGCCGCCTGTTTCACCGCTCCCTGGGCCTGGCTGCGCCCCTGTACCATGACCTTCACTGCCTCGCTGGCGCCCGCTTGCAGGCGCTGGATCATGTGCTGGATCTCCTGGGTGGATTGCTGGGTGCGGCTGGCCAGGGTACGCACCTCGTCGGCCACCACGGCGAAGCCGCGCCCCTGCTCGCCGGCGCGCGCCGCCTCGATGGCGGCATTCAGCGCCAGAAGATTGGTCTGCTCGGCGATGCTCTTGATGACATCCACCACCATGCCGATATTGCCGCTCTCCGCCTCCAGTGTTTGAATCACCTGGGCGGCCCTTTCCACCTCGGCGGCCAGTGCATCGATGGCGTCGATGTTGCCGCCCACCACCCGTTTGCCCTGTTGCGCCTCTGCATCCGCATTGCGTGCCGCGCTTGCCGCCTGCTCCGCATTGCGCGCCACATCCTGCACCGTGGCGGACATCTCGTTCATGGCGGTGGCAACCTGGTCGGTCTCCGATTGCTGCTGGGCGATGCCGTGGCTGGTCTGCGCACTCACCGCGGAAAGCTCCTCCGCCGCGGCGGCCAACTGCGATGTGGAACCCGACACCTCCCCGATGGTATTCTTGAATCTGTCCGCCATGTGGTTCAAGGCTGTCGCCACGCGCCCCAGCTCATCGGCGCCATGATTATGGGCACGGGCATTCAAATCCCCGTCCGCCAGCCGCGCCGTAGTGTGTTCCAGTTCCGCAACGCTGCGGGTGATGCCGCGCACAGTGAAAAAGGCGAGCAACGCCGCCAGGGCAATGCACACCACCAGACCGGTGATGGTGATGTTGCGGGTGACTTCATAGGTGTGTTGTGCCTGCTCGTATTCCCCTTTGGCGATATCCATTTGCAGCTTCAGGAGCGCTTCGCCGCCCTCTTTGACCGGGATATAGGCAGGCTCGACAAATTGACGGTTAATATTATGGGCGGCTTCCAGCTTGCCGTCGCGCAACAGGGCCATCACCGGCTCAAGCCCATCCTTGACAAACCGTTCCCGGTCAGCGGCGAGTTTGTCCGCCAGCTGCTTTTCTTCCGGTGTCAGATAGGTGGCCATGTACTCCTTCCACTTTTTCTTGATCTGTTCGCGGTTCTGCCGCACCGTGTCAATCGAAGCCTGGATCTGCTCCGGCGTGGGGGTTTCCAACGCCTTTAGGAGAGCGACACGATTGGACATGTTGTAAGTCAAGACAAAAGAAATCTGTTCCACAGGCACCATGCGATCGACATATACAGTGCGCAAGCTCTCATTCGATGTCCTGGTGGCATGCAATCCCATGACGCCGAGTGTCACCATCAACACCGCCATACACCCCACCAAAACGGTCAAGCGCGTCTTGATAGTCATTTTTTCCAGGAAATTCATAAACACCCCCGTGAGGCACTTGCAAAAGCGCCAGCACAACCCTTGTGCCGGCATCGTGTTTCAACTATCGGCATCAGACGGAGATTCTTGAGACACGCCAGACACACTTGTTACCTGCTCTTGATTTTCTGGCGGCTTCGTTTCACAGTGGTTCATACTTGGAACGATCACGCAGGCTTCTGGTCAAATTTCACCGGGCACCCTGCAAAAGGCATGATTCCGGCGCGGCGTCAAAAAATGGTAACTGGCCGTTGTGATAATGGCGCCGATGCGGAACAAATGTGCCTTCGCCCGGCGATAGTGGCTACCCGCCATGGCTCGCCAGGGCATGGAAGCCGCGAGTTTGGGTCTACGTACATAGTGAGCAAGACGTGCCGCACCACCAGGAGTTGGCCCGCGTTTTGCTTGAAAATAGACAAGGGAATGGTGCCCGCGCTTAAATTAAAGCACGGGTAACCTGCGCGTCAGGCGGCATATCGCAACGAGGTGATCAGTATGAATATTTTCAACAGCTACCTATCCCGCTACGAAGAAAGCAAGCAGGAGGAGATGTCCTTGCAGGAGTACCTGGAACTCTGCAAGCAAGAACCTTCCACCTATGCCAGCGCGGCGGAGCGGATGTTGATGGCCATAGGCGAACCGGAAACGCTGGACACCCAGACCGACCCGCGCCTGAGCCGGCTCTTTTCCAACAAGGTGATCAAGATCTACCCCGCCTTCCGCGAATTTTACGGCATGGAGGAAACCATCGAGCAGATCGTCTCCTACTTCCGCCATGCGGCCCAGGGGCTGGAAGAGAAAAAACAGATCATCTACCTGCTCGGTCCGCCCGGCGGCGGCAAGTCATCGCTGGCCGAAAAGCTCAAGTCGCTGATGGAGAGGATGCCGTTCTACGCCATCAAGGACTCGCCCGTCAACGAATCGCCGCTGGGGCTGTTTTCACCGGCGGAAGATGGCAAGATACTTGAGGAAGACTACGGCATCCCGCGCCGCTACCTGCCCGGCATCATGTCGCCGTGGGCGGTGAAGCGCCTGCACGAATTCAATGGCGACATCACCAAATTCAGGGTGGTGAAGCTACACCCCTCGGTGCTGGAGCAGACCGGTATTGCCAAAACCGAGCCAGGCGACGAGAACAATCAGGATATTTCCTCGCTGGTCGGCAAGGTGGATATCCGCAAGCTGGAGCAATATTCCCAGGACGACCCGGATGCCTACAGTTATTCCGGTGGCCTGTGCCTGGCCAACCAGGGCCTGCTGGAATTCGTCGAGATGTTCAAGGCGCCGATCAAGGTGCTGCACCCGCTGCTCACGGCTACCCAGGAAGGCAACTATAAGGGCACGGAGGGCTTTGCCGCGATCCCGTTCAACGGCATCGTGCTCGCGCACTCCAACGAGTCCGAGTGGACATCGTTCAAGAATAACAAAAATAATGAGGCCTTCCTCGACCGCATCTATATCGTCAAGGTGCCGTATTGCCTGCGCGTCACCGACGAGGTGAAGATTTATCAGAAGCTGCTCAAGAACAGCTCGCTGTCGCAAGCCCCCTGCGCACCGGGCACACTGGAAATGATGGCGCAGTTCGCAGTGCTGTCGCGCCTCAAGGAACCGGAGAATTCAAACATCTATTCCAAGATGCGCGTCTACGACGGCGAGAACCTGAAGGACGTAGACCCCAAGGCCAAGTCTTACCAGGAATACCGCGATTACGCCGGGGTGGACGAGGGCATGAACGGTCTGTCGACGCGCTTTGCGTTCAAGATCCTGTCCCGCGTGTTCAACCATGACACTGTCGAAGTCGCGGCCAATCCGGTGCATCTGCTGTATATCATTGAGCAGCAGATCGAACAGGAGCAATTCCCGCCTGACATCATGGAACGCTATCTTGCGCACCTCAAAGGGTATCTCGCGCCGCGTTACGCTGAATTCATCGGCAAGGAGATACAGACGGCGTACCTGGAATCATACTCCGAGTTCGGCCAGAACATCTTCGACCGCTACGTCACCTATGCGGATTACTGGATCCAGGATTCAGAATACCGTGACCAGGATACTGGCGAGATCTTCGACAGGGCCGCGCTGAACGGGGAGCTGGAAAAGATCGAAAAGCCCGCGGGCATCAGCAATCCCAAGGATTTCCGCAACGAAATCGTCAACTTCACGCTGCGCGCGCGTGCCGCCCTCGGTGGCAAGAACCCGGCATGGACCAGTTACGAAAAGCTGCGCGTGGTGATCGAGAAGAAGATGTTTTCCAGCACGGAAGACCTGCTGCCAGTGATATCCTTCAACGCCAAATCCTCCACCGAGGACAAAAAGAAGCATGAGGACTTCGTTGCACGCATGGTGCATAAGGGCTATACGCCAAAACAGGTGCGGCTGCTGTGTGAATGGCACCTGCGCACCCGCAAGTCGTCGTGATGTGACGCAGGAGTAGGGTGCGCCGTGCGCACCATTTGCTCGTTTTCTGTGGTGCGCGCGGCGCACCCTACATCTGAAATAGGATTGAGCCGTGGCGCAATTTATCGACAGACGATTGAACGGCAAAAACAAGAGCGCGGTCAATCGCCAGAAATTTATCCGGCGCTTCAAGGGCCAGATAAAAAAAGCAGTGGGTGACGCCATGTCTGGCCGTTCCATCACAGACCTGGAGCGTGGCGAGAAGATCAACATTCCAGCCCGCGATATCTCGGAGCCGGTGTTCGGTCATGGCCCCGGCGGCAAACGCGAGGGTGTCCATCCTGGCAACACCGATTTCGTCACGGGCGACCGCGTATCGCGCCCCTCCGGTGGGGGAGGTGGCGGCAAAGGCAAGGCCAGCAACAGCGGCGAGGGTGAAGACGAGTTCAGCTTCGAGCTGTCGCGCGAGGAATTTCTCGACCTGTTTTTCGAAGACCTGGAATTGCCCGACCTGATCAAGACGCAACTGGCCAAACAGGTGCAGTATAAATCGGTGCGCGCCGGCTATACCTCCGACGGCGTGCCCAGCAACCTGAATGTAGTGCGCTCGATGAAGAGTTCGCTGAGCCGGCGCATCGCCACACGCAATCCATACTCCCGCCGTCTGCGCGAGGCTGAACAGGAATTGGAGCTGCTGTTGGCCACGGAGGGCGAAGGTGGCGCACGGGTCATTGCGTTGCAGGAAGAAATCCGCCATCTCAAGGCCAAAATCCGCGCGATTCCGTTTATCGACACTTTCGACCTGAAATACAACAACCGCGTCAAACAACCGCAGCCCACGACGCAGGCGGTGATGTTTTGCCTGATGGATGTGTCCGGCTCGATGGACGAGGGCAAAAAGGACATGGCCAAGCGCTTCTTCACGCTGCTCTATCTATTCCTGACGCGCAGCTATGAAAGAATCGAGCTGGTGTTCATCCGCCATCACACTGTCGCCAAGGAAGTCGACGAACAGGAGTTTTTCTATTCGCGCGAGACCGGCGGCACAGTGGTGTCGAGCGCGCTGGAAATGATGCATGACATCATCAAGGAGCGCTACCCCTCGTCGGAGTGGAACATCTACGGCGCGCAGGCCTCCGACGGCGATAACTGGACCGACGATTCACCGATCTGCCGCGACATTCTGATCAACGCCATCATGCCGAATGTGCAGTACTACGCCTACATCGAGATCACCGAAGAGAATCACCAGGGGCTGTGGCGCGAATATCTGACCGTGAAGCGGTCCTGCCCGAATTTCGCCATGCAGCATATTACCGAACCCGCGGATATCTATCCCGTGTTTCGCAAACTCTTCCAGAAAAAGCTGGTGTGACATGGAAAAGCGCGTGTTGTCCGAAACATCCGAGTGGACGTTTGATCTGCTCGACAAGTATCACAATGAGATCGCCCGTGTTGCGGCGAATTACAAGCTCGACACCTATCCCAATCAGATAGAAATCATCACCGCGGAACAGATGATGGACGCCTACTCCTATGTGGGCATGCCGGTGGGCTATGCGCATTGGTCGTTCGGCAAGCAGTTCCTCGGTGTCGAACAGCGCTACCGGCGCGGCCAGATGGGCCTGGCGTATGAGATCGTCATCAACTCCAGTCCATGTATCGCTTATCTCATGGAAGAAAACACCATGATGATGCAGGCGCTGGTGATCGCCCACGCCGCTTACGGCCACAATTCCTTTTTCAAGGGCAATTATCTGTTCCGCGCCTGGACAGATGCGGAATCCATTGTCGACTACCTGCTGTTCGCCAGAAACTACATTGCCGATTGTGAGCAGCGCTATGGCGCCGATGAGGTCGAGGCGGTGCTGGATTCCTGTCACGCCCTGATGAATTACGGTGTGGACCGCTACAAACGGCCCGCCCGCCTCTCGCTGCAAGAGGAGCAGCAGCGGCACAAAGAGCGGGAAGAGTATCTGCAATCGCGCATTAACGACCTGTGGCGCACCGTGCCGGTGACAGACAGGCGTACCAATGTGCAAGAGGAAGAGCACTTCCCGGCGGAACCGCAGGAAAATCTCCTCTATTTCATTGAGAAAAATGCCCCGCTACTGGAGCCGTGGCAGCGCGAGGTCGTGCGCATCGTCAGGAAAATGGCGCAATATTTCTATCCGCAACGCCAGACCCAGGTGATGAACGAGGGCTGGGCCACCTTTTGGCACTACACCATCCTCAACACCCTGTATGACGAAGGCCTGCTCAGCGACGGATTCATGATCGAATTCCTGCAATCCCACACCAACGTGGTCTATCAGCCGCCGTACGACAGCAAGTACTACAGCGGCATCAATCCCTATGCGCTGGGTTTCGCCATGATGAGCGACATCCGCCGCATCTGCGAGCACCCCACCGATGAGGACAGGTACTGGTTCCCGGATCTTGCCGGCAGCGACTGGATCTCATCGCTGGACTTCGCCATGCGCAACTTCAAGGACGAGAGCTTTATCGCGCAATATCTGTCACCCAAGCTGATCCGCGACCTGAAACTGTTCGCTGTGCTCGACGACGACACGGATAATCAACTGGAAATCTCGGCAATACATGACGAGCACGGCTACCGCGATATCCGCCAGGCGCTCGCGGAAAATTACAACCTGGGCAACCGCGAACCCAACATTCAGGTCTACAACGTCAATCGCCGCGGTGACCGCTCGCTGACCCTGCGCCACATCCAGCACAACCGGCGCCCATTGAACGACGATGCCGGAGAAGTGCTCAAACACCTCACCCGCTTATGGGGCTTCACTGTGCGCCTGGAAACCGTGCATGAGAATGGCGAGGTGGAAGTGACGCACGAATGCCGGAGGGGACATTGAGGATTGCCCTCTCCCCAACCCTCTCCCGCCTTGCGGGAGAGGGGGTTACACTACAATACTGTTCGCTTAATACACCCCCCGTTCGCCCTGAGCCTGTCGAAGGGCTTTGGGTGCGGGGCGGGTGGTTCGACAATCTCACCACGAACGGTTAAGTGAACAGTATTGGGGTAAATACACCATGAATTGGAGTCATGCCGTGGGTTTGGTGGTCTTGAAAGGCAATACTGTGGCGGATTCCGGTGGTTTGCTGTCGGGCCGTTTTGTAGAAGAAGGATAGGATTCCAGCTCCCCGAGCAAGCGCAGGGCGTTCAGCAATCCCTTTTCTCCGTATACGGAGTCCCACATCCTGTTGAACAGGCGCATGCAGCCCTGCATGGGGTTGCTGCATTTTTGCAGTTCCATATCAATGCTCCACTGCAGGCCGCGAAGGCGCTGCTGGCGCTCCTCGGAGGCGCTTGTGATAACGCTTTCTATTGCATCCCTGCGCCGCACGGCAAAGGCCTCTGGATCAGTCTTTGCTAGCGTCATCCATTCATCAAAATCAAATGAAGATGGAGGGTGGCTCATGTGTTGTGTCCGCAGTATTTTATGATGATATTCTTCCTGCCGGACAAGTGTAAAGTATTCCGACAGAACACATAATGAAAAGCGCGCTAAAAACACCTTGGCACGGTGTTTTTAGCGCTTTGCGGCTGTTTAATGATGATGCTCGCCGGTGTGGGCATGGCCGTGGCTGATCTCTTCGGCGGTTGCCGGACGGACATCCACTATTTCGACATCAAAGTGCAGGATCATGCCCGACAGCGGGTGATTTCCATCCAGGGATACGGAAGAATCGGAGATATTCGTCACGGTGAAGATGATGTCACCTTCAGGGCTGTCCATGGAGACACGGTCGCCTGGGGTAATGTCGGCATCCGGGGGGAACTGTGACAAGGGGACTTCGATTTCCGCTTCGGGATTCCGTTCGCCGTAACCCTGCTTCGGGTGAACGATAACATGAGTCTTTTGACCGGCCTCGAGTCCTTCCAGGCCTTTTTCCAATCCGGGAATAATGTTGCCGTGTCCGTGCAGGTAGCTAAACAACTCGCCTTCTTCGGTGCTGTCGAGGGTATCGTTGTTTTCGTCAGTCAGCAGATAGTGCATGGAAACTACCATGCCGTTGGCTATTTTCATGCGGATTTCCTCGGAAATTGAATTTTTAACGCAAAAATTATACCGCAATTTGCGAAAAAACGCCCTAAAGCCTATCTTGCCGCCTGGAATCTCTCCGCGATCAGGGGTTACCGGAAGCAACCGCCGCCGTGCCCACCGGCAACATGATGCGTGACAAAAGGGTTGGGCTGCTGCCTAGACGTTGCTGGTAGATGACGGTATAGGCCAACACACGGCGCACATAGTCGCGCGTTTCCTTGAAGGGGATGTTTTCCACCCACAGGTCCGCTGTGAGCACGCGGTCTTGCGGCAGCCATTGCTTCACCCGGCCCGCGCCCGCGTTGTAGGCGGCGGTGGCCAGCACGGCATTATTGCTGAAGGTATCAAGGCGGCTACGCAGATAGGCGGCGCCGAAACGGATGCTGGTGTCCGGTATCAGCAAATCATTGGGATTGTCGAGGCGGGTTTTCAGTGATTTGGCGATCATCCCGCCAGTGCTGGGCATGATCTGCATCAGGCCCAGGGCGCCAACGGGCGAGCGCGCATCCGGCACAAAGGCGCTTTCCTGGCGCAGGATGCCGAACACCCAGGCGGGGTCGATATCACGATCCCTGGCCTGGGATTCGACCCGCTCGCGGTGCTCAAGGGGGAACAGCAGATCCAGATCATCCTGGCGCGGGGCGCGCGCCACGGTGAAGATGGCGCGGTCGTGCCAGCCCCAGTTGTATGCCAGCTTGGCGGCACGCAGCAACTGTGCCTCGTTCATGTCGCGGGTGGCGTAATTCCACTCGCGGCGTGAATCCACCGTGCGTCCCAGCACATGGAATTCACGGGAGCGCATCACGCCGGGTGTCTGTTCCAGCGCGGCAAGCTCGGCCGCGGGAAAGGCCAGGGGGCGGTGGGTCAGCGCATACGGCGTGCTCTTGCGATCAGCGGCAAGAAAGCCGTAATAATCGCGGCCGGATGCCAATTCGGTGTAGATTGGTGCGGCTTCATTGGTAAACCCTAGCTGTTCGAGGGCGCGCGCGCGCCAGTAACGCCAGCGGGGGAGCATGCGTTCCTCTTCATTCAACTGTTCTATCCAGCGCCGTGCGGCACTCCAGTCGCTATCGTTGAGCGCCAGCACTATCCGCTTTTCACGCACCGGAGCGTCTTCTTGGGCGGAAGGGAGCGCCTCTAGCCTCGCCCGCGCTCCCGGCTGTTTCTGGGCAACGAGCGCCAGGGCAAGTACGCGCTGCACTGTGTTGCGCTCATCTATGGTGAAGGCATGGCGCGCGGCCATATCATCCCAGATTGTTGCGGCCCTCGCCGCATCACTACGCGCCATGCGCTTGATGCCGTGGGCAAGAATCGAGGGCATGATGGGCTGAGCACCCTCAAAACGCGCAGGATTGAGGATCAGTTCCGGCTTTTCGTGAACCTGCACCCACAGATCCACCCAAGGCTGCTCATCCGGCGCCACAAACCGGCCCAGCCCGCGTGCCAGGTCGATCTGGCCCGCCTCCAGCGCCAGGCGCAAACGCTGCCACACCAGGTCTCTGGTCAGGCCCCCGGCGGTGCGCCAATGATCAAATACGCCGTCACAGGCAGCGGGCTGGGAACGCCCCGACAGCCATAAAGCTTCGATTTTCCGGAACGCTTCGGTGTTATTGCCGGTTTCCAGCTGGGCCTTGCGGTAGAGGCATTGCATCTCCACATCGCTGGTGGGTGTGTAGGTGGTAATGAATTCATTCCAGCGGTTGCGCCCGGCGAGGAGTTGCAGCCAATCGGCACGCAGACGGGGAGCAAGCGGGGTATCAGGATAATCCCGAAGAAAGGCGAGTACTTCCGCCGCGCCAGCCTTGTCGAGGCGTGGCTGCATCTCCTGGTAAAGGAGATAGGGATAAAGGGGATAATCGCGCAGCGTTGAGAGCAAGCGCTGAAATTCGGGCTGGTTACCCTGCTTCAAGGCGCGTTCAGCGGCCTCGAATCCGGCGCGTTGCTGGGCAATATCAGGGGCGGCGCAGACCAAGGTAGTCCACAACGCTCCCAATAAAACCATCACGTATTTTGTACTGCGGAACATCGCGTTTCCTCCGCCAGCACTCGTTGAACCGGCACGGCACATCCTTGTTATCGTCCTGAAAGACGTTATGCTAAAGCATAACCCGCAACGCGCCACGATACAAATTAATGCGTGCGCTACTTTCAAACAATTAAGACAATAAAAAAGGATGATCATTCCATGTCCGTATGCCCTTTATGTCATCCCACGCAGGAGACAGTGCTCTGGAGCGGCGGCCGTTGCCGCGTGATACTCGTGGAGGATGCCGCTTATCCTGGGTTTTGCCGGGTTATCTGGCAGGCCCATGCCAAGGAAATGACCGATCTCGCCCCGGCGCAACGGCAGGATCTGATGTCCGTGGTGTTTGCCGTGGAGCAGGCGCTGCGTGAAACCCTGCGGCCGGACAAGATAAACCTGGCATCACTCGGCAATCAGGTGCCGCATTTGCACTGGCACGTCATCCCGCGTTTTGCGGATGACGCCCACTTTCCCGACCCCATCTGGGCCGTGGCACGGCGAAAAGGCCAAACGCGGCAGGTGGATGGGGAGCGCCTCACGCAGGCGCTGGCAAGGCACATTCCCGCAGGCTGGAGTTATGAGTGATAGAGGGATTTTGGATTGATTTAGGGAGCCTCTGAAACCGCGCACCTTTACAATCCTGCGTTCCCCGCTCATGATTTAGCCTGAAAACCCATCTTCAGGGAGAAAGCAATATGGAAAAAATCACTATCGTCGGCCCCGGCCGGGTGGGCGAATCAACCGCGCAGATTCTTGCAAAAGAGGAGCTGTGCCGGGAACTGGTGTTGCTTGGCCGCCAGGAAGGTGTGGCGCGAGGCATCGCTCTGGACATCCAGGAATCCGCGCCGCTGTTTGGTTTCGATACCCGCGTGACGGGCGGCGCAGACCCGGCCCTGATGGCGGATTCCGATCTGGTGATTATCACCGCTGGCGCCCCCCGCAAGCCGGGCATGTCGCGCGCTGATCTGCGGGACGCCAATCTGCCCGTCATCACTGCGATAGCCGATCAAATTATGCGCTACGCTCCCCAAGCCATGGTGCTGATCGTGAGCAATCCAGTGGATGTGCTCACCTATCACGCCTGGCGCCGCACCGGCTGGGCGCGGCAAAGGGTGTTCGGCCTGTCGGGTGTGCTCGACAGCGCGCGCATGGCGAGCTTCATTGCGCTGGAGACTGGATTCTCCGTCAAGGACATCACGGCGCTGGTGATCGGCGGGCATGGCGATACGATGGTGCCGCTGCCGCGCTACACCTGCATCAACGGCATCCCCATCACACACTTCCTGCCTCACGATGCCATCACACGCCTTGTCGAGCACACCCGCCAGGGTGGCGCCGAGATCCTGGCGCTTAAAGAAAACAGCAGTGCCTATGATTCCCCAGCGGCGGCCATCGCCACCATGGTGGATGCGCTGGTCCACCGGCGCCGCCGTATCTTGCCGTGTGTGGCCGTGCTGGACGGCGAATATGGCGAGCGCGGCATTGCCTTCGGTGTGCCTGCGATCCTGGGCGGAACGGGCGTGGAAAAGGTGGTGGAACTGCCGCTAACCGAAGAAGAACGGGAGGCGGTGCGACGCTCGGCGGAGCAGGTGCGGACAAGTCTGGCATCATGATTTGAAAGTATCGAAAAATGGCATTAGGCACGACAGGCTAAATGCAGGATGATCCCGATCCACGAACTTATTAGCAAAATCCGCTGGGACGAGGAATTCGGCAAGGGCGATTTTGCGATAGGTTACTACGACCGGATGCTGGACAAGATCCTCATCGTGCCGTTCCATGAGATCTATTTTGATCCCGCAGACCATTTTTCCTTCCAGATCGTAACCGAAGACGGCGAGACGCACAGGATTCCGCTGCACCGGGTCAGGGAAGTATACAAGGACGGCGCGCTGATCTGGCACAGACAGGCTCTAAGCTTCATGATCGACGCAAGGGCGGATAATTTAAAAACGGGAATAACAAATGGGGAATGTTGAAAAACCGGCCATGGAAATTCAATTTCTTGGTGCGGCGCGCGAAGTCACTGGCTCATGTTATCTGGTTCGCGCAGGCTATTATCGCATTCTGGTGGATTGCGGACTGATTCAAGGATCAAAGAAGGACGAGGCGCGCAACCAATTGCCCTTCGAGTTCAATCCCGCAGAAATTGATGCGGTGGTGTTAACGCATGCGCATCTGGATCACTCCGGGCGGTTGCCACTGCTGATCAAGAACGGCTTCCGCGGCGTCATCTACACCCATCGCGCCACGCGCGATCTGTGCCGCATCATGCTCAAGGACGCGGCGTACCTCAACGAAAAAGATATTGAGTGGCAAAACCGCAAGCGCCAGCGCAAGCACCTTCCGCTGGTCGAGCCTTTGTATACCATGGACGACGTGCAGCAAACTCTGCGCCAGTTCAAGGCGCTGGATTATGGCGTTACCATCCCGCTGCTCCCCGGTGTTTCCATCCGGCTGGCCGATGCTGGCCATATCCTGGGCTCGGCGATAGTGGAACTGTGGCTGGAGATGGAAGGTGCGCGCCGCAAGATCGTGTTCAGCGGCGACCTGGGGCATCGTGACGCCCCCATCCTGCAAGACCCCCAACCGGTGCGCGAGGCGGATCTGGTGGTGATGGAAAGCACCTATGGAGACCGCCTGCATCGTTCCTGGGAACAAACCTGGGATGAGCTGCGCGATGTGCTCATGCACGCTAGGCATAATCAGGGCAACGTGTTGATCCCCGCATTCGCCGTGGGACGTACCCAGGAATTGCTCTATGAATTCGGGCGCCATTACGCCGAATGGGGGCTGGACGATTGGCTGATTTTTCTGGACAGTCCGATGGCCATCGAAACGACCGAGGTTTATGCGCGCCACACCGGACTGTATGACACCGAGGCCGCCGCAGAGCAGCGTGTGCACGGCAATCCCTTCACGATGCTGCCCAACCTGCACATCAGCCGCACCGCCAGCCAGTCCATGGCCATCAACCGCATCAATGCCGGCGCCATCATCATCGCGGGCAGCGGCATGTGTGACGGCGGACGCATCCGCCATCACCTGAAACACAATCTCTGGCGCAGCGGATGCCATGTGGTGATCGTAGGCTTTCAGGCAAGCGGCACGCCAGGCCGCGCGCTGGTGGATGGCGCGCAGTACCTGCGCGTGGCAGGAGAGACCGTACGGGTGGCGGCACAGGTACACACCATCGGCGGCCTGTCCGCCCATGCCGATGCCGATGGCCTGATCGATTGGTACCATCACTTCGAAGGACGCCCCGCCATCGCCCTGGTGCACGGCGAACCGCAGGCCATGGACCCGCTGGCGGAGCGGTTGCGCAGTGAATCTGCGCGGCACGTCTATACCCCTGAGCATGGAGTACGATTAAATCTGCTGGATTGGACAGAACAGATGTAGAAATGTAGGGCGGGTTGTAACCCGTCAAGCGTGCAAAGCACACAACCTGTTCTTGAATGAATGGACGAATGCCTGACGGCATGCCCGGCGGGTTACAACCCGCCCTACATATCTCTTTACGCCCGGACTAAGAAGCGCGATGATTTAGCCGATAACATAGAAAGAACACCACGGTACAACCAGCGGAGGTGCAGCCATGAAAAACACGGTTACGGTCACGGACAACGCCACCGGCAAGAGCGTCGAACTGCCCATCCGGCGCGGCACGCTCGGTCCTCCCGCCATCGACATCGGCGCGTTGCAGCGTGAATTGGGATACGTCACCTATGACCCCGGCTTTCTCGCTACCGCCAGTTGCCATAGTGCGATAACCTATATCGACGGTGAGCAGGGCGTGCTGCTTTACCGGGGTTATCCCATCGAACAGCTCGCTGAAAAAAGCAATTTTCTCGAAGTCGCCCATTTGCTGATCTATGGTGAATTGCCGAGCCAGACGCAACTCGGTGAATTCACCAACATCATTCGCCGCCACACCATGTTCAACGAAAGCCTGAAGACTTTTTACAATGGCTTTCATCACGACGCCCATCCGATGGCGATCATGGTTGGCGTGGTCGGCTCATTGGCAGCGTTCTATCACGACTCGACGGACATCCATAATCCCCATCATCGCGACATCGCCGCGCACCGCCTGATCGCCAAGATGCCGACTATCGCCGCTGCCAGTTACAAGCATTCGATTGGCGAACCGTTCATGTATCCACGCAACAACCTGAACTATTGCGGCAATCTTTTGCACATGATGTTTTCGGTGCCTGCCGAGGACTACCAGGTCGATCCTCTCGCGGAAAAGGCGCTGGATCTGATTTTCATTCTGCACGCCGATCATGAGCAGAATGCCAGCACATCCACCGTGCGTCTGGCGGGTAGCTCCAGTGCCGACCCGTTCGCCTGCATCTCCGCAGGCATCGCCTCGTTGTGGGGGCCGGCGCACGGCGGTGCCAACGAAGAGGTGCTACACATGCTGGCGGAGATCGGCGACAGCAAGAATATCCCCAAATACATCGCCCGCGCCAAGGACAAAAATGATCCGTTCCGCCTGATGGGCTTCGGCCATCGCGTCTACAAGAATTACGACCCCCGCGCCCGCCTCATCCGCGCCATGTGCCACGAGGTGCTCAACAAATTGGGCCACCAAAACGATCCGCTGTTCGAACTGGCGCTGAAACTCGAAGAAGTCGCTCTACAGGATGATTACTTCATCGAGCGCAAACTCTATCCGAATGTCGACTTCTATTCGGGAATCATCTACAAGGCACTCCGCATTCCCACCAACATGTTTACCGTGATGTTCGCCATCGCCCGCACCGTGGGCTGGGTCGCGCAATGGATGGAAATGATCGCCGACCCGGATCAACGCATCGGCCGACCGCGGCAGGTATACGACGGTGCGGAACGGCGGGATTATGTGGAGATCGGAAAAAGGGAGCCATAGCTCCATTTAACCCAAGTAATCCGTTAGCCGCAATGCGCCCTTCAGCGAGATTGTGAACAGGTTCTAATGGATTATTTGGGTTTAAAGTAGGTAGACCAGCACACGCCTTACGGCTTGCCGCTAACCCAGCAACACCAGCCCCCACATCACTATGACGTTGGCATGAGCCACCATCACGGCCGCTGAGCCCAGATCTTTCGCGCGTCCAGCCAATGTATTGAACTCCATGCCGGTGCGATCCACGGCCGCTTCCAGCGCGGAGTTGAGCAGTTCAATTATCAGCACCAGTATCAGGCAACCCACCAGCAGCGCCCGTTCCATGCCGCTATTGCCCAGCCAGATGCCGAGGGGGGCAAGGATCACGAACAGCGCAAGCTCGATGCGAAAGGCCGGTTCCAGGGTCAGCGCGGCTTTGAGGCCCTTGAGCGAATAACCCGTCGCCCGGACGATATGGACGAGTGGTTTATCCTGGCTCGCCATGAGCTATCCCAACGGCTTCCAGGCAAGATCCAGTTCGCGCGCGGCCTTGACATCATCCAGGCGCCGCACGGGCAGGGTGTGGGGCGCCGCCTTGACGATCTCAGGCGTGGTTTGCGCCTCTGTGAGAATCTGCTGCATGGCCGTGATGAAGCGGTCCAGTTCTTCCTTGGCCTCGGTTTCGCTCGGCTCGATCAGCAGGCACTCCGGCACCAATAGCGGGAAATAGGTGGTGGGTGCGTGATAACCCAAATCGAGCAGGCGCTTGGCGACATCCATGGCGGTGATGCCCAGCTCCTTGGCCTGACGCTTGAGGGTAACGATGAATTCATGCGTGGCACGGCGCTCCGGAAAGGCCAGATCAAAGCCGCTGTGCGCCAGGCGCGCCATCAGGTAATTGGCGTTGAGCGTGGCGAATTCGGCGACGCGATGCATGCCTTCCGATCCCAGCAGGCGCGCGTAGATATAGGCGCGCAGCAGCACACCCGCGTTGCCCATGAAGGCCGAGAGACGGCCAATGGTTTGCGGCCGGTCCGATTCGGTGAGGAGGCGGTAGGCCTTCCCGTCATAGTCCACAATAGGTACCGGCATGAAGGGTAGCAGCCTTTCACTTACGCCCACCGGCCCGGCACCGGGGCCGCCGCCGCCATGCGGAGTGGAAAAGGTCTTGTGCAGGTTCATGTGGATGACATCGAAACCCATGTCGCCGGGCTTGACCTTGCCGAGAATCGCATTGAGGTTGGCGCCGTCGTAATACAGCAGTCCGCCGGCCTCATGCACGATCCGCGCAATCTCCATGATGCGGCGCTCAAACACCCCCAGCGTGGAAGGGTTGGTGAGCATGATCCCCGCCGTGTGCGGACCGACCGCAGCCTTCAGCGCCCCGATGTCCACGTCCCCCTGTGCATCGGTGGGGATCTCGCGCACCGTGTAGCCGCACATCACTGCCGTGGCCGGATTGGTGCCATGGGCCGCGTTGGGCACCAGAATTTCGGTGCGCTGCGTATCATTGCGTGCGTCGTGATAGGCGCGGATCATCGCCACGCCCGCAAACTCGCCTTGCGCGCCCGCCATCGGCGTGAGCGATACGCCCTTCATCCCCGTCACTTCCTTGAGCATCTCCTGCAACTCATACATGCAGGCAAGGAATCCCTGGCTCAGAGATTCCGGCGCATGAGGATGGCGCGCCACAAAACCGGGCAGCATCGCCAGCTTGTTGCAGGCGCGCGGGTTGTATTTCATGGTGCATGAACCCAGCGGATAAAAATGCGTATCGATGGAGAAGTTTTTCTGTGACAGCCGCGTGTAATGCCGCACCGCCTGAAGCTCGGAAACCTCGGGCAGCAAAGGGCGTTTTTTGCGCCGGAATTTTTCGGGGATAGCCTTCAAGCCCGCCTTGTCTTGCGGAGCCTGTGAGGGATTGCGGCGCCCGGGATGGGAGTGTTCGAAGATCAACATGAAATGACTGCCTTTCTAATTTTTCGTACTAAATTAAATCGCCTAAGCTTACTTCAGTGCCGCCAGCGCCTTCTCATAATCCGGTTCCTGGGCGATTTCCGGCACGAGTTCGGTGTAGAGCACGTTATCATTCTCATCCAGCACCACCACGGCACGGGCGGTGAGGCCGGCAAGCGGGCCGTCCTGAATCAGCACGCCGCATTCCTTGGCGAAATTGCGGCCGCGCATCATCGACAGGGTGACGACGTTGCTTAACCCCTCGTTACCGCAAAAACGCTTCATGGCGAACGGCAGATCGGCGGAGATGACCAACACCACCATGTCATCGCGATTCTTGGCGAGTTCGTTGAACTTCTTGGTGGAGATGGCGCACACAGAGGTATCAAGACTGGGGACGATGTTGAGCAGCTTTTTCTTGCCTTTGAAATCGGCAAGTTCCTTGTCGCTCAAATCTTCAGCTACCAATTTCAGGTACGGGGATCGGGTACCGATTTTCGGCAGATCGCCGTTGGTGTGAATGGGATTGCCTTTCAGTGTAATCGTGGCCATGACCTATCTCCTTTAGTAAAAACCCGCGTGGATTACTACGACGTCAGTATAGCGCGCAAATGCCTGGCAAACAGTTCAATATCAGCCGCATTTTTGGTTTCGGTAGCGCACACCAGCAGTGCGTTGCCCAATTCGGGATAATCGCCGCCCAGCTTGTATCCGCCCAGCAGACCACGATCGGCAAGCCCGCCCAACACCTCGTCCACCGGGCGCGGCAGTTGCAACACAGCCTCATGGAACAGGGGCCGGTCGAAGAGCTTGGTAACACCGTCGATAGCGGTGAGCGCCTCGACGAGGGCCAGGGTATTGGCGTGGCATGCGGCCGCCACACGCTCCAGGCCATCGGGGCCGAGCAATGTCATATGGATGGTGGCGGCGGTGACTACCAGGCCCTGATTGGTGCAGATGTTGGAGGTGGCCTTGGAGCGGCGGATATGCTGTTCGCGTGCCTGCAGCGTGAGCGTAAACCCTGGTTTACCGTCGAGATCGACGGTGCGCCCCACGATGCGCCCCGGCATCTGGCGCACATGTTCCATTTTGCAGCACATAAAGCCGAAGTACGGCCCGCCGGAGGACAGCGGGGCGCCCAAGGGTTGACCCTCGCCACATACGATATCCGCACCGTTATCGCCCCATTCGCCCGGCGGAGTGAGCACCGCCAGCGAGACGGGGTTGACCACGCCGATCACCAGCGCGCCGTTGCGGTGCGCCCAGTCGGTGAGGGCGTCCACTTCTTCCAGCACACCGAAGAAATTGGGCTGCGGGATCACCAGCGCGGCGATGTCGCCGCCGCTGTATCTTTCCAGCGATTCGGGAACGGTATGACCGCATTCCGTGCAATAGGGCAGCTCGATCAACTCGATGTTCTGCATGGTGACGATGGCGCGCACCACCTTGCGATAGGCCGGATGCACGGTGCCCGGCATCAGCACGTACCTGGATTGCGACTTGCGGTTGGCGCGCACGGCCATCAACACCGCCTCGGCCAGCGCCGATGCGCCATCGTACAGCGAGGCATTGGAGACATCCATGCCGGTGAGGCTGGCCATCATGGTCTGGTATTCGTAAAGCAGTTGCAACGTACCCTGGCTGGCCTCGGCCTGATAGGGGGTGTATGAACTGTAAAACTCCCCGCGTGTGGCGATCTCCCACACGGCGGCAGGGATGTGGTGGTCATAGGCGCCCGCGCCGGCAAAGCACAGCGGGCGGCCATCCTGTTCGGCGCGCTGCATCATCAGGCGCGTAACATCCATTTCGCTCATGCCGGGAGGAATGGATTTCAGCGCCGCCGTAGCACGCAACGCCTCGGGGATTTCGTCAAACAAATCCTCTATACCCGCCACGCCGATGGCGGTGAGCATGTGCTGGATATCATCTTCTGTGTGTGGAATAAAAGGCATGGGTTGTCTCTTTAATGCTTGTTGGCCACAGAGGCGCGAAGGACGCAGAGAAATGAATGCGGGTTGGGCAACCGCTAACCGTGCTTGTTGGGTCCGCTACGCTTGACCCAAGCTACACTACATTCTTTGCCTCTGTGTCCTTCGTGCCTCCGTGGCAAAAACCAAATCAATGCGCCTCGGCTGCAACCAGTGCGGCGTAGGCGTTCGCATCCAGCAGGCTGTCCAGCTCTGCGGTGCTGGAGGGCTTGATGTGCATCATCCAGCCTTCGCCATAGGCGTCTTTGTTAATCAGGTCAGGGCTGCCGCCCAGCGCCTCATTGACGGCGATGATCTCACCGGAGACGGGGCTGTAGACGTCCGAAGCCGCTTTCACCGATTCCACCACGGCGCACTCCTGGCCCGCCGTGACGCTACGGCCCGGCTCCGGCAGCTCGACAAATACCATGTCGCCCAGCAAATCCTGGGCATGGTCGGTGATGCCGGCGCGTAACGTGCCGTCAGCCAGCAATTCAACCCATTCGTGGCTCTTGGTGTATTTCAAATTGGTGGGGGTTTTACTCATTTCATGATCCTCATTTTTGTTCAATACATGATTTGCCATGGCGCACAAACGGCGGCTTGACTATTCTCACGGCCAGTAGCTTGCCACGCACATCCACTTCAACATGCTCTCCCGCCTCTTGCGGCACGCGCGCAAAGGCGATGGCCTTGCCCAGTGTCGGCGAAAAGCTGCCGCTGGTGATTTCACCGGCCTCGCGACCATCGACAATGACCTTCTGGTGATTGCGCAGCACGCCCTTATCGTCGAGCACCAGGCCCACCAGCTTGAATTTGGCCCCTACACGGCGTTGCGCCTCCAGCGCTGCCCGTCCGATAAAATCGCGGCTGGCCGGCTCCCACGCCACGGTCCAGCCCAGGGCCGACTCCAGCGGGGTGGTGCCTTCGTCCATATCCGCACCATACAGATTCATCCCCGCCTCCAGGCGCAAGGTATCGCGCGCGCCCAGGCCGATGGGCCTGACACCTGCTTTATGCAGCCGCTGCCAGAAACCCGCGGCCTGCGTGGCAGGCAGCATGATCTCGTATCCATCCTCTCCGGTATAGCCGGTGCATGCGATGAACAACTCGCCCGCGTGCAAGGCGTAGAACGGCCCCAGCGCGGCGGCCTGCGGCGCTGCCGTGCCGATGAGTTCATGAACCGCCGCGCGCGCCTGCGGACCTTGCACGGCAATCATGGCAAGATCATCGCGCTCTTTCACTTTCACAGCAAATGCGGCGGCATGATGGGTGATCCACGCCAGGTCTTTATCGCGGGTGGCGGCGTTGACCACCAGCCGGAACCATTGTTCGGTATTGAAATAAACGATCAGATCGTCGATGACGCCGCCTTTTTCATTCAGCATGCAGGTATATAACGCCTTGGTCGCTCCCGGCATCCCGCCTCCTGCGACACTAGCACGTCCATGTGCGTCGCCCGGCTGCGTCAGGCGGTCAACATTATTCGCCAGCAGATAACGCAAGAACTCGCGCACCCGCTCGCCTTCGAGATCAACGATGGTCATGTGCGACACGTCGAACATCCCCGCCGCGCGGCGCACACTGTGATGCTCCTCGATCTGCGAGCCGTAGTGCAGCGGCATGTCCCAGCCGCCGAAATCGACGATTTTCGCACCCATGGCGAGGTGCGCTTCATACAACGGTGTTCTATGGCCCATCATTCACCTCGGGTAGTTATGTTTTTGCCGCAGAGGGCGCTACCGGCCCCTGTTTTTCTTCCGCATGATACGAAGAGCGTACCAGCGGCCCCGCTTTCACCCACGCAAAACCCAGCGCGCGCGCCTCTTGCTCGTAATTGGCGAAGGTCTCCGGCGTTATATACTCTTTGACAGGCAAATGATGGCGCGTTGGACGCAGATATTGGCCCAACGATACGCGGCTCACACCTATGGCGCGCAGATCGCGCAGCACCTCCGTCACCTCCTCGCGGCGTTCACCCAGCCCCAGCATCAGCGACGACTTGGCCGCCACGCCCGGCTGGCTGGCGGCCCGCTCCAGCAGGCTCAACGAACGTTCATAGCGGGAACCCTTGCGCACGGTTTTGTATAAACCGGGGACTGTCTCGACGTTGTGCCCCCACACCAGAGAACCTCCCCCGTCCAGTGCGGCGGTTATGGTCTGTGTCGCCTGCTCCTGGCACTGCTGAAAATCCGGTGTCAGCAGCTCCAGGCCTATATGGGGCTTGCGGCGGCGCAGCTCGCGGACGGTATCCGCGAATACCCTTGCCCCCCCGTCCGGCAGATCGTCGCGATTCACCGACGTTAGCACCACATACCCCAGACCCATGTTGATGACGGCATCCGCCACGCGGCGCGGCTCGTCGAGATCATAGGCACCGGGGCGGCCGGTCTTCACCGCACAGAAGCCACAGGCGCGGGTACAGGTATCGCCGAGCAACATGAAGGTGGCCGTGCCGCGGCTCCAGCATTCGCCCCGGTTCGGGCAGCGCGCCTCTTCGCACACGGTGTGCAGCGCATTGCGGCGCACGGCATCCGCGGTCAGCGCGTACTGGGAATGATCGCCCAGATGCTGGCGTATCCAGTGGGGCATGCGCCCCACATTGGGCTGCATATCGGCCTGATCAAAAATAGGTTTTATGGCTTGGGACATAGGCTTCCTGGCGCTGCAAAACAAAAAAGGGCGGCAGATAAACCCCGCGTTTATCTGCCGCCCCTCTGTCCTGTGTACCTGAGAGCTTGAGCCCCTTCGGCGGGCCTGTCCGGCTTGCCGGCGGCCACTCTCCAGAGTCAACCCTCTCCCGCGGTCCTTTTGCCTGAGCGATTCCGGGCGGTTTGCGCCTTCGGCGTCCCGCATCTCAAAGCGAGGCGGGATCTCTTCCAGGGGAGGGATGTTGATGGAGTAATATACTATGACTCTGCCGGTGACGCCAGAGTGCAATATTTGGGGCGAATTGCCTCAAGATAAAAGTTACCCAAGGTAGTCAGGAAAAGGGATCGTTGCCTCAAGTTAAAGGTTACCGAAACAACAAGGGTAATCTGACAT
>LNEJ01000039.1 GCA_001464965.1 Gammaproteobacteria bacterium Ga0074134
GATGAATGAGCCTGTTTAGCTTACTGGCCCCATGAGGCCGTCTAACGAATCAGACCTTCATCCCGCGCAACATCATCATGGCCAGAGCGTAGGCTCACTAACAGGCCGCATGTAGAGCCGCAGTCTGATTCTCATTCTGAATAAGGGTGCAGTTGCTTGACAGCAGGGGGAGTCCATGTAGCCTAGCTAACCACCTAAGCTCACATAAAAAAGTTGCACTTCAAAGTTGAATCCGCGAAGCCTAATGGCAAACATTACGGTATGCTAGCCACGCTGATGTTCCGCAATCTCATCCCTCTGCTTTTCCAGTGCCTGCGCTGTCAAGATCGTGCGGCGGGCATCGCAGACTTCCCCACCCAGCGTTGCGGCCAGCTGTGTTGCGATGCTGTACATCCGATCAAATGCAGCGAGACCATCGATAAGGCCGGGCAGACGCAGAAACAGGGTCAGGCCGGGCGTGGTGGTATTTTCCATGGCATTGATGTCGAAGCTGCCGGGATTAAGTGCGTTGGCAAGACTGAAAAGCGGCGCGCCGTGATACATATAGTGAAAAATCTGCATCTCGCCGAACACCAAGCCTGCATCGTGCGTGGCGTCGATAATGGCCGCACCGTCAAACAATTGTCCTTGATGCGCCATGACGTTCAGCACCACAATCAAATCTTCGGGCACGTTGCGCGAAGTCCCTGCCGGTGGGGCCGTTGCCGAGGCGATATCGTCAGCCGTCGATATAGAGAGGTTTTCAACTACCTCTTCCCTCAGCCCATGCCTGCCGGAACGAGGGGTGGTGATGGGTATGATCTCCCAATCTTCTTCTGTATTGAGTGAACCGTGAGCAGCGTTATCGCGATTGAACTGATCCAGGGCACGTTCCTTTTCCGCTGAAACAGAAACATCCGTCCCAATGACACCCTTGTTCTTTTTCTGGCCTGGACGCCACAGCAGCAATACCACCGCAACCGCGCCAGCGCCGCCGAGAATCGTTAATATACTTTCCGGATCCACTTACAAATCCCTCCTTGCTGCGATTTAACCTGTTGCAACCATTTTAACCGCTTCTTCAACATCAACCGCGACCAGGCGCGATACGCCGGGTTCGTGCATGGTGACGCCTATCAGTTGATTGGCCATTTCCATGGTGGCCTTGTTATGGCTGATATAAATAAATTGCACGCGTTCGGACATTTCCTTCACTAGCTTGCAGAAACGCCCGACGTTGGCCTCATCGAGTGGCGCATCCACCTCGTCGAGCATACAAAACGGTGCGGGATTCAGCTCAAAGATAGCGAACACCAATGCCACCGCAACGAGCGCTTTTTCACCGCCGGATAGAAGATGAATAGTGCTGTTGCGCTTGCCGGGAGGACGCGCCATCACCGTGACCCCGGTATCCAGCAAATCTTCCCCGGTCAGTTCAAGATAGGCTTCGCCACCACCAAACAGGCGCGGGAACATGGTTTGCAGGCCAGAGTTGACCTTGTCAAAGGTCTCCTTGAAGCGGTCGCGGGTTTCGCGGTCGATCTTGCGTATCGCGTTTTCAAGCGTGGTGAGCGCCTCGCTCAGATCGGCATGTTGGGCGTCGAGGTAGGCTTTGCGTTCCGACTCCTGGGCAAATTCTTCGATCGCCGCCAGATTAATCGCCCCGAGCCGGCTGATCTGTTGAGCCATGCGCTCCACTTGTTCTTGCCAGCCGGCTTCCGCAGCGCCCTCCGGCATTTCGGCAAGCAACGCCTCCATGGAAAAACCGGATTCACCGATCTGTTCCTGCAGGGTCTCGCGCCGCACCTTGACCTCCTGCCAGGCCATGCGCAGCTTGTCGAGATCGCTTTGTCCCTGGCGAATCTTTTGTTCAGTCACATTGCGCTGCTCATGCAACTGGCGCACGGCATGATCGCATTCTTCCACACGGCGGCGCGCCTGCGCCAGTTCCGACTCCACGGCAAGGCGCCGGGCCAGCATCTGTTCAAGTTCGGCAGCCAGGTCTTCCAGAGGCTGGCCGCCCTCCTCCATTGCCGTGCTCAACTCCTCGCGGCGGAGGGTCAGCTGATGAAGCTGTTCCTGCATGCGGCGCAGCCTTTCCTGGGTGGATGTGATCTGCGCGCGCACCGTTTGAATGCGCAGCGCAATGCCATGCGCCGCATCGCGGTCAGCACGGGCCTGTGTGCGAATCTGCTCCAGCTGGCGGCGATGCTCGTCACGGCTGCGTACCAGTGCGTCGCGGCGCTGGGCATGAGCTTCGGCTGCGGCCAATGCATCATGCAATAGCGTGCGCACTTCCTCCATTTCCTTTTCGCCGCCCTGTTTTTGGGCGAGAATATCCTCCAGCTCGATACGCAGGCGGTTGTTGCGCGCGTGCATCTGCTCCAGCCGCGCCTGCTTGCCGCTCAGTTGCGCCTGCGTCTCGGCGCGGCGCTGACTGGCGGCGCTCAACGCGGCCTGGCTCTGCTCGCGCGCCGTCTCGAACGACTTTAGATGGACGGCGCTGTCATGCTGCATCTGCTCGATCTCGCCGATACGCGCGGCCAGCTCCTCCATCTGCGCCGACAGGTTTTTGATCTCCTGTTCGCGAGCCAGCACCCCGGCTTTCTCATCGACGTCACGCACCACGCGCAGCCAGTTGGCGCCCAGCCAGACCCCTTCGCGGGTAATCACTGATTCATGCGGCGCAAGATGTGAACGCAGCGCCAATGCCTGGACCATGTCATCCGCGGCATAGACGCCCGCCAATAACGCATCCAGCCGCCACGGCGATTGCACCTTGCCAAGTAACGGCGCCGCCAGCGAGCCATGATTCACGGGTGCCTGGGCCAGCACATCAAACGCCCCCAGACTGCCGCGCTGAAGCGTATCCAGCATGGCGGCAACGCTATCCATGCCTTCCACGCAAACCGATTCCAAATGGAGGCCCAGCACATGCTCCACCGCGCGCTGCCATTCCGGTTCAACGGTCAAGCCCTGCGCCAGGCGTTGCTTATCCCCCAGGCCGTGCTGTTTGAGCCAGGAGGTTACCGCGCCTGCGCCCTTGCCCAAGGCCTGCTGCTGAAGCGCTTCCAGCGAGCTGTGGCGTCCTTTCATGCCCTGTAAACGGCCGCGCTCGGTGTTCAGTTCGCTGGCAAGACGGTTGTGATCGTCACGCTCCGTGGCAATGCGCGCCTGATGGCTTTGCACCTCCTGCTGCAACCGCTCAACGCGCTCATCGAGCTCCTCGCGCTGCTCGCTGAGCGCGGCGATTTCCTCTTCCAGCGCCGTGGTTGACAGCCCGCCCCGCTCTTCCTCAAGGCGCACCAGGCGTTGTTCAAGTTGCCGCTGCTGCTGTTCCAGGTGCTGGATACGCGCGCGCTCCACTTCGGCGGCGCGCACCTGGGCGCTGGCCTGGACGTTGAACTCATCCCATTCTTGCTGCCAGGCATGTTGCGCGACTTCCGCCTCGGTCAGTGCGGCAGCGGAGATGCCTTCGGATTCCTTGGCTTGTGCAAGAGACAGCTCGTCATCCTGAAGTGAGTATGTAAGTTCTTCAATGAGTTGTTGATCATTGTTAAGGTGATTTTGCGCCTCGCTCCACGACTGTTCGGTGCGGCCCAGCTCACGCTGTTGCTGCTGACGTGTCTCTTTGGCATGGTGCAAGGCCTGCTCCAGGCGCGCAATGTCCGCGCCCACGCTATAAAACTGTGCTTGAATCTGGCTAAAGGCCTCGCTTTGATCAACGTGCTGCTCCCGCTGCTGTTCAAGCGCCGCCTCAATCCGTCGCAATTCGGCAAGCTGCGCCTCCAGGGCTGTTTCCTGGGCCTGAATGCGCCGCTCCTGCTCGTGCAGATCAACATCGAGCACCCGCCAGCGCAACGCCAGCAATTGGGCCTTGAGCAGGCGTTCCTGCTGTTTCAACTCCTTGTACTTTTCGGCTACATTCGCCTGCCGTTGCAGGGTTTGAAGCCGTTTCTCAAGTTCATCCCTTATGTCATTTATTCTGCTCAAATTTTCTTGGGCATGGCGCATCCGTGTTTCGGTCTCGCGGCGGCGTTCCTTGTACTTTGAAATGCCGGCGGCTTCTTCAAGAAAAATGCGCAGCTCGTCCGGTTTGGCCTCGATCAGGCGCGAGATCATTCCCTGCTCGATAATCGCATAGCTGCGCGGGCCCAGCCCGGTGCCGAGGAAAATGTCGGTAATGTCACGGCGGCGGCAGCGCGTGCCATTGAGAAAGTAAACGGACTGCCCATCACGCGATACCTGGCGTTTCACGGCAATCTCGGCATATGCCGCATACTGGCCGCCCAGGCCACCGTCGCTATTATCAAAAATCAGCTCAATAAAGGCCTGTCCTACCGGCTTGCGGGAGGTGGAGCCATTGAAAATGACATCCGCCATGGAGTCGCCACGCAAATGCTTGGCCGAGCTTTCGCCCATCACCCAGCGCACGGCGTCGATGGTGTTCGATTTGCCACAGCCATTCGGCCCAACGATACCGATAAGGTTGCCAGGAAGATGAATTGTGGTGGGATCAACGAATGACTTGAAACCGGCGAGTTTGATCTTCTTCAGGCGCATTGAACTTCAGGCATCTCGATATAAAGGGGGTAGTATACAAGACAACCCAATGCGGGTGAAAATGCCGTGGCAAGAATGACAGCCGTACGGTTGAATATAGCCCGTTTACAGCTTTTTTTGGGCGGCGCAACCTGCCATCAAAAGCTCTTTTTTGACCCTCTCCACCAGCAGGGGCAATGCCCCGGCGGTTTCGGGAGTCAAGGTGCTGCACGGGTCAAGGTTGCACGCCTCCACGCCGTAGAGCACCAGTCTCGCTGGCAGCATCCCCAGCGTTCTACCCAGCGCCAGGCTTTCGGCCACACCAAAACCATGACTGGAGAGCAACGCCGCCTCCATCTCGATCTCTTCATCCTGCAAGCGGCGAACCGTTCCGGGCACGGCGCCGCTGCGCATGGCATCAATGAGAATGACGCAGGAGGCCCCCTCCATGAGCATGAGCAATCCGCTGGCCGGCCGGTCACAAGTTTGCACGCTCACCCGATCTTGCAGAAAATACCCCAGCAACCCCGATGCGCGGATGGCCTCGGCCGCCTCCCAACCAAGCCGATCGTCACCGAAGGGCGAACCGATGCCGATGATGCGGATCTCTGTCATGGGCGGCTTACGGTGAGCTTTAGAAAATGCGTGGCGCAGGAAATGCAGGGGTCGTAGTTTCTGATCACTGTCTCGGCATGCCGCCGCAGGTCTTCATCGCTGTTGGCAAGCCCGAAAGCATCAAGCGACTGGCGCAGATCCTCTTCGATGCGCGCCTGGTTCTGGCTGGTGGGCGGCACGATGCGCGCGCTTGTGATCAGGCCCTGCTCGTCCGTTTCATAGCGGTGCCAAAGAATGCCGCGCGGCGCCTCGGTGCAACCATACCCGACACCCGCGCGCGGCACTATGGGAACATAAGGCGCGGATGGATATTCATAGTCTTCCAGCAAGCGCACTGCCTCGCTCAGGGCATAGTAAACCTCGACGGCGCGCGCCACAATGCTGTGGAACATGTTGCGGCTGGGGAAGGCGATACCCGTCGCCTGCAAGGCGCGAGTCACCTGCTCAGGGAGTCTGTCCAGATTGAGGTTGAGGCGCGCCAGCGGCCCAACCAGATAAGGTTCATCATGCAACACGCTATGCAATGCCGTGGAATGCGGCACCTGGAATTCCCGGAAGTGATCCTCGTATCCGGCAACCGGAATATCCAGCCCGGCGCTTGAGACGATGCGGCCTTCGTTCATGGGGTATTCATCGGCATGGCGCAGCGCGACGCTGGTAAAAATCTGGTCGTCCCGAGGAAGGTTCAGCGAAGCCGTCCAGGCGACCAGCGCCTCGGCATCGGGCAAGGCGGCACGCAGTTTGTCCAGTAACGCATGCACGTCTTGTTGATCCGGAGCTCGGTAAAATCCGCCTATGCGTACACCCACGGGATGCACCGAACGCCCGCCAAACAGGCGGATAATGGCGTTACCCAGCCCTTGCAGGCGCAGGCCGCGGCGCACTTCATCGGGATAATCGCGCGCCATGGCGATGGCGTTGTCATAGCCCAGAAAATCCGGCGCGGCCAGCAGGTGAATGTGCAGGCTGTGGCTTTCCATCCATTCGCCGCAATACAACACCCGGCGCATGGCGCGTATCCAAGGGCTGGCCTGAACACCGAAAATGCCCTCCAGGGCATGCACCGCACTCATCTGGTAGGCCACCGGGCAGATGCCGCAAATGCGCGCCACCATGTCCGGCACCTCATTGTAATCGCGTCCTTCCAGAAACTTCTCGAACAATCGCGGCGGCTCGTAGATACGCAGTTTCAAATCGGCGATATGACCGTTGCGGATTGCAATATCAAGCGCGCCCTCGCCTTCCACCCGCGCCAGCACCGGCACATGGATATTGATTTCACGGCTTTCCGCCATGCACCTCTCCCTTGGCCCGCAACCCCGCTTCATTGAAAACGGGCGCGGCATTGTTGATAAACAAAAAGCGCCTGGCGATATCGTCCGGCGCCAGCCCCAAGCCCTTCAGACGATGCGCAAGGCCCGCCGTGTTGGGATTCTCCGCTGGGCCGTAACAGGCATAGCAATCCCTTCCGAAGGCTGGACACAGCGCACCGCAGCCGGTGCGCGTCACTGGCCCCATACAGGGGATGCCCTGGGTGACCATCACGCACACCGTCTGATTGCGTTTGCACTCCATGCACACCTTATCCTGTTCCTCCGCCGGCACCACGCCGAAGAGCAATGCCCGCAATGCGCCCAGTACCTGGCGGCTGCTGACTGGACAGCCCCATAGCTCCAGATCGACTTTGACGTGGCTGGCGATGGGCGTCACCGTGGCCAGGCTGTGGATGTATTCAGGCTGGGCGTATACAGCCGCGATCCACTGCCCGCCGTCCGCCAGATTACGCAACGCCTGCACACCGCCCGCTGTCGCACACGCGCCCAAAGTCACGACAAAACGGCTGTTCGCACGCACCTGCTGAATGCGTTCCCTCTCTTCTGACGTGGAGATACTGCCTTCCACGAAGGCGATATCCACTTTGGCCTGTGTTTCTATTGGACCGGCTTCGGCAAAATGCACGAAATCGACCCGCTCCGCCACACGCAGAAGATCCTCGCCAAGATTCAAAAACGCGAGCTGGCAGCCATCACAAGAGCTGAATTTATGAACCGCAACCCTGGGTTTCCCGCTCATCTCAAAAGCCTCTTACACCCAGCAGCTCTTTAATCTGGAAATAGGCAAACACCGGCCCCTGCCGGCAGACAAAACTCGCGCCAAACTGGCAATGCCCGCATTGGCCTATGGCGCATTGCATATTGCGCTCCATGCTCAGATAAATGCTGTCCTCGGCAAGGCCGCGCTCCGTCAGGTTACGCACCGCCGCGCGCATCATGCCTTCCGGCCCGCACATCATCGCCACGGTGCGCTCCGGCGCAATCTCCATTTGATCGAATACCTCTGTCACCAAACCAACATGCCACGGCCAAAGCGGACCGCCATGATCGGCGGCGAGCAGCACCTGGGTATCGGGCAGGGTATTCCAATAGGCGTAACGTTCACGCCAGATCAGCTCCTCGGCATGCTTCACCCCTTGAATCACCGTGAGCCTGCCAAACCGCTCACGGCGCATGATGATGTAATTAATCACACCCACCACCGGCGCGCAGCCCAAACCACCCGTGACGACCACAATGTCCTTACCTTCTGCCTCCGCCAGCGGCCAACCGCGCCCGTATGGCCCGCGCAGACCCAGCCGTTCACCCACGCCGAGGCGGGAAAGCCCCTCCGTCACCCGCCCTACGGCACGGATGGTGTGCCCGAGCAGGCTTGTATCCTGCGGATCGGACGCAATGGAAATCGGCACTTCGCCCACCCCATACAGATACACCATATTGAACTGGCCCGGCGCAAAGCGATAAGTCTTGCGTGCTTCTTCATCAACAATGCGCAGGCGCAAAGTAAAAATCGTGGGAGATTCCTGAATGCGCTCGACGACTTCCGCCTCCCAGGGCAAATGGGGATTCATAGCATCGCCTCGCCGCAAATGGCGGTTGTTTCCTCGGTAATATCTATACCCGTCGGGCACCAGGTGACACAACGCCCGCACCCCACACAGCCGCTGCGTCCATACTGCTCGTGCCAACTGCCGAGCTTGTGGGTCAGCCACTGGCGATAGCGCGTGCGGGTATCACTGCGCACCACGGCGCCATGAATATAACTGTGTCCACGGGTAAAGCAGGAATCCCACTCGCGCGAATGTTCTGCATGGCTGGCATCGAGACTGGGTTGCTCAGAAGCGCTGGCGGAAGTGCTGGAACAAAAACAGGTGGGACACACCGAGGTGCAATTGCCGCATGACAGACAGCGTTCCGCCACTTCTTCCCAGCGCGGGTGTTCAAGATTGGCAAATAAGGCATCGCGTAAATTACGCCCTGGCAAGCGGCGGGATTGCGAGCGGGCGGCATGGGCAATCTCATCCTCCGCCTGCGCAATCTGCTCCGCTGCCGCCGTCGAACACCCAAGTGCATCGAGCAACACCTTGCCGCGCACACTCCCCGCCTCCGCGACAAAACCGTCATCAAGCTCAGAAAGTGCAATATCAAAACCGTGCGTGGCGCGCGGCCCGTCGCCCGTAGAAACGCAAAAGCATGTCGCCGCCGGATGGCTGCAATGAACCGCAACGATAAAAAGATTTTCCCGCCGCGCGGCATAGGTGGGGTCAGGATAGGCGCCAGCCAGAAAATGGCTGTCCTGCAAGGCGAGCGCCGCCAAGTCACAGGCACGCGCGCCGATCACCGCAATCGGTTTGATATCCGGTTGCACTTCACGAAAAGTGAGGCGGCCTTCGGCATCACGCACTACACGCCATAAGGCCTCGCGCGGCGCAAACAGAAAGGGCTTGAGCGCCTGCGGCCCATTGGCCCAGGCGAACTGGCGAGGGCTCGATACCTGTTCAGTACGATACTCTCCCGGCGCCTGCCGGTCATGCACCCCCTGCGGCAGCGTAGCAGTGTCGGCCAAGGGTTCGTAGACGATCACGCCTTCCTTGAGCCGTGGGCCGATACAGAGAAAATCACCGCCGGTCAGCGCATCAAGCAGACGCTGAAGCACGTCACGCGGTAGAAATGCCCGGCTTACCTCCGGCACGCCCTCCAGCATCGTCACACCTCCCCGGTTACCCTGATTCCATATAGGCTATCATACAATTATCCTGACACCACCAAGGAACCCACCCATGCACGAATCCTCGATTTGCCGCAGCCTGCTGCAACAAGCCGAAGCGCTGGCGCATGAACAAAACGCAGCGTCTATCAAGCGCATCACTGTGAGGCTCGGTCCATTGTCCGGCATCACACCCTGGCAACTCGAAGAAGCCTACAACCATACACGCCAGGGCACCACAGCAGAACGCGCCGAACTCATTATCGAACACGCCCCCATCCGCGTAAAATGCAAGCAATGCAATGCGGAAAGCGAAGTCACCCTGGATGATTTAAACTGCACCCACTGCGGCGACAGCCAAACGACCTTGATTTCAGGTGAAGAATTGATGCTGACCGGGATTACGGTGTGATCATGGAGACGCAACGCCTGCGCCTGCAATTGTGCGGCGTGGTGCAGGGTGTAGGGTTTCGACCCCTTGCCTATCGTCTGGCGGTGGAATTAGAGCTTGCCGGCTGGGCGGCCAATACGGCGCGGGGTTTGACTGTCGAGGTGGAAGGCTCCGCAGACGCGATTGACCGCTTTCTAGAACGGCTGGCGCGTGGAAAACCTCCGCACGCGATTATTCAGCGGCAGAAAACGACGTTCATCGAGCCTGCCGGCGAGAGCGGCTTCACGCTGCGTGAGAGCCTTGCCGAAAGGAGTGTGGATCATCACACGTTGATCTTGCCGGATCTGGCGGCCTGCCCGGATTGCATCAAAGAAATCTTTGATGCTGACAACCGCCGTTACCATTACCCTTTCACCAACTGCACCCAATGCGGCCCGCGTTACAGCATCATCACGGCACTGCCTTATGACCGCGCCCATACTACCTTACAGCATTTCGCTTTGTGTCCGGCCTGCGTGGCTGAATACAACAACCCGCATGACCGGCGCTTTCATGCCCAGCCCATTGCCTGCCCGGACTGCGGCCCCCAGCTTGCGTTGTGGGATAGCGCGGGAACACCGCTGGCATCCGGCAACAAAGCCCTGCTCAACACCGCCGAGGCGATTCGCGGCGGCGCTACCGTTGCGATGAAGGGTTTAGGTGGTTTTCATCTCGTGGCCGACGCACGCAACGAGGCCGCCGTGCGCCGCCTGCGTGATCGCAAGCGGCGCAAGAGCAAGCCTTTTGCGATGATGTTTCCAACATTGCAAAGTATCAAGGCGCACTGTGATGTATCGGACATTGAAGAGCATCTGCTGCTATCGGCAGCAAGCCCTATCGTGCTGCTGAAACATCAGCGTAACGGAAATATTGCACCTTCCGTTGCGCCAGAGAATCCTAATCTCGGTGCCATGCTGCCTTACACGCCGTTACATCATCTGCTGCTTGGGGAGCTTGGCTTTCCCGTGGTTGCGACCAGCGGCAACCTTTCCGGTGAGCCAATCTGCACCGATGAATTCGATGCACTTGACCGGCTGCGCGGTATCGCCGATTTTTTTCTGGTGCATGATCGTCCTATCGCCCGGCCCGTGGATGATTCCGTGGTGCGCGTGATGATGGGACGAGCACTGGTATTGCGCCGTGCGCGTGGCTACGCGCCGCTGCCTATTGAGACAGGCACACCTTTACCTGCGGTTCTCGCCGTGGGCGGCCACTTGAAGAACACGGTGGCGCTCTCCTTAGGCAATAGCATCGTCCTCAGCCAGCCGCTCGGCGACCTGACAACAATGAGGGCGGCACAGGCGCTGGAAAAAACCGTGGCCGATCTCAATGGATTTTATGCCCCAACACCCTGCGTTGTCGCCTGCGACGCGCATCCCGATTACTATTCCTCGCAGTTTGCAAGCGGGCTGGGACTGCCGCTGATCGCCGTCCAGCACCATTACGCCCATGTGCTATCCTGCATGGCGGATAACGGATTGGACGAGCCGGTACTAGGGGTGGCATGGGACGGCACGGGCCTGGGAACAGACGGCACACTGTGGGGCGGGGAGTTTTTGCGGGTGACGGCAGCAGGCTTTGAGCGGGCAGCTCACTTGCGCACATTTATGCTGCCCGGCACGGAGCAGGCCATCCGCCAGCCGTGCCGCGCCGCCCTGGGACTACTTTATGAGATCTTCAGCGATGATCTGTTTACGATGAATGGACTCGCGCCGCTGGATGTCTTCACACCCTCGGAACAGAGGGTTCTACGGCGCATGATGCAACGGGGCATCAACACTCCCCGCACTTCCAGCGCCGGGCGCCTGTTCGATGCAGTGAGCGCGTTGCTTGGGCTGTGTCAGGTGAGTGACTTTGAAGGGCAAGCGGCCATGGCGTTGGAGTTCGCAGCACAGCCCCATGGTGCGGCAGACGAGGCGTACCCCTTCCGGCTCGAACAGCAGCAATCCCCAATCATAGTGGATTGGGAACCGATGATTCATGGCATCCTTGATGATCTGAAAAATGGCCTGGCAACGGGACGAATCGCCGCGAAATTTCACAACACCCTGGCCGATATCATCGCCACGGTTGCCGCAACTCTCGGAGAGACACGCGTGGTATTAACCGGCGGCTGCTTTCAAAATAGCTATTTAACGTGTCGCGCGGTAGAGCGATTACGCGACATCGGCTGCACGCCCTACTGGCACAAGCATGTGCCGCCTAATGACGGCGGGCTGGCGCTGGGGCAGATTATCGCTGCGGCGCGTATCCTGAAGGAGTGAACAATGTGCCTGGCTATCCCCGGCAAGATCCTCAGCATCACCGATGAAGATGACGCCCTGCTGCGCACCGCGCGAGTAAGCTTCGGAGGCATTGTTAAAGAGATTAGCCTCGCCGGCGTGCCCGAGGCGAAACTCGATGACCATGTCATCGTCCATGCCGGTTTCGCCCTGGCCCGGCTCGATGAGCAAGAGGCCCAGCGGGTGTTCACCACACTACGGGAAATGGAAGAACCGTCCCGATGAAGTTCGTTGACGAATACCGTGACAAAGATGCCGCCACGCGCATGGCGGCCGCCATCGCGCAGGTGACAACACGGCCCTGGACGATCATGGAGATATGCGGTGGGCAGACCCATGCCATCGTCAAATACGGCATTGATCAACTATTGCCCGGCGCGATCACCCTGGTACACGGCCCAGGCTGCCCGGTGTGCGTAACGCCCGTGGAACTGATCGACAAGGCACTCGAAATTGCCGCATTGCCAGACGTGATTTTCTGTTCCTTCGGTGACATGCTACGCGTGCCAGGCACACATCGCGACCTGCTCGCCGTCAAGGCCAATGGCGGAGATGTGCGCATCGTCTATGCCCCCCTGGACGCCATCAAACTTGCACAGCGTCATCCTGGGAAACAGATAGTATTCTTCGCCGTCGGCTTCGAGACTACTGCACCTGCCACGGCATTGGCAGTGCTTCAGGCAAGCCAGATGAACATCACGAATTTTTCACTGCTGGTTGCACACGTGTGCGTGCCGCCAGCGATGGAAGCGATCCTGGCGGGGCCGCATAATCAGGTACAGGGCTTCCTCGCCGCCGGGCATGTATGCACCGTCATGGGCTACACAGAGTATGAAACGCTGGCGCAGTGTTACCAGACACCCATCATCGTCACCGGCTTCGAACCACTGGATATTCTGCACGGGGTATACCTGTGCGTGAAACAACTCGAAGAAGGCCGCGCCACCGTGGAAAATCAGTACGCCCGTGCCGTGCGCAGAGCAGGAAGCCGCGATGCGCAACGGCTCATCACTGAAGTTTTTGAAGTAACACACCGCCAATGGCGCGGATTGGGTACCATTGCAGACAGCGGCTTGGGGTTACGCGAACGCTATGCGGGGTTCGATGCCGAACGGCGTTTCGGTGCAGCCGCCCCTGGTGCAACGACAGCCGCTGAATGCATCAGCGCTCTGGTGCTGCAAGGCATCAAGAAACCACAGGCGTGTCCCGCCTTCGGCAAACGCTGCACGCCCGAACAACCGCTGGGCGCACCGATGGTTTCGACAGAAGGCGCCTGTGCCGCCTATTACCGTTACCGCCGTCCACCGGATTCACGCGCCACATTGCAAAAAACGAATCCATGAAAGACGATATCGACACCATAATCGAGTCAGGGCTCGTGTGCCCTGTAATCGAATCAGCACTGGTTTGCCCTGCCCCCATCAACCCGCATTCACAGATCCTGTTGGCTCACGGTGGCGGTGGCAGATTGATGCAACAGCTCCTCGATACCGTGTTCCTCCCCGCGTTCGCCAATCCATTACTCAACGCGCGCCACGATGGTGCAGTGATCGAGTTCGGTACCACGCGACTCGCCTTCACGACGGACTCTTACGTGGTGCAGCCGCTGTTCTTCCCCGGTGGCGATATCGGCAGTCTGGCGGTCAACGGCACCATCAATGACCTCGCCATGTGCGGCGCGCGGCCATTATTCTTAAGCGCGGGGTTCATCATCGAAGAAGGCCTGCCCATGGAAACCCTGCAAAGAGTGGTAGCGTCGATGCGCCACGCCGCCCATGCCGCTGGCGTCACCATCGTCACCGGCGACACAAAAGTGGTGGACAAGGGCAAAGGCGACGGCCTGTTTATCAACACCGCCGGTATCGGCATCATCGAACACCCCCTGCGCATCGCACCGGATGCCGTACAGCCCGGTGACGCCATACTATTGAGCGGCGACATCGGGCGCCACGGCATCGCCATCATGGCTATGCGCGAGGGATTAAATTTTGAGAGCACACTCGAAAGCGATTGCGCCGCGCTTGCCGCGCCCGTGCTGGAACTCATTCACGCCGGCATCGACATCCATTGCCTGCGCGACCTCACACGCGGTGGCCTGGCCGCCGCGCTCATCGAAATAGCCGAAGCCGCACGCCTGCAGATCAACATTGAAGAAAGCCTCATCCCGGTGGTGCAAGAGGTACAAGGCGCCTGCGAACTGCTCGGCTTCGATCCACTCCACGTTGCCAATGAAGGGCGCTTCGTCGCTTTTATTCCCGCAGGACAAGTCAACCAGACCCTCGACATTCTCCGCCGCCACCCGGTGGGCCAAGAGGCCTGTCTGATCGGCCATGCGCAACACGGCACCGCCGGGCGGGTAACATTACAAAGCCGCATCGGCGTACAGCGCATCGTCGACAGACTCAGCGGCGAACAGTTACCGCGCATTTGTTGACCAGCCCGCAGGCAGGCTCTAATTCTTTACCGCCAACACCCCGTCGCCGCTCAACTCCGCGGCGAAACCCGCTCGCCGCAAGCGTTTCGCCACTTCATTGGGCACATCGCGGCCGCTGGTCAGCTTGTTCGGGGCACCCGTGTAGTGAAACAGTTTGCCCTTGCGCTTCAACACCCTGGCCAGCTGGTCATAAAAAACCTGCGAGTAGAGTTCACCGGCGATACCGAAGCGCGGCGGATCGTGCAAAATAGCGTCGACCGAGCCACTGGGCAGCGACACGATCTGCTCACAAATATCCCCCAGCGATAAACTCAAAACATCATCAGCCTTGGGCGACCAGGGGTTCAGGCCACGCAACCAGACCACGTCTGGATTTTTCTCATAAGAAAGCACCTGTGTGGCCAGGCCCTGCACACACCACGCGGCAAAATAGCCGAGGCCGCCACAGGTATCCAAAATCACCTTGCCGCGCGGTTGTATCAAAGCAACCTTGCGTTCGGCGTCGGTATAGGGGGAGGTTTGTGCCGTGGGCAGCATCTTGATGCCATCGATCTCGAAGGTCGGCGGCCCCCAATGCGTCGGCACCAATTTGATCAGCGACGTCGTATAGCGCGACACCGGTTGAAACGTCTCATCAACCCAGCAGTAGATGGTTCTGTCATTACAGGTTTCGAGATAGGGAAACAACCGGCCTTGCCAGACCCATCCCTCAACGCCCGCCGCAACGATCTCCGTCGATAGACCCAGATCCAGCGAGCACTCGACATCCCGCACGCCGGCCTGCACCGCCGCGCGTAATGTCTCGTGTTCTTTCAGCGTTAGCAGCGGCCTCATTAATTCCAATTTCATCTCAATCCGGAAATCAATGATCCCCTCGCCCCGCTTGCGGGCAGAGGGGGTGTGGATTGACACGAACATCCATGAAGCAAGCCTTCACAACAAACCTTTAAACCTAAAAACTCAACCCTTTTTCTTCTGGCACTCGGCACATACACCATAGATATATAGAGAGTGGTCGGTCATCACATAACCGGCCTTTTTGGCGATGGCGCGTTGCCGCTGTTCAATGGTTTCATCGCTAAATTCATCGACCTTGCCGCAACTGATGCACAAGATATGATCGTGGTGTTCGCCCTGATTCAACTCGAATACTGACTGTCCGCCCTCGAAGTGATGGCGCGCCACCAGTCCCGCCGCCTCAAATTGCGTCAATACCCGGTACACCGTCGCCAACCCGACATCTTCCCCTGTTTCCAGTAATGCCTTGTACATATCCTCGGCGCTCATATGCCGCAACGCATTACTCTCCAGGATTTCCAGGATTTTAACGCGCGGCAAGGTTGCCTTGAGTCCCGCTTTTTTAAGATTCGGGTTTTCCATTAGTCACTCCCTCAGGTCGGAACCATGTTATTATTTTTACCCGGCTCTGGCTGTCAGTTCCGGTTGTTACGGGAACAATACCCGAGTAAATTATTAAGCAATGCCGCCCAGAATGCAAAAGATTCTCATTATTGTACTGTGCGCTGCCAGTCTGGTTTTATCAGCGTGCAGTATCCACAAAATCGACGTCCAGCAAGGCAATGTCATCACGCCGGAGATGCGCGAGCAGATCAAGGAGGGCATGAGCAAGCGTCAGGTGGGCTTTATCCTTGGCACGCCGCTGCTTGTCGACCCATTTCACCGTGACCGCTGGGATTACATTTACAGTCTACAGGTGGGCAAAAACAAGCCTGAAGTGAAGCGCATGACACTCATTTTCGAAGATGACAAACTGGTCCGGATAGAGGGCTGGCCAGCCGCTGAGTCCAGCCCTGGGACACAAGGCGCAACACCATAGCGCCTAACCTTCAGCGGGGGAATCGGCAGTATCAAGCTCACCCCCGCCTTTCTTCATCTTCTTGCCTTGAGCGGCGCGCTGTTTGCGCACCTCTTTAGGATCGGCCAGCAAGGGGCGGTAAATCTCCACGCGGTCGCCCGCGCGCAAGTTGGCGCTCAACTTTCCAAGCTTGCCGAAAATGCCCACCTTGTTCACGCCCAGATCAATCTCAGGAAAACGTTCCAAAATACCCGAGTGCCTGATTGTCTCTTCCAGTGTCGCCCCGGCATGGATTTCGAGCGGAATGATGACCTGCTCATCAGGACGGGCATAAGCCACCTCGACATGTATCGTCTCAGCGCTGCCCATAGACATCTACTGCCCGCGCGCAGAAGGCATCCACGAGGCTATTGACGATCTGGTTGAATACCGGGCCTATCGCCATGCCAACCAGCTTGTTGGAGAACTCAAAATCCATGTCCAGCGACACCTTGCATGCCCTCTCGCCCAGGGCATCAAAACGCCAAAAACCCTCCAGATGGCGAAACGGACCTTCCACCAGGCGCATCTCGATCATCTTGTTGTGTTGCAGCCGGTTACAGGTGGTGAACGATTTTTGTATGCCGCCACGCGCCAGCTCGATCGAGGCCCGCACTTCGTCTTCGTCACGGCTCAATATCGTAGCGGTCTTACACCACGGTAAAAAATCCGGATAGGTCTTGATATCATCAACGAGCGCATACATCTCGCTCGCGGCATACGCGACCAGCGCGCTTCTGCTCACTATTGTCATTCGATGAACCTGATGCTTGTAGTTATGTAAACCGTAGGGTCTGCCACCCCCGCCGCTTCAAAACCCGCGGCACGCAGCCTGCACGAGTCGCACACACCACAGGCGCGGCCCTGGCCATCTGCGCTGTAACAGGATACCGTGAGGGCATAATCCAGCCCCAGACGCACCCCTTCGCGAATGATCTGCGCCTTGCTTAAAGAAATCAAGGGGGTGCGTATGGCAACGTGCGCTCCCTCAACACCGGCACGTGTTGCCAGGCTGGCAAGCTGCTCGAAGGCTGCAATGAACTCGGGGCGGCAGTCGGGATAACCGGAGTAATCCACCGCATTCACTCCGATGAAGATATCACGCGCGCCCAGCACTTCCGCCCATCCCAGCGCCAGTGCCAGAAAGATGGTATTGCGCGCGGGCACGTAGGTGACGGGGATACCTTGGGTGGGCTGGTCCGGCACGGAGATCGACAGGTCAGTGAGCGCGGAGCCGCCGATACCCCCCAGATCGAGCTTGATGACCTTGTATTCGACGGCTCCCAACGTCTTTGCAACACGCTCCGCAGCGGCAAGCTCGGAGCGATGGCGCTGGCCGTAATCAAAGCTCAAGGCATGACACATGAAGCCTTGCTCTCTGGCAAGCGCCAAAGTGGTTGCCGAATCGAGGCCGCCGGACACCAAGACCACGGCCTTTTTAGAGGGCTCTCCGGTCACTTATTTGCCCCGCGCATCGCCCCACAGGTGTTTATGCAACTGAATCTGCAAACGCACCGGCAGGCGATCCGCCAATATCCAGTCCGCCACATCGGTGGCAGACAATTGCTGGTGGCTGGGCGAAAACAACACCTCGCAACGGGCAGGCAGATCATGCTGCGCCAGGACACTCTTTGCCCATTCATAATCAGGCCTGTCGCACAATACGAATTTGACTTGATCCTGTTTATTCAAGTGTTCGATATTGCTGTAGCGATTCTTGTCCATCTCGCCGGAGCCCGGGGTTTTGAGGTCAAGGACTTTAACCACGCGGGGATCAACCGCAGAGACATCCAGCGCACCGCTGGTTTCCAACGACACCTCGTAGCCTGCGTCGCATAACGTCGCAAGCAGATCATGGCAAGCCTTTTGCGCCAGAGGCTCACCGCCGGTCACTGTCACATAGCGCGGCTGGTAAGCTGCGACTTGCGCGAGAATCTCCGGCAGCGGCATCGCTTGCCCACCCTGAAAGGCATACGCCGTATCACAATACCGGCAACGCAGCGGACAACCGGTAAGGCGCACGAATACCGTGGGCAAACCCACCGTGCGCGTCTCGCCTTGCAAGGAATAAAAGATCTCGGTGATGCGCAAACTCAAAGCTATCTGCTCTCACTCTTCATCTTTTGCAAGCGCTCCGTGGCCAGCCGCGCCGCAGCCGCGCCGGGGTAGCGCGTCACCACGTCATTGAGCGTCTTGCGCGCCTGTTCCCGGTCACCCAGTTCATAATAGGCAAATCCGAGCTTGAGCATGGCGTCCGCATGTTTGGTACTGGCAGGGTAGTTGTCGATGGCCTTTTTAAAATGCGCCGCGGCTATTTCAAAACGGCGCGTTACATAATTGGCCTCGCCCAACCAATATTGCGCATTGGCAGCATATTCACTCTTGGGATAACTGGTAAGAAAGGCCTGAAAATCGCTGATGGCCTGATCATAACGGCTTGCCTTCAACCCATCGAGTGCGCGCTGATACATCACCTGCTCGCGCGACACATCAGGTTTCGCCGCCGTATCGGGAGGCGTTATTGATGCGGCTGGCGGCGCGGCAACGGGTGGCAATGCTTGCGTGGGAGGCGTCTCTGGTGCCACCTTGGCGGCTGCCGCCGCCTGCTCTATCTGGCGCAGGCGGCGGTCGATATCCTGGGACAAATCGCGCTGGCGCCGTTTAAGGCTTTCAATGTCGTGGCCCTGCACTTCTGCATCGCCATGCAGACGCTGCACTTCCGCCTGCAGCCGGTCCAGGCGCATCAGCATTTCCTCCAGCGTCTGGCTTTCCAGCAATTGCTCCAGTTTTGTGACGCGCGCCTCCAGGGATGACACAGGAGACGGCGCTGAAATAACCGGAGCACTTGCGGCACCCTGCGGTGCCGCAAGTGCGGCTGTGGTCAGGCCAAGACACATTAACCCTACGATATATCCAGGGAGTACACGCCGCCGTGTCACAAAAAAGCCTTACTTAGGGTATACCAGTTCGACACGGCGATTCTGTGCCCATGCAGCTTCATCATGGCCTAAAGCTACTGGGTGCTCTTCGCCGAAGCTGACGACATCCAATTGCTTGGAGGACACTCCCTTGATCTGCATGAGCTGCTGCACCGCCTTTGCGCGACGCTCCCCCAATGCCAGATTGTATTCACGCGAGCCGCGTTCATCGGCATGGCCTTCGAGAGTGATCGACACTTTGGGGCGCTCCGCCAGATAGGCAGCATGGGCCTCAATGATTGGGCGCGCATCGTCTTTGATCTCGCTGCTGTCAAATTCAAAAAAGACAACGCGCTTGGAGAGCAGGCTGGCCGGGTCATTGAGCGGATCGCCCTTGAATCCGCCCTTGTCAGGCGCGGCGAGCACCTCAACACCGGTAGAAGTTGCAGGGGCAGGCGTTGCAGCCGAGGAGGCACTGGCGGGTGCCGCGCGCTCTTCAACAGGCGCGGACTTTTCCGCCACCTTGGGAGTCGTGGTGCAACCCACAATCAGTACAACAGGCACAATGCTCGCCAACAACTTTGCATACATCTTCATCATTCACTCCTTTTTTGAGTTTTGTTTATAAAAAACTATGGCTTGATACGGTTGGTCCGGGGACCCCACGCGGGTTCCCTGGCGTTGCCTTCCGTCTGGGTTACACGTTGACGCACCTTGCCGTCAACCGACACCATCGCCAGCACCCCCCGGTTATTCACCTCGGTAGCATACACAATTATAGCACCGTTCGGCGCAAAGCTCGGTGACTCGTCCAGTCGGGTGTCGGTCACAATCCGCTGCGCGCCTGTGCTCAAATCTTGCACGGCAATGCGGAACCGGTTGCCCTCTCCCGTCACCATCACCAAGGAGCGCCCGTCGGGTGAATACACGCCATGTGCATTATAGTCGCCCTCGAAAGTCAGGCGCTGGGGCTTACCGCCATCAGCGGATACACGGTACAACTGGGGACGCCCTCCCCTATCCGAAGTAAACACCAGGCTGTTGCCATCGGGGGACCAAGCAGGCTCCGTATCAATTGCCGGGCTGTCGGTTACGCGTAGCAGTGATTTATTTCTCATATTTAGAATGTAAACATCCGGGTTGCCGTCCTTTGAAAGGACAAGCGCCAGGCGAGCGCCATCCGGCGACCAGGCCGGTGCGCTGTTGATTCCACGGTGCGATGCCACCAGCTCACGGTGGCGGGTCGCTATCTCCTGCACATATACCTCGGGACGGCGCCGCTCAAACGAGACATACGCGAGCCGCGTGCCGTCCGGTGACCAGGCCGGCGACATGAGCGGTTGTGCTGAGTTCAGAATGGCCACGGGATTGTAGCCATCGGCATCGGCCACCCAAAGTGAATAGCGGCTCTTGGCGTTGGCGCCGCGCACCTCTGTGATGTAGGCGATGCGCGTCGCAAAGGCGCCGGGCTGGCCAGTGAGTTTTTCGTAAATGATGTCGCTGATCTGGTGCGCGGTGCGGCGCAGATCCTGTTCGCTGGTAGGAATACTGTATCCCGCCAGTTGCTCACCCTTGAAGACGTCAAAGAGCTGAAACTGCGCAACATAACCGTTACCGGAGGCACGCAGTTTGCCAATCACCAGATTTGGCACGCCTGCCGCGCGCCAATCAGCAAAGTTGACCTGGGAACCTTCCTGTGGCCTGGACACCATATTTTTTTCCGGCATGGGGGCAAACTCACCGCTGCGATACAAATCGGCGGAGACAATGCCGGCAAGATCAGCAGGTGGCGCGGCTGGGCCATCCCACCCAAAGGGCACAATAGCGATGGGTTGCGCGCCCTCCGCACCGCCGGTGATTTCGATGGTGAGCGCGGCACGGACAGGGGTGGCCAGCACCATGGCGCATAGACAACTCACTATAAACAGCGGGGTGAACCTGGAAAACACAAAACTCATCCTTCTGGCCTGAAAACGAAATTGAACTCTCTAAATCTCTCTTCAAATAATGACGCATCCTGCGGCACCGGCAAAGGAGACGCCTTGTACACGGCGGCTTCTGCCGAGCGGTCAAACGCCACGTCACCACTGCTTTGCGTTACCCGCGCCACCAACACTTCACCGCTCGGCGCGAGACGCACCAGCACCATACATTTCAGACCGTCGCGCGCATTTTGCGGGCGCAGCCAGTTGCGTTTGACTTTTTGCTGGATCAGACCCTGGTATTTTCCCTCGGCGGCCTTTGCCTGCCGTTCTTTGTCGGCATTCTGGCGCTGCTGCTCGGCATCAAGCTGCTCCTGCAAGGCGCGCTCTTCCGTGTCGCGGCGATGTTTTTCTTCTTCCTTTTTCGTTTTAGCGAGCCGGCTGGCTTCTTGCTCTTTTTTCAGCTTTTCAACTTCGAGCTTTTTCTTGAGGGAAAGTTCATCTGCTTGCTGCTGTTTTTTCAATTTTTCTTGATGCTCAATCTCCAACTTCTTATGTTGGGCAAGCTCCTCGGCTTGCTTTTGCTCCCGCTCCTTGATCCGCTGCTCTTTCTCACGCTGTTGTTCTACTGCACGCTTTTCTTCGTCCAGGCGTTTTCGGCGATCTTCCTGCTCTTGCCGCTTGCTCTGCTCCGCCTGCCTGCGCTCTTCATGCGCAGCCTGAAGCTGGCTGGTATCCACCACCGTCGCCTTGATGGTGTCCACCTCGGGCTGCGCCGGCTTAGGCTTCGGCGTCCAATCAAGACTGACCACCAGCAACGCGATGAGCGCGGCATGGACAAGAGTCGCATACACCACGGCGCGAGGGGTGAAAGCAGTTTTTTTCAGCATATGTAACCGAGCGTTGACTCGTTTAATGCCGCCACGATCATTTTGCAGGCTTATCCACAGGCTCGGTCACCAGCCCTACACTCTCAACCCCGGCACCTTTCAACAGCACCATGGCATTGACCACCCGTCCATAATTGACGTCTTTGTCGCCACGCACCAGCACCTGTCTTTTGGGCTGGCTGCTCAGCACCTCAGCCACACGTTGCTGCAACGTGTTTTCATCGATGCTTTTGTTCGTGTTGCCGCCTATATTGAGGTGATACTGCCCCGTGGAATCCACTGTCACTACCAACGGCTCCTGATCTCCGCTGTCGACTGCTTCAGCCTCCGCCTTGGGCAGGTCGACCTTGACGCCCTGAGTCAGCAACGGCGCAGTAATCATGAAGATGACCAGCAACACCAGCATAACGTCTATATAGGGCACCACATTCATCTCTGCCATGGGGCGCTTTCGGTTACGCTGGCGATTGCGGGCCATGGTTTAGGCCCCTTGATGCGCATGGCGCTGCAACAGCGTGGAAAATTCCTCAAGGAAGGTTTCGTAGCGGTTGATCAAACGCTCCACGTCGTTGTTGTATCTGTTATAGGCAACCACCGCCGGAATCGCGGCGAACAATCCCATGGCGGTGGCGATCAGCGCCTCGGCAATGCCTGGCGCCACCATCGCAAGTGTGGCCTGGTGAACATTCCCCAGCGCGCGGAAAGAGTTCATGATTCCCCAGACGGTGCCGAACAAACCGATATAGGGACTGGTAGAACCCACCGTAGCGAGAAAGGGTAAATTCATTTCCAGGGCATCAATCTCGCGATTCAACGCTACCCGCATGGCGCGCTGCGCGCCCTCCAGCACCGCCATCGGCTCGGCGCCACCCTGCTTGCGCAATTGGGCAAATTCCTTGAAACCCGCACAGAAGATGCCCTCCATGCCTGCGGCCAGCTCACGCCGCTGGGAGGCCTCTTTATACAGGCTATTGAGATCATTGCCAGACCAAAAACGTGTTTCAAACGCGTTCGCCATCTGGCGCGCCTCTCTCAGAGCCGCCCATTTGCGGAAGATAAGAGTCCAGGAGACCATTGAGACCACCAGCAACAGCGCCATCACAAGCTGCACCAGCAGGCTGGCATTTAATACAAGGTGAACAATCGACAAATCAGCCGTCACTGAGGATCTCCGCAGGGAATTTTTTCAAGAATATAATCAGGGATGGGGCACGGGCGCAATGTGGCGGCGTTGAGGCAGGCGATTTTGATGCTACCGATGCACAGCGGAGATTCACTTTGATCCGCGCGCGTTATTTTTTGTTCAAAAGTCAGGCTGGCCCGGCCACGCCGTATCACCTTTGCGCTGACGCGCAATAAATCATTGAACCGCCCTGGCTTGAGAAACTCCAGCTCCGCCGATCGCACAGCAAAAATAACATTATTCCTGGCTATCAGCTCATCTTGCTCCACGCCCAAGGTGCGCAACCATTCGCTGCGTGCGCGCTCCATAAACTTCAGATAATTGGCGTAATAAACAACCCCGCCGCTGTCGGTATCTTCGTAATAGACACGGACAGGCCACTGAAACTCATTCACAAGCCCACGACGCTCCTCAAATTTTTGGAATATTACCATGAACAAGCGCGGAGGATGGTGGCTTTTGCTGCACAAAAAAACGCGGCCTCTCAGCCGCGTCAAGGGGGGTAAAACACTGTTGCCCGCAGGATGTTATAAGTCCGTTGAAGATTCTGCGTCGCTATTCAATGAATGCGCCCTTAGCTTAAAGGACGCAATGTAGTGCCCGGCATGATTCCAATCAACTGCCCGAACTTTGAATTGCCTTCACTGCAGCCTCGAACTCTGAGGCATCAAGCTTTCCATCTGCATTCTTGTCTGCCTGACCAAAGGCCTCCGGCAGACCTTTCACCTGTTTCGCTTCACTTAAAGTGACAAAGCCATCGGCATCCGTGTCGACCTTGGTGAGCTCCGGAGCGACACTCCCTGCATCGCCAAGCATTCCTTGGGCAAACGCTGCGCCGGACAAAGCAAGCAGTCCCGCCAGCGCCACATTCAGCAGCATGTTCTCCCTGTTGTACATCGATAACGCCTCCATTGTATTTGACACCTTGATACACCTTGATAACCTTACTGAAAAAACCGTGAAACAACTTTTCCAGCATCTCGTCTCGGCCCGTCCTTGGCCCGTCCCTGGGAAATACTGCACCCTGCGACTAGAGTATAGGCAAACACCATGCCATACATTAAAAATATAAATATTTATATTTAATATCAATATGTTAAATAACCTTCCACACATTGAATTAACTTTCACTCCATGCGGCATCCACAAAGGCAGGGACGATGCGTTGTTATACAACTACGGTATTGTCAGAAATCATATAAAGACATTTATTTTCAATAAGTTAATATGTCTCAGGATGGAGACGGAAAGCTTCTAATTTAAATAATGTTAATTTATCAAAGGGTTGCAATGATGTTTCAAAACGCCAATAGCGCGGGGCGCGTGGAACGCACCCCTACGATGCCCTGCTACTGGAATAAGATACTCTGCTAGCGGGATGGGAGCGCTGCCTGCACTACCGAAGCGTTGCTTCCGGAAGTTCCGTGGCCGGTACTGCGACAGGCTTGAAAAGCGAGGGGTCAAGATGGTGGCGGTGCAGCAGCTTGTAAAATTCCGTGCGATTGCGCTTGGCCAGGCGCGCTGCCTGGGTAACACTACCGTTGGTAATTTGCAGCAACTGCGCAAGATATTCGCGCTCAAAACGGCTTTTCGCCTCCACCAGGGAAGGGATATCGGCCGGCTTGTCCCGGAGTGCTTTCTGCACGAGCTTTGCCGGAATGATCGGCGTGGCGGACAACGCAACAGTTTGTTCCACGACGTTGTAGAGCTGCCTCACATTGCCCGGCCAAGGTGCAGTAACCAGCAGCTCCATCGCGTCAGGGGCGAATCCATCCAGTTTTTTCTTGTTTTTTTCAGCGAGCTGAGATAGGAACCGGGTAGCCAGTAAAGGGATATCCTCACGCCGCTGCGCCAGCGTCGGCAAATCCAGGGTGACCACATTCAAGCGATAGTACAAATCCTCACGGAAATCGCCCTTCGCCATCTGCTCATCTAGGTTGCGGTGCGAAGCCGAAATGACTCTGACATCCACCTCCACGCCCTGGGTGGCGCCGACGGGACGCACGACTCTCTCCTGCAACACCCTGAGAAGCTTTGCCTGAAATGCGAGTGGCATGTCTCCTATTTCATCCAGGAACAAAGTCCCTTGATGCGCTGTTTCAAACAAACCCTTGTGGTTTTTAACGGCGCCCGAGAACGCGCCTTTGGCGTATCCGAACAGCTCCGACTCCAGCAATGTTTCAGGCATCGCGGCGCAATTGATCGCAACAAAAGGCCTGGTGTTACGGGGGCTGGCCTTATGAATCGCCTTGGCCAGCAGTTCCTTTCCCGTACCACTATCCCCATGAATAAATACACTGGCATCACTGTTTGCCACCAACCATGCCTGGCTCAGCAAGTCCTCCATCAGGGCGCTACGGGTGATGATCTCCGCACGCCAGGCGGTATCGCGATTGTAAGAGGGCTCTGCATGGGGGTGATCTCCGCTCAGCCTCGATGCGCGCTCAACATGATCAAGCAGGGTTTTGCTGTCATAGGGCTTGGTGAGAAAGCTGTAGGCGCCGCTTTTCATCGCATCGACCGCATCCGGGATGGAACCATGGGCAGTGAGAATGATAACCGGCAGGGTAGGATCGCGATCATGGAGTTTTTCAAAAAGCTCCATTCCGCTCATCCCGCCCATACGCAAATCGGTAATGACTACGCCGGGGCGGGACACCGTCATTTTGGCAAGCGCCTGCTCGCCGCTGTCAGCGGTAATCACGTCATAGCCCGCCGTTTTAAGGCGAATATCGATCAGCCGCAGTAAACCGGGATCATCATCCACTACCATTACTTTTTTCTTTGCCGTATTCATGATGTACCGTGCTATTTCTTGCGTTTAAGGATGCTCGATTCAATCGCCTTGAGAGTATCAAGCTTATCCTGCAAATTATCCGCGCGCGCAGTCTCCTCGCGCAGCTTGTTTTCGAGCGCGCTATAGCGCTCTTTCAAACCCCTTTGCTCGGCCTCAAGTGCGCCGTTACGCTCCCTGAGTCCTTTTTTGTCTGCCTCAAGCACATTATTGCGCTCTCTGATGCCTTTTTGCTCGATAATAATGGTGCGCAAAAAGGCCGCGTAATCCTTGAGCGCCTCGTTAGTTGCCGTATCGTCATTCAGATAACCTTCCAGCAACCGTTGCGCGCGCGCCTCGTCGCGCTTCTCGTTAAGCCCCGCCAAGCCGAGCAACATGGCCAGATTGATCCGCTCGACAACCCCCTGGCGCTCTTTAAAATCATTCTCCGCCTGAGCGCACTCCTTAGCAAGCGCATCCGCAGGAAGCCCTGCCGCATAACGAAAATAGGTCAGAAAAGGCGCAACTTCAAGATTGGCATCTTTTGATACAGTAACGACCGGCTTTACATTATGATCCTGTTTAACTGGCCTCTCCACGATCAACTCACATCCAGCAAGAATAATGCCAACCGTAAAGGCCATCAACAAAAATAAACCTGTCCTACGCATCAGGATGTCCCACCCACCGGCAATGTAACCCGGAAATGCGCCCCCCTAGCAAGTTTGCCACCTTCAACCAGTTCAATACTGCCCCCATGTGCCATGACATTTTCTTTTGCAATCGACAGCCCCAGCCCAGTGCCCTTGATATAGCCATCATGGGGGATGCTGCCGCGATAAAATGTTTCGAAGACCTTGTGCTGCTCACTGGGGTTGATACCGGGACCGCTATCCGCCACATCGAGTACCGCAACATCAGCGTCCCCGCCGGCGCCCAGCTTTACTACTCCCTCATGCGGATGATCTGCCTTGCATTTCTTGCATGCGTTCTGCATTCTCCTCAAGCGTATCGTTATTGCCCCCTGTTGCGGGGTATAGTTGACAGCGTTGGACAACAGATTATCGATAATCACCCGCAATTTTTCCTTGTCGCCCGCTACCGTCAACTCAGCGCAATCTTTATCCAGGTGGATGTTTTTTGCCATGAATGCCGGCCTGTGGTCCTCAATTACTTTATCAATCAGCTCATGCAATTTCACCTGGCTGAATTGAACCTGCGCACTGCGTGCGCTGGCAATATTGAAATTCAGCAAGCCCTCAATCAAAGTTTGCAACTGGATGCCGTTTTGCCGCAGTATCCGCGCGATTTCACGCTGCTCATCAGTCAGTTTTCCCACCACCTCATCCACCAGCAATTCACTGCCTTCGCGAATCGCCGCCAGTGGCGTCTTGAGATCATGCGAAATGTTTCTCAAAAATTTGCTTTTCTCCTCCTCCAGCTCAACCAGGCGTAGCCGCAGCCAATCCAGCCTCTCGCCAAGAGACTCCAGATCGCGCGGTCCCGTCACGGCAATCGCGGTAGAAAATTCGGCATTGCCCAGCTGGCGAATCGCCTGATCTATACGATTGATTGGCCTGGTAATAAGCACGGCGAACACCCCGATCAGCCCACCCACCAGAGGCACCAGCGCGATGCCCAGCCAGAACAGGGTACGCTGGGCGGTGCCCGCCGTCTCCTGCAGAATCTCCACTTCGCGATCCACTAACCGGCTGCTTTCCGTAAAAAACGCCTGCGCCATTTCCGAGAGGGTGACAAACTCCATCACCGCTTCCGTCTTGCTTTGCGTGTTGTCGCCAATATGGGTACTTACCTTTGCAAACAAATCTTGCGCTTTTGCCTCCAATACATCCAACTTTGTCTTGAGCGCCTGATCGAAAGGCAGACGCGACAATCTGGCAGCCGTTAGCAGAAAATCCTGATGGGTGTTGGCATACACGCCAAACATGGTATCGTCATCCAATACCAGGAACTGCCTGGCGCTACGCTCCATGGCAGTAACCTGCTCAACCAGCATGCGGCTTCCACTGGTGACTTGGGCCGTCTGTTGCAGCGCCTGCTGGCTTTGCTTAACCAGCCGGTCAACGTAGGTCCCCGCGATAACAAGAGCAACAACAAGAGGCAGAGAAACGAAGACAAACCCTATAAGGATGAGCTTTAAAATCGACGTTGGACGATGAAAACTCATCATATTATCCGGCAATCATGGGGTGTTCGGCACAAACGGCCATGGAAGCGGCATAAAACTCCGCGCCCTTGTTTAACAATACAGCACGCCTATCTCCCTTCATTCTTCCACAAGCATGTCCTGCGTCAGCCGGTCATCCCCACACAAGGCGACGATGTCCCGTTGCGGCGGCGCCAAGCCGAAGTGCAGATAGGCGTTGCGGGTTGCCACCCGCCCACGCGGCGTGCGCATCATAAAGCCTTGCTGGATCAGAAAAGGCTCTACAACATCCTCTATCGTACCGCGTTCCTCGCCAATCGCCGCCGCCAGACTGTCAACACCCACCGGTCCGCCATCGAATTTCTGAAGAATAGCCAGCAACAATCTACGATCCATCGCGTCAAAGCCATTGGCGTCCACCCCGAGCAAATTCAGCGCCCGGTCCGCCACATCGCGGCAAATGGCGCCATTTGCCTTAACCTCGGCAAAATCCCGTACCCGGCGCAGTAAACGATTGGCGATACGCGGTGTTCCTCGCGCACGCCGCGCGATTTCATGCGCACCCTCCTCCTCCAGCGTCACGCCGAGAATGCGGGCGGAGCGCCCCACAATCGAGGCAAGATCAACCGTGGAGTAAAACTCCAGGCGTTGCACAATGCCAAAGCGGTCACGCAGGGGGGATGTCAGCAAACCCGCGCGCGTCGTCGCCCCCACTAATGTGAAGGGCTGCAAATCAAGCTTGATGGATCGCGCCGCAGGCCCCTCGCCGATCATGATGTCGAGCTGATAATCCTCCATGGCGGGGTACAGCGTCTCTTCGATGAGCGGGCTGAGGCGATGGATCTCATCGATAAACAGCACATCGCGCGGCTCAAGGTTGGTCAATATCGCAGCCAGATCGCCCGCCCGCTCCAGCACCGGGCCGGACGTGTGCCGGACATTCACACCCATTTCGTTGGCGATGATATTCGCCAGCGTGGTCTTGCCCAGTCCCGGCGGCCCGAAAATCAACGTATGGTCAAGTGCTTCGCTACGACGCCTAGCTGCGTCGATAAAGATCTCCATCTGTTCGCGCACAGCAGGCTGACCGGTGTAATCGGCGAGGCGCGCGGGGCGAATGGCCCGGTCAATCACCTCGTCTTCACGAAGATTGGCAGGGGTAATCAGACGGTCGGTTTCAATCATCGTGCGGACACTGCCATTGTCCCTTCAAGGGGAGCTCCTTCAGAATATCTGCAATCCTATCACAATATGGCCGGGACGATTAACTGCGCCACCCATAAACAGGTTGCAAGCCGCTTGATCTTCCGCAAATGAGTCAGTTACCATTCGGTGCCCATAATTCGCGGCAATACCACGAGTTACTTAACGTGAAACTCTACAACATGACTGAGGTTACTACATGGCCGTAAAGAAAAAGAGCATAACCAAGACAGCAAAAGCCACACCTGCCGCAAAGGCGAAAACCGCAACGGCACCCTCCAGCCGCACAACCGCTATCCGCGCGCCTTTGACGAAATCCCAGTTGCTGTTGACGATTTCGGAAAACACCGGATTATCCAAGAAACAAACCACCGCCGTGCTGGATGAATTGTCCTCCCTGATTGCGCGCCACATAAAAAAAGGCGCTGCCGGGGTGTTCACACTGCCGGGGCTGGTGAAGATTAAAACTGTCACAAAACCTGCTCGCAAGGCACGCAAGGGCGTCAACCCTTTCACTGGTGAAGAGATGGTATTCAAGGCCAAACCAGCCAGCACGGCGGTCAAGATTCTGCCATTGAAGGCATTGAAGGACATGGTCTGACATTGCCGCACGCGCTATCCGCCTGCTAACGGGGAGAAATACATCCTCAGGCGGATGGCGTGTTTTCCTACGACCGCTGTTCCAACAGAGCCTCACCCTGCTTTCTTAGCCCCGCGAATCAACAAAATTGGTATTGGCACGATACGTACCACGCCTTCCGCCACGCTGCCAAAAATCAGGTGATCAAAACCACGCCGGCCATGGGTACCCATGACGATGACATCGGCGGGCCAGCTTTCGGCCTCTTCCACGATCACTCTGGCAGTCCGTGCACCATCGGCTTCAAGCAGTTTTGTTTGAGATGTTATCCCGGCCTGCTGGGCCAGTGTTTCAGCCTTGCCCAATATGTTCTTGCCTGCCTCACGCAAGGCCGCCTGGAGGCTGGTGATATCAAAATACCCTTCGCCGTACCAAAAAACGCGCGCCTCCTCTACGACGTGGACAAAGCGTAGCTGCGTTTGCTGCTGATCCTGCGCTATTTTGATCGCCTCTTGCACGGCAAGATCCGATGTGCCGCTGCCATCGACAGGAATCAGAATACGGTGGTACATACATATCTCCTTGCAGTAAAAGTTAGTGGCTGGATTTTGGGCTTAATGCTGTGGAACTATGCCAGATAGCCACTTGCGCGCCAACCTGGCCAACGATGTTTGACAAGCTATTATCTGCCCCTCTGATACGTTCCCACCAATTCCGCCTTGGCAAGAATACGCCCTTGCATCGCCCTTTCCAGGGCCAACTTGCCTGGATTTCCCAAGGCCGGAAGAATCACGTCCAATGCATAAAGCTTGTGAAAATAGCGGTGGCGGCCAATAGGTGGGCAGGGGCCACCGTATCTGGTGCGCTTCCAGTCATTGATACCCTGCAGTGTCCCGGCGGGCAATTCTTTAGGGGAAACCCCTTCAACAAGCCCAGTAACGGCGGGCGGAATGTTATACAGAATCCAGTGCACCCAGGTCATTTTTGGCGCGGCTGGATCCGGGGCATCGGGATCATCCACTATCAGTACCAGGCTTTGCGTTCCGATGGGAATGCCGGACCAGGCAAGGGGTGGTGAGACATCATTGCCATCGCAAGTATATAGCCGCGGGATAGCGCCATTGTGACTGAATGCGGTTGATGTGATTACCATCTTAGCCTATCCCGAGGCATTCAATCACCACGCACCGTAAAACGCGTATCCAACACCTTGAGTTTTTCCATGATGCCGGTGTATTCCAGCTCGGACATCGGCAGCATGGCCGCACCGAAGAAACCTTGGCGGCGCATCTCTTGCGCCTTATCGGCGACGCGGTCGCGCACCGTGTTCCAGAAGGGATGGGCGAACGCATCCCATGCCTCAGTCAGCTTGCCGTTGTGCTCCGCAAAGGCCGCGCAGCTCACCAATGGCGGGCCGTCGAAATAACTGGTGCCGGTATTGAGTGCGACGGGCATCAGCGGCATTTGGTGCGAACCGCGCATGCAGCCGGCGACGAAATGGCCGATGGAATACGGAGCCAGCACTTCGCCGGTGGCAGGGAAATTCATTTGCACGCGCACCAGCATCACCGGATCGTCCTTGCCGGTGTATTTTCCGGCAATGTTGTGCAGGCGCGAAGTCGCCACTGCCACAGCCTGTTCACCGCTAGCGCGAGACCAGACGGACTCCACGACGTAACGCTCGGCATCACGTAACAAAGCGGCGATATCGTAGAGTTCCTCGGGAGCATTCAGCTCTATGACGCGGTCGCCTTCGGTGTTGTTGACATCCATGATCACGAACCGGAAACCCTTGGACATATTAGGCGAGAGGATCAGGCCCGGTGTGTTCATGACATCGGCGAACGCCAGGTATAGTGGCAGATTAAAGGCGCCGGGATCGGTTTTGTCAGCGGCGAAAAACAGAAAAGGCTCATTGGGCCGTTCGTCGATCTCCATCTCTGCAACCGCCGGACCCATGCCTTTGACATTCCCCGAAAACGCATCCTTCAGCAGATCTTGTCCCGCGCCGTAAAGACCCTGTTCCTTGGCAACCCCCGTGCCGGTGATGAAGGCATCCCAAGCCAGCTTGTGGATTTGCTCATTCCCTGTGCCATGGGTATGCGTCATCAGTATGGCAATGTCATCGCCAGTGTGGCTGACATAATTATCGATTATCAGGCCCCTCCCGTGTTCCCGCACATAAGCCCGCACGGTTTCAAGCAAACGCTGTGACGGGGCGATGTGCCCGCCGATGGAGCCGATATCCGCCTTGATGACGCTGAGGGTAATTTTCATGGCCGTGTCCTTTTTAGAAGCAATCCGATGAACCTATTATTACTGCTTCGCCATGCGCTTTCTTTGATATAGATCAAAAGCCACGCAGATTTATTGTGTTATGTTTTTTTAAACCACGCAAAAAACACCCCAGCCATGCCCATTCACAACGCCGATGTTGCCGCGATTTTCGAGGAGATCGCCAATTTATTGGAGATTCAGGGAGCCAATCCCTTCCGCATCCGCGCCTACCGCAATGCTGCCCGCACGGTGGGCGAGCTGGGGCGCGACATCAAGACGCTGCTGGAAAAAGGAGAAGATTTAACGCAACTTCCAGGAATTGGCGATGATCTTGCGACCAAGATCCATGAAATTGTCGAAACGGGAAAATGCTCCATGCTCGACAAACTGCACAAGGAGCTGCCACCCGCAATCACCGGACTGTTGAAAATTTCAGGGCTTGGCCCCAAGCGGGTCAAGGCGCTCTATCACGACCTGGACGTACAAACCCTGGAGCAGCTCTATCGCGCCGCACATGATGGACGCATCCGACAACTGGCGGGTTTTGGCGCAAAGACCGAACAGCGCATCCTTGAGTCGGTGAAGGCACACGTGACAGAAGCACGACGCTTTAAGCTGGCCGTTGCAAGCCAGTACGCCGATGCGCTGGCGGCCTACCTGAAAAAGGTCAAAGGTGTCGGACAGGTGGTGGTGGCGGGCAGTTTCAGGCGTATGAAGGAGACCGTGGGAGATCTGGATATCCTGGTCACCGCTGGCCCCGGCAGCCCCGTCATGGAGCGATTTGCCGCCTACGATGAAGTAAAAACAGTGCTCTCCAGCGGCGGCACCCGCAGCAGCGTCGTGCTGCGCAGCGGACTCCAGGTGGATCTCCGCCGGGTAAATGAGGAAAGTTACGGCGCCGCATTGCAGTATTTCACCGGCTCCAAGGCGCACAACATCGCCATCCGCCGCCTGGGGCAGGAGCGAGGCCTGAAAATCAACGAATACGGGGTATTCAAGGGCGAGGAGCGCATCACCGGGGAAACCGAGGAGGCGGTATACCGGGCGGTTGGGTTACCGTATATCCCGCCGGAGCTGCGTGAAGACCGCGGCGAGATCGAGGCCGCGCGTGCCGGACGTCTGCCGCATCTGGTTGAGTTACACGATCTGAAAGGCGACTTGCATGCCCATACCAAGGCTACCGATGGTCACAACACAATCAAGGAAATGGCGCTGGCGGCCAAATCACGGGGGCTTGAATACCTTGCCATTACAGAGCACTCGCGCCGCCTGACCGTGGCGCACGGCCTCGATCCGCAACGATTACTGAAACAGATCGACGAAATTGACCGCCTGAATTCCGAATTGAAAGGCGTCACGGTACTGAAAGGCATCGAGGTAGACATCCTGGAAGACGGCAGCCTGGATCTTCCGGATTCAGTGCTGGAGCGGCTGGACCTGGTGGTCGGCGCGGTACACAGCAAATTCGATCTACCCCGCGCCAAACAGACCGAACGCATCCTGCGCGCCATGGATCATCCCCACTTCACCTTGCTGGCCCATCCAACGGGGCGGTTGCTCGAACAGCGCGAACCCTATGATGTGGACATGTTGCGCATCATCCGCAAGGCCAAGAGCCGGGGTTGTTATCTGGAACTGAATGCCCACCCGGAGCGGCTTGACCTGCTGGACACCCAGTGCCAGATGGCCAAGGAGGAAGGGGTGCTGGTCAGCATCAACTCCGACGCCCACAACACGCTGGATCTGGACAACCTGCGCTTTGGTGTGGGGCAGGCGCGGCGCGGCTGGCTGGAGAAAAAAGACGTACTGAACACGCGCACGCTTACAGCGTTGCGGGCGCTGCTCAAGCGGACGATGTGATTCAGTCTAAAAACGGCGATTCACTGCGGAGCGCTCAGAGAATACAGAAGAAAAACAAGATCTTGACAAGGTGTGCCGAGCCACCCCCTGGGTAGGTGTACTTATTACGCTAACCCCCTGAATTTCTTTGCGTCCTCTGCGTTCTTCGCGGTTAATAGCTTTTTTAGATCCAAGCTTCCGAGACGATAGCGGCGCAGAAAAACGTAGAGCGTGCCTTATAGGCTGTTCAGCAAACCCATATCAACACACCTTGCCCCATGGGCATCGCCGGCCAGCACCCTCATTGGCCGATCCAACTCGCCCAGATGATCCACTACCAGTATGGCGCCCGAAAAATCACCGCCCTCAGTATATTCATTGACCGTGACAATGGTCCGCAATCCCGCGCCCAGCGCGGATTTGAGGCCGTTTTCCGAATCCTCGAAGGCAAGGCATTGCTCTGGCGCAAGCCCCATCGCCTGCATGGCATAATGATAAATATCCGGTGCGGGCTTTTTGGCGGGCACGACATCACCGGCGGCGATTACCTCGAACCAGGAGGCGCTGTCGCCACCCAAGGTGTGATCAAGCAGCGCAATAACATTCTCAGGCGAAGTGGTGGTAGATATTGCCAAACGCACCCCCGCCGCACGCGCAGCTTCCAGCAGGCGCTTCACACCTGGCCGCAAGGGAATCTTGCCGCCGCCCAGCAATTGCGCGTAATGACGGTTTTTAGCCAGATGCAGACCGGCGATAAATCCATCAAGATCCACACGGACACTCTCCGGCAAGGCGGGGGAATAATTGTCGATATAGTGGCGGATGCGCTCCTTGCCACCTGTAATCGCAAGCAATTCTCCATACAAATCCACAGTCCAGTCCCAATCCAAGCCCGCCTCGGCAAAAGCGCAATTAAAGGCGGGCCGGTGGCCGTCGCACTCGGTATCAGCCAGGGTACCATCCACATCAAAAATCAGCGCAGCAAGTTTCGTCATTGTCAGCATCCTGTCACATGAAAAAGTTAAAGTTGCGAAATAGTATAGGAAAGTAGAATAAATACAATATCATGCACCCGTCGCTTGTCGCACTTGAACGCATGGCCCGAGCAGCAGCTTGATTAAAAGATGGCGTTCTGGTATATAACTTTGTTTTAAGTAGTGTTTCGAAGGAAATTAAGACATGCCCGCACCAAAGACTAAAACTGCGCAGAGCGCCGCTGAAGGATTCAAAGGATTCACGCCCTATAAGGAAAAAAAGGGCGAGGAATACATGAACGAGCATCAGGTCGCGCATTTTCACGCCATTCTGGAGGCATGGAAGCAGGAGCTGATGCAGGAAGTGGATCGCACCATGCACTATATGCAGGATGAAGCGGCCAACTTCCCAGACCCCAACGACCGCGCCACGCAGGAATCCGACTTCACCATGGAATTGCGCGCACGGGACCGGGAACGCAGGCTCATCAAGAAGATCGAGGAAGCCTTGCAGAAACTTGATGCCGGTGAATACGGCTATTGTGACGCCTGCGGCATCGAAATCGGGATTAAACGCCTGGAAGCGCGCCCCACGGCAACGCTGTGCATCGACTGCAAGACCCTGGATGAGATCCGCGAAAAGCAGATGGCCGGTTAAAAAGCAGCGTGGCCGGAGGTGGGTTGGGAACAGAGCGTTCCCAACCCATGGATGTTAGAACCTGTGGCGGACTCAGATTACCGCCGTCAATCCTATCCCAGCACTTCCTCGTGAACCCTCAAGCGGTTGGCATGAACAAAGCTCAGGATATAGTCAAACGCCGCCGGATTGCTTTCCTGCAGGGATTTATCCACTACCAGGCATTTTTCGCCGTTGATAACGCGCGGCTGCACGCTCTCGTCGTAATGCAAGCGGTGATCGGGGCCAAAATTGGCCAACGTTGTTGATATACGCTCAATCCAGTCGCTAGGGCGGAACTTTCGCCCGTCTTCGACGACACTTTCAATAACTAATTTTGCTTGTTTCGACATTTTCGTCCCATACAAAAAGCTACATCGCGCAGATAACGGGCGCAAACCTTGCCAAATACAGATCCACTGAAATAATCTAAACATTATACAGTGAATGACGCGTGATATCCTCAACGCGTGCAATGTTATCGGCCTATACCCGTGGAGTTTTAGCCGGATACATCCACTTGCCAGCATATTAGAGTTTTATTTTAAGGTAATGTTCCGGGCGGCTGAGAACCAAAATGACGCCCTATTGCCATTCCTGCACCGGCACATGTCATATTTATTAAACCTATCAAGGGACAGCATTCATGACTGAAGAAACCATGGCCAGCGAAAGCATCGACTCCATCCTGCATGAAGAACGCCTCTTCCAGCCACCTGTGACATTTGCCACCAAGGCACGCATCAATACCCGCGAGCGGCTCCAAGAGCTGCAACATCAGGCCGAAAATGATTACGAAAATTTCTGGGCCGGACTGGCGCGCCAGGAAATCACCTGGCAGCGCCCCTTCCAGAGCATACTGGACAGCTCACGAGCACCCCACTTCCGCTGGTTCCATGATGGCCTGCTGAACGTCTCCTATAACTGCCTGGATCGCCACCTGGCACAGCATGGCCAAAAGACCGCTATCGTCTTTGAGGGTGAGCAGGGCGACACCCGGCGCATTAGCTACACCGAGCTACACCGCGAGGTGTGCCGTTTCGCCAACACTTTGAAAAACATCGGCATTACTCACGGCGACCGGGTGGTAATCTACATGCCCATGATTCCCGATGCGGTGATTGCCATGCAGGCCTGCGCCCGCATCGGCGCAATCCACTCCGTGGTGTTCGGCGGATTCTCGGCGGAATCCCTCAAGGATCGCATCGAGGATGCCGGCGCCAGAATGCTCATTACCGCGGACGGCGGCCACCGTGGCGGAAAAATTGTGGAGCTCAAGGCCGCCGCTGACAAGGCATTGGCCAAGGGCTGCCCAACCATCGAACACGTGATTGTCTGCCGCCGTACCGGGCATGACATCGACATGCACGCGGGCCGCGACATCTGGTGGACAGACGCCGTCGCCGATGCCGGGGAAAAATGCGAACCCATGTGGGTGGACAGCGAACATCCATTGTTCCTGCTTTACACCTCCGGCTCCACCGGCAAACCCAAGGGCATCCAGCACTCCAGCGGCGGCTATCTGCTCGGTGCCATCACCACCATGAAATGGGTATTCGATATCCAGGATAACGACCTTTTCTGGTGTACCGCCGATATTGGCTGGATCACCGGGCACACTTACGTTGCCTATGGACCTCTTGCCGTTGGCGCAACCATGCTGATGTATGAAGGGGCCCCTACCGTACCCGATGGCGGACGTTTCTGGGACATTTGCGAACGCCACAAGGTAAGCATCTTCTACACCGCACCCACGGCGATTCGTGCTCTGATGAAGCTGGGAGACGCCCTCCCTGCCCGGCATGATCTCTCCAGCCTGCGCCTGCTGGGCACAGTGGGCGAGCCCATCAATCCCGAGGCCTGGATGTGGTATCACCACGTCATCGGCCAGGAGCGCTGCCCCATTGTCGACACCTGGTGGCAGACGGAGACTGGCTGCCACATGATCGCCCCCATCCCCGGAGCCATGCCCACCAAACCCGGCTCCTGCACCCTCCCGCTGCCGGGTATCACCGCAGACGTGGTGGACGAACAGGGCAACAGCATCACCCAGCCCGACAAGGGTGGCTACCTGGTGATCAAAAAACCCTGGCCCTCCATGCTGCGCACCATTTGGGGTGATGATCAGCGCTATATCAGCACGTATTGGGACAAATTCAGCGGCAAATATTACCTCGCCGGTGACAGCGCGCGGCGCGATCAGGACGGCTATTTCTGGATCATGGGTCGTGCCGATGACGTGATCAAGGTATCCGGCCATCGCCTGGGCACGATGGAAATCGAATCGGCGCTGGTCGCCCATCCGCGCGTCGCCGAAGCGGCGGTAGTGGGACGCCCTGACGAGATCAAGGGCGAGGCCATTTTTGCCTACGTAGTTCTCAGGGGCAAACGGCCCGAAGGGGGCATCGACGAGGTCTTGACCGGTGATCTGCGCACCTGGGTAGGCGAGCAGATCGGCCCCATCGCCAAACCTGATGACATCCGCTATGCCGACAATCTGCCCAAGACACGTTCCGGCAAGATCATGCGCCGTCTATTGCGCACCATCGCGCGCGGCGAGGAGATTACCCAGGACACATCGACACTGGAAAACGAGGGCATTCTGTTGCAGCTACAGGGGAAGGAGTAATTCTACTTCAAAACGATAATAATCGTATGTAGGGTGCGTCCCACGCACCACAATCATTGGTGCGTGGGACGCACCCTACAACTATCTTTACTCTGGTGTTTTTTTCAGCGCGGACAGGATCTGGCTGCGCGTATCCACCGCCAATGCGCGGCGGCCACTCTCGGCGGGCACCGGGGGGCAGAACGTCAGATTGACCTCGACTGACGGCTCTTTCAGCAACACCCACAGGTGGCGCAGCAGGTTGTCATCATTGATATAGGGCGCCACTGGATTTACGCCCGCCGGATGAGGGTAGGAAATCGCCACCGCCTGCACCATCGCCTGGGCGTGAATCGCGGCCTGATACAGGCGGGGATGGAAGTTGCGCACCGTCGCACCGCTGGTCGATGTCCCTTCCGGAAAAAAGACCACGCTCTTTTTATCCTTCAAATTCCGCGCCATTTGATCCGCCACACCGCTGGCGGCATGTGCGCCGCGCTGGATGAACACCGTCCCCGCTTGCGCTGCCATGCCCCCCACGACTGGCCACCGCCGCACTTCGTGCTTGGAAACACAAACGGCATCCAGCGCCGCGGTGAGACAGGGAATATCCAGCCACGAAATATGGTTGGCCACAAAGAGCGTAGGCGTGGTATTCATCACGCCTTCTTTACGGATACGCAAGTTAAGAATGCGGCACGTCTTCGCCATCCACCAACGGACGATGACCCGCTGGCGGGGGCGTTGAGCATCGCGGCCCATCGTGTTGAGCGGCCATAACACCAGGTAGGAAATGCCCGCCCCCACCATTACATGCCACACCAGACGAACCAGCCGCTGGGTACGACGCACATGGATTCTCAGCATGGCCCGGCGCCATACCGGAAAAAACTCATGGAGAGAAACTTAACGAGGTGCGCGCGCTTCACTCAGCACATTGATCAAACGATCTTCCAGCTCAATACGATCCGCGAGATTCTCACCCAGATGCGACAAATCAACATCCAGATGTTCAAGCTGCCCGCTATGCTCAAGGGAATCATACTTGCCATTAAACGCAAGGATGGTTTCGGTGGTATTAAGAATGCGCGGATAAATCTGATCTGCGATCTTTACCACGCCGGAACGTCGCTCCGTTTTTTCGGCAATGTGCCGGTATAACTGAAAATGACCATCCGCCGTGTAATCGATCAGCGACTCACAAAACTTCTGTAGCAACTCTGGCGCGCCGGACTCTTTGCGAAAAGGCTTCTGGCGTGCCAGTTCGTTAAAGAGCACCAGGGTTTCGGTGCGCAGGTCCACGAGTTTTTTGATCATCTTGAGCGATCGCGCCCTGCGGTCATCCCGCGTTGTTTCATTCATTTCATTCGTGGACAGCATTTTCCCCCTCCAGGCAGTAACATCAATAAGTTAATGTGCAGATCATAAAGCTCACGAGATACCGTCAAAAAAACAGGCTTTTCTAATTTGAAAATAGGGCCTGCAAAAATCACGCCTCTTTACACAGCAGGGCCTAATCCCCAAAATATTTCACCTTCAAGTAGGGAAGGAGCCAGGGACGCAAACGTTCCTGAACCGTGCCCGGCAGATGGCGGAAGGAAACCACTTGCCCCCGGCACGACGGCGCCCCGCATTGACAGGGGAAACCCTCAAAATCGGCCTCATCAATCGCCGTTCCATAATCCCAGGTAATCTCCTCGCCCGGCAGGATGTCCCGCAACGCCACGAGATGGAGCCCATCATCAAATCCGCCATTGGGTTGACAGGAATGATTCACATAATCGTCCAGATCCGTCGAGGGGCCGAGATATAAATTCTCGCCAATCTGCAAATGATAGGTGCTGAAATCGGCTTGCGCGGAATTCCACACAGGGCCGCTAAACGTCAATATCCGCTCCCCTTGCGTTATCGGCTCACACGCAAACACCCCTTTGCCATGCGAAACACTGGTTTTAAGGACAACCTTTCTCATACAAAACTCCATTGAGCAATGCGCCCCAGGGCCAGGCGCCCTGCTCCGCATCCACCAAATTCGCTCCATATACTACCATCAAGCCAAATAAAATAGAGAATGCTTTTCAATAATCAATAAGTGGCGTAAATGTCCGCTTCGTCATAGAAATCATAGCGGGCTGGAACCCTGGCAGGTGGATCTGTCTCTTGATCACATTTCATCTGAGAGCTATCTTGTAACCCTCTGGGACAAAAGGAGCGTTCGGTTGCAATGATAGCCAAGGATGAGATGGAATGG
>LNEJ01000040.1 GCA_001464965.1 Gammaproteobacteria bacterium Ga0074134
TCCGATAAGTCGTGTCGCCTTGCGCTTTCAGTCATGGTTCCGCCCTAAGATACGATGCAGTGCGCACTTTATCACTAATCTCGTGACGACACTGTCTAAGAGCCGCCATTCCCGGCGTCATAGATCCGGCTGTGCATATAACGCTCGTGCGCATGGCGCAGCAACACCATGGCCACAGCGGCGAACGGCAGCGCCAGCAGGATACCGAAAAAACCGAACAACTGCCCGCCCGCCATGACGGCAAAGATCACCATCACCGGGTGCAGGCCGATCCGGTCTCCGACCAGCCACGGCGTAAGCACCATACCTTCCAGCATCTGCCCCACGCCGAACACCGCCAACACCAGCACTAGATGGAATAGATCCTGGTACTGGACTAGGGCGGCAATGCTCGCCGCCAGCAGGCCGATGGCGAAGCCTAGATAAGGAACGAAACTGAGCAGCCCCGCCACCATGCCAATCAGAAGGGCAACATCCAGGCCAACCAGCCACAGTCCTGTGGAATAGATCACCCCCAGCGCCAGCATCACCATGAGCTGGCCGCGCAAAAACGCCCCCAGCACCTCATCGCACTGACGCGCCAGACGGGTTACCACTGGCTCCGCGGTGCGCGGCAGCAATTCCCGGATGCGGACCACAAGCACATCCCAGTCACGCAGCAGGTAAAAGGTTACCACCGGGATCAGCAGCAGATTCACCAGCCAGCCCAGCAGCGTCAAACCGGAACGGGTCACGGAGGCCATCACCCCCGCCACCACACCGCCGGCTGTTTGCCAGTGTTCGGCAATGGCCTGCTTCAAGGTATCCAAATCTAGAGAATGCTCCTCAAACCGCAATTTCGCCTGCAGCCAGGGCAGCGCGGTATATTGTAGCCAGTCGACGTAACCAGGCAGTTTGCTTATCAATATTTCGATCTGATGCGCCAGCAATGGGACGCCAATCAGCACTAGCAACAGCAACAGCGCCAGCAACCCGGAAAATACCACCACGACCGACAGGGTGCGGGACAATCCCAGCGCCTCAAGCCGGTCGGCAAGCGGGTCCGTAACATAGGCCAGCAGGGCCGCAACAAGAAAGGGGGTCAGCACTGGCGCCAGCAGGTACAACAGCGCGCCAACAGCCGCGACACCTAAGAGCGTCAGCCACTTTTGCGAATCAGTCAGCGTCGGCATTTATTTTTATTTATCAGCAATTGGGTTATCTGCAATGCCGGCCCGAGCGCACACGTAACGCCCGGATAGTCCAGGTTCTAAAATAATCCAGCCCGCTCAATACGGTGGTCGCCAGGACAAAGTAAATCATGCCAGCTATAGCCCACGGAGGCAACGGCATCACGCTCAACGACATCACTAGCGCAAGCACCAGCACGATCTGGGCGAAGGTGTTGATCTTGCTCACTAGGGTAGGCGCCATTTCAACGTGGCCAATCAGATAGTGGTAGGCGATGGCGCCAAACAGAATCAGCGCGTCGCGGACAATCACGGCGACCACCAGCCACACCGGAATGATGCCCAGCCAACCCAGCACCAGATACGATGATACCAGCAGCAGCTTGTCGGCCAGCGGATCCAGAATGGAGCCCAGACGGCTGGTCCAATGGAAATGCTTGGCGAGATAGCCATCCAGCGCATCCGACGCCCCTGCCACAGCGAACAGGAACAGCGCCTCGGCGAAACGCTCCCGCATGAGTAACCACACCACCAGCGGCACGAGCAGTATGCGCGCCATGCTGATGATGTTCGGGATGTCGCGGCGGTTCATGGCAATAAGATGTATTTCAACTCCGGCGCAGCGGTATCAGAACCAACGGCGCTCAGGACACTGCCTAAAGCAATGGTTTGAGCAAGGCCCGTATCGCTACCGCGAGTCAATATACGGAATGTTACGCTGCCTGCTTTCACACGCACCACCCCTGCCTCCATTACGCCGGCCAGAGACTGCAAGTAATTCATCGCCCGCGCATAATCGTCGAGCGTTGCAATATTCGTCACCGTCATCAACACAGTGGTGCTGGCGGTGTCGCTCAATACCTGGGCAAACCTCTTGGCCAGCACATCCGCCGCGCCATCAATGCCCGCCTCAAGCACATCCTGCGGCACACTGGCGGCACTCTCCCAGTTGACGGCCTCCCCGCCGCCTTGATAAAGCGTCCAGCGCACCCGCCAAGTGCCCGAGCGGAGGCTCAACCGGCCCGCCAGCACGGCCGCTGTCTGCTCGCGTACTGCCACCTTGAGCAGCACCTCCCGCGCATTGTTCCAAACATCGGCAAAGCGCACGCCACCCTCCGTCTCCGCATCCTGCGGCAGCATCACCGGCAGACCACGGCGGCGCGCGCGATTATCCAGGATCGTCTGCAACTCGGGACGGCTATCGGCCAGCAAAACCGTGCGCTGATCCTGTTCTTCCATCGCCAGCAGGATCAATGTCACCGGGCGCACCCGCCCCCATACCGGCAACCCGGCTTGGCGCAACGCCTGATTCACCGTGGCAGGATCAAAACTTACCCATAACACCTGCCCCTTCGCCGCCGCCACCGGCCTGGCGGGGGGCTGAGCCGCGGAGGGAGCCACCGGGATGATCCGTGCCATATCCTCCGGCAGTGGGCGGTAGCGGTATTGCTGAGCGATCTGATCGGCGCGCTTGAACACCGGGGCCAACGCCGGAAGCGCCGCAACTCCGCGCCGCCCCGTCACCTTCATCATCACCTCCGCCAGCGCTGCGCGGATTGCTTCGCCCTGCTCCGCCTTGCCCTGGCCAGCCACCTGGATCTCGGCCTCATACAGGCCTTCCACTTCGGCGGCGGACAACAGACCGGGCGTGGCACTACTTAACAAAGCAGACAGGGCAATAACCATGCCGCGCAAATACGCTCTATAATTAGACACCCGCATCCTCAAAAAATCATGCCTTCCGAAAATAACCCCGCGTATAATAGTTATAATACACCTTCCCCACAGAATAGAATAATGCGATTACCCTGATGAACTCGAAATCCGATACCGCCCAACATGGAACCAGCCTGAGCTACCGCGATGCAGGCGTCGACATCGAGGCCGGCAACAACCTGGTAAAAAGAATCAAACCGATTGCCGCACGCACCACCCGCCCCGGCGTGCTCGGTGGCCTGGGCGGCTTTGGAGCTCTGTTTGAACTGCCTCTCGACCGCTATCGCAAACCGGTACTGGTCTCCACTACCGACGGTGTCGGCACCAAGCTGAAGCTGGCAATAGAAATGGGCAAACATGACACCATCGGTATCGACCTGGTGGCGATGTGCGTCAATGATCTGGTAGTGCAGGGCGCCGAGCCGCTGTTTTTCCTTGACTACTACGCCACTGGCCACCTGAGCATCGACCAGGCGGCGGACGTCATCAAGGGCATCGGTGCAGGCTGCGAACTCGCTGGTGCCGCACTGGTAGGCGGGGAGACCGCCGAAATGCCCGGCATGTACAGCCATGGCGACTATGACCTGGCAGGCTTCAGCGTCGGCGTGGTGGAAAAGGAAAACATCATTGACGGCAGCAAAGTCCAGCCCGGCGACGCATTGATCGGCATCGCCTCCAGCGGCCCGCACTCCAACGGCTATTCCCTGATCCGCAAAGTTATCGCTGTCAGCGGCGCTGACCTATCCCAGGATTTTCATGGCCGCACGCTGGGCGATACCCTGCTGGAACCCACTCGCATCTATGTCAAGCCACTGCTCAAGCTGTTCGAGCAGGTACAGGTACATGCCCTCGCCCACATCACCGGCGGCGGACTGCTGGAAAATCTACCACGCGTGATGCCCGAAAACACCCAGGCCGTGATTAGCAAAACCGCCTGGCTGCGTCACCCCATCTTTGACTGGCTGCAGGAAAAAGGCAATGTCGCGGAACAGGAGATGTACCGCACTTTCAACTGCGGCATCGGCATGGTCGTGTGCGTGGCGGAAGCCGACGCCAACGCCACGGTGGACATACTCAATGCGCAGGGCGAAACAGCGTGGCGCATCGGTTCGATTGAAGCCGCACAAAGCGGCGCGGAACGGGTTGTGATCCGTGCATGATGCAAGCGCTCCGTTACCCATCGTCATCCTGATCTCCGGCAACGGCAGCAATCTCCAGGCTATCATCGACGAAACCGCCCGCAAAGCGCTGCCCGTCGAGATTCGCGCCGTAATCAGCAACAACCCCAGCGCCTTTGGCCTGGAACGCGCCCGGCGAGCGGGCATCCCGGCACTGGTGCTTGACCACAAGACCTTCCCCGGCCGGGACGCGTTTGATGCCGCCCTGCAAACAATGATCGACCGCTTCGAACCGGCACTGGTCGTGCTCGCCGGTTTCATGCGCATCCTCGGCCCCGGATTCGTGACGCATTACCTTGGGCGCATGATAAACATCCACCCCTCGCTGCTGCCTGCCCTGCCCGGCCTCGACACCCACAACCGCGCGCTTGGAACAGGCATGCGGGAGCACGGCGCCAGCGTCCACTTCGTCACCAATGAACTGGATGGCGGGCCGGTCATTATTCAGGCGCGCGTGCCGATATTACCGGATGACAACGTCAAAACACTTGCGCAACGGGTACTGATGCAGGAACATCACATCTATCCCCTGGCGATACGCTGGTTCGCTCAAGGGCGGCTGCAACTCGACCATGAGCACAATCAGGTGGTGCTTGACGGAACGCCCTTAACATCGCCAGTGGACTATACCGATGCCGATAACAACCCGCAGACCCGCCACGCCGATCCGCAATGATATCGGGCGCAACACCAAGGCATACGGCCTGTGGGCGAGCTTCGCGGCCTTCTTGCTGAGCATGCCCCTTTACTCCGCCGCCTTTGCCGACCCCCTGCCCCCCTTTACAGCCCGCTACACCTTAAGCAAGGCGGGCATCCCGCTAGGCGAAAACATCCGCACCCTGTCCAAGGCCAACGACGGCGTATATCTTTACCAATCGATCACGCACGCTACCGGGCTGCTCGCAAAATTTGTAAAACAAGAAATCGTGGAACGCAGCGAGTGGTCCTATGAGGGAGAGGGACAGAACGCGCAGCCTCGCCCGCAGGAATACCTCAGCCGCCGTAGCGGGAAAAGCGACAAATGGATAAAACAGATCTTCAACTGGGAAAAAAACACCACCACCAACATCACCAGCAGCAAATCGTGGAATACGCCACTGCGCCCCAAAATCCAGGACAAGCTCAGCTACCAGCTTGCCATCATGACCGACCTGCAAAATGGCCGGAAAACCCTCGACTACCTGATCGCAGATAAGGACAAAATCAAGAATTACCGGTTCGTCATCCTGGGCGAAGAACAGGTCAAAACCGCCATGGGAACATTGCGCACGCTAAAGATCCGCCGCACAGGCGACAGCAGAAACACCACCGTGTGGTGCGCTGTCGATTTTCATTACCTGCCTGTGGTTCTGGAGCAACACGATGACGAAGATGGCTGGCTCAAGATGCAGATCGAGTCAGTGCAGTTCGAGGATCAGGCGCATCAGGGGAAAAAGCCAACCCCTCCCGCCTGATCTCCAAGGAAACTCCTAATAAATCAGGGATTCCCTAAAAAATCACGCCTTCGGCAGCGTCACCCCGGTCTGCCCCTGGTATTTGCCGCCACGATCTTTGTACGAGGTCTCGCACACCTCATCGGATTCCAGAAACAGCATCTGGGCGACACCTTCATTGGCATAAATCTTGGCCGGCAGGGTCGTGGTGTTGGAAAACTCCAGGGTCACATGCCCTTCCCATTCCGGCTCCAGCGGGGTCACATTGACGATGATGCCGCAGCGCGCATAGGTGGACTTACCCAGACAGATGGTCAGCACACTGCGCGGGATACGGAAATATTCCACGGTGCGCGCCAAGGCAAAAGAGTTCGGCGGGATGATGCACACATCCGACTTTACATCGACAAAGCTATTGGCGTCGAAGTTTTTGGGATCGACAATCGCCGAGTTGATATTGGTGAAAATCTTGAATTCATCCGCGCAACGAACATCATACCCATAGCTTGAAGTGCCATAAGAAATAATCCGGCCCGCTTCATGTTCACGCACCTGGCGCGGCTCAAACGGCTCGATCATACCGTACTTATCGACCATGCGCCGGATCCATTTATCAGACTTGATACTCATTCAACAACCTCTCGAAGCAGGGACAAGACTCCTCGCCCGCCCTAAATATTATGTATTTTGAACCACGATATTGGGAAATTTTGCGGCGTAATCCTTCCCCCGCAACGACAGCTTGGCGGCGACGCGCCGGGCAATGTCGCGATAGATCTGCGCAATCCGCCCGTCAGGATCGGCCACCACGGTGGGGCGGCCGCCATCGGCATCTTCACGGATGCGGATATCGAGCGGCAATGACCCAAGGAAATCCACTCCATACTGCTCGGCCATGCGCTGGCCGCCACCCGAGCCGAAAATATGCTCTTCGTGCCCGCACTGGCTGCAAATATGCGTACTCATGTTCTCGACCACGCCAAACACTGGCACTTCCACCTTCTCAAACATCTTCAGTCCCCGGCGCGCATCCAGTAGAGCGATGTCCTGCGGCGTGGTCACGATCACCGCGCCACTCACCGGGATCTTCTGCGTGAGGGTCAGTTGCGTATCGCCCGTGCCTGGCGGCAGATCTACGATCAGGTAATCCAGATCCCGCCAATTGGTATCTCTCAGCAGCTGTTCCAGCGCCTGCGTAACCATCGGGCCACGCCAGATCATCGGCGCCTCGTCGTCGACAAGGTATCCGATGGACATCGACTGGATGCCATGACTCATCAACGGCTCCATGGACTTGCCGTCACGCGACTCCGGCCGGGCGTGAACACCCAACATGAGCGGCTGGCTGGGACCATAAATATCCGCATCCAGAATCCCCACCACCGCGCCCTCCGCCGCCAGCGCCAGCGCCAGATTCACCGCCGTCGTCGACTTGCCCACGCCCCCCTTGCCGGACGCCACGGCAATAATATTTTTCACGTTCTTCAATGGCTTGACACCATGCTGCACAGCATGAGTAACGACCTTGGAGGAAACACGCACCTCAGCGCTTTGCACCCCACTGATTTCCTCAATCCGCTTTTTCAGCGCAGCAGCAAGCTCCTGCTGATAGCCCTTGGCCGGATAACCCAACGCCACATCCACTATCACCTTACCGCCATCGATCGCGATCTGCTTCACGGCATTTGCCGACACCAGATCCTGCTGCAGATAGGGATCAACAAACCCCTTGAGCGCCACTTCTATGTGTAATTTAGATAACTCTGCCATGCATCCTCCGCGCCGGGGATATCAGCGATTCAAATTAAAAACAAATGGTAAGCCTCACATCATAGCAGATCAAGCGCCTCAAAAAAATCAAACACAGCAGCCACTAACCAGCTCGACGACCTCCCCACACTCTCCGCCAGAAAACTGACAACCAACAAAAAGACATCCCTGTCACTTGTATTTATTAAGATTTTATGCTAAATAATAATCATACCTTTAAGGTCGGCTGTTAAACTGTTTGCACTCTCACTTTTGCAAGGCGATGACAATGGGCCGAATGTCAAAATTTCTTATACCAGCTTTCGGTGCCATCCTGCTAGCGGGGCTTGCCCCGCAAGCAGGACATGCGGAATTCGCCCTGAATTTCCAGCCAGGCCCCACACCCCCCGTCCCCATTCCCGGCACCTTTACCGTTAGCTGCAACCGGGGAGCGGATGCCAACTGCGTGCATGGCGACCCTACTAATCCGGCTAATAGGGACCCAGAAAAAACGCCCTTTTTGTATCAAGGCGTAACCGACGGTACATCGAATTATTGGCATATGATAGTGGGTGACCCCACCAAAGGATTTGCGCAGCAAACATATATCCGCATAGGCGCATGTTGTATTTTTGGTTTTTTACTATCTTCCTCGGCAGGCGATTCCTTTAACGGCGGCGGGAGCGGAACGGCAGTGAACGCCAATGGCGTGGGGCCATTATCCCCCACCGTCGCCTCTGGCAGCGGCACCGCCAATCCTGAAAGAACCCAAATACGGCAGATAACCGGCATCCAATCTTCCGAATTTTACCAAGAGTTCCTAAAAAGCACCTTCCTCAACAAACCGAAAATCACGCAGGACATCGTCTCAGCAGATATGTCCAGCAAATTTGAGCTCGACATGAGCAACATCGCCTATAGGGGAGCGGCCGCAACCACTACTGCCCCAGCCAAATTTGTCAATACCGTCAACATCACCAACCCGCTTGTTCCCGGGGGCGGTGGATTTGATGCGGCAGCTCAAGCCCAAAACCCACAGGTAAGCGCTGGGCGCTATACATGGACCCCAGGAATAGGTTTTGGGTTCAGCAGTGGCACATACACGCACGCAGAGGGTGGCGGGTTTAATGTGAACGCCGCAGATTGGAAAGCCTTTTACATTCCAGCACAGAACACGTGCTGGTCTTATAAGCAAAATCCGGGCAGCGCACCATGCACCCCTTAAGTTCATGAAACGTCGATCAAATCCGTTAGTATTGAGCTAGTCGAAATGCGCTCTTTGTGAATCTATCCCGAATGTTTCATAAGTTCGCGCGATGATCGCGCAGAATTTTGATTGATAGGGGAGATTTTGTGAAGGGTGCCGTAGGCCGCGCTCAAAAACCAAGCGCAACATTTCCAGGGGATAATGTTGCATGGGCATGGGAAAAAACTACGATCAACTGAGTATTGAAGAGCGGGCAATGATACAAACGCAGCTGGATATGGGGGTCAAACCTGCCGCTATTGCCAAGTCCATAAACCGGTCAGCCTCCACCCTCTCACGCGAACTTCGACGCAATGGCTGGAGCCGCCCGAAAAACACCTCGCGGCCCTGACGGCTGGCTGTGGCGAGGGGGTATCGTGCCGATGCAGCCCACAAACGTGCCTATGCCTGCACGATCAAGCCGCGTGCTGAGCGTCGCCTGCGACCGGGCACCACGCTGCGGGATTCAGTCATGCACTACCTGAAAGCAGGCTACTCACCGGCGCAGGTTGCTGGCACACTGAAATGGCGGCACACCAACGGCTGACAGAGGTCACAGGGGTGAAGGTCTATTTTGCCGATCCACACAACCCCTGGCAGTGCGGTATCAACGAGAACACCAGTAGTCTGTTGCGGCAGTACCTGCCCAAGGGGAATGACTTGAGTGGTTTCACACGGGAGGAGCTGGATGCGATTGCCTGGAAACTAAACACCCGTCCACGCATGTCACTAGGCTTCAAATGCCCAGCGGAGCCGTTTACACCTGACGCTTTCGATTTCAGGCAGCATCACGCTGCGCTTTTTGCACTTGGTCATTGAAACCGCCTAGTGATTCATACGACCAACTGAACAAAATTCACATAGCAGTCAAAAGACCAGCAAGGGCGTGAGTTAATTTATGAAACATTCGGGCTAGCATGATACATTGCTTATGCATGCGCCCTGTAATTAAGATGATTGACCTTACGCCACCTGAGCCGGGATGTGATTGCGGCAATGCGTGATGCGGTTGGTTTCGTCGAGGTATACCATGACGGGCTTGAAAGAGGCCACCTCATGCTGATTTAACACCGCATAAGTGCAAATGATGACGCGATCCCCCGGTTTGGCCTTGTGCGCGGCGGCGCCGTTGACGGAGATGATGCCGGTGCCTGCTTCGGCACGGATCGCGTAGGTGGTGAAGCGCTCGCCATTAGTGATGTTGTAGATCTGGATCTGCTCGTATTCGTGAATACCCGCCGCTTCCAGCAGCGTGCTGTCAATCGCGCACGAGCCTTCGTACTCCAGCTCGGAGTGGGTCACGCAGGCGCGGTGCAGCTTGGACTTCAGCAGGGTGTACTGCATTGGCAGCTCCTCTAGGCTATGCAGGATGCGTTAGTAGTGCCTAACGCATTCCATTAGACTGATATTATGGGGTTTTGTTGCCCGTTTTTCAATTCTATCGACAGGTTATCGATCAGGCGCGCCTTTCCCAGCCTGGCGGCGGCAAGAATTACCAAGGTCCGGTCAGCCAGGGATGCAGGCATCAGGTCCTCCGCGCGGCGCACGCTGACGTAGTCGGGCTGGAAACCTGCGGCGATCAACGCTTGCCCAGCCTCTGACTCGATCGCCGCATAGTCGGCCTCACCGCCATGGATGCGGTCCCTCGCCTGACATAGCACCTGGTAGAGCTGAGGTGCGCGCGCCCTTTCCTTTGCGGTGAGATAGCTGTTGCGCGAACTCATGGCCAGCCCATCGGGCTCGCGCACTGTCGGCACACCAACAACCGTGACGGGCAGACACAGATCCGCCACCATGCGCCGGATCACCAGCAGTTGCTGATAATCCTTTTTGCCAAACAGCGCCATATCGGGCTGGACGATATTAAATAACGTATTGACCACGGTGGCGACGCCGGTAAAGTGGCCGGGGCGAGACGCGCCGCACAGGATGTCCGAGATTCCCGGCACCTCCACCCGCGTGGCATCGGCAACCCCTCTGGGATAAATCTCGCCAGCCTCTGGCAAAAATAAAAGATGAGCGCCATTTTCGGCCAGATTGATGCTATCTTCGGATAATGTGCGCGGATAGGACGCGAAGTCCTCATTTTCACCAAACTGCATGGGATTCACGAATATGCTCGCCACCACGCGGTCGGCGCGGTGCTTGGCCTGATTAACCAGGTGCACGTGTCCAGCATGGAGGTTGCCCATGGTAGGCACAAAGGCAATGCGCTCGCCCTGGCCGCGCCACAGGCGAACCATGCTGCGCACATCCGCGATGGTGCGAACAGTATGCATCAGTTAAAGGTATGCTCTGGAGCCGGGAAGGCGCCGTTCTTGACGGTGTGCGCGTAAGCTGCAATGGCGGCCTGCGGGGTAGGGTTGTCCTGCATGAAGTTTTTGGAAAACTTGGGCCGTTTACCCAGCGTAATGCCCAGCATGTCATAGAGCACCAGCACTTGACCGTCGCAGCCCGGCCCGGCACCGATGCCGATCACGGGGATCTCGCTTGCGAGAGTGATTTCCGCCGCCAGGGCAGCGGGCACGCACTCCAGCAATAGAATATCGGCGCCCGCCGCCTGTAATGCACGGGCATCGTCACGCATTACTTGCGCGGCGGAGACTTCGCGCCCCTGCACCCGGTAGCCGCCCAGCTTATGCACCGACTGCGGCTGAAGCCCCAGGTGGGCGCACACCGGGATGCCGCGCTCGGTAAGCTGACGCACGATGTCTGCCTGTACGGCGCCACCCTCCAGCTTGACAATATGTGCCTCGCCCTCCTGCATCAGCCGCGCGGCGTTGCGCAATGCCTGCTCCGGCGTGGCGTAGCTCATGAATGGCATGTCCAGCATCAGCAGGGCGCGGCTCCGGCCGCGCGCCACGCAACGGCCGTGATAAACGATATCATCGACCGTTACCGGCAACGTGGTCTCGCGCCCCTGCACCACCATGCCCAGCGAGTCTCCTACCAGAATCACCTCAACACCCGCATCATCGATCAGGCGCGCAAAGCTGGCATCATAGGCCGTCAGGCAGGCGAATTTTTCACCTGCGCGCTTCATATCGCGCAGGGTGTTAAGGGTGATGGGGGGTAGAGATTGGGCACTCATGACGTCATCTCCAAAAAGCGGTTATTCGCAAAAATCCCGACAGACAGTCAAGCGCCCCTTGGCGCTTATTTGCGGCTCAAACCGCAAAAGACAGTGGGTTGAGGTAATGCCGTCCGCCCCGCGGAGTGCGCACATGCTCTACCAGCTCATTGTAATCCTTGTCGTTTTCGGCAAAATTGGCGGTGGCGGCGTTCACGATCAAGAGCGGAGCGGCGGCATAGTTGTGGAAAAACCGCGCATAGGCCTCGGCCAAGCGTTGCAGATAAGCGGACTCAATCAACTTCTCATAGCTGAGGCCGCGCTTGGCGACACGCGCCAGCAGCACTTCCACGGGCGCCTGGAGATAAATCACCAGGTCTGGCGGGGGAATATCCAGCGTTAACTGCCGGTACACCTGCTCATAGAGCTGCAACTCATCGTCGTCCAGGGTAAGCTGGGCGAACAGGTAGTCCTTTTCCATCAAAAAATCCGCTACCCGCCCCGGCTGCGAGATGCCCGGCAGCGATAACGACTGGCGCAGCTCCTGCATCTGGCGTGTGCGCTGCAGCAGGAAGAACAACTGGGCTTGCAGGGCGGCCTGGCGCGGATTCTGGTAAAACCGCTCAAGAAAGGGATTTGACGCGGCGTCCTCCAGCAGCAGCTCGCTACCGAAGGTCGCCGCCAGGCGCTTCACCAGGCTGGTCTTGCCCACACCTATCGGCCCCTCGACAACGATATAACCAGGTTGACCGTGCGTCACGCCAGCACCCCGCAAGATAGCGTATCACGCGCCCGGCAGGCGGCCATCAATTGCCGTATGCCGCCCAGCCCATGAACCTCCAGATCGGGGGCGATCTCGCATAAGGGGTACAGCACAAAGCTGCGTTCCGCCAGTCGTGGATGGGGCACTGTCAATTCCTCACTCTCCAACCGCATCTCTCCATACAACAGTATATCCAAATCCAGGGTGCGCGGCCCCCAGCGTTCGGCGCCACGCACACGGCCGTGAATGCGCTCAATCGCTTGCAACTCAGTTAAAAGCTGCCGCGCTGACAAACGGGTGTCGAGCATTGCTACGGCGTTGATGTAATCCGGCTGATCAGACGGCCCCAAAGGCGCGCTGCGATACAGTGACGACTGCCGCACACAGCGAGTCTCGGGGATGCCATGCAATGCAGCAAGGGCAGTTTTCACCTGCCGTACCGGGTCATTGAGGTTGCTACCCAGCCCTACATAGGCCTGAATCACAAATCCGTTACTCCGCCGCCGTGCCTGTTGCCGCCGCACCCGCCGGTTTACGGCGTTTGCGCGGGCGGCGGCGTTTTTTGGCAGCCGCAGGGGCTTCCGAACCCATTACTGCCTTGGCACCCGCCACTGGCGTGCGCAGCAGGGTTTGCCGTTCATCGGCCGCTCCCGGCATCCTGCCTCCCGCAGCACTAGCACGTCCGTGTGCGTCGGCATTAACTTCCTGAAACTTCGTCCACCACTCGCACAAGTCCAGGACATCCTCGCCCGACTCGCCTCTCAAGAGGAGGAAATCATAGGCTGCGCGAAAACGCGGGTGTGTAAGTAAACTCAAGGGGCGCTTGCCGTTGATCTGAGTGAAACGGGGCTGCATGGTCCATATTTCGCGCATTGGCATGCTGAAACGTTTAGGCAAGGCTATGCGCTGTACCTGGCGCATGACAACCGTGTCGCCCGCTTCCTGGATGGCCTGGATTTCACTTTCCCCTCCCGCCTGCAATGGCTCAGCCATGCGGCGCATCGGACCCCACAGCAGCGCCGCGAACAAAAATGCCGGGGTGACGGGTTTTCCGGCGGCGACACGCGCATCGGTATTGGCCAGGGCGCGCGCCACCAATTCCGAGGGAAATCCTTCCCGCTCCTGCGCGAGATCGTCCTCGGTTTGCGGGAACAAATGCTCGAACAAGCGATAATGACGCAGCAGCTCGAAGGTCTCCAGGGCACAGCCGCCCATGAACAGCTTGAGCACTTCTTCATAGAGGCGAGCGGAGGGGATATCCTCCAGCAGATAGCCCAGATCAAACAGCGGGTCCTCGGTGTCGGGGTGGATGCGGAAGCCCAGCTTGGCGGCAAAGCGCACCGCACGCAGCATACGCACCGGGTCTTCGCGATAACGCTGCACGGGATCACCGATCAAGCGTATCCAGCCTGCCTTGAGGTCTTCCAGGCCACCGGTATAGTCCACCACGGAAAAGTCGGCGATATTGTAATACAGGGCATTGATGGTGAAATCACGCCGCCAGGCGTCTTCTTCCAGCGTGCCGTAGACGTTGTCGCGCATGATGCGCCCATTTTCTGTATGCAGGTCTTCGCCCCTTTTCACGCTGCGGGCCTCACCTTCTTCTACGGCAGGCACATTGGCACGGAAGGTGGCGACCTCGACAATATCACGCCCGACACGCACATGGGCCAGCCGGAAGCGGCGCCCGATGAGATGGCAACTGCGGAACTGCTCTTGCACCTCCTCGGGATGCGCGTCGGTGGCGACATCGAAATCCTTGGGTTCGCGGCCCAGCAGCATGTCGCGTACACCGCCGCCGACCAGGTAGGCCTTATAACCGGCATCCTTCAGGCGGTAAAGCACCTTGACTGCGCTGTCGCTGATATTGGAGCGCGAGATGGAATGCTCGGCGCGAAGTATGACTCTGGGCGTGCTTATGGTTTTCCCTGCCTTTTCCAACTAGTCAATTAAAAGAGTCTTGAGCAATAATAATTAGTGCGTATAATACCACTTCTTTTTGCAATGCGCAGTTCACCGCTCCCTTCGTCTAGAGGCCTAGGACGCCGCCCTCTCACGGCAGCAACAGGGGTTCGAATCCCCTAGGGAGCGCCAATTTTTGTTCGCCCGCCGCTGGCGGGTGTACTGGTAAAAGCATAGCCCGTCCCAAGAAGGCAGCCATGCCCATCTCCGACATTCACCCTATCAAAAATCGCGTCACCCAGCTGCGTGACGAAATCAATCATCACAACTACCGCTACTACGTCCTCGACGCCCCAATCATTTCAGATGCCGAATATGACCGTCTGTTGCGCGAATTGCAACGGCTTGAGGCGGAACACCCTGAGTTGATCACCCCCGACTCGCCCACCCAGCGCGTGGGGGCGAAGCCGCTGGAATTCCTCGGCGAGGTGCGCCATAGCGTCCCCATGACCTCGCTGGACAACGCCTTCGACGAAGCGGAAGTCCGGGACTGGGACCGGCGCGTGCGCCAAGGGCTTGAAACGACCGATGCCGTGCGCTACACCGCCGAACCAAAATTCGACGGCGCCTCGCTCAGCCTGCGTTATGAAAACGGCCTGCTGGTGCGGGCGGGGACGCGCGGTGACGGAACCAGGGGCGAGGACGTGACAGCCAATGTGCGCACCATCAAGAGCGTGCCGCTGCGCCTGTTTGGCAAGGACTGGCCAGCGGTGCTGGAGGTGCGCGGCGAAGTAGTGATCCCCAAGCGCGATTTCGCGCGCCTCAATGAAGAGCGCCTGGCGCGGGGTGAAAATATCTTTGCTAATCCGCGCAACGCCGCCGCGGGCAGCCTGCGTCAACTCGATCCGCGCATCACCGCCGGCCGCCCCTTGAGTTTTTTTCCGTGGGGGCTGGGCGAGGTCTCGGAATTGCCCGCGCCGCGTTATTCGCAGATCGTAAAACGCCTCAAGGAATGGGGCTTTCCCATCACTGAATTCTTCCGTCCCGTGCACGGTGTTGAAGAATGCCTGGCTTATTACCAGGAACTCACCGCGCGCCGTAACGATCTGCCCTTTGAAGTGGATGGCGTGGTCTACAAGGCGGATGATATTGCCGCGCGCGATGCCCTTGGCTTTACCGCCCGCGCGCCGCGCTGGGGCGTCGCCCACAAATTTCCCGCACAGGAGGAGACCACCGTGGTGGAGGACATCCTCGCCTCGGTAGGCCGCACCGGCGTCATTACCCCGGTAGCGATGCTGCGCCCGGTCGAGGTCGGCGGTGTAACCGTGAGCCGTGCCACACTGCACAACGAGGATGAATTGCGGCGCAAGGATATCCATATCGGCGACACCGTTATCGTACGCCGCGCCGGGGATGTGATCCCCGAGGTGCTGGGCGTGATCACGGAAAAGCGTCCCAAGCACGCCCGTGCCTGGCATATGCCCAAGACATGCCCGATGTGCGGCTCAGAGGTGGTGCGCCTGGAAAACGAGGCCGCACACCACTGCATAGGCGGACTTTACTGCCCGGCGCAACGCATGGGCGCGATCCTCCACTTCGCATCACGCCACGCCCTGGACATTGATGGTCTGGGAGACAAGCTGGTGGCGCAACTGGTAGACAAGGGCCTGGTCAAAACCGTGGCCGATTTATATCGCCTCACTAAAGAAGAGCTGGTGGCGCTGGAGCGCATGGGGGATAAGTCGGCGGAAAACCTGCTCGCCGCCATCGAAAAATCCAAACGTGCCACCCTGCCCCGTTTTCTCTATGCCCTGGGTATCAGCCAGGTGGGCGAAGTGACCGCCAAGCAGCTCGCCCGTTACTTTGGCGGCCTCGAACAACTGATTAACGCATCGATCGATGAGATGCAGGCCGTTCCCGATGTCGGCCCGGTGGTCGCCGCGAGCATTCATCATTTCTTCGCTCAACCGCATAACCGGGAAGTCATCGACGCCCTGCTCAAGGCTGGCATTCACTGGCCGCAGGAGGAGATCAGCCGTGCCTATACGCCGCTCTCCGGCAAGACCTTTGTCCTCACCGGCACGCTCGACAGCATGAGCCGCGACGAAGCGAAGGCACGCATCGAGGCACTGGGCGGCAAGGTGAGTGGCAGCGTCTCGGTCAAGACCAGCTACATCATCGTGGGAGCCGAACCCGGCTCCAAGGCGGACAAAGCGCGGGAACTGGGGGTGGCGATGCTGGCGGAGCAGGAATTTTTAGCACTGCTGGAACAGGCGTGATGGCTGCGCGTCCCTCCCTGGCCGCTGGCGTCTCACGCCGCGAAGTGTGGGCGTGGGCGATGTACGACTTCGCCAATTCGGGCTATACCACGGTCGTTATCACCGCCATCTTCAATGCCTATTTCGTCTCGGTGGTGGCGGCCAACCAGGACTGGGCGACGCTTGCCTGGACGGCGGCGCTGGCGGTCTCGTACTTCCTGGTCATGCTGACAGCGCCGGTGCTGGGCGCCTATGCGGACGCCTACGCCGCCAAGAAAAAACTGCTGCTTTTAACCACGGCAGGTTGCGTGCTAGGCACCGCCGGACTTGCCTTGGCCGGCCCCGGCAATCTGGCGCTCGCCATTGTATTCATCGTGCTTTCCAACTTCTTTTTCGGCAGCGGTGAAAACCTCATTGCCGCCTTTCTCCCCGAGCTGGCGCGCAGCCGCAGCCTGGGCAAGGTATCCGGCTGGGGTTGGAGCCTGGGCTACTTGGGTGGCCTGATCAGCCTGGGGTTGTCGCTCGCTTATGTAAGCTGGGCGCAAGCGCGCGGTGATCAGGCATCTTCGTTTGTGCCCGTAACCATGCTGATCACCGCCGGGCTATTTGCCCTGGCCAGCCTGCCAACTTTCCTATTCCTGCGCGAACGCGCCATCCCCCAGCCACACCCTCCAGGCCGCAACCTGATTGGCGAGGCATTCGCCCGGCTCGGCGCAACCATCAAACACGCGCGCCGTTACCGCGACCTGCGGCGTTTTTTAATATGCACGGTATTTTACTCGGCAGGCATCAACGCCGTTATCACTCTCGCCGCAATATACGCCCAGCAAGTAATGCACTTTGACACCCAGCAGACATTGCTGCTAGTCATGGTGGTCAACATCACCGCCGCTGGCGGAGCCTTTCTGTTTGGCTACATTCAGGACCGCCTCGGCCACATCCCCACGCTTGCCCTGACTCTGCTGGGCTGGCTCGTCATGATTGCGCTGGCGTGGGCGGCACAGGGGCCGGTGCTGCTCTGGGCCGCCGCCAACGTGGCTGGGCTGTGCATGGGGGCCAGCCAATCGGCGGGCCGTGCCCTGGTGGGACTGCTCGCCCCCGCCGCTCGCCACGCCGAATTTTTCGGCCTGTGGGGTTTGTCCGTCAAACTCTCCGCCATCTTCGGCCCAATCACCTATGGCTTGGTAAGCTGGCTCTCAGGCGGAGACCACCGCCTCGCCATGCTCATTACCGGCGGCTATTTCGTGGTGGGATTGTTGATCCTCGCTGGAGTAGATGTAAAGCGTGGGCGGCGCGCGGCGTTGCGTAAAGACACCTTTCGGTGAAGGGCGCCTGAAAAGTCATCGGCAACCCGCGACATCATTTTGTCACATACACGCCCGTATCATAATGCTCATCGCAACACGAATGAAGGGATCAGAGGCAATGACACAAGGCAATATATACCACCCCGGCAGTGATGAAAATAACATGGACTTTTACATGCGCGCCGCGCTGCAAGGGGACGCAGTGGCACAGTGTTATCTGGGAATCATGCACGAGAAAGGAATGGGTGTGCCCATGGACAAGCACAAAGCGGCCAAATGGTATCGTCGCGCCGCCAAGCAAGGATACCCCGATGCACAAGCCAGCCTGGAGATCCTTTATAGTGGGGCGCTGCTACACCACAAGTTGACGGAAAAAAGCGGGCGCCCGACTTCCGAATAGAATCCAGCAAGCAGGCCGGGTTTTGCTCTCGCTCAACCCCCTCAGGCTACTTGCCGCAAAATCAAAGGTGGGCTGCACAAATAAATCAGGCAGCCCACCCCCCGAGAAATATTCTCTCTATTTACCCAGCTGAACCCAGTTGATTTTCAGATTTTTCTTGCCCGGTGGCCCAGCTTGGGATTCGATGGAGACCGGCGCTTTGGCAAAATAAGCTGCTCGCAAGGTCTCGATCATTTCCCGTGCAGAAGGCTCGTCTTCATGTAGACGTATGCCAAATATCACGTCCGGCTGACTGTCCAGCACGACGAGAACCTCTGCGTCCAGGCGGTCACTTTTAGGTCCCATTTCTATGTCTTTGGCTTGGGATCGAAATATCGCAATATTTCCCACCCATACCTTTGTATTTCCGTGCACATGCTCTGTTAACGATTTAGGCGTATCTGCTTGCGCAGTAGACAGCATCAAGAGGGTTCCTGCTGCCAAGGCAATGTAGTGGTCAAGTCTTTTTGGCCACGGTTTTATAGTCCATCCAATACTGCTTCTCTGCCGCATTCGGTGCCAGCCCACCGTTATGCGTGTGT
>LNEJ01000041.1 GCA_001464965.1 Gammaproteobacteria bacterium Ga0074134
GCCACACACGCATAACGGTGGGCTGGCACCGAATGCGGCAGAGAAGCAGTATTGGATGGACTATAAAACCGTGGCCAAAAAGACTTGACCACTACAGTGGTGCGTGGGACGCACCCTACGCATCATACCTCCCCCAAAAGCTCCCCCGCCTCACGTACCATCCGGCTACGGCCAAACAGAAGTTGCCATCGGCCGCCGCCGCACTGGCGCCATAATACCGCGGAGCGCATTGCCGCCAGCAGCAGGGCGCGTACTTTGTTGGCGTTGTCGGGGTTGGACAGGTAACCCTGTTCGCCGCTGACGATGATGCGGGGATTCAAGGTGCTGATGGTGTCGCTGTACAATCCAGCCAGACTGGCGATAACGTTGTTGTGAGTCTGGGAGAAATGCTGCGCTTGGCCTCTTGCCTTTTCGATGCCTTCGGCGATTTGTTGCAGCATCTGAGGGTGCTTCGCCAACTGGCGCTCAAGGTAGAGGATGGCGACAATATAACGCGTGATTTCCATGTCGCGCGGCTCGCTACCGCCGCCGAGCTGGGTGCGCAGCCGTTTAAGCCCGGTGCTGACGCCGCGCACGCCGCCATAGACAGCGGCTGTAGTAGGCGGGTTGATATTGAAAATGCTGTTGATGCACACCTCAAAGTCACCGTCGTCCACGCTTCCTGTATGGGCAACCTGCTGCACCAACTGGGCGGCCTGAAAAGCGCCGGCCAAGGCAATGATTCGTTCTTCGCTGGTATGGCTCATTGTAGTGTTGTGCTTGAGGTGATGTGGGCCGGTTGAAGGAGCGCGTTTAAAGCGCGCTCCTGCGAATTGTATCTGTGCAGTTTTCGGTGTATTCAATGACGCCGCCGCCCAGGCACTCGTCAGCCGCATAAAATACCACTGACTGACCGGGTGTGACGGCCCATTGGGGCTGGTCGAATGACACATTGCACATGCCATCTTCCAGCATTGTAATAGTGCAGGCTTGATCTGCCTGGCGGTAACGTGTCTTGGCCGCGCAGCGTAAAGGCAATGCAGGTGGCGCCCCATGTACCCAGTGCAAATGGCTTGCTGCGAGCGAGCGGCTATACAGCAGCGGGTGGTCATGGTCCTGTGCGACGAGCAGTGTATTGCTGGTGAGATTCTTGCCAACGACATACCAAGGAGTGCCATTACCTCCTTGCCGCCCGCCAATACCCAGGCCCTGGCGCTGACCAAGGGTATGGTACATCAGCCCGTCGTGCTGGCCGACCCGTTCGCCTTCGGGAGTGACCATATCTCCCGGCTGCGCGGGCAGGTAGCGGGCGAGAAAGGTCTTGAAGTCGCGCTCGCCGATGAAGCAGATGCCGGTGCTGTCTTTTTTTGCTGCGTTGCCGAACCCCGCCTCGGCAGCAATCCGGCGCACCTCCGGTTTGGTGATTTCTCCCACCGGGAAGAGCGTCCTGGCCAGTTGCGCCTGGCCTAGGGTATAGAGGAAATAGCTTTGATCCTTATTGGTGTCCAGCCCTTTAAGCAGGCGGTATTGCCCCTTGTTTTGCGTTACCCGTGCATAATGGCCGGTGGCGATATAGTCCGCGCCCTGATTCATGGCGTAGTCGAGAAACGCCTTGAATTTGATCTCCTTATTGCATAAAACGTCTGGATTTGGCGTGCGTCCGCGGCTGTATTCGTCGAGAAAATAGCGGAATACCCGGTCCCAGTAATCCTTGGCAAAGTTAATCGCATCCAGGGAGATGCCCAGCCGGTCGCATACCCCCAGCGCATCGCGCGCGTCCTCGGTGGCAGGGCAGTGGCCGTTGGGATCGTTTTCTTCCCAATTTTTCATGAACAGGCCGCTGACATCGTGGCCCTGCTGTTGCAGAAGCAAGGCGCTCACCGATGAGTCAACGCCGCCGGACATACCGGCGATAACGCGGGTTTTGGTTGGATTGTGCATCTCTAAAGAGTCAGAAAACAGGGGTTTCGGGTTGTGACTTAATGAGTTTTATGTTGGGGCGTAATTGTAACAAATAAACCACGAACTGGAGAGGCCGTGTGAATTTGTGGCGCTAGGTTCTTAGCATGTCATTTCACCGTGGCGTTCTGGCAAGGCGGAAGCCGATGATGTTGCTCCGGCTCACAGCTGTGGCGTTGATGCGATTCGGTGAGCGCACGTTTTTGGCGTCACCCTTCCAGGAGCCGCCGCGCAGAACACGTCCCGAACTTGTGCAGGGGCTCGTCCAGGCGCTACCATCAGTGGGCGCGCCATTATAATTGTCGTGATAACAGTCTTCCACCCATTCCCACACATTGCCGCTCATGTCGTGCAGACCAAAGGCGTTGGCGTGTTTACTGCCCACGGGTTGCTGATGCTTGCCGCTGTTTGCGTCGAACCATGCCACAGCATTCACGTCGCGGCTGCCGCAATAGGTATGTTTGTCGCCCGCGTGGCAGGCGTATTCCCATTCGGCTTCGGTAGGTAAACGGTAGGTGCCATGGTCAGTTGCCGGCTTGCTTTTGTTGAACCATGTGATAAAGTTTTTGGCCTCGTTCCATGAAACATGCACCACCGGCGCGTCGTCGCCGTGGGCATTGTATTTCATGAATTCGTCGGTGACCAAATCAGTGCGGCCAGTGGCGATGATGAAGCGTTTGAACTGGCCAAGGGTGACTTCGGTTTTGCTCATCTGGAAGCCAGGCACGCTGACGCGATGCTGTGGAACTTCATTTATCAAGGCATCCAGATCGCCCTCGGAGCAACTGGCGGCTGGCGGTGCAGATGCCTTTCTTGACGCCTGGCACGAACCCATTTGAAAGCTGCCAGCGGCTATGTCGGCGAACTTCATGCCGATGAAGCTGCTGAATTCGCCTGCGCACACAAGGCTACTTGCCATGCTCAGGTACAGCGCCGCAATGAGGGCGCCAAGACGCATGGACAGGCGGTACGGCAGGTGATGCTGCTGTCGGGGCATACTGGTTCCTATGGTTGATTTTATTGCCCGCTAACGCATGTTTAGGGTAAATCCCGGACGACGCGAAACCCATTGCCGTAATACCAGTTGCCGGGCGAGGCGGCGAGGCGATAAGTCGCGCGGGCGAAGTCGGACGTGAATTTCCAAGAGCCGCCGCGCAACACCCGCGCAGTGGTGGTGTCGCGCTTCCAAGACGAGCCGTGAAGGGCGCGCATGGCGGCGTCATATTCCTGTTGTTCACGGCTGAAATCGGTGTTGCTGACGTGCATAATGCGCGCGGCGTTACTGTTTTCATGCTTGACCTGGTTTGATTCCGGTGCGCTGTTCGAGGCGTGCGCGTTACTTGTCGTCCAGGGGCGGCCATCAGTTGGTGCGTCACGGTAGTTTTCATGATAGATGTCCTCTACCCATTGCCACACATTGCCGCTCATATCATAGAGTCCCCAGGCGTTGGGGGCCTTGAGTCCAACGTTTTGCTGATGTCGGCCGTTGCCCTTGGGAACGTCACCATCGTGCCATGCCACTTCATCCACGTTATTGCTGCCGCAATACGTGTGGTTGCCACCCGCGCGGCAGGCATATTCCCATTCGGCTTCGGAGGGTAACCGGTATGTGCCACGATCACTCGCCGGTTTGTTTTTGTTAAGCCATTCGATGAAGTCTTTCGCTTCTTGCCAGGAAACCTGAACCACTGGCGCGTCATCGCCATAGGCGTTGTATCTCATGAAGTCGTCGTTGATGAGATTCCATCCGGAAGATCCTTGGGTGGCCCCAGAGGCGGCGACATAGTGTTTGTATTGGCCTAGAGTGATTGGGGTTTTACCCATCTGGAATGCGGATATGCTTACCGCGTGCTGCGGGGTTTCATTGTCGTTGACGTTGGCGTTGTGTTCGGGACAGTCTGCCCCGATAGGAGGTTGGCCGAGAAAAACGCGTATTTTGTTTTCTTTCTGCATCTCGGCGGTGATTTTGCACGAGCCCATCTGAAAATGTCCCGCAGGTATGTCGACAAATTTCAACCCGGCAAAGTTGGTGAATTCGCCAGCATGCCCCGGCGCGGCGGCGAGGCTCAGAAACAGTGCGGTAAAAAAGGAGCCCACCAGGACGGGAACGCTGGGTGGTGAGCAATGCGGTGTTTGAAGCATGATCGACTCCTCTGTGGTCGATGGATCCCGTTATAGAAACCTTCTGTTTTTCCATGCACTGGGAACCCTTCGTTGCGCTCTTCCCTTGATTGAGATCATGAACAGGTTCTAAGAAAACCAGCGCAAAAAAGCCGCCGCAGTCAGCGCCGTGGCCCCCAAACCAGTCAAGGCATGCCATGCGCGACGACGGCCTTGCTCGCTCCATTGTTGCGCGCCGCGCAAATAAATTACCGCAAGCGCAAACCCTGAAGCGGCGCAGAGTACCTTGATGACCAGCGCACCAATAGCTACCGCGTGCAAATCGGGAAATTCACCGTAAAAATAGAAGCTGACCCCACCAAAAATTACGCCGCTCGCAACCTGAGCGCCCCAGGCAATCAACACCAGCCATGCCATGCGGTTTCTGAGCTGGAGTTGGTCAGGATTCGATTTCAGTGCAAAAAAGGCCCCTCCCACCACCGCAGCGGCCCCGAAATTATGGATGGTCTGGGTGAGTGCGTACGAAAGGTTTTCGAGTTGCATGGGTTAGTTGGAGGTAACCTTGATGCAGCTCTCCTGACCAATGGATGCATGACCTTTATTGACCACTTTTATGCACAGTGTGTGTGTGCCGGCAGGTAGCGGGTCAAGGCTGAAACTGCTCTTTAGTTTGCGCAAAATCCCGGCCTCTTTGCCGTTGACATAAATGTGCGAATGATCGCCGCCGGTATTGGGTGTGATGTCATAAATGACATTGACCGGTTCGCCGACTTTGACCTTGCTCCCGTCAGCTGGGGATATGATTTTCAGGTTGGCATCGGCCAGTGCGCTGGGACCCCAAAGTGCCGAACTCATGGCGAGCAGGGCGCCCGTAGCACGAATGAATTTACTGTGCATTTATGGAGTTCTCCGGTATGTTTGGTTGCGAGACTCAGGAGTGGCTTTAACTAAAAAACCTACCGGACTTGTAGCATATTGGTGTGATGGTTGTAAAGGGGGTGGCGGGGCGGATCTCGCACATTTGGTTTATAGCAAAATGCCTTAAAATGCTCCAATGTTCTTTGCCAACCACTGAAAGTATTTTTCCGTCCCCTCAACAGCAAATACCGTTGCGCCATGCGCTGAATAGTTTTACGCATGGTGCTGGTGGACGAGGCCTTTTCCAAGATGGATGAAGCGCGTTGTAGAGTTTGATGGCGGCATTTCCAGTGGGTCGTGTAGGGTGAGCTTAACGCACCCTACACGATTCTGGCTCAGATAACATTTCTGAGTGTCAGGACACAGCCAAGGGCCTTTCTTTTGCCGGAAAATATTGGTGTCAGCGACAGGTTTACCATCCTCTCTCTGGGATCGTTGAGGCTCGAAAAAGTGAGCAGGTCTAGTCGTATTTCCTTGTCATCTTTGAGACACAGTTCGACCACATTCTCCAAGGGATCGCGGGAGCGCGGATATTCAAAATGAATCAGTTTGTCGAGGGATGCGCCCACAGCATCGCAAACCGGGATGCCTATCAAGTTTGCGGCGGCCCGGTTCAGGCGGGTGATTATGCCGCTGGTATCGGTGGCGATAACGGGGTCTCCTACGGCATCAAGAATCGCGTTGGTGTGCTCCCATTCTCCGAACATCATATCATCGGCTTGACGACGTTCGGTGACGTCGTTCACTACCAGCATTAAAACGGCTCTATCGCTATAATCAAAAACATGCAGTGACTCTTCGGTGTCGTATGTTGAGCCGTCCTTACGCAGTTGCGCCAAGCTATAATACCGTTGAGAGATGCTCCGGTCACTCAGCAATAGCAGCTCAGCCTTGAATTGTTCAGCCGACGAATCCGGCTTGAGGTCGAGGATGCTTTTCCAGAGGAGCTCGGCAGTATTGTAACCTGTGTGTTCAATCGCAACCTTGTTGGCATGGATGATTGAGAAGGTGGCAGCGTCCAGAAGATAGATCTCTTCGGTAAGGAGATCCAATGCTTCTACACCATGCCGCATTGCAGTGTTATACGGCTTTTCCATTACATCGTGGATCTTGCAAGTAGCGTTCATGTGTTCATCCTCATTTATTGTTTATGAAATTCAGTGCTGTTACGCGCATAAAACTGCCGTATTGCCTCTCGATTTAGGTTAAGTAATCGATCCATTTTTAAAACCATTTCGAACAACGATTCCAGTAGCCCCAGCATGCCTTTAGTGTCGTAAGTCTCGATTTCTTTCTGGTTGTTGAGAAGTTCCTGAAGGATTTTATGGTTGATCGCATACAGTGTTTTATTAAGCATATTGACCTGCTCCGAGGTGTATTCGAACTCGGATATCAGTGCCTGTAACGATTCAGGATCTAGGAGGTCGACATGTGGATCTGTGAGACTCTCGTGAGTGCTCAATTTTTGTTTGAATCTCATCGTTATTCACCTTGCTTTATGAGGGTTGATCGCACTATTTTCATCTTCTGTAAAACTTGATTTCAATTGTCGACTTGCACGGTGAAACTCACCTGGCCGGACGCCGCCGGCGACAAGCCTCCCGTCAACGTCCATTCGATGGTTCCCTTCGCTCCTGCCGCCGGCTGGGTGCTCACGGCGCAGGCGGTGATGCCTGACGGCAGTGCCCCAATGCAGTTGGCGGATAAAAATGTGGTATACGCCGGTGTGGCGTCGCGCAAAACAATGGCGCTGACCGGGGCACTGCCATTGTTCTGGTAAGTAATGGTGTAAGTGATGTGTTCACCAAGCTGGACGGTGAGCTTGTCGATGCTTTTGATGAGCGCCAGCCCTGCGCTGCCCACATGCGTAATGTCGGTTAAAGTCAACGTGGTGGACAAAGCAGGGCTGGCATTGGTGTAGCTGAAGCCCGCGCCTATCGTGGTTTTGTCCTGGGCATTCAATGTGGCGCCTGGCGGGATGGTGATCTTGTCGATCACGCATACCTGTTCGTTCGCCATGATACTGATGGCGCCGATGATGATCGGTTCGCCCGTATCGAGCTGACTGTTGCAATTGCTGTCACGATAGAGCGCAACCGGCCAGCCGTTGTCACTGACAGCGCTGAAATTGACCGTGCCCGCGCTGCCGGCGTTGAAGCGATGAGCGTAGAAAACGGCATTGCCGGGTAACGCGCTTTGCTGACTGTCGGCGGCAAGACGGTTGACAGGCGCATCAGCGAAGTTGACACCAGCGAAGATGCCGCCCGTCACATTGCTGAGAGTGACGGTATCCGTGGGCCGGTCATAGCTGCCGCCGGTGTTGCCTATGGCACCGCCGGTGGAAAGATAACCGCCAAGGTTGAGTTCGACGATCTTGAGTGTAGCCGCGACAACGGCGGTCGGAACCCATAAGGTATAGTTTCCGTCGGCATTGGTCGTCGTGCTGTCGAAGATCACGGTACCCGCGCTGTTGGTGGCTTTCACCACGACTCCGGCGATGCTGGTCTCGCCCGCTTCCTTGATGCCGTTATTGGCGATACCGCCGCCGGTGCCCGTGTCGTTAAAGACCGTGCCCGAAAGCTTGCCACCGTTGTAGAGGCCGAAATTGAGATTCTGCAAATCAGTGTTGGCAACCTGGATATTGGTGCGGGTAAAGTCCGGCATTTCAGTGCCGAGCCAGCCTGCGGGAACGGTCGGCGTAATGTCGGCAAGGGAATTATTGCTGTCGAGGATAATGCGGTATCCGCCTGCGACAACGGTGGGGAAGGTGTACGCGCCGCTGGTGGTGTTGACGGCCACGGCCTGCAATGCCGTGGTGCCACTGGCGGCAATAAGCTTGGCATACAACACCAGCCCCGTGCCAGTCTCGCTGCTGTCTTGTTGCAGGTTGTGGTTGGCGTCTTTGTAGGTTGTGCCGGACACATTCACGCCAGCCAGTGCGGTCACCGTCACGTCGTCGCTGGTGTTGGATGTGCCGTTGAAGTTGGTGATGATTTTGGCGTTGCTGCTGACGGCGGACGCGCTATTGCTGTAGGTGCTGCCTGTTGCTACCGCCGGGGCTACGTCGGCGACAAAGGTAATCACCAGGGTTTTCCCGGCGCTGATCGTGAAGCCGCCAGTCGGGCTGGTGTCCCACTGCGGGACGGTCGTGCCGGTTGCTGCGTAGGTCGTAAACACTGAACCGTTCAACGTCACGCTGGTGGTGCTGCCGTAGGTAAATCCGGCGGGCAAGGTGTCGGTGACTTTTACGCTGGTGGCGTTGGCCGTGCCGCTGTTGGTAACGGCGATCGTGTAAGTGGCGGTGGTGCCCGTGCCGAGGTTGGTTACCACCGGCGTGCTGGTGGTCTTGACCACGGTTAGCACTGCGCTGGTTATTGTTACGTTTTCGGTGGCGGCTGTGCCATCAAAGTTGGTGAGAGTTTTGGCATTGGTACTGACGACGCTGGCGCTGTTGTTGTACGTGCCGTCAGCAACGCTGTTGACCACAGTGGCAGTAAATACTACTTGCAGGGTTTGCCCGGTATTGATGGTGAAACCGCCTGCGGGGCTGGTCGTCCATGTAGGGGTTGCACCAGCGGTTTCGGTATAAACCGTGCTCGCCAATAGCGTGCCATTCAATGTGACGGCCGCGCCGCCACCGAAGCTGAAGCCCGAGGGCAGGGTGTCGGTCAGCACCACGCCGGTGGCGTTGGCCGTGCCGCTGTTGGTGACGGTGACGGTGTAAGTGGCCGTGGTGCCTGTCGATGTATTGACCACGGTGGGCGTGCTGGTGGTTTTAGTCACAACTAAAATCGGGCTGGTTACAGTTACGTTCTCAGTGGCGCTGGCGGCGCCGTCGAAATTGTTGATGATGTTCGCATTGGTGCTGGTGACGTTGGCGCTGTTGTTGTACGTGCCGTCGACCACGGTGTTGGCAACATTGGCGACAAAGGTGATGACCAGTGTTTGTCCCGCGTTGATGGTGAAGCCACCCGCGGGATTGGTGTCCCATTGTGGCGCGGCTGTGGTGCCGCCCACGGTGTAGCCGGAGGCGGCTACTGCTGTGCCGTTCAGCGTAACGCTGGTGGTGCTGGCGTAGGTGATCCCTCCCGCCGTCGGCGCGGTAATGGGTAACACGTCGGTGACTTTCACACCAATAGCCGCAGCTGTGCCGCCGTTGGTCACGGTGACGGTGTAAGTGGCCGTGGTGCCGCTGGCGGTGTTGACTATCGTCGGCGTGCTGGTGGTCTTGGTGACGGTGAGGGGCACGTTGGCTACAGTGAGGGTGACTGTGTTGCTGCCTGTTCCGGCCGTGGGCGTCTGCGTTGTGGTCACGCCACTGGCGGTGTTGGAATGAGTGCCGAGGGTGCTGCTGGTCACCTGTACCGATACTGTACAGCCACCCGGCGGCAAATTCGGCACTGTTAGGTTCAGCGCTGTTGCGCCGATAACCAGCGCCGGGCTGTTGGTTACGCCGGTACATGTGCCGCCAATGGTGGATGACGCGACGCTCATGTTGATGAGCGTGTCGGTAAAGTTGGCGTTGTTGAGTATGCCGGTATTGGCGCTGCCCATCGTAAAGGTTAGTGTGCTGACGTTGCCGCTGACAATGCTGGACGGGCCGAATGCCTTGGCAATGGTCGGCGCGCTCAGTGGCGGTGTGGTGACGACAAGATTCGCCGACGCGGTGGCGCTGGTGTTGGCATTGGCCGATGTCACCGTACCCGTGGTGTTGGCTATGCCGGGCGAGGCGGCAACCACGGTGCTGGTGACGGCAACGCTGATGCTGCAACTGCCCGTGCCGCCGGCATTGAACGGTATCGTCGCGCCGCTAATGGCGATGGAGGTGTCGTTGGCGGTGCTGCCCACCGTCACCGTGCCGCCGCAGGTATTAGTGAAACCCGGTATGGAAAACACCTTCATTCCCGCCGGGAAAATATCGCTCCACGCCGCGCCAGTGATAGCTTGTGTAGTAGATGGATTGGTGATGGTTAAGGTCAGGGTCGTGCTGGTGTTAGCGACAATGGTGCTGGGGCTGAAGCTTTTGGCAACCGTGGGTGCCGCCAAACGCACGGCCAGCGGTGCAGTGGCGGCAACGGTGTTGCCACCGCCCTCGGTGGTGTTGAGAAAGCCTATGGTGGGTGTGGCCGGAACGGTGTTGATGTAGTCGCCCGCCAAACTTGCCTTGACGTGGACTGTGATGGAGCAACTTCCGTTGGCAGGTATGGTGCCGCCCGCCAATTTGATGCCCACCGCGCCCACCGCCAATGCGGCACCGGCATTGTTCGTCAGCGTGCCGCTGCACGTGTTAGTGGTGATGAGGTCGGCCAGTGTCATGGCGCCCGGCGTGGCCGGGAAAACATCGGTAAATGTTGCACCGGTCAGGGCAACGGAATTACCGTTCTCCAGGATAAGCTGCAAGGTTGTTACGCCGGTGACAGGCAGAATCGGACTAGTGAGGAACGATTTGGTAATCGTGGGCGCGGCGAGCACGGTGATGTCGGCCGTCGCGGCGCTACCATTGGACGCAGCGGCGGGGCCGGTCACTGTCAGACCGCCGGCTGTAATGGTGTTGACTTTGAGGCCAACGGTCGTGCCAGTGATCAGTGCGGTGACAGTACAGGAGCCGCTGGCCGGGATGGTGCCGCCTGAGAGGGAGAGGGTCGAGCTGGTCGCGGCTTTGGTGCCCACGCAAGTGCCGCCAGGCGTGGATGCGGTCAGGCCGTTGGGCAGTGTGTCGATGAAGGCCGCTCCCGTCATGGCTGTCGCCGTGGGGTTGCTCAAGGTGACGGTAAGCGTGGCAGTGCCATTCAGCGGGATGGTGGCGGTGCTGAATGCCTTGCCGATATTGGGCCGCGCCACGTTCAAGGTCGCGCTGGCGGCAACCACGTTGGGGCCTATGCTGGAGCTTACTGCGCCTGCGGCGAGGGTGTTGGTGTAGGTGCCGCTGGTGGCCGATTGCACATTCACCGTTATCGCGCAGCTACTGCCTGCGGCAAGCGTAGTGGCGCCTGAAAGGGTCAATGTGCCGGGATTAGTCGCGGTCGCGCTTGCCGTCGCAGTACCGCCGCAGGTGTTCGTGGTGGTGTTGTTGGTATTCACGAGTCCCGCAGGATAAGTATCGGTAAACGCCAGGCCTGTGATGGTGGCGCCCGTGATGTTAGTCAGCGTGATGGTCATCAGTGTCGCCGTGTTGGCGGCAACGATTGTGGCGGCGAAGGTCTTGGTCACTTGCGGGCTGGCGATTTCTAGCGTTGCCACTGCCGCTGTGCTACTGCTGCCGCCGCTGGTGGTGAGCGCATTGACGGGGATCGTATTGATATAAGAGCCGCCCGCAGGCGCTTTTACCCGTACGGTGATGGTACATACGTTACCGGCTGGAATGGTGCCGCCCGTGAGTTTGACGCTGGTACTGCCGGCCGCAAGCGCACCACCGGCTGCCGTGGTAAGCGTGCCGCCGCAGGTGTTGGTGGTCGTGGTGTCAAACAGCGTCATCGCCCCTGGTACCGTGGGGAAGGTGTCGGTGAACGTGGCTGCAGTCATGGCAGATACGCTGGGGTTGGTCAGCGTGATGGTGAGCGTTGCAACCACGTTGGAGGCAACCGTGCCGGGCGAAAACGATTTGCTGATGGCGGGGGCCGGAGTGACGGTTAACGTCTGGCTACCTGCGGTGCTGGCACCGGCATTGCTGCTGGTGACCGCACCGGCGGGAATGGTGTTGACGTAACTGCCGGCAGTGTTCGCCGTGACGCCGGCGGAGAAGGTGCATGAACCGCTGGCGGGAATGCTCGCGCCGGTCAACGCCAATACAATCCCGGACGGCGTCGCTGTTACTGTCCCGCCGGTACAGGTGGTCGCCGCGTTGGCCGGAGTGGCGATAAGCATCCCGCCAGGCAGATTGTCGGTGACATTGACGCCGGTAATGGCGGTGGCATTGGGGTTGGTCAGCGTCACCGTCAAGGTGCTCGTGCCGCCCGCGCCGATGCTGGCAGGCGAAAACGCCTTGTTCACGGTGGGGCCGCTCAAGCCGCTATTGACGGCCGACACCGTGATCACCGGGCTGGGGCCAGCGCCATCGGGGTCGATGCTCGCCAGGTTGTTGACGGTCGCTCCGCTGGTGGCGACAACGCTGAATTGCACTGTCGCGCTGGCGCCGACGGCAATTACACCCGCTGCTTGACCCGCGCTATTGACGGGCGCGGCGGTGGTGAACGGCATGGTGCTGCCAGGCCCATCGGCTATCGCGACGCCGTTGAGCTTGGTGCTTCCGGCCACATATGTTGTCCCTGCCGGAATCGGGTCGGCCAGGGTTGTCCCTGCCGTGTTGATCAAGCCCGTATTGGGAATGGTGATAGTGTAGGTTGCCGTTTGCCCGCCCACCAGCGCACCCGTTGGCGATACCGTTTTAAATGGCTCAAGCCGTGCGGTACTCGTGGTAACGGTGCCTGTTGTCACGCTGCCGGTTTGCGCGGCCACGCCGGCACAGGCGATGTAGGTGTAGGTCCATCGTGCCGCATTGTCGAATTTGGCGGGTGCGGGCGAGGCGGGCAGCCCGATTACATTGACGCGAAATGACACCCGCACGATCGAGCCGACCGCCACAGTGCCGATTGTAATTCCGCTGACCGGATCGGCACCGGTCTGCACTACACCGGTCTGCACCGTCGGGTTGTTGGGCAAGGGCGGGTTGGTGTCGACCATCACGCTGCCGGGAACCAGGCTGGTGCCAGACGGGATGTTGTCATAAAGCACCACTCCCGTGGCCGCGCCGTTACCCGGCCGGTTGTCGAGATCAATGGAATAAATTAACTGGTCACCCACGAATGTGGTGGTCTTGTTGACTTGCTTTACCGTGACGGGAAATACCGGTGTGTTGACGTTGATTTGCAGGCCGAGCGCGCTGATTGCATAGACATCACCTGTACTCGTGCCTTGCGCGAACGCGGTGGTTTGCCCGTTGGTGAGCAGCGCAGACGCATCGACGTTGGTGATGTCGTAAGCCTGCCGGGCGAGAGCCAGGTTGCCGCCCAACGGTTGATTGACAGTGCCAAAAGTGCCCGAGGTATTCAGCGTGCCGGAATCGCCGTTGATCTGGCTGGCGAAGAAGTTGCCGATGGGGTTGTTGGGGCCGGAGACACGGTGGGTCGTGGCGTTTAGGACACTGGTCGGGCCAAACAACATGGTGTCGCCCGTGCCACCTGCATCGCCCTCGATGGCGCTAACGGCAAGCCGCCCATTGACTGGCCCCGTGCCCGGTGTGCAAAAACCGCTCACGGCAGCGACCGCGCCGCCCGAAGGTTCGTTGCCGACGAAAATCGTCAGGTTGCGCGCAGGTTGCGCCGGATCGGCATAAACTACCGCCAACGTCCAACCGGCCCCATCGGTAGTAGACGTGTCGACCAAAGCCGGGACGCCGCCCGCGCTGTAGGTTCCGCTGCCGCCAATCTGCACCAGGCCGGTGACGGTGGCGGAGCGCGTGTAGTAGTTGGCCGAGTTACTGGCGGTGCTGATGCTGGGCGCAATGACGTAGCTGCCTGCGGGGGTGATGAATCTAACGCTGGTGCTGCTCGCCACTGTAGTTGTAATGGCGCCGCCCAGTTTGCCGGTCCAGATCAGTTCGGCGTGAAGTACCGTAGCGCCGATGGGGATGGAAAGCTGCGCACGCGAAAGGTTGGATGCCCAGGCCAAGGTGGTGCCCGCCGGATAGCCAGCAACATTGGTGGACAAATCAGCCGCGATAAAAGCCCCGGCTTGACCGGAGGTGACTGTGTCATTCAACCCAAGCGTGTTGCCGGTAAAGGTGATGGCGCCTTTTTGGATGGTGTTATACACCTGCACATAGGCGGCCTGCGTCGACGGTATTGCGATCAGCAACGCAAGACAGGCGATTACAATCGCGCCAGCCAGCCACTTCCGGACACGGGTCATGCCGGTCGGCATGCCCCGCATCATGGTGGCGAAAAAATTCTTCGGCGAAATTGTCATTGTCGTATCCCTACCCTGTCAGAAAGTCGTTTCATCGAATTTGAAGCGCAGCCGCAGATAGGCGCCGGGATTGGTATAGTCCGCGCCCGCCAGATCCTTGTCCGTGTAACCGAAGAAATTGTAACCGCCCGCCACCCACAGATTGTCCATCACCCGATAGCCGACCTCCGGGCCGGCGCCGAAGTGGTGGCTGCGAAAGCCGTTGCTGAAAAAACTGAAAGCGTTCAGGCCGGCGTCCCAGCGCTTGGCGAATTCATAGATGGCGCGCGCACTAAGCAGATGCAAGGCGTTGGTGCTTTCCAGACGATTGGAAGTCTCGCTGGCCCACTTGCCGGCGTAGCGGCCGGAAAGTTGCAGCGCCCGCGATGGCTGGTAGTTTACATGGCTGGAGACAATACTCACATTACGCAACAGAGTGTCAGCGGAAGTTGTGGCGCCGCTTTTTTCGTAGCGTTGTTCGATGCGAAACAGCGCGTTCAGCAGATTGGTTTTATGGTCGCGGTAGGCCAGTCCCATCTGCATGCGGTCTTGGGTTGTATCCGCGACACCTTTGCCCTTGGTGATGTTCAAGGTGTTTCTGCCGAGGAAGGTCCATTCGTCGTTGAGCTTGTAGGCCAGGCCCTGCGTGCTGAGCAAGCTGTCACTGCTGGCGCTGCTGCGCAGTTCGAGCCGGGCGCTGCCTTTCCACAATGGGCTGCTGGTGTAATCTATGGCGCTGGTGATGGCCATGCTCTCGCTCGCGGCGTTTCCGTCTAGGCTGTGTGTGCGTTCGAAGCCGGTGTGCAGGTTAATGCCTGCGCCGAGGCGCCATTGGTTGCGCAGGCCAACAGCGGCTTGCGCCTCACGCCCGGCTAGCGCATCGCGCAGGCGGTATTCACTGAACACATGTCCGCCACGCATATAGTCGGTATCCATGCCGACTACGGTGGCGTTGCGTTGTTGCAGTGGGTTCAATGCGTACTGGTTGCCAAGGCTGGAAATAAGTTCGTGCCTTATATAGAGGCGGCCACCACTGCTGAGCCGGTAGTCGCCGCCCAGCGCCGCCATGCGCTTATCGCTATCGTTGACATCCTGCTCATATTCGCCGAACACGCCCACTTGAGATAGGCCAGGCACCTGGCCGGCCAGGCGGGCGCGCATGCTGGCGGTGTCTTTAATCGCTGTGGTCGCCGTGGCTGAATCCACATGGGTGGCGCGCACGCCAATTTCGCCGCGCAGGTTGCTGGTGAAGCTGTGCTCCAGCGCTACCTGGGCACCCTCGCGCTTGCTTTGCACTGAAATATCCTCGTTACTCAGGTATTCGCCCTTGAGGGTGTTGTTCTCACCTATCTTGTAGCTGAGCTTGGCGCCAGCTTCGGCGCGGCCTTTGGCAAGTGGCGAGGAGGGGTTGTCGAAAAGAAGATCGGAGCGTGCGATGCGGGCTTGCGCATTGAACCGGTCGCCTTCATGCCGCACTTCAAAATTTGTGGCATTACCTGTGCCGATGCCCGCTTTTTCGGTCTGTGCCAGTTCGGCGATGACTTTGGTGCGTTCGGCGGCCTGCATAACCACATTCACACTCTTGAGTTCGCTCGGGTTCTGGGGGTTGTTATCCTTGACCAGCGAACCGCCTGCTTTTATGGAGTCACCGATGTTGATGTGCCCATCTGCACCGTATACCCAGAATTTCTCGCCGCCTTGTTCCACCTCGTAGGTGACGCGAATGAAGTTGGGGTTGAGGTCGGCATCGAAACTTGGAATGGGTGCTTTGAAGAGCAGGCGGCCTGTCAGGTTTTCGATTTCGTAATCGCTGAAGCGTACCAGTGGCACGGTCTTGAGTATCAAGCCGTTCTGGTTGCGGTCGCGGGTGATGATTTCGACTTTTTCGCTGTTTTGTATGAACGGTAAATTATTGATGAGGTAGGGGCCGGAAATACCTTTGGCGGGAAGGTTTTCTACCACAGAGCGCAAATTGTCCTGACTGGCAAACACGTTGATGTTGGTTAACCCGTCTTCCTGATGGGCTTTCACACCGGTCAGGCTGCGATTGTAACGGCTCAGAACCCGTGCCTCGTTCCAAGATGACAGCGATTGGGTGTTGAAGTCGCCGTAAAGCACATGGGATTTACCCTGGTCGACCCGCACATAAAGCGGGCCGGTGGTTTGTGCGTCAAAACCTTTAATCGAAGCATCGCCGTATACGGGATAAAATTTGTCTGGCTGTATGTCACGGAACAGCCGTTCACGGGTGTTTTTGTCAGAATCATAGGCCATGGTGAGCAGATATTCTCCCAGTACTTTGCCCTTGAGGTACATGGCGGCACGCACGCCGGCCTGGGCCTTGCCATTGCTGCTGGCGCGCGAGAAATTGCGCAACTCTTGCTCGAACCCATCCTGTTTGCGTGCTGTCACGAGGGCGCTGGTATCCAGCCTGCGCAGATTGATTGCGCCCTCGATGATGCCGGAGGCTATCATCGGCCGCAGTTCGGGCACGAAGGTGAGTGACGCGCGCCCCTTGACTGACCCGGCGGACGCCATGATTTGTATTTCGCCCGGCTCTCTGGGTGACTCCATGTCCAGATCGGCCTTGCCGCCTTCGACGAAGATCTGGATGCCCGGCTCCTTGTCGTCGAGGTCGCGCACCTTCCACACGCCGGCACTGGATTCCAATGTGACGGGGGTTCGCGCGGTCATTGGTACGCCATCGGCATCGGCCAGCGACAAGGTGATTTTGACGGGTGTTTTGCCGTCGGCAGGCAAGCTTTGGCCGGGGCCTTCAATATTGATTGCTCCCAGTTTTCCCGGAGCGAGCACGGTAATGCCGTGCCGGCCACGCGCATTTCCAAAGTCGTCATATTGGGTAAGCTCTAGGGTGTTTTTTCCGGGTACCAGTGAAATGCCGATATATTCCCACACCTGTAATTCTTTGCTTTCCAGCGCGCTGCGTTTGCCGACGCGCTCTTCGCCAATCTCATCACCGTTGACACGCAACGTGAATTTGGCACCCTGAACGCCCTTGACGATGACCCGCGTTTGGGCGAAAGGCAGCACCTGTTCATTCCTGGGCGTAATAATCATCAGGGTATTGTCCATTTCTGCAATCTGCTCATCGCTTAATGCGCCATCCGCGTCGATTTTCCCTGTTTTGTTTGAAGCGTTTTTTGCCGTAGCCGCCACGTTCTGTGGAGTCGCAGCGCGGTTGATCAGGCCACTGGCGGGCAGCGCCTTTACGTCACCCAGCGGAAGGGGAGTGGGGTTGGCGCTCATCCGCGTCTTTAATGCAGTTTCGGTTTCGGAGAGGTCATTCATTGCAGCGGCGCGTGTCCGTATTTCGCGCATTACCTTGACATTGCAGCCTTCGATGGCAAAATCGGCGCGGTGCAGCTCGCCGTTCTTGATATCCACGAACCGGCTGCCGGGATTGCCAGCGTTGCGTTGCGACAGCACTTCCAACTGTGCTCCCTGCGGCAGGGTTATATTGTCCAGTTTGAGTACGTGGGTGCGGGGTGAAAGGCCATACAGGCTGTATTTTCCTTCGCCGTCGGTAGTGACGTGCGTGCCATCTTCCAGCAATAGGCGCACGCCCGGTACGCCTGGCTCGCCATCATCCTGCACGCCGTTGGCGTTGCAGTCCGCATAGACCTTGCCGAGCAGAAATCCGTCGTCGCCGAACACGCCGGGTAATACCTGCACGGTGACGCTGGCTATGTTGCTGATCTTGACCAGCGGCCCAGCGCTCTGTGCCTGCGCGCGGTTGATTCCGTCGCCACGCAGCGCGCCGGGGCCGATCCTCACCCGGTAGGAGAGCGTACTCACAGCCTGGTCTTCGATGGAGCCGATATTAAACACCAGTTTGGGTCCGGTGCCGCCGTCCGGCTCCGGCAGCGTGGACAAATTGAACCGCAAATTGTCGTCATTGATGCGGGCGCTGCCCGGTTGGTACGCAAACCCGGCGGGCAGGGTGTCGGTGACCAGAACGCGACCCAGCAACTGGCCGGAGGTATTCTTGACCCTGATCGTGTAATCCATGAATTCACCGATCTCGACAGTGGTGCGCGCTGCTGTTTTTTCGATGAACAGACCGGAATGGGAGCTGGCATCGACCGGGATATCGATATGCACCGGGCCGCTCGCCAGGTTGACGAGAAAATTACCGCCATACGAACCGGAGAGGTCGATCGCTCGACCCGGTGGCAAGAGCGCTGCCGCCAGGGTGGTGGGGAAGCTGAATCCACCGGGCGGTGTCACCACCAGCTTGTAGGTGCTGGGGAGAACAGTGGGGAATTCGTAGCGCCCATTGGCATCGGTGACCACAGTGCTGGGTGCGGTAGTCGCGCCGTCCGCTTTGAACACCTTGGCCGGCCTGCCGGGCCTGCCGCCGTTGCCCTCGCCGGTCACGTCGATGAGCGTGACGGTGGCGCCCGGGATCGTCGCATTGGTCTTGCTATCGAAAACCACGCCGTAAGGGTCGATCAACAACTCTACCTGCACCTGGGTTTGCCCGCAGCCTTGCAGGGTGGCCGTCAGTTTGTCGCCTTTTTTCGATGTAAGGATACCGTCGCCCGGCGTGGCGGGGCTGGTCTCGCCATCGCCGCTCTTGACGTTCGGTATGATACGGAACTGGCCGGTATTCACACCTGTTTCGGTGGCAAGATAACTTTCCATGTCGCTGGTGATGGCAGAGGTGATGATGATGCGCTTGGTCTCCATCTCCAGCGGATCGCTGTTGCACTGCGCTGCATCGGCCTGGACATATAACACCTGTCCGGTGGAAGCGGCGCGAATCACCTTGGTATAGGCGGCATCGCGGTAATAACGAATAGCGGGAGGTGTATTCGGCACTTCGAGCTGCACGGGATTGGAATTCACCGATTCAGGTGTGGCGTTCACGCCATTATTGAAAATCACCCGCGCGACATTCTGAATCACGCCGCTGGCATTGGTGTTGACCTTGACGCTGAAGGTGCGCACATAGGACTGCCCGGCTCCGATGGCGGTATAAGCAAAGGCCACGGCATCCACCCGCTTCAAATCGGTGGGCGGCGTAGTGCGATATGCGTGCTCGGGCGCACCTAGCTCGTGATACAGGCCCACCGCGCCGCCTCCTGATGTCAGGCTCACAAACGTGGTGTTGACAGGCACAACATCCCGCACGATGATGAACACGTTTGCGGCGTCATCGACGACCACGGGGATGCCCGTGGCTGGCTTATTGCCGGTGTTGCTCGCCGTCAGGCTGAAGGTTACTGTATCGCCGGGAGTGGCGGAATGTTCCGAAGCAGCCTTGGCAAGCTGGAACATCGCACCGTTGGCGACTGTGATGGTATCGGTATTGGCAGCGCTCATGTTCTGTAGCGCGGTGCTTGCCGTGAGCCGTATGCCGGCAGTCGCGCCCGCAGGCACGGTGCTGGGGGTCATGCCCCAGATTACCACATCAAGTGATTTGCCCGGAGCAAGCATCACGGTGGCGCCATTGGCGATGGGCACTTCAACGGTGTCTGCAACACCATTTGCGTTGGCATCATTGACCATGGTCAGGCTCGTCAGATCAAAACCATCACTGGCCAGATTGGCGTAATTCAGCGTGTAAACACTGGCCACATTGCCGGTATTGGTAAGACGATGCGATATCACAGCCATACCGCCGGCCGGGCGTAAAATGTCCTGGCTGGAACTCAAGGTCAGCGCTTCAAGCGCTTGAACCTGTACGCGCACGGTATTTGAATACAAGGTGGAATTGTAACCGAGGTCCGTATCGAAGTAAGTTACCATGGCACGGTTGTCGATATAACTGCCCGCCAGTGGCGCAACCGCCGATGCGGGCACGGGCATCAGACACGCCAGCGCCAGGTATAGCTGGAGGCAGACGGCTAGCACCCACCTCCCGGCGAATTTGATGAACTTCGAATCGATGCCTGTCATGGATGTTACGGTTATCTCTTTAAATCAATTTCAACCCAGGTGATCCATTGCGGCTCCTTTTTGACGCACCCTCGATAACGGAAGGCGCGTTAAAAAAGAGGGGAGAGATATCTCCCCCCTCAAGGGACACTTTCTTACGGATCGATCCTCACACCGAAGTTGATGGCGGCCGAAGCGCTCGGCGTCAGGGTGCCTATGGCCGCGCTGACGGTGCCGGAAGCGCCATTCACCGGGGTGGAAACAGTGCCCTGGCTGGTGACGGCCGGACCGGCCGCGTCATACGTGGTGTGCGCCGGTGTGGCATCGCTCACAACTACGTTCAGCACGTTCGCGGAACCGTTGTTGGTCACGGTCACGCGATAGCGGATGCACGCATTGGGAATCGCGCCGCCGCTGATGTTGATAGTGCTGAAGGCTGTATCAGCCGTGCCGTCGCAGGCCGCATCCAGCGCCTGCTCTTTCACCAGCACGAGGTTGCCCGAGATCACCGTGGTGGCATCGGTAACGCTAACGGCGACTGGCGCCGCCGCACCGTTGATCGTGCCGCTGCTGGTCGCTGTCAGCGTGGTAGTGTTGAGCACGCCCAACGCTGCACCGGACACTGCGCTCACCTTCACCAGCAGGTTCACGGTCTGGCCTGCGGCAATCGCACCCAATTGAGCTGCCGTGTTGATAACCTGATCGCCTGCGTCGATGGTGTTGCTGTTGTTGATATCCAGATACACGATGGAAGAGAACGTGCCCTGGGTTTCCAACAAGGACAGCGCAATCGTGCTCAGTCCGGCGTTTTCAGCCACGTTGCCGGCATTGGTCAGCGCATGGGCATAGACCACGGAGCCGCCGGGGAACACCTGGCCGGTGTTACTCGGAATCAACTGCACGCTACGAACGGTGTTGATCACCACTGCGTCGTGCTTGCGGTCAATAGCGCCGGAGGAGGGTGACAGCACGCGGAAGTAGACGGCCTGACCGGGGGCGGGAATCGCCGCCTGGTTGGCCGGAATCGTCACATCCGCATACACCAGCTTGTTGCCGCCGCCGGTAATCACGCCGGTATTGGTGATCACGGTTTCAGCCGCATCACGGAACACCACTGTCCAGCCGGAAGGCATGGTCAAGGTGCTGAACGCGGAGTCCGTGCTGGCCGAGAGGTCAAAGGTGTCACCCACAGTGCTTTTGTTGTTCACATACAGTGTGAAGCGTGTGGTGGAAGCGGGATTGGTGCTGTTGGTCGTCACCGCACCTGCTTCAGGACCTGCACCGTTACCCGGAGCTGCAGCGCCCGAGCTGTTGTTGGTCAAATCGACAGTGTTGGCGACGATGGCGGTCAGTGTGTCGGTCGCCGTAGCCGTTTTGGTTGGGTCAAGCTTGGACGTTGCGGTTTTGCTCACTGAGAACGGACCACCTGTGGCGCCCGCAGGCAAGGTCACTTTCAACACCACGTTGTAGGTGGCACCGATAGCGACTGAGCCGGTATCGGGAATGCCGTTACCATTGGTATCGATCATCGGTGTCACACCGTCTGCCTTGTACAACGAATAGCTGGTGCCTGCCGGGAAAGAGCCTGCGCCCACGCTGATGTCGAAGGAGTCCACACCGTTACCGGTGTTGGTCAGTACGTTGGTGTAGGTGACGGTAGAACCCTGCACCGCACTGGCCACCGTTTGGCCGAGCATGGAAACGGACACGGTCTGGTTGACGTTAAAGGTGAAAGTGTTGGTGTTCACCGGACCAACCGTTCCAGCACCGTCGTTGTAGACATACTGTGCGGTGTTGTTCAACGGTCCTGTCGGCAATCCTGCGTTGACATTCACCTGGAAGGTCAAAATTCCGGATTGGCCTGCCGCCACGCTGTTGATGACGGCCGTGACCTGACTGGCGGCTGTTACGCCGAAGTCATAAGTCACGGTTGGGTTGGTGCCCTGGGCATCGGCCGCGCTGGCGTCGGTTAGCACTGTCGCGCCAGTGGCGCTCCAGCGGCCCGAGTTCACCACATAGGTCATCCCGGCAGGCAGCGCATCTTTCAAAGTGACGTTGGTCGCTGGGGTGTTGCCTGTGTTGCTGTAGGTCAATGTCACGGTGTAAGGGCCACTACCGGCGTTACCCGATACAGCGCTCATCGACTTGGTAACATTCATCACCGCATTGGCAGTGATGGTCGTGGTTTCGGTAACCGTTGTAGACACTGCACCGTTGAAGATGCTGGTAGAGGTGATCGCCAAGGCATTGGTGTTGCCCGATACCACCGTAGTCGGCACATTGCCTACCGCGACAAAACGGAATACCTCACCCGCAGCCAGATTGCCTGTGCTGGTGAGAGGCGTCGTGTTGTCGGCAGCGCCATCGCCATTGGCATCGGCATAGAACGTCACCGAACCGAAAGCGAAGGAGCCGCTATTGCTATAGCTCAGGTTATAGCTGTCCGTACCGTTACCGGTATTGGTCAGCGTTAATGGATAGGTGACCTGGCTGCCTGCCGTGACGGTTTTGCTCAGTGGCTGGGTCAAGGTCAAACTGGCGACCTGTTGCACCACCGCAGTGACGACATTTGAAGTCACTGTACGTGTAACATTGGAAGCGTCTGTATAAGTGGCGGAAGCCTGATTGCCGATGGCCGTTCCCGCAAGCGGCGCAGTAGCCTGCGCATTAAGTGCGGGGAAAAACGCAAAGATGCAGATCAGTACTGTCGCCAACATACGTCCGAAAGTAGAGCGTATGCCCCACCTGGACGTTGAGTGCGCAATTAAGTACATGGAATTTCTCCTGTGCGATTAAAAAAACAAAAGTGATTTACAGGGGGTTGTGCAGGGGATGTCATGTCATTGCCCCACCCCCTTCACAGCTATGGAAGTGTTGGCCGCCGTGCTGGTGCTCACCCGCATGCTGGTGCTCACCCGCATGCGGGCACTGACTGCCGTATTGGTGCCGGGCGCGAGATCGCCGAGCTTCCATTGCAGATAACGGTATTCGCTGTAGGGAACAGCGCGCTCTTCCACCTTACCGTCCGCCAGTTTTACCTGGCGCTTCAGCGGCACGATGGCGTAGTTCTTGCCATCCAGGCTTGCGCTGTGCGGCATTGCCTGGCCTGGAACGAATTGGAGTCCTTGCGGCACTGGCAATGTCGCCAGCAGATTTTTGGCGGGATTGTTGCCGTTGTTGCGGTAAACCGCCCGGTACTCCAGCGTGTCGCCGGGCTGGGTCTGCTCCGCCGACTGCAAAGACTCTTTGCCATCGGCCTGCATCACCACCTTGGAGGCAGACAGCTTGGCCTCCACCGGACCATTGGGCGCCGCCTGAGACACGCCCCAGAAACTCATCATTGAAGCAGCCAGAACACCCACTGCCAGAATCGAGACGTTTGCTTGCATAGTCTTACCTCCTGCTTTAAATAGAAAATGAAATTGCATAATCCTGCGAAGATAAGATCGGCCAATATATTTATTTAACTAACTGTTTTATATAAACAAATACAAAACTATAGAGAAACATGCTGGCGCTATTGATGCGTGTTTTACTGAGGGGTTAAGCAGGTGGGTAGGAGATCAAAAAGAAGGTTCAATGCTTGAAGAAGTTGGCAAAGTTATCGCGCGGATAAAACAGCGCCAGAACTTTGTGTCCGATGTGCAGGCACATCAAGGGATGGGTTAAAATGGTTAACGGTGAACCTGTCAAACCACATGTCGAGAACAGAAAGACATAGGTGCGATAAAAGATGTCAGGAAAAGGTAAATAATCTGGTTGCTTGATATAACTTTATGAATGTGTTTTGAAATAGCGAGCGTTGCCCCTTTCTTGAGGCGCTTAGGCTGTCGATAACCCGTGTTACTATAGCCATGCAGAAATGATTCAACAGGAAGCGCATCATGAAAATAGGATTAGTTGAAGACGATTATGACCAGGCAGAGTTCACCAAACTACTGCTCCAGTATTCCGGCCACGAATGCCAGCATTTCGGCAATGCTCACGATTTCATGGCGGCGGAAGACGCCAAGCATTTTGAGTTGTTGATTTTGGACTGGGTATTGCCTGACCTGAGCGGCATGGAGATCGTAGACTGGGTGCGCAACACAAAGCGTTGGAGCATACCGATCATGATGGTCACCAGCCAGCGCCGCGAAGAAGACACAGTTGCGGCTCTCAAGATGGGTGCGGATGACTACATGATCAAACCGTTGCGCCAGTTCGAATTTCTGGCCCGCATCGATGCGTTGACCCGGCGCGGCCGAGACAACGGTTCACCTAAAAAGAACGAAATTACGGTCGGCCCTTTTGTTATATGTGCCTCCGATCGCACGATTACCAGGGACGGCGCGCGCGTTGACCTTTCTCCAAAGGAATTCGACTTGGCATTGCTGTTCTTCCGCAACCTGAATACCACGCTTTCGCGCATCAATCTGCTCGACAGCATCTGGGGCTATAACACCCATGTGAATACCCGCACACTCGAAACACACGTCAGCCGATTGCGCAACAAACTCGGCCTCCTTCCGGAAAACGGCTGGCGCTTGTCACCCGTTTATCAGCATGGCTACCGCCTGGAGAAAGTAGACTAGCTCTAGAGTGGAAACAGCCACGTAGCTGGCTGGCGCGCCCCAGGGAAGCGCCGCTGCTCCGTGAACAGGTTCTTAGGGTTTGCCTGAAAGCAATGGGTCGAGATAGTCAATGAGCGCCCGGCGATATTCCGTGCGTTTGAAAGCGTCTATATGACCGCCCCCGGGAACGACCCAGAGGGTTTTGGGTTCGACCGCGGCATTGTAGAGCCGCTCACCGTGCGCAAGTGGCACGATACGATCCCGGTCGCCATAGACGAGGAGTATCGGGATGGGCGTTATGTGCCCTATCGATTTCACTGGACTGTAATCGTCGTTTACCGTCCATGAAAGGGGATATTGCAAGGGCCATGTCAGCCAGAAGCTTGCCAGTTTTTCGCGGGCAATGTCGCGGTAGCTGGAGAAGGCACTTTCGACAATCAGCGCCTTGATGCGCGAACGGTGGCGGCTGTGTGCCACAGTGTAGGTGGCTACCGCCCCGCCCAGGCTTTGTCCAAATACGATAAGAGGGGTGTCGCGGGCGTCGTGCATATTCGCCACGGCGTCGAGGGCGCTCTCCGCGTCAGCGTGCAGACCTTTGATTTCCGGTGTTCCCTGCGATGCGCCGTAGCCCCTGTAGTCGGGAAGGAAAACATTAAAACCCTCTTTGGGTAACCAGAATACGGCGCCGATGTGGGTGCTGATGTTCTCGGCATTGCCATGAAAAAAAACGACAGTGCCGCGTACGGTGCCTTGCGCGGGAAGCCACCAGCCATGCAAGGGTGTGTTGTCGCGGGAGGTGAAGAATACCTCGCGGTACTTGAGGCCAATTTGATCCGGGGTGCGCACATGTTGTGGCATGGGATGAAAGAACAACCCCGTGCATCCGGCAAGGGAGGTGAGCAGGAGAAAAAATAACGCTCGCCATGTTCTCAGAGAAACCATTGCCAGCTTAGTTCCAGGTTATGGTAGCGATGGTCGAAGTTGTCAATGGCTGACCAGCGTAAACGCAAGTCATGCGAAGAATTTAAAGTGTATCGCTGCTCTATAGCCAGCTCCTGCCGGGTATGACGTTCGCCAAGCCCGTAGCGCAACACCCGCCCGCTCGCTTGTAGTTTCCAGCGGGGACTGATGTCAATAAACGCGCCCAATCCCAATCCGCTACCCAGGCTATATCCTTGATTCAACGTGTTGTGCAGATCCAGACCTGCCTCCCAGAGGCCATAGGTAAGTAGTTTCCGGCCCTTGCTGAAGGTAAGGCCCGCGCCTGCGTTCAGCGTGGCGAGCAAAGGGTCGCGGTTGTTTATCCATTTGCGATCCATGCCAAAATTTACTTTCCACGACAACGGCCAACCCAAGGACGAAACCGGGCTGAGTGAAACAATGTCCACCGGGATAAAGCGCTGTAACTGTATATCATTGCCGTTATAACGGCGCGCCGCAAGTTGAAAGAAATTGATTTGTGCTCCACGCACATAACCGTCGTCAGGGTCCAAAAGGTCATGGTAAGCAGGCCGCATATTGATCTCCTGGAAATAGCGCCCATTTTCCCGGCCCGCGGCAAGAGAAATGCGCGCGGTAGCATGCCCTTGATCTGGACGCACGGCTGGTGTTGGTACTGGCGCCAGGTCGGTTTGTATGGGAAGTTGGCTGCGAGCGGCTAAAAGGGTATGGCTTATTTTCGTTTTTATTTCCTCATTACCGGATTTGGCTTGGCGATAATTAGCATATTCATAGCCTAGCTCCAGGAGCGCGGCTTTTTGCGCGGGAGGAAAACCGTTTAGATGTTCGTCATCGGCGGTGATTTTTCCTGTGGCGAGGGCTTGTACTGTTATTTTTTCTGCTTCGTCGAGGCTGGTAAGGCCGTTCTCGAGGATTTCGCGTCGCGAAGGCCGGTAGTAAACATTCTTCACCAAATCTTTTTGTGCGACGACGGTGCGCACGGTATCTGAAGGAATAGCCCACCAGCCGAAGGTGTCGGTCAAGCGCAGGCCAGGTCGCGCCGTTTCCAGCAATGAAAGCAGGTGATAGGAACAGTTCTCGTCAAAGAAGAAATAATCGAACCAGATTCCTCTCAATTCCCATGTATGCCGCAATAGGCGGTGCACTTCTTCGTCCGTGAGGTTGAGTTGATATTCCCAGACATCGCGGTTTTCGAGATCACTGTACTCGCGGACCTTCAGATAATAGGGCAATACCGAGAAAAGTCCTGGATAGCCCCCAAACAGGCCTTTGAAGGCAAAGGCGATGCCATTATCATTGCCCGTGATTGCGCCAAAGTTTAAGGCGTAAGCAAGCAGACGGGTGCGGTCGTTCTGTCCGCGCGCATCGATACGCAGCAAAGTATGGCCGAACATCGATGCCGGGCTGTTCATGTAGGCGGCAGGGAAGATCAGCGTTATCCCCGCCGGGTTAAGCGCTTCGAGCCATTGGGCATAGCGTGGGCAGGCTTGCTCCGGGAGCCGGGCGGAGTCGAAGTCCAGCTCCTGTTTCAACCACTGGTAGCGGGCAACGAATGCGCATTGTGGGTGTTGTGCGTCAGGCGCTGTTGGCATTGGCTCGAAGAAACGCGCCAGCGTGGCTTCAAGTTCATCGTGTGGATGATCTTTTCCTTTGGGTGAATTAAAAAACACGGGCGCGTCGACCTGGCTGCGAATACTTCCTGAGATACCTGTCTTGTAATGCAGAAGGCGCCGCCACTCATCACGTTCCGCCAGCTGCTTGGCGCGCGCGGTGTGCGTCAACTCGGAGAGGTAGAGGTTGTCGTGGGCACTTGCCGGAAACCCGATCAGAACCGTTATGAGAAATAAGGCCAGGCGCGTGAATAGGCTTCCACTGGAAACAAATGCTGCAAGAATAATCCCGGTTTTTCCATTTGAGGCGCAAGCTGAAGATTCCATGACGGAGAGGATTTCTTAAAGAAAAGTCTGGTGCACAGACCGCAAGGCAGGGAATGAGGCGTTTTGACGTGGGTCAAAAAACAACCTTGGCGCGCGGGAACGCGTCAAGGTTGTTGCAGGAATCAAGTTTTAGATCTTAGCCGAGTACTGGGCGAGAACCGCATCCGCGCTGACCACTTCTTTCAGCGAGGCGCGTATTTCAGCGGCGCTCACTGCGGTGGAGGGGAAAATGCGTGCGAAGTTGGCTTGGGAAACGCGCGAAAAATCCGCTTTATGCTTTTCGTCGATACCGATCAGGGTGGCGAGAGCGTCAAGAGGCTCACCTTGGCCTGCTGCAATGGCTTTGGCCAAGGCTTCCTTGTTGCCATCGATAAACATGGCGGTCTTCCAGTTCGAGCTTACCGTCCCATCCTGTGTGCAACCTGAAGTGCCCGAGGTGATGCCGAAGGTCTGGTTGGCGGAAGTGCCATTGGTGGTGACAGCCAGCACCTGCGCGAAGATGCCGCTTTCTCCCTCAAACAGCTTTGAACCCCACCCGCAACTACCGACATTGTTTTCCCCGCCGGCTACTGCGAAGCCAGGGGCTGCGGTGGCAATGGAAGCAGCGAACAGCAATCCTAGTGTACGTTTCATGATATTCTCCTGATTATTTTGACGGCAATTATGTTTGGTGTAGCTCTTTTCAAGACAACTACAAGACAACAATCACTTTCCAGCGCTCTGTTATAGCAAGCCCCGCTTTTATCCGTCAAGCGTTGTTTTCACCCCAATTTCCGCGATTGAACTTCTCCCTTGCCCGCCCTGTGGCTTTGCAGGCTGCTAAGTGCATAGGAAGTGTCTCTGCCGATGGATAAGGTGCTGGGTGGAATTCAGGACAAACCAGGCTATGCGCAGCATGGCGCACGGCGTCGTCACGAAAGCACATGGGTGGCGCGAAACAGATCAACGGAGTCTGCGGCACGTTTTAGAACCTGTTCACGATCTCGCTATCCCAGTCGAAGAATCTATCCCAGTGTTCGAAGAGTGTGCCAGTGTGGGATTAGTTGGAAGAAAATTGCGCGGATTGTGATGGCTGCCAAACACTTGTGTGTGCTTTGATGTGACGGCAATGACCCTGTTAGAGCTAATGGAAATTTTGGTGCTATTATTCTGGGGCGGCCAGCCACGCCGGTTTTTTTGTGCCGCACACACGTATAATAATCGGATTTAACCTTAAAGGAGATTGCACCATGAGTGATATCACTATCGGTCAGCCTGTGCCGGATTTCGAGCTGCCTGCCACCGGTGACAAAATCATCAGTCTCTCAGGACTCAAAGGCAAAAATGTTGTGCTGTATTTTTATCCCAAGGACAACACGCCGGGGTGTACCCGTGAAGGGCAGGATTTCCGCGATCATTACAGTGAATTTGGCGCGTTCGATACCGTAATCCTCGGTGTCTCCCGCGACAGTCTGGATTCCCATGAAAAATTCAAAACCGAGCAGAATTTTCAATTCGATCTGCTCACCGACAAGGATGAGTTGCTCTGCAAGCTGTTTGATGTCATCAAGCTGAAGAATATGTACGGCAAAGAGGTTATGGGGGTGGAGCGCAGCACCTTTCTGATTGACAAAAACGGCATACTGCGCCGGGAGTGGCGCAAGGTGAAGGTCGAAGGCCACGTTGAAGAGGTTTTGCAGGCGCTTTCCGTGTTATAGGCGGATTGCACAGAACCTTTTCATTCCCGCATGTACTAACTTCGGAAAGCTCTGAATAATTCCATCCTGGAATTTTCATAGCATGGGAAGCGAAAAACGTGGTTTTCGCTTCTCTTCATTTTTAAAAATAATCGGCCTTGTGAAGGATTGGGAAATGAACAAAAGCGGCATGCTGGTCGCAGGGTTGTGTTTGGTTATTATTCTTGCCGGGTGTGGTAAGAAGGCTGAAGAAGAGAAGTCGGGCAAGCGGCCGATGGGAACCCTGATTACGGTGACCGAGGCAAAAATCCAGACAGTGCAGCATGTCCAGGAATCAATAGGCTGGATCGAGAGCGAGACGTTGCCCCTGGTGGCTGCCGAGATACCCGGACGCGTGGTGCGGCTTGGGGTGGATGTCGGACAGACGGTGAGCAAGGGCCAGTTGCTGGCTGAGCTGAACGTGAAAGATGTGCGTGTTGCACGTGAAACAGTACATGCCGACGTGCAGCGCATCGAGGCTTCGCTCGGCAATCAGGAACGCCTGGTGCAGCGCTATGAAAAGCTGGTGCAGGACAAGTTTATTTCCGTTACGCAACTGGATGACGCCAAGGCACAGCTTGCCGTGCTGCGTGAGCAACTGGCGGGTGCGCGGGCGCAGTTGAGTGGCGCCGAAAACAATCTTGCCAAAGCGCGGATTCTTGCCCCGGTGGCGGGGCAGATAGAGCAACGCATGGTTTCCGTGGGTGACTTTGTGACCATCGGCAAGCCGCTCTTTCAGATTACCTCCCAGCAGATTTTGCGGATACACCTGCCGTTTCCCGAGGACATGGCGCCGTCGTTGCGTCCGGGCGGTGCAGTGCACCTTGCCACAGCCACAGCGCCGGGCAAACCCGTTGACAGCCGCATCAAGGAAATCCGCCCGGCGGTGGATGCCAAGAGCCATTCTGTGGAGGCGATCGTCGAGATCGTCAATCCGGGTGGATGGAAGCCTGGAGGCAGTGTCAACGGTGCATTGGTGGTGGAGGAGCATGGCCAGGCCGTCACCGTGCCGGAGCAAAGCGTGGTAATGCGCCCTGCCGGTGAGGTGGTATACGTGATCAAGGATGGCAATGCAGTGCAGCAGGTGGTGAAGACGGGTTACCGTTCGAATGGCAATGTCGAAATCATTGAAGGCCTCGCGGCGGGTGCCATGGTGGCGCTGGATGGTGCGGCGTTTCTCACCGACAAGGCTAAAGTCAACATCAAAAACGACGAAAAGAAATGAGCCTACCCGCGCTTTCCATCAAACGCCACGTGCTGGCGTACATGCTGTCCGCGGTGCTGGTGCTGCTCGGTGTGATCAGTTACGAGCGGCTTGGCGTCGACCGCTTCCCCCATGTCGAGTTTCCCGTGCTGACGGTGACCACCGTGCTGCGCGGTGCTAACCCCGAGATCATTGATTCCAGTGTCACCAATGTCATCGAGTCGCAGGTCAACACCGTGCCAGGCATTGATCACATCCAGTCCGCGTCTTCGCCGGGCGTGTCGGTGGTCACCATCACCTTCGATCTGGAAAAGGACATCAATGTCGCCTTTGACGAGGTGCAGACCAAGGTCAATCAGGTCTTACGTCAATTGCCTACCGATGTCGAGGCGCCCATCGTATCCAAGGTGGAAACCAACGCGCAGCCTATCATGTGGCTGGCGCTGCAAGGCGACCGCACCCTGCAACAACTCAATCAATATGCCCGTAATGTCATCAAGAAAAGACTGGAGACCATCGACGGTGTGGGCGAGGTGCGCCTGGGCGGCAAACGCGACCGCAATATCCGTGTAAACATCAAACCGGATCGCATGGCGGCGTTGGGTGTGACCACCAAAGACATCGTTGACGCCTTCAACGAGGAGCATGTGCAGGTCCCTGGCGGTTTTCTGGTGGGGAGCACAACGGAGAGCCTGATCAAGCTTGATCTCGAATTTCACTCGATAAAAGATCTGCAGCGCATGATCGTGGCGTACCATGATAGGGCGCCGATCCGCTTGCAGGATGTGGCGTTGATCGAAGATGGCATGGAAGACTACCGGCAACTGGCGCATTTCAACGGCGAACCATCGGTAGGTATTGGTATTGTCAAGATCGCCAATACCAATACGGTCGCGATTATCGACGAGGTGAAAAAACGCCTTGAGACGGAGATTATCCCGCAATTGCCGGCAGGTATGACCATTACGGTCTCATCCGATGATTCCCGGTTTATTCTGGAGATGGTCAAAACGCTAAAGGAACATCTGCTGCTGGGTACCTTGCTGGCGGCGCTCATCGTCTGGCTGTTTTTGAAGAGTATCCGCTCCACGTTGATTATTACAGTCGCAATACCCGTGTCGCTGATGGGTGCAGTGGCGGCAATTTATTTCTCCGGTTTTACCTTTAATTCGATGACGCTGCTGGCGATGCTGCTGCTGGTCGGCGTGGTCGTGGACGACGCCATCGTGGTGCTGGAAAACATTTTTCGCCACCGTGAACAGGGCAATACCGATCCGGTCAGCGCCGCCATCGACGGCTCGCGCCAGGTGCAGTTCGCGGTTTTGGCTTCCTCACTCACACTGGTGTCGATTTTCGCGCCGGTAATCTTCATGGGTGGCATTATCGGGCGCTTTTTCGAATCTTTTGCGGTGGTGGTGACCATCGGCGTGGTGGTATCGCTGTTTGTTTCTCTGACACTCACTCCGATGCTGTGTTCGCGCTATCTCAAAGTGGCGCAACAGCACGGTGTCGTTTATCGCATGCTGGAGGCGGCGTTTACGGGGCTGGATAAGACCTACCGGAGGCTGCTTGATGCCGCGCTGAGATTCCGCTGGAGCGTGGTATTTGCAACGCTGATCATCGTGGTCTCCAGTGCCTGGTTTTTTGCCAACGTCGGCAAAGGGTTTGTGCCTGAAGAAGATGAAGGACGCTTCATGGTGTTTATCAAGACACCGCTGGGCGCGAACATCGACTATACCAACAGCCGGCTCGAAAAAATTGAAAAGGTATTGGGCAGCCACAAGGAAATCGTCACTTATTTCACCGCCATTGGCCTGGGCCAGGCCGGGCAGGCCAATCAGGGCATTGCTTTTGTGCGGATGCTGCCGCGCGGGGAACGCACGCTCAAGCAATCCGAGGTAGTAAACGCGGTGCGCAAGGAATTGATGCAAATTCCCGGCGTGCGTGCCTTTGCCGCAGGCGTGCCGCCCATTGGCGGGATGCGCGGCGAACCCTTGCAGTTTGTAGTGACGGGGCCCAATCTGCAAGAGGTAGGCAGACTGACCACCGCCATGCAGGACAAGCTCTCCGCCATGCCGGAACTGGGAAGGCTGGATGTGGATTTGCAGCTTGATTTACCGCAAATCGAGATGAAGCTGGACCGCGCCCGTGCCGCTGATCTTGGATTGAATTCCAAGGACGTTGCACAGGCGGTGAATGTGATGGCAGGTGGCCTGGACGTTGCACGCTATAATGATGTGCCTGGCGATGGCGAGCGTTACGACATACGTCTCAAGGGTGTCGAAAGTGGTTTCAGGCAACTCGCCGATTTCAGTAAGATCTATCTGCGCAACCAGGACGGCAAAATGGTGCGACTGGACACGGTTGCCAAATTCGAGCAAGCATTGGGCCCGGCAATCATCAGCCGCTATGACATGCAGTACGCCGCGAATTTTGCCGGTTCACCCAGCATCCCGCTGGGCGAGGCCGTGAACAAGGTCAAGGATACCGCGGTGGAAATCCTGCCTGCCGGCTACACCATCAAATTCACCGGGCAGGCTGAACAATTCGGTAAGACCATGGGTTACGCCGCCTTTGCTTTCATACTGGCCCTGATGCTGGTGTACATGGTGCTCGCCAGCCAGTTCAATTCGTTCATTCAGCCATTGACCATCATGCTGGCCCAGCCGCTGGCGATTATCGGCGGTGTTGGCGCGCTATGGTTGATGGGGCACACGTTGAATATATACTCGATGATCGGCCTGATTCTTTTGATCGGCCTTGTGGCGAAGAATTCGATATTGCTGGTGGATATGACCAACCAGGTGCGCGGGGAGGGGAAGGATGTGGATACCGCGCTCAGGGAGGCCTGTCCCATCCGCATGCGCCCGGTACTGATGACCTCGGCAACCATCATCCTGGCGCTGCTGCCCGCCGCGCTGGGACTCGGCGCCGGTTCGGACACCAACGGCCCGCTCGCAGTGGCGGTGATCGGCGGCATGATCAGCTCCACGCTGTTAACGCTGGTAGTGGTGCCGTCGGTGTATTCGCTGGTGGAGAATGCCATTCTACGCTGGCAGGTGAAACGGCAGACGGCATGATCGGACAGTCTTGCGATAAACTCTCCGTATGCGAATCGCGCTAGGCATTGAATACGATGGCTCGGCCTTTTCGGGCTGGCAGCTTCAGGATGACGCGCGCACCGTGCAGGGCTGCGTTGAGGATGCGCTGTCCAAGGTTGCGGATCATCCAGTGCGTGTAGCGTGCGCTGGGCGTACCGATGCGGGTGTGCATGGCATCGGGCAGGTTGCGCATTTTGACACTGAGGCTACGCGCACCATGCGTTCCTGGGTGTGCGGTGCTAATGCCAATCTGCCTAAACAAATCAGTGTCACCTGGGCGCAGCAGGTGGAGGATGACTTTCACGCGCGCTTCTGCGCTCTGCGGCGGCGCTACCGTTACGTGATTCTCACCCGCCCAGTGCGCCCTACGTTTCTCGCCGGGCGGGTGTCCTGGGATTACCGTGCGCTGGATGAGCGGCGCATGGCCGAGGCGGGCGCGTATCTGATCGGTGAGCACGATTTTTCTTCCTACCGCGCGCTCGCCTGTCAGGCCAAAAGCCCAGTGCGCACGGTGCATCGCCTCGACGTGACGCGACAGGGCGAGCTGATCTTCATCGACATCGAAGCCAATGCCTTTTTGCACCACATGGTGCGCAACATCGCGGGCGTCCTGATGGCTATTGGCGCGGGCGAACGCGAGCCATCATGGGCGCACGAGGTACTGGAAATGCGCGACCGCACCCTCGGCGGCGTCACAGCTCCTCCTCATGGGCTGTACCTGATGGAAGTGGGTTATCCAGAACAGTTTGCTATTCCGCAGCTTTCGCAGACCTCTATGGTCTGGTAGTCTGGCTAGGCTTTGACTTTGCGTACGACAAAGCGTACCATTTCAGGGTGCCAGGCATTATGGAGAAAGCAATGACCACTCTCACCGCGAGCGAAGCACGAGCAAAGCTGTACCGCCTGATGGACGAAGCAGCTGCGACACATGCCCCGATTTTCATCACCAGCAAACGTTCAAACGCTGTGCTTATCTCGGAGGACGATTGGCATTCCATTCAAGAGACACTCCATCTGTTGTCTGTTCCAGGGATGAGGGAGTCTATCCGTGAGGGGCTGGGCACGCCAATTGAAGAATGCTCGAAGGAGCTTGGTTGGTGAAATGGTGTATTGTCTATACCAAACAGGCCCACAAAGACGCTAAAAAATTGGCCGCTGCCGGGTTGCGGTTCAAGGCAGAGGCATTGCTGAGTATTCTCAGTGAGAATCCGTTTCAAAATCCCCCGGGCGATGAGAAGTTGATTGGTGATCTGGCAGGTGCCTATTCACGAAGGATCAATATCCAGCACCGCTTGGTTTACCAGGTAGTCGAACAAGAACAAATTGTTAAGGTCATTCGAATGTGGACGCATTATGAGTGATGATTTGCCGGATAATACCTGGCGCTCTAATTTTTTCTCATACTTTGCTGCCGCTTTTGCCGGCTAAAATGGCCATGAACCGAGATAGTTGATGCTCGCCAATTCAAAAAGAACCCCATCGGGTATTGCCATCTGGCCGGAAGACGAGCGGCCCCGCGAACGCTTGCTTACGCGTGGCCCTCATGCTTTGACCGATGCTGAACTGCTTGCTATCCTTCTGCGCGTCGGTATGCAGGGCAAGAGTGCGGTTGAGTTGGGGCGGGAGTTGCTGATCCGTTTTGGTTCCGTGCCGGGGATGATGGCTGCGCCGATTTCGGCTTGGGAGGGGATTAAAGGCTTGGGAGATGCAAAGCTGGCCCAGTTGCAAGCCGCGCTGGAACTGGGGCGGCGCGCTTCGTTGCCGGGCAGCCGGGAGAAGACCGTCATCAAGAGCACACGGCAGGCAGCGGAATATTTCACCGCCCGCTTGCGCGGGCTGGCGGAAGAGCATTTCCGGGTGGCGTATTTGAACCGTCAGGGGCGGCTCCTGGAAGATGCGCTGATTGCCAAAGGCACCGTGGATCATGTGCACCCGCCAATCCGCTCCATTGTTTCACAAGCTTTACAGGCGAATGCATCGGCGCTGGTTGCCGCGCACAACCATCCTTCTGGCGCAGCCGCGCCCAGCGAGGCTGACAAACTTCTGACGCGGGACCTGCTTGCCGCGTGCCATCCCATCGGCATCAAAGTGCTTGAACACGTCATCGTGGCCGCAGAGGGACATTACAGCTTCGCCGATAGCGGCCTGCTGGATGAGTTGGCTCTTGAGACGCTGGCACCCATACCCGCAAAAGGAAAAACAAAAACATGAACGATGAGCTTCGACAAAGAGTGATACTAGCCCTCCAGCGTGGCGAAGACTTGCCCTCCGATTGGGCGCGCGAGCTGTTCCCGCCGGAAAAGCGTGAGTACGAACTGGTTTACCACGGTAAGAAGCGGGAAGAAGACATCATCGCAGGCACTATGGCCGTGCCCTTGCAAACCGAGCGCACCTTTGGTAAGAACGGTATCGATTGGCACAACATGCTGATCTTCGGCGACAACTTGCAGGCGATGAAGACGCTGCTGGAACAGAAGAGGATGGGCAAGTTGTGCAATGCGGATGGTACGCCCGGCATTCGACTGGTTTACATTGATCCGCCGTTTGCGACGAGGCAGGAGTTTCGAGGAAGCCAGGATCAGAAGGCATATCAAGACAAACTTGCTGGAGCGGCTTTCGTTGAATTTATCCGTGAGCGGCTAGTGCTTTTGCGAGAACTGCTTGCTTCAGACGGCAGTATCTTCGTTCATATGGATCAGCGAAAAATTCACTACATCAAGGTGCTGCTTGATGAAATTTTTGGCGAGCAGAACTTTCGTAATGAAATTGTTCTGCCGGGGCGTGCATCGAAAAATCTACAACAACAATTTGAAACTGTATCTCGGCTGAATATTCGCCACGATACATTGCTATGGTACAGCAAGAGCGCCAATACCCGGTTTTCTCCGCTTTGGATTGAAAAACATAATGCCGGAAACCCTGAAGGGCATTGGCACCATTTTTGGAGTACGGCTGACAGGCCGACAATGCGCTATCCGTTATTGGGCCATACGCCGGAAACTGGCCAATGGACTTGGAAAATGGACCGAGCTGAAACAGCAGTTGCGAACTACAAGCGGTTTCGCCGTGAGAGTGGAGGAAGAACGCTGGTGGAGTATTGGCAGGATACAGGATGCTGCCTAGATTTTATTCGACCAGACCCTGCTGATGGAAAGCCCCAATACTGGCGAGCCCCAGCTGAGGAACGTCTTGCCGATACTGTATGGGCTGGCGTACCTGTATATGACAATCAGACCAAATACCCCACCGAAAAAAATGAGGCATTGCTTAAACAGAGTATCAGCCTGGCGTCAGTAGTAGGTGATCTTGTCTTAGACGCCTTCGCCGGTTCCGGCACCACCTGCGCAGTCGCAGAAAAACTGGGTCGCCGTTGGGTGGGTATTGATTGTGGCAAACTGGCGATCTACACCATTCAGAAGCGCATGCTGAATCTAAAAACCGACATCGGCAACAAGGGCAAGGCGCTCAAGCCGCAACCATTCACCCTCTATAACGCGGGACTGTACGACTTCTCCAAGCTCAAGCAATTGCCGTGGCTCGACTGGCGTTTCTTTTGTCTGCAACTTTTCGGTTGTAAAGAAGAACCGCACACTATCGGCGGGTTGCAACTGGACGGCAAGCTTAAAGGGGCGAGCGTGCTGGTGTTCAACCACCATGAAAAACCCGGAGTAGGGATAGACGAAGAAACAGTCAGATCCATCCACGCGGCCATCGGCAAGAAGATTGGCCGCAAGTTTTACATCATCGCTCCGCGTGGCGTGTTCGGCTTTCAACAGGACTACATCGACCTGGATGGGGTGCGCTATTACGCCATGCGGGTTCCCTACTCAATCATCAATGAACTGCACCAGCGCGAGTTTACCGCGCTGAAACAGCCCGACGACGAAATGGCGGTGAACGATACGGTGGATTCGGTCGGTTTCGATTTCATCCAGCCGCCGAAAGTGAAATGGACACCGGGCGTAAATGCTCGCAAGGGCCAGTTGATCAAAGAGGCTTTCCTGAAAATAGATAAATTCGAGAGCCGTGCGCGGCTGCGCGGGGAAGATACCCACGGCGGGATAGAAACATTTTCGATGCTGATGCTGGATTTCGACTATAACGGCGACGTATTTGACTTGGACGCCGTTTTCTATAATCACCAGATGGAAGCAGCCGGGTGGGAAGCGCGCTTCTCCGCTGAAAGTTTGGGGAACAACGTGATGGCAGTATTCATCGACATCCATGGAAACGAAGCCAGGGAACTGATACCGCTCGCCCAGTTTGGCCTCCAACCTTCCAAACCGGTTGCCAAGAAGACCAAAGCGAAGCTGAGCCATGCCACCTAGCCCTGACCGTCAACTTTTTCGCAACGAAGACCTGGTTCTCAAAGTCAGCCCGGCGGTGGATCGCGCGCGCTGGGACGAGGGCCGTTATGAGGCGTTCCTCGACGAACTGTGCGGCGGACGCGACTACCAGAAAGATGCCATCCGTACAGCCCTGCGTTATTGGCTCGGCGGCGAATACGCTAATTTGAAAGCCCTTGCCAAAGCCAATTACGAGGGAAACCCCGTATTGGAAACGCGCTACGGTTCTTGGGCGGGGATGGAGCGCCACCTTCAATTACCGGACACGCTTTCCGCTTCGCTTGATTTTGCCACCGGCACGGGCAAGAGCTATATCCTTTATGGAGTTGCAGCGATTTTGCTGGCCGAGGGCACGGTAGACCGGGTGCTGGTGCTGTGTCCTTCGACGACGATCGAAGCCGGTTTGCTGGAAAAATTCCGGGAAATGGCGGGCAACGCCGACCTGCGGGCCTTGCTCCCTCGGGATTCAAAAATTTCTTCGCCGCGCATTATCAACGCCTCCGAGACAATCACTGAGGGCAGTATTTGCGTGGAGAACTACCACGCGATCTTGCAGCATGTGGGTTCGAGCATCCGGGCGAGCCTATGGGGCAAGGGCGCGCATACCGCAGTGCTCAACGACGAAGCCCACCACGTTGCCAACGAACCCGCAACGAAATCCAGGAAGTGGAAAGAGTTTTTGGACGACCCAGGCTACGGTTTCCGTTACATCCTGGGTGTTTCCGGTACCTGCTATGTGAGCGACGATTATTTTTCCGACGTGATCTACCGCTATTCGTTGCGGCAGGCAATGGAGGAGCGGTACGTCAAGCGCGTGGACTATGTGGCGGAAATGCCGCAGACCGGCGACCCGGACGAGAAATGGCAGTTGATCCGCAATCGCCACGAAGACATTAAGCGCAAACTGAAGCGGCACAAGCTGCTGCCACTCACAATTATCGTTACTCCCAAGATCAGCCGCTGCAAGGATGTGGCAGAAGAACTTAAGGTCTTTTTGATCGAGACTGATGGCCTCACATCCGAAGCGGCAGACGAGCGTGTGCTGGTGGTCTACAACAACGCGCCGGATGTGGCGAAACTGCCTTATGTGGACAACGCCACCAGCAAGGTCGAGTGGATTGTTTCGGTATCCATGCTCAATGAAGGCTGGGACGTGAAGCGCGTGTTCCAGATCGTGCCCCATGAAGAGCGGGCGTTCGACAGCAAGCTGCTCATTGCCCAGGTGCTCGGGCGCGGCCTGCGCGTTCCAAACGGGTGGGACGGCCCGCAGCCCGAAGTGACCGTCTTTAACCACGATGCGTGGGCTGCCCGCATCCGGCACCTGGTCAATGAAATCCTGGAAATCGAGAAGCGGCTGTCTGCTCACGTTCTGGGTGACTCTTCATATCATTTTGATCTGCACAACATTGACTATAGCCTCGAAGCTATCTCAGTCAAAACGCCAATGACGGGCGGGTACAAGTTCTTTGAGAAGGGTTATGTTGATTTGGCCGCCGATGTTCCCGCCGAGGATGTCAGCATCGAATTTGAGCGCGCAGCAACCGGCGAGCGCTTTAAATGGCAGACCAATATCCAGCACAAAACCTACACTCCGCGGGAAATCGCCGTTCACATGTACCGCCGTCTGGAGGAAGAGCAAGACCCGGATGACCCCGATCCGGAAATGCGCACGTATTACACTGACAAGTTTTCCGTAGAACGCCTGGAAAAGCTAGTCAAAGACTCGCTGGCGCGGCGTGGCATGACTGTTGCAACTGATGGCGTTCGGCAGAAGTTTCTTCAGGCACTTGGCACGCTCCGGCGCAAGGCCTCCGAGAACGTGCGCTACACTTTATCGGCGAATCGTTTCCATACATTGTCCACCCGGCAGCGTCAGTCCGATAGTGTGAGTGCGGCGGAGCTACGGCGCGACAAGTCTGTATTTTTCACCGATCAAACCCGCGCCAGCCTTAAAGATGAGCAAATTGAATTCTTTGATGAAATTGCCGAACCAGGCAGCGGGTTCAGATGTATTCCCGTTGCCAACCGCCATGACTTCAAAACACCGCTTAATATAGCAATTGCCGACTCCGACCCTGAGCAGCGGTTTGTCAAAGCGCTGCTCGACGCGGCGAACCTGCCACACTACCAAGCATGGATCAAGTCCACTGCGACGCGCTTCTACGAGATTGATTACGCCTGGAAAAAGGGTGAACACCCAAAGCGCGGCAAATTCAACCCGGATTTCTTTATCAAGGCGGGTAATTTCATTCTTGTGGTTGAGATTAAGGGTAATGAAGAGTTGCGCGAGGCTTCGGAGGAAAATCGTAAGAAGAACGAATATGCTGTGGCCCACTTTGATCGAGTGAACGAACATTTGGCTCAGGAAGGCAGCCCAATTCGCTATAAATTCAACTTCCTTACACACAAAAACTTCGGCGTGTATTTCCAATATCTGAGCGAAGGGCGTATTGCGGATTACCGGTCTGAGTTGGATGTAAAGTTGGAAGAACAAAATGAACTTTAGGCTTTCCAACCATGCAAGGGAAGAAATGGAGCGGCGTGGGATTCCGCAGATATTACTTGATGCGGTTTTGAATAATCCACAGCAAGTGGTGCCTGAAAGGGAAGGCAAAAAGGTATATCAATCGCAGGTTGATTTTGGTCAGGGCAAGATGTTCCTGTTACGGGCTATCGTAGTTGATGATGTTGACCCTGCGGTAGTTATAACCGTGTATCGAACCAGCAGGATCGAGAAATACTGGAGGTGATTATGAAAGTGGTATATGACCCCGAAGTCGATGTATTGCGTATCCTTTTCAGCAATGCGCCGATTGAAGAGAGCGACGAGGATAAACCCGGTGTTATCCTTGATTACGATAACGTGGGCAATATTGTTGGTATGGAAATATTGGATGCTTCCAAGCGCATGGAAAATCCCCGCTCGGTTGAGTATGCGGTAGCAAGTTGATGTTTTTGGCATGAATCAGCCATTTTTAACTCAAAATCCCGCCCGTGTGCGTGTTAAAATCTGCGGGATTACCCGTTGCGAGGACGCTTTTGCCGCCGTTGGGCTGGGCGCGGATGCTATCGGCCTGGTGTTTTACGCGCCCAGTCCACGTGCTGTCGTGGTCACACAGGCCCAGGAGATTGTCCGCGCGCTGCCGCCGTTTGTAACCGTGGTGGGACTGTTTGTGGATGCGCCGCCGGAGGAGATTCGAGCTGTGCTGGGCAGTGTGCGTATCGACCTGTTGCAGTTCCACGGTAATGAGACTCCGGGCGATTGCAGCGGATACGGCAAGCCTTATATCAAGGCGCTACGCATGCGAGAGGGCGTGGATGTGGCGGAAATCGCCCGCTGTCATGAGGATGCCAGCGGTTTGTTGCTGGACAGCTACCGCGCAGGCGTGGCAGGTGGCACGGGGGAGACGTTTGACTGGGCGCGCGTGCCCCCTGATGTGGATAAACCGGTTATTCTGGCCGGCGGACTCACGCCGGAAAATGTGGCCGATGCGATTGTTCAGGTCCGGCCTTATGCGGTGGACGTGAGCGGCGGGGTGGAATCGGCGAAAGGTATCAAGGATGCGGGAAAAATTGCCGCATTCATGCGAGGTGTAAAGAGTGCCAATGTCAATTAAAGCGAAACAAATTAATACCCACAGTCTGCCCGATGCCAACGGCCATTTCGGCCCTTACGGCGGGCGCTTTATCCCCGAAACCCTGATGGGGCCAGTGGAAGAGCTACGGCAGGCCTATGAGGATTTGCGTAATGATCCGGCGTTTCTGGCCGAACTGGACAGGGATCTTGCCCAGTTTGTGGGCCGTCCTTCGCCGCTTTACCATGCCGAGCGCTGGAGCAAACAGTTGGGTGGCGCCCAGATTTACCTGAAGCGCGAAGACCTCAATCATACCGGCGCGCACAAAATCAATAACACCGTGGGGCAGGCGTTGCTGGCGCGGCATATGGGCAAGACGCGGGTGATCGCCGAGACCGGCGCGGGCCAGCATGGTGTCGCCTCGGCTACCGTGGCGGCGCGTTTCGGCATGGAATGTGTGGTGTATATGGGCTCCGAGGACATCAAACGCCAGGCCATCAATGTCTATCGCATGAAGCTGCTCGGTGCCGAAGTGGTACCCGTTGAATCCGGCTCCAAGACGCTCAAGGACGCGCTCAACGAGGCGATGCGCGACTGGGTGACCAACATCGACAATACTTTCTATATCATCGGTACTGTGGCCGGGCCTCACCCCTACCCGATGATGGTGCGCGATTTCCAGGCGATTATCGGCCGTGAGGCGCGCGCCCAGATTCTGGATCAGGCAGGCAGGTTGCCGGATGCGCTGGTGGCCTGCGTCGGCGGCGGGTCCAACGCCATTGGCCTGTTTCATCCCTTCCTGAACGATGCCGGCGTGGCCATGTATGGCGTCGAGGCGGCGGGCGAGGGACTGGAAACGGAGCATCATGCCGCCACCTTGTGCAAGGGCCGTCCCGGCGTGCTGCATGGCAATCGCACCTATCTCATCGAGGATGCCGACGGCCAGATCATCGAGACCCACTCCATCTCTGCCGGTCTTGACTACCCTGGCGTCGGTCCCGAGCATGCCTGGCTAAAGGACAGCGGGCGCGCTGCTTACGTCGCCATCACCGACGACGAGGCGCTCGCGGCATTTCATGCGTTGACCCGCACCGAAGGCATCATGCCTGCGCTGGAGTCCAGCCATGCCCTGGCCTATGCTTCAAAGCTTGCGCCTGCCATGGGCAAGGATAAAATCATCATCGTCAACCTGTCCGGGCGTGGCGATAAAGATATCCATACCGTGGCCGCGCGCGAAGGAATCAAAGTATGAGCCGTATCAAAAGCTGTTTCGACGCGTTGCGCCGCGACCAGCGCAAAGCCCTCATCCCCTATGTCACCGCGGGCGATCCACAGCCGGATGTCACAGTCCCCTTGATGCACGCAATGGTGGCGGCAGGCGCGGATATTATCGAGCTGGGCGTGCCGTTCTCTGACCCCATGGCAGACGGCCCGGTGATCCAGGCGGCTTGCGAGCGCGCCCTGAAGCACCATGTCAGCCTGCGCAATGTGCTGGGCATGGTGCGCGAATTCCGCACACGGAATGACCATACCCCCGTGGTGTTGATGGGTTACCTCAATCCTATTGAAGTGATGGGCTATGCCGAATTCGCCCGCGTGGCGGATGAGGCGGGTGTGGATGGCGTACTGACAGTCGATCTGCCGCCCGAAGAGGCCGAGGCATTGGTGACGGAACTGCGCACCCGTCATCTGGATGCCATTTTCCTCCTTGCGCCGACCAGTTCCGCCGAACGCATTGCCAGGATCTGTGCGATGGCCAGCGGATTCGTTTATTATGTCTCGCTCAAGGGTGTGACCGGTGTGGCGAGCATCGATGTGCCAGCGGTAGCAGCCAAGCTGCAACAGATACGCGCACTCACTGATCTCCCCATCGGTGTCGGGTTTGGCATCAGGGATGCCGCATCCGCCGCGCAAGTGGCCGCCGTGGCCGATGCCGTTGTTGTCGGTAGCGCGTTGGTGAAAAAGGCTGGCGAGTTTGCCGGGCAGCCGGAAAAAATTGAAAAAGAAGTGACATCGCTCGTCAAGGAAATGCGCATTGCAATGGATAGCGTCCTCTGGCAAAAATGATAACTATTGAATAATGGCAACGACTAAATGAGCTGGTTCGGAAAATTAATCCCTTCAAAAATCAGGACTGAGGGGCGCCAAAAAAAATCCATTCCTGAAGGATTGTGGGCCAAATGCCCGGCCTGCAGCGCGGTGCTGTACCGCGCCGAGGTTGAGCGTAATCTTGAAGTGTGCCCCAAGTGTACGCACCACATGCGCATCAGCGGACGCAAACGCCTCAATGGCTTTCTGGACATTGAGTCCCGCGAAGAGATTGGTGGCGATCTCATCGCGGTGGACGAACTCAAGTTCCGCGACAGCAGAAAATACCGTGACCGCCTGACACAAGCCAAAAAAGAAACCGGTGAAAAAGATGCGCTAATCGTCATAAAAGGCCAGGTCAAAGGGTTGCCGCTGGTGGCATGCGCGTTTGAATTCGGCTTCATGGGTGGCTCCATGGGCGCCGTGGTCGGCGAGAAATTCGTACGCGCCGCGCATGCCTGCATGGAGCACAACATCCCGCTGGTGTGCTTTTCCGCAAGCGGCGGCGCGCGCATGCAGGAGGCGCTCTTTTCGCTTATGCAAATGTCAAAAACCAGCGCTGCCCTGGCGCGCCTGAGCAAGCAAGGTATTCCATACATCTCCGTGCTCACCGATCCGACCATGGGCGGCGTATCGGCGAGCTTCGCCATGCTGGGCGACATTAACGTCGCCGAACCCGGCGCCCTGATCGGCTTCGCCGGCCCGCGTGTCATCGAACAGACGGTGCGCCAGACCCTCCCGGAAGGCTTCCAGCGCAGTGAATTTCTGCTGGAGCATGGCGCGATAGACCTGATTATCGACCGCCGTGAAATGCGTGACCGCCTTGCCTCCGTGCTGGCCATTCTTACCCATAGGCCCGCGCCTGAGAAAGCAGTTTAGAAGGGGGGGCTTGAATGGCATCCCTTGAACGACCTCCCGCTTTGCCCTCAAGAAAATAAGCGAATAGCCGATTAAAGAGTTGCCCGCATATTTTCTTCTGGAGAGACGCTACCATGGAGACATTAACCACAGAGACCGCCGTAGTTGATATCAAGCAACCACGCTTGCTTCCTGCAAAATTGCGCGCAGCCTCGATCCATATGGGGATCAGCGCTACGATTTTTTTGGTTTTTTTATACCTGATAGTGGTTGAATGGTATCCACCACCGTATTTTTCGACGGATGGCGGCTGGCAAGGCGTTCAGATCATGGTGTTAGTCGACATCGTATTGGGGCCAATGCTCACCTTTATAATTTTTAACCCAAGAAAATCAAGAAAGGAAATAATGCTCGACCTGTCAATCATCGCCGTGTTGCAACTTGGCGCGTTGGCGTGGGGCGCTTATACAGTGTACAACCAGCGCCCTATAGCTGCTGTCGAGTGGCAGGGCACCCTCAAGCCACTTACTATCGAACCACTGCATGTGCAGGGGAAAGATCTTGGTGATTTGCAGCAATTTGGAGCTGGGCCTCGTCCGGTTATCCATGCCGAACCCCCCGAGAATGCCGAACAAGTGGCAAAGATGCTGGAACTCACCATGAACAAGGAGATCGGTGCAGAACAGCAGTTCTGGTTATTCCATTCGTTCAAGGGCTTCTTTGCAGACTCAAAGAAGCATTCCTTGAATATCGGCACTGTAGCGGGATCTAACGCCGAGATCCGCAGCGGCCTGGATGAGATTTTGTCCCGTGAGGGAGCCAAAAAGGCCGAGGAGTTTATTTACTTAAAATTCGCTGGTCGCTACAAAGATGCAATCTTTGTCTTTAACAATGCCGGGGATCAGATCGGGGCGATTACGTGGGATAGCCCGGACAGGCTGTAGATCTGTTGGTAACCACGTTTCTATATCAGCTGGCGGCCGTTATCTCCAAATTAATAGCGTTTCACACCATGGGCGTGACAAGCCGCGCAATACTCGCAGTGTTGCCACATAACCCGGTGCATTTATTCGCCGCCAAGCCGTTTGGCGAATGAAATAGCATAAGCCGGAGAACGGAACAACAATATCGGATCATTGGTGGGTGCGATACCATTGCTCATCACCAGCGGATCAAAGTTGATTTTTTCGCAGCTGGCGCCTTTTTGTGGCATGGCTTCGGTGATGCTCAATGTTCCCGCCTTGATTTGCTTACGGCTCTCGGGCCATGCAATCGTCGGGTTGTCCTGCGTGTCTCCAAGCTCGCCCAGCGCCACCATCATGTCCCATTTCACGGCACCCTGCGCGGTTCGCTTAATCAGCGCCTGTTCAAGAAAATTCGCGGGCGATGACTTGAGTGCTGACTCATCAAGCTGTTTTTCACCGTCGTGTGGAACGAAGCGCCAGCGCACTAGAGTGGTCGCGCCTTTCTGGTCAATGAATTTGAAGGTATGAATGCCAAAATACGCGCTGTTGGCGTAACTGCTGGGCGGGTTATTGTTAGACAGGAAATCCGCCTGAGCCTTGTTGTCCGGGTGGCTGGCTTTGAAGGTTTTGATCCGCTCTGGGTCAGGTTTGCCGGTGGCCGGGTCGGGTTTCGACGCCACCATCAGATCGAGAAAGGTGCGCGGATGTGCCGCCCCGAACACGGGTGTATTGAGCATGGCCATATGATGCAGACTGCCGTCGGGCAGCGTGAATTCCAAAGCCATCCCGCGCGCACTCTTGGCGGTATCCGGCGCTTTGGGATTGCCGCCTGCCAGCGAGAAGCGAGCGATGACAGGGATGGGCTTGCCAGAAAACAGCGTGGAACGGCTGAACTTGGCGGCTTCTTTCGAGCCTACAAACTCGCCAATGGCGCACGTTCCCTTAATGTGATTTCGACGCTCACCGGGGGTTACGCCAAACGTCGCTTCGATAGCATCGATTACCTGTAGTGGTGTGACCTCGCCATCGTCCGCCATTACGCCATGCGAACCCAGCGCCATCAGCCCGAAAGCCAGCCATCCTTTCAAATCTATATTGATTTGCATTTTTGGTGCTTTCCTATGGTTGAGAATCGAGCTCATCGTTTCGTGCTACGCTTGCTCTAAAGACAGGGGGCACGAAGCCGAGTTTACGCAGCCTCGGCACGGCCGGTGAAGTTGTTTTCGATGGCCTCAAGGATTTCGGTGTTGGTGAAGGCGCTGTTGCTGCTGAGGTTCTGGTAGAGGGCGTGAAGGGTAGTGCAGATGTCTTCCGGGGCCATCTTTATCAGCCTTCCCTCGCGCGAGGCCTTGATCAGCTCCTCGATATCAATCTTCTTCAGAACCATCTGTTTCAGCAATGGTTCATAGCGCCATAGCGTGCCATCCGCGCCTTCAAAGGCGGCAACGTGGGCACAGATATCTTCATGGATCGGGAATTCGCGGCGGTTGCCGCTGAGCAGAAAGGCGAACAATCCCACCACCGTGGCAGGGATCATGAAGATAAAGGCAAATGTGTTGAGCATGATGGTGTCAATGCTCTTTTGAGTCCAACTGTAGTAGGCCAAGCCAAAACCGATGAGGTAAATGCCCCCCGCAAATATCACCCCCACGACTTTGGCTATGTCCTTGGCCGGTTTGCTGCGGCGGCTGTAGTCAAGCCGGTTGAGGTCGAACTGCCCCTCAAAACGGCGCAGGAGGTTTTTGCGGATGTTACGTTTGTTGGGTTGTTTGATACTCATGTTTGTTTATCTTCAGCTGGGGTTGGCGAGCACTTCGTTGAGGGTCGCGTCGCCCCTATTCAGCCAGCCCGACAAATACGTTTTGCACATCATCATCCGCATCGATGGCTTCCAGGAACGCTTCGACTTCCATGCGCTCCGCTTCGCCCAGCGTTACTGGATTTTTAGGGCGGTAACCCAGTTGCGCGGACTGCACGGCAAATCCGTATGCCGGCAATGCGCGGGATACCGCATCCATCTCGGCGGGTTCGGTGAGAAATAGCGTTGCGCCGTCTTCGCCAGGCTCCAGGTCTCGGGCCCCGGCCTCGATGGCCGCAAGCTCGGCGTCGGCTTGCGCGGCTTCCGGCGTCGCCTCGATCATCCCAAGATAATCAAAATCCCAGGATACCGAACCCAAGGCGCCCAGTTGCCCCTTGCGAAATAACACACGAATGTTGGAGGCTGTACGGTTGGTGTTGTCGGTTAGACACTCGACGATTACGGGAACCCGGTGCGGCGCAAAACCTTCGTAGATGAGCTTCTCGTAGTTAACCCCTGCGTCAAGCAGGCCGGCGCCCTTCTTGATTGCTCGTTCGACGGTATCCTTGGGCATGGATGCCTTCTTCGCCTGATCCACGGCCAGGCGCAAGCGCGGATTCATATCCGGATTGGCGCCAGCGCGCGCCGCGACCATGATCTCCTTGGCAAGCTTGGTGAAGATGCGGCCCTTGGCATTGGCTGCGGTTTCTTTGCATTTTGTTTTCCACTGTGCACCCATGCTGGGTCCCTCGATTCGTGTGCTTAACGCATACACTATAAGAATAAGTGGAGACTTTGGTCAATCCCTGTCACGATGGTCTATCGTAACGTCATTTAATTTTTCAGTGGAGACGGTATCTATGTTTATAGCCATGAACAGATTCAAAATCGCCAAAGGCCGTGAGGAAGAGTTCATCTCTATTTGGAAAAATCGCAAAAGTTATCTTGATGAGGTGCCCGGTTTTCGGGAGTTTCACCTGCTTGAGGGGCCGGCTCATGAGGAATACACGTTATTTGCGTCACACTCCATTTGGGAATCGCAACAGGCCTTTGAAGAGTGGACTCGCTCTGAGTCGTTTCGCCTAGCGCACAGCCAGGCTGGCGCGGCCAAAGGTGTCTATCTTGGCCCGCCACAGTTCGAAGGGTTCGAGGCCATTCTCTAACTTGCAACTCACTAATTGATATAAAGCACCGTCGTGAGTTGCCACGATGGCTGCATTTCTGGCCGGTGAGTGGCGCTCGATTTCTGCTAATGGAGGTGGCGTGGGGAAATTCTGTGCGGATAGGGCGGGACGTTGTGAGGGAAATATAGTAGGGGTATGGTTACCAATCCAGCCCCCGTACATACTTTAAGATATATACCTTGATATATCTCATAGATAGGCATATACTTCGATATATGCCGTTGTAAGAGGATACCACCATGAGTCAAATAGCCAAACTGTTCACCAATGGCCGCAGCCAGGCAGTACGCCTGCCCGCTGCCTATCGGTTCGACACCAAAGAAGTATTCATCCGCCAAGACCCGGAAACCGGCGACGTCATCTTGTCGCGCAAGCCGGCGACGTGGGATGACTTCTTCACCGCGCTCAAGGGCGCCAATGTGCCAGCCGATTTCCTGGACGAGAAGGAGCGCAACCAGGGAAGGCAAGATCGTGACCCCTTCGAGGGATGGAACGAATGACGCGATACATGCTCGACACCAGCACGGTAAGTTATTTGCTCAAAGGGCATCCGGCCGTTTCCAGGCGCGTGGTGAACGTCCCGATGGCATCGCTTTGCGTTTCATCCATCACTGAGGGCGAGCTGCTGTTCGGGTTGGCGAAGCGGCCGGATGCAAAACGGCTCCATACGGCCGTGAGGGAATTTCTACTGCGCGTCGACGTGCTGCCTTGGGATAGCGCCGTCGCGGAGTGTTATGGAGCCGTGCGAGCCGATATGGAGCGCCAGGGCAAGATACTCGGGCCACTCGATCTGCTGATCGCCACACATGCCTTGGGCGCAGGCGCAGTATTAGTGACAAACGACCGGGCGTTTTGCCAAGTTGCCGGTTTGCATGTCGAGGATTGGGTTTAATCAAAAAACGGTAGTGCAGGGGTAGGGCGCAATAACCGCAGGGCATTGCGCCCTACGTGTTGTGCGGATAGCACGGGACGTTGTTAGTCCTCATGGCCCTTTTAGCCCGAGAATATTCAAGAGAACGGCGGCAATGACTATTGCCGCAATACCAAACACCCACTTCACTAACGGGAGAGCGAAAAACCTCCAAATGCCATTACGCAAGCGTTTCCACCAAGGGGGCCTTTGTAGAAGAATCTCATCCAAAGCTGTCCTTACGCTTGAAATCCCACGGAGAGACGCATTTATTGCCCCGATCCTCATTGCGGAGAACTCAACTTCAAAAGCCCGCTCGTGGAATTTGTTGGCGGGAATTGATCCTCCCTTGTAAACATCCCTGATGTTTTGCGCCACACTCAAGAACCAATCTTCAGGGAAAGCTTTTGTGATCACAGCCATAATTTGGTCTGCGGCCTTCGGGGTAAGCATGTCTTTTATCGGGGAAATGGTCGAGACGATCACTTCTCGGGCAATTTTCGCCCTCTCAACATGACCGCGCCCACAAGCATGATGTATTGCCTTCATTACATCTCTAGCATGAGGGCAAGTTGGAGCTGGCCCAATGCCATGACATGCAGTGTCCACTGCCTCAAGCGTTATGGAATCAATTTCACGCAGCGCATCGGCAAGCTTCTTCTCAATAAGTTGAACTAACTGTGTCTGCATGATGGTCTCTTGAGAGTTAATAGGGAAACGCGCGTAAGGCGCGGGATATGGCACAATGCCCTTCGGTTGTTGCGCCCTACCTTATTTCATCACGCCCCTCAATCCCAACTCAACGCTCCCCCGCTCTGATACTCAATCACCCGCGTCTCAAAGAAGTTTTTCTCTTTTTTGAGGTCCACCACTTCGCTCATCCAGGGGAAGGGGTTGGTGGCGCCGGGGTAGAGTTCGGCGAGACCGATCTGGGCGCAGCGGCGGTTGGCGATGTATTTTAGGTATTCGTTGAACATCGCGGCGTTGAGGCCGAGTACGCCGCGTGGCATGGTGTCGATGGCGTAGCGGTATTCGAGTTCAACGGCCTCGCGGATCATGTGGGCGATTTCTTCCTGGAATTCGCGGCTCCACAGGTGCGGGTTTTCGATCTTGATCTGGTTGATGACGTCGATGCCGAAGTTCATGTGCATGCTCTCGTCACGCATGATGTATTGGAACTGTTCGGAGGCGCCGATCATTTTGTTGCGGCGGCCGAAGGTGAGCATCTGCACGAAGCCGACGTAGAAGAAGATGCCTTCGAAGATCACGTAGAACGCAATCAGGTCGCGCAGCAGGCGCCGGTCTGTCTCGGGCGTGCCGGTGTGGAAGTTGGGGTCGGCGAGGCTCTGGGTGTAGGGTAGGGACCAGGCGGCTTTGTTGTGGATCGCGGGTACTTCGCGGTACATGTTGAATACCTCGGCTTCGTCCAGCCCCAGGCTTTCGACCACGTATTGGTAGGCGTGGGTGTGCAGCGCTTCTTCGAAGGCCTGGCGCAGCAGGTATTGACGGCATTCGGGATTAGTGATGTGGCGGTACACGGCCAGCACCAGGTTGTTTGCCACCAGGGAATCAGCGGAGGAGAAGAAGCCCAGGCTGCGCTTGATGATCAGGCGCTCGTCCTCGGTGAGTCCGGTGGGGCTCTTCCACAGAGCGATGTCGGCGGACATATTGATTTCCTGCGGCATCCAGTGATTGGCGCAGGCGTCCAGGTATTTCTGCCAGGCCCATGTGTATTTGAAGGGCACGAGCTGGTTGAGATCGGCGCGGCAGTTGATGATTTTCTTGTCATCCACACGGATGCGCGAGGCACCCATTTCAAGGTCTTCCAGGCCGATGACGCCATGCTGGTCTTCCAGCGGCAGGGCGGGCTGTAGCGGCTTGGATGGAGTGATGGAAAGCGGTTCGTCCCAGTTCAACATGATGTGCTTCCTCTTTAGCTTTAAAAATAATTTTGTAGGGTGCGTTCCACGCACCGTTATCATTGGTGCGTGGAACGCACCCTACTTACCCCACAAGGGGAAATGTTGATTACTGGCACGCCTCGCACTCAGGGTTGTCAATCGCGCACACTTGCGGCAAGGCGCTCACGGCATTCAGCGCGCCGTCGGTGATGGTGGTCTTCTCCGATGCCGTTGCACCCATGCTGCGCAGGTAGTAGGTTGTCTTGAGGCCTTTGATCCAGGCATGACGGTATAGGGTGTCGAGCTTTTTGCCAGAGGGCTCGGCCATGTAGAGGTTGAGCGACTGGGACTGGTCGATCCATTTCTGGCGGCGGCTGCCGGCATCCACGAGCCAGGACGAGTCTACCTCGAAGGCGGTGGCGTACAGTGTTTTGAGGTCCTGAGGAATGCGGTCGATGCGCTGCACACTGCCATCGAAATATTTGAGATCGTTGACCATCACCGAGTCCCACAGCTTGCGCGCTTTGAGGTCGCGTACCAGGTAGGGGTTCACCACGGTGAAGTCACCCGACAGATTGGATTTCACGTACAGGTTTTGGAAAGTAGGCTCGATGGACTGGCTCACGCCGCAGATATTGGAGATGGTGGCGGTAGGCGCAATCGCCAGGCAATTGGAGTTGCGCATGCCTATGGTTTTTACGCGCTCGCGCAGACTGTCCCAGTCCAGTGTCGAGGATTCATCGCATTCCAGATAGCCGCCACGCGCTTCGCGCAGCAGTTTGATGGAGTCTAGGGGCAGTATGCCTTTGCTCCACAGTGAACCGGCATACGTGGAATAACTGCCGCGTTCTTCGGCGAGGTCGGTGGAGCCCTGGATGGCGTAGTAGCTGATCGCTTCCATCGACCGGTCGGCAAACTCGACCGCCGCATCGGAGGCATAGGGGATGCGCAGTTCGTGCAGGGCGTCCTGGAAGCCCATTATCCCCAAGCCCACCGGGCGATGGCGCAGGTTGGAGTTGCGTGCCTGTGGTACGGAGTAGTAGTTGATGTCGATGACGTTATCCAGCATGCGCATGGCGGTGCGGATGGTGCGTGCCAGCTTGTCGAGATCCAAGCCCCGCTCAGTGACGTGCGCGGCCAGGTTGACGGAGCCGAGGTTGCACACTGCAATCTCCTTGTCGGAGGTGTTGAGGGTAATCTCGGTGCACAGGTTGGAGCTGTGTACCACGCCGACATGCTGCTGCGGCGAACGCAGGTTGCATGGATCCTTGAATGTCACCCAGGGATGGCCGGTTTCAAATACCAGGCTCAACATCTTGCGCCATAGGGTGAGGGCGGGCAGGCGCTTGGTGTTTTTGATCTCGCCGCGCGCGGCTTTTTCCTCGTAGCGGGTATAGGCCTCTTCGAAGGCCTGGCCATAGAGGTCGTGCAGGCCGGGAACATCGCTTGGCGAGAACAGGGTCCAGTCGCCATTCTCATGGACGCGCTTCATGAACAGATCCGGCACCCAGTTGGCGGTATTCATATCATGGGTGCGGCGGCGCTCGTCGCCGGTGTTCTTGCGCAGTTCCAGAAATTCCTCGATGTCGAGATGCCAGGTTTCGAGATAGGCGCACACGGCGCCCTTGCGTTTGCCGCCCTGGTTGACCGCCACGGCAGTGTCGTTGGCGACTTTAAGGAAAGGCACGACGCCCTGCGACTGGCCGTTGGTGCCCTTGATGCGGGCGCCCATGGCGCGCACGCGGGTCCAGTCATTGCCCAAGCCGCCGGCGTATTTGGAGAGCAGGGCGTTGTCACGGATGGCGGTGAAGATGCCATCCAGGTCGTCCGGGATCGAGGTGAGGTAGCAGCTGGAGAGCTGTGGGCGTAGCGTGCCGGAGTTGAACAAGGTGGGCGTTGAACTCATGAAGTCGAAGCTCGACAGCAACTGATAGAACTCAATGGCGCGCGCCTCGCGGTCGATCTCGTTGATCGCCAGGCCCATCGCCACACGCATGAAAAACGCCTGTGGCAGCTCGAAGCGGCGGCCGTTGGAGTGCAGGAAATAGCGGTCGTAGAGAGTTTGCAGGCCCAGGTAGCTGAACAGCATGTCGCGCTCGGGGAGCAGGGCGCGGCCCAGCTTTTCAAGGTTGAATTCCTTGAGGCGCGGATCAAGCAGTTCCAGTTCGATGCCACGTTGTACGTAATCAGCAAAATATTCAGGGTAGCGCTCTGCCATTTGCGCAGCGGTGGCGGATGACGGTGTACCCGCCACAAAGCTGAGCGCCTCGCGGCGCGAGTCGTCGAGCAGCAGGCGCGCGGCAACGTAGGTGTAGTTGGGTTCGTTTTCAATCAGGGTGCGCGCCACCATTACCACGGCGCGGCCTATATCCTGTTCGGAAACCCCGTCGAACAGGTTGCGCTGTACATCGTCGAGAATTTCGTTGGGGGCTACGCCGTCAAGATTGCGGCATGCCTCGGTCACAACCGTGGTGAGGCGCGCAACATCCAGCGGATGCAGGCTGCCGTCCGCCATCGTTACATGGATGACGGGAGGGGCGTCCTGTTGCTCGGCGTGGGCGTGCGCACTACGCTCGCGGGCGCGCTCTTCACGGTACAGCACATAGGCACGCGCGGCCTTGTGTTCACCAGAGCGCATCAGCGCCAGTTCCACCTGATCCTGGATATCCTCAATGTGGATGGTGCCGCCGCCCTTCGTGCGCCGGGTCAGCGAGTCCACTACCTGTGCTGTCAGGGTCTGCACGGTATCGTGAATGCGGCGCGATGCGGCGGCGTTGCCGCCTTCCACGGCAAGAAAGGCCTTGGTCAGGGCGACGGCGATCTTTGAGGCGTCAAAACTGGTGAGTTTGCCGTTGCGACGGATGACATGGAACTGACCGGGGGCGGTGCTGGCCAGCGCTACGCTGGTGCTATCGCCCATTGAAATTCCCTGGGGTGGAATGTGGCCTGCCTGGTTCGCGGCGGTATCAGTCTGCATGCGCTTTCTCCTTGCGGTTATGGTTGTTCATGGCTGTTTCATTGCGGCAGAATGAAACACAATAAGTGGTGCTTATAAATAATCTAGGCACAACATAATGTGTTCACGAGGGGATTGCAAGGCGTTTTGCGAGGGTGTTTGTTAAGGGCTTGAAGCGGTGGGAATTTCAGTGCTTTGGATGGCGCGAATGGCCGAACCAAGAATAAATCCTCCAATTTAAGAAAGGGAGGATGGGGGGTAGGCACGAGCCTGGGTTTTTCGTTGTCCCAGGCGCCAGCCAGGGAAAGCGACGCGTAAGCGAGCGCAGGCTGGCAACCCCCGGATAGCCGCAGGGGCCGGGGGTTTTGTCGGAGTCTGGGCGCAAGC
>LNEJ01000042.1 GCA_001464965.1 Gammaproteobacteria bacterium Ga0074134
GCCTGTCCGGGCCGCCGGAGGCATACTTGTCGCCGAGCGCAGTCATTTTGGGGACTTGGATGTCCCAAAATGTATAGCGAGCACGGCGACACTATCACGCAGGCGAGGAGCCAGAAAGGCTCATGGTTGCTTTGGCTGGAATGACGATGTTGCCAGTAAGTGAGCGCTATTCGGGTTGGGGTGGATTTCCAGTTTGTCCATTTCAAAACATCCACCGCTAATTTTAACTAAACGATGACTTTTATCATCTTTACTCTAATATTTTCAGTCCTATCGGCTTGACAGCGCAATAGTTCTAGAGCATTGTAAGCCTCGTTAAAAGCCAAAACCGATGGCTCGTTGTGTCGGTTCCAGATAAAAAAAACACTGAACAGGCATCGCAAAGGGGGCTCCACTTTCATGGAGATAGATGCGCTACTTGTCGTAGTTTCGCAAGATTCGCCTTGCGGACCCGATCTTGGCTATGACCCGGATTTCATGGCGCTCGAACAAGCGGCTCGCGGCAAGCCCGAGCAGCAGTTCGGCGATACCATAGTCCCCGCTGAAGAGCCGGATTGGGCAGATATCAAGAGCCGGGCCGAAGCGCTCTTCTCCCGGACCAAAGACTTGCGGGTCGCAATGTTGCTGACGCGCGCACTCACCCGTTCCGATGGCATGGTGGGGTTCGCCTCCGGTTTGCAGCTGATTAAGAATCTACTGTCCCAATACTGGGACAGCGTCCACCCCCGCATCGATCCCGCTGAAGACCACGACCCCACCATGCGCCTCAATGCGCTAGCGCCCTTGACGGACTCTGAAACATTGCTGCGCGATGTGCGAGCTATCAATTTCAGCAGTACTGGCAAGCACGGACGGGTATCGGTGCGGGACATTTTAATCACGCTGGGAAAATTATCTGCCCCAAAGGAAAGCGTACCCAGTCAATCCGCGATTGAGGAGGTCATGCGCGCCACGGAAAATGCTTCAGCAGTGCAAGCCGCACGTAATGCATTGCAAGCCGTGAGCAGTATTCGCGCCTTTCTTGGTGAGAAAGTGGGTCACGAACGGGCCCCCGATTTGCAGCCGTTAGGCGATATGCTCAGCGCTGTAGTGCAACTTTGCGATAGTCCCTTGGGAATGAGCGAGGTGTCAATTGGCGAGGCTCCAGTAGCGTCGGTGCGAACATCGGGGGATATCCGTAGCCGCGCGGACGTCTCGCGGATGCTGGACGATATTTGCGAATTTATTGAGCGCACTGAGCCGGCTAACCCGGCACCTCTATTGATTCGGCGGGCGCAGCGCCTCATGACCAAGAATTTCGTGGAGATTATCCAAGATCTTGCTCCAGAGAGCTTGGGTCAGATCCGGCAAATCGCTGGTCTTGACCGTGAATAGATATGATAAGTTGCGAACTGCTAGCCCAAAGTGGTCAGTGGAATCTCTCGCGTACTATTTAAAATCTGTAACCGATCTATTAGGCAGTGTCGTCACGAGATACGAAGCCACAGGACGAGACAACGAATCTGAATTGCGGCCAGAAAAGACGATAGCCGTTTCGCGTAGCGCGTCGCGA
>LNEJ01000043.1 GCA_001464965.1 Gammaproteobacteria bacterium Ga0074134
ATGTCCGTCTGCTTTTTGCCATTTCGTCACCTGTTTTATATTGAGGGTGATGTTATCACCCATAATCAGGTGGCCAAATTAACTATGCCACTACACTACGATTATTCGACTGAAGACTATGGATACCTCATGCTGGCGCCCCTCGTCGCCCTCATCTTCGTGGTATTGTCCGCGCTGCAGATCTTGATGTGTAAATGGCTGCTCCTGGGCAGGCTCAAGGAGGGGGTCTATTCCATCAAGAGCGGTTTCTATCTGCGCAAATGGGTCGTGGACAAGCTCATGGAGACCAGCCTTGACATGTTACAAACTCTTTATGCAACGCTGTACCTCAATCCATGGTACCGGGCTTTGGGTGTTAAGGTTGGCCAACGCGCCGAGATTTCCACCGCTGCCTTCATACTCCCCGACCTGCTGCATATTGGGGAAGACAGTTTTATCGCCGATGGTGCCGCGTTGGGCCCTGCCAGGGTCATCGACGGCAAACTCATACTCAGAAAAACAGAAATCGGGGCGCGAAGCTTCATCGGTAACAGCGCTTATGTTACTGTTGGTGCGCACGTTGGCAGCAACTGCCTGCTTGGCTGTCAAACCAGCCCGCCTGGCGAGGTAACACCCGATGGGACATCATGGGTGGGAAGTCCAGCCATGTACCTGCCCAAGCGTCAGAAGCCAGAACACCAGTTCGCCGAGGAAAGAACCTATCATCCCGGTCGTCTGTTGTATGTTCAACGACTGATCATCGAATTCTTCCGAATTATTCTTCCGGCCACGGCCTTTGTGGTGTTTACCACCCTGATGCTATCCACCTCCATCCAGATCGAGGATATCTACGGGCCGATGATCACAATCCTTTTCTTCCCGCTGATATACCTTGTCTTCGGACTTGCGGCGATTGTGCTAACGGTAGTCATGAAGCAACTGATTGTCGGCCGCTACAAGCCTGACGAACAGCCACTGTGGAGCGGGTTCGTATGGCGCACGGAACTGGTGACGGGATTTTGCGAGAATTTCACCGACGCGTTCTTCACCCAACATCTTCAAGGCACGGTCTTTCTGCCCTGGTATTTCCGGCTACTGGGCATGCGCATCGGGCGGCGCGCCTGCATCATGACGATGGATTTCACGGAGTTCGATCTGGTCCGGCTCGGTGATGACGTCGCCTTAAATGAGGATTGCACCATCCAGACCCACCTGTTCGAGGATCGCGTGATGAAGATATCGACGGTGGAGATCGGCTCGCGTGTCTCAATCGGTACTTACACTTTGATTCTTTATGGCACGGTGATTGAGGACGACGTCAAGATCGGCGACCTGTCACTACTGATGAAGGGAGAGCGGCTTTACCAGGGATCGCAATGGGCAGGAGCCCCGGTAAAACGGGTCAGGGTATAGGAAGCATAAACGGTTTATTTATTTGCCCGTATTCGCCCACCTAAATTCACTTTCAAAAGTGACACTTCAGAGTTGAATCCGCCCCATTTCCGCTGGCCATATCAGACGATACGCGCAAACTCGAAAATCACATCCGCGCGTGGGGCGAGCCTTGCCACTCTCACAACAAGGATGTCATGACACCGAACATCACATTCGCCGGAGGACGCGGGTTGAAGCTGGTCGGCTGGCCCAGCGCATTGGCGCCCGAAACATTCTCCGCATATACCTCGTTGGTCATGTTGTTGTGAAGCGCGAGCTGTCACGCCAGCCCTCGCTTTCGTAGCCCTGCAGCGCCCCATTGATCTGTACCGCGCCGGTCTTGCCGCCGAATGCCGCCTGTCCATCGTAGGTTCCATACGATCCCGCCGACAGATGCGCATCCAGATATTCGCCTCCCTTGCGGGTGGTGAACGCCATGACGCCGCCGCGCGCGAAATTCCCGTACAGCGGCGAGACCGGCCCTTTGTACAAAGACAAACGCCCGATCTCCAGCGGGATGATGATATTGGTATCGGCATAGCCATCGGCGTGGCCTTCGGCCTCGTTAAGGGTGATACCATCAAGTGACAAGCCCACATCGCCGCCGTGGCCGCCGCTGGTCATGCCGCGTATGGTAATGAAATCGGCGACACTGCCCGACTGTATCGAGCGCACTTCGACACCCGGCGCTTCCCTGACGATAGCCAGCGGGTTTTCCCAGCGCCGCGACTTGATATCCTCCGCTGAGATGACATTGACCGTGAAAGAGCGATCCGATTCCTTCATGGCCTCGCCTTTGACGGTGATCTTGCCCAGCGGGACCGCCTCCGCGGCATGAACTTCCACACCGGACCCAAGCAACGCCGCGACAATGGTGCATTTTCTGAAACAAAAATTTTTCATGTTCTTTTCCTCTACTCGCACTTGAAATGAAAACAAAACAGACGCCAGCATTGGACGAATCCGCGTCCCTCCTATACCCTGAAACCTCGAACTCTCAGGCCACCCGGCAGCGGCGCAAACCGCGCGCAGCCAGAACGGCGAGCAACAGGGCCGGCGTGCCGATACCTATCAACGCTGATATGATGCGGGAAAGCGTCCCACTGCCGTGGTAGTCGACGAAAGCGAAGCGCGGGAAACGACCATAGTCGTCCGTTGTCAGCATCCGCTCGGCCTGCGCCCTGGAAATAAAGAACGCACGCCACTCCTGGTGAAAGCGATCCACCTGGGCGAAGAACGCACGATAGCGGCTGCGCCCGGTGCCGGCGATTCCCGCCAGGGCATCGTGCATGAGCAGCGCCGGCGACGCGTAGGCAAGACGTTCGGCCAAGGCATGCTGGCGCTGTAGCTGGGCCTCGTGATCGGCCATGATCTTTTCCGAATGGCCCGCGGCGGCAAGCTGCACGGTGAGACGGCGCAGGGTGCGTTCGCGGTAGCTGCCGCGCCGCAATTCTTCCCCTTGTGGATGCTCGTCCTGGTAGCGGGCCAGAGCGGCATCGCGCTCACGATCGGCCTCGGCCGAGGCGGCGCGCACCGCCAGCACCATCTCGGCCCGCGAAGGCGAGGGATAGCGCGCTTCCGCCCAGGCATTGATGAGGGCAGGCAGGATCAGCAGCACCGCTATCCAGGCCGCCACCAGCAGCAGCGCGTTATAGGCCGAGTCGCGCCCCAGGCCGTTCACGGCGGTGGCCAGCACCGCCCAGAATGCGCCATAGACGATGATCGCCAGCGCCAATCCCGCCAGTGCCTGCCCGGCACTTGCCAGATCCCCGCCAACGATAAAGGCGAGACCGGCGAGAACCGCCGCGCCCGTGACCAACATGGGAATCCCGGCGCGCACCAGCAGCTTGCCGATTATCACGGTGCGCACTTGCACCGGACAGGATGCGGTAAGCGCCATGGTGCCCTGCTCACGCTCGCCGGAGACGAGGTTGTAGGTCAAGGCGAGTATCCACAGCGGATAAACAAATACCAGCACGAAGGCAAGATCGAAGGAACCGCTGAGAAGATGCGCCGGATTGGCGATCTCATCGGCGAAAAAGAAAGTGTCCTTGCTAGCGGACGAGACCCGCAGCGTTGCCGGATAAAGGTCGCTTTGTCCGATGGCGGTAATGGCCAGGGGTTGCGCCGGCAATGCAACATGGGTGGCCGCCGACCCGCCACCGACGAAAAGGGCATTGCGTGGATCCCGGAACGGCGCGTCAGGAGGAGCAACCTTGCCAGACTGGATGTCAGCAAGACCCTTGCGCAGTTTCGCGAGGCGTTCCTGTTCTTCAACGCTCGCGGCGGCGACGGCCGCCGCCTGACGTTCGACCAGGTTTTCGCCATTGTGCAGGGCATAGGCAACCATGCCCAGGATCATCATCAGCACCAGCCACAGGGCGGGATCCAGGCGCAGGATGCGCCATTCGCAGCGCATTACCGTCATTAAAAGATTCATGTTTGACCTATGTGATTTTCCAAGGAAGCTCTGATTTATCGGCGCTTCCGCGCGGTACATGGAAGTGCCGCCATTTTCAATGGCGCCCAGCCATTGAAAATGAAGGAAAGCAAAAACCACGTTTTTTGTTTTCCGTGCGCTGAGAATTCCAGGATGGAATTATTCAGCGCTTCCCTAAAGTGGCCGCAGACGGCGAACCGCATACACGGCGAACAGACCCGCAACGAGGCACCAGCTCACCAGAATCAGCAGATTGACGGCCTGCGCCGACAATGCCCACCCTGTCTGCGGCGGACGATAGGAAAAGGCGGGAATGCGCGCCCACAGCTCGGGGCCGGCAACATAAGCAGGATCGCCGTAACGCCCGTTACGAATGAGATCGTCGCTGACGATGGCTTGTATCGCGCGCCGGTGCTGCTCGGCGGCATGGGTGAAATGATACTGCCCGCGCGTATCCGATCCTGCCAACCCCATTGAATACGGTTGTATCGCCAGGAAAGGAAACACAAAACCAAGTGCCGCGCGCCAGCGATCCTGACGGTCGTAAGCCTCCTGCAAGACGCCGAAATGGCGATCAAAGATGCGATAACCGTTCTCGTCATCCTGGCGCAGGGACAAGCCGCGAAAATTCACCGGCAGGTCTTCGACACGTGTCACACCATGCTGTTTGAGTACCTGATCACGGAATGCGACGAAGGCCGGGTGGCTTTCGTCGTGGCCGAAGGTCTTCTTCTTGTCTTGCGCGATGGCCTGGCGGAACTCGAGCGCGGTGGGTAACGGCGAGGCATCGCGCACCACATCGGTCATCACACGCGGCACGAGAAATCCGTTGACCAACCAGAAAGCGAGCAGGCCAACCAGCGCTACGCGGGAAGTCCGGGAAAACGCCGAGACCGCCAGTGCCAGCGCGGTGAATCCGGCAAGATAGAGAACGTAACCGAGCGCCAGCCAGACAAGACGCATCACTTGATCGCCGAGCGAAAATATCGATGCATCGACGAATATGAAGCAGCACATCAGTATCCCTATGAAAGCAGGCAGTAACACCGCCAGCAGCACGCCGACCATCGCCAGCCCCTTGCCGGCAAGCAAGTCGATCGGCCGCACGCCCAGACTCAAAAGCTGGCGCAGCGTACCGCGTTCGCGCTCCCCTGCAAAAGCGGCAAAGCCCAGCATGATGGCCACCAGTGGCATCACCGCTTGCAGCACGAAGGCCAATGAAAGACTGCCCAGACGCGCCGATAAAGGATTGTCGCGCGCGGCCCGGAACTGCGCCTCGTTCTGCTTGTGCGCTTCCAGCCAGACGGCGGTGCCAACGTAGGCGTCTATGCCCGGATCGGCAAGCGCCAGCGGACTTTGCGGCTTGAACGCGTATTGCCCGAAATGCGCCGCGGCATGAGGATCCTTGGCGCCCTGCCCAGCCCAGATCTGGCGGTCGGCCTGCGCCGCGGCGGCGCGGTCACGGTCCACACGTTGCACTTGCTCTACGCCGAAGATGAGTGCGCAGATCATGAGCAGCAGCGTGAGCGCCGCCAGCCAGCGGAAACGCGCATCGCGGTAGATATCGAGCCATTCCTTGACAGCCACGGTACGCACGACGCGCCAACGGCCCGAATCGGTTGCCGCACCCGCGGCGATATCGGCGGCCACGATGCTCATGACGCCACCGCCTGGCGTGAAACATCGAGATAGGCGCGTTCGAGACCCGTGTGATCGATATCACTGGTATTGAACACCGCCGCCAACCGGCCACGCTGCATGATGCCGACACGGCTACCGCACTGTTTGGCAAGAAATAGGTCATGCGTCACCATTAGCACCGCCAGCTGGCGCTGCCGCAGGTTTTCGATAAGGCACGCGAATTCGTTGGCGGCAAGAGGATCGAGACCGGAGGTCGGCTCATCGAGCAGTAATGCTTTCGCCTCCTTGGCCAAGGCGATGGCGATACCCACCTTCTGCCGCATGCCCTTGGAATAGCCGGACACCCGCCTGTACGCCGCGCCTTCCTGCAATCCCGCCTCGCGCAACAAGGCCAGCAATTCCTCACGGCCACGGCGCTGGCCGGTGGAAAGGGTGCTGAAATAAGCCAGGTTCTCCAGCCCGGAGAGATTGCCATAGAGCATCACCGTTTCAGGAATGTAGGCAAGCCGCCGCCGCGCCTCCAGCGGTGCGGCGGCGGCATCGATACCATCAACCAGCGCCTGCCCGGAAGTCGGTGCGATGAAGTTGAGAAACAGATTGACCGTTGTCGTTTTGCCCGCGCCATTGGGGCCGAGCAGGCAAAATACTTCGCCACCCGGCACATGCAAGTCGAGCCGGTCGAGCGCCGGTGCGCCATGATAAATCTTGGTAAGTAATCGGGCTTCAAGCATGTCTCATGATCTCCATCAAAACTTCACAATCACTTCACCGAACACGCTGCGGCCGGGCATTTGTCCAAAGCTCTGGAAATATCGCTTGTCGAGAATATTCATGACCGACAGCGAGAGTGAAACCTTTTGCCAGCCGGCGTAGACGACCTTGGCATCCAGCGTGGTGTAAGGATCTATCCCGCCGCGCACGCCTCTGGCAACGTCGGCATTGTCGTCACGGCTGAACGCGTCCCCTACTCTTCTCAACATAAGGTTCCCTTTATAGTCCTGGGCATTGAGATCAAGCCCGATGTTGTAAATATGCTTTGGTATCTGGGGAATGGTTTTGCCAACAAGTTCGGGACGGTTGGGGCTGCTCGTGATCGTGGCCTCCAGCCAGGTTGCGTTGGCGACTAAGTTGAGGTAAGGCGTAATGCGTTGCAGCACATCAAATTCGATGCCTTTGGTTTCACCCTCCGCGGCGTTCTCCAGCACCTGTACCGTCAGCGGGACCCCCGGCGGTGTTGTGGCACGGCGGTAAATCAGATCTTTCAGTGTATTGTTGTAATAGGTCGCACCGACGCGCGTCGCCGTGGGAAAGTATTGGACGATGCCCACTTCCCAGGAAGACACCTTCTCCGGCTTGAGGTTGGGATTGCCGATGGTTTGCGTTGTGCCGTGGCTCGAATTGACGTAGAGCTCATCCAGCGTCGGTGGGCGAAATGCGGTCGCCGCGGATGCCCGCAGAGTGGTGTCCGCGAGCGGCGAATAAACGACCGAGAGTTTCGGGTTGAAGGAAGTCTGGCTGCGATCGCTGAAGAGCGTCCTGGGATTAGGCCCCAGCTCCTGGAAGCCGCCGGTATTGCTCCACCTGTCATAGCGAGCGCCAAGGAACAGATTCAGATTGTCCAGCACCTTCAACTGGTCCTGCACATAGATAGCCTGGGTCTCCTGCTTGCCGCCACTCGCGCTGGCCAGACCGATCACCTCTGGAACACGCCGGTCAAAGATCACCGGAATCTTTTGCTTGCCGTCCGCCGTTTGATAAAGCAATCCGGCTGTCAGCAGATTGCGTGCGCCGAGCTGAAAATTGCCCAGCACTTCGGCATGAATCGCATCCGAGTCCCTGTCACGGGTGGTCCAGCGCGACGATCCCAACCCCAGTGCCGCGGGAAGAGCACGGAATTCGGTTTCCCGGTTAAACTGTTTGGAATAGCCGAGATTGGCCTTGAAAGAAATCGCCGGACTGATGTCGATGCTGTACTTGAGGGCATACATGCCGGCTTCGTTCTTGCGGGTAATGGGGAAAAAATTGCTCTCGGACAACGTCACCCGATTCCCTTCGATGTTGAGATTCCCGCTCGTAACGGGCATGCCGGCAGCATCGCGCAAATAGGTGTTGTAAGTCGGCTGGTCCAGCGACCATTCTCCGTACTGCGCGGTAAGAGAGATGTTGGAATAGGGCGTTGGATCGAAGCTGATCTTGCCGATAAAGGAATCCCTGTCGAACTTCTGCCGGCCTCCATCGCCGACCGTGTACAATGTTTGCTGGCCGGTGACATCGCGGGTTTCCCTATATCCAGTCACCACCGTCTCTCCCCCACTGACCGATGTGGTACCGCGCGGCCGCTCGATGGTCGAGACGACGTAACCGTCCGTCTGCCAGCGGTCGAAGCCGACGATAAAGCTCAGGCGATCCGAGAGAACCCGGTTGCCATATTGCAAATGGTAATTGCTTGTTCCAAACGAGCCATACCCGGCGCGTGCACGCGCCGTTTCCTTTTGCGGGGTGGCGACGATACTGTTGATCACCCCGCCCAGCGCGTAGCCGCCATACAGTGCCGAATATGGGCCGCGCACTATCTCTACCCGTTCGATTTCATCGACCGGCAGCTCGCTCCACGGCACGCTTCCCGTGATGGCGCTGTTCATCGGTATCCCGTCGAGCATCATCAGTGTCCGCTGCTGCCCCTGAAAACCGCGCATGATAGTCGTCGTGTGATTATCCACTGGTCCGCGGAACTTCAAGATGTGGACACCCACCTCATTGCGTAACGCCTCATCCAATGTCGGCGCATGCTTTCTTTGCATCTCCTCCTGGGTCACCACCGTCGCGCTGGCCGGCGCCTTGTCGACATCCTGTTTGGTACGCGTCGCCGTCACAGTCACCTTGTCCAGGCTAAGTGGATTACGCTTTTCTCCCTCAGCCATGGCCACGCCGACGAAGCCGATACCGCATGACAGCACCGACACTCCCCCTCGCAGGGATACCGCGAGCCACGCCTTGGCCAGTGTGTTTCGAATCACTCGACGCGCCCGTCCATGCTTGCCGGATACACATTCCGGTGTGTTTTTCTTCATCGTTGTTGCTCTCCACTATGGTCAAAAAATATGCCTCTTTTGAATTTAGAGTGGGTAACCAAGCACCTAAAGAGCGTGGTCGGTGGCGAGAACTTCCCCGCCCCTGGAGCGGGGTTAGTGGTAGGGATATCACGTCGCCCGGCAGGGTACCCGATGACAATGGCACCCACTCGAAATTCAAAAGAGCCAAAAATATGTTGTTATGTCATCCCCAAACAATCCACAAATGGAATACACCATTCCTTGACGCAGGGTAGATCAGCCCCATCCCCTAGTTACCGCCGCCTCTGCCAAAACACAAAATTCCCTGCTAGCGCAATTCGTACTGCATCGCAAAACGAAGCGTAATCTGCGCCGCCTTCTTCAACCGCTCCGGGACTCCCGGCAACGGCGATGCCCTGCGTATCGTATCCATCGCGGCCTGCTCCAACAGGGGATGAGACTCGCGCGGCGGCATCACGTCCACCCGCTCGACACGCCCATCCGCATCGATCACAAATTGCAAATAAACAACCCCGCTGATGCCGCGATCCCTCGCCTGCCTGGGATAATTGCGGAAGCGCTCCAGATGCCCGATGACGGCATTTTTAAATGCTCCCAAACCATCCTCGTCCGGCACGCCTGAATGCTGCGGCGCGATTACCAAGGGATCTTCCGGCAACGGCGCAGCGTGTTCCGATGATTTCGCCGTCGATGGCGGCGAGGACCTCGTGCTGACAAGCTGCTGAGGCTCCACAACAGCGGGCGACTCTTCCTTATGCCTGGCGGCCGGTGTTTCCACCTCCGGCTCAACGTGAACCGGCTCTGCCATCCGGGAAACAGGAAGAATCTCCGATGGCGGCTGCACACTTTTCGGCGGCGTCTCTGGTGACACGGGCGGTGACCTGGATACCTCGACGCTGGTCTTTGCCATCGTTATCAGCACGGGTTCGGTTATCGCCTGGAGAAGATCAACAACCATCTCCCGCTCTGGCTCCCGCACAACTTTCTCCGCCGTGCGCGGCCATTGGAAATAAGCCAGTACCACGGCAAAATGCAGCATTACCGACAAACCCAAAGGAAACAGGACCCGGTTTCGGGATCTGGACAGAACGCCACCGAACACTGCCCACGAACTACGCTCGATATATCCAGCCAGCGCCACCCTTCCCCCGCATATAAACCGGCATGCCCCAAACAAATAAAAAAAGCCGCACAGACCTTGAAGAGCGTTTTCTCTCCAGGTTTGTGCGGCTTTTTTGTCTTGCTACTAAGACTTCTTTACCGTCGGCTCACTGTAATCAAAATGAAACAGTCGCTACACCGAATTCCTCATGGACGGGACATAGCATAATGGAACAATCAACCATGTCTTGCACTTCGGGCACTTCGCATAGGCAACCCGATCCTTCAAGTCGGTTTTTATGACGGCCGCCTTGATGACCGCAAAGGCATTACCCTCCAGCACATGGATCTGGTAATGGCATGAAGGACAACGACCCTGCGACGAAAGCACCTGCGCGCACCCTTTGAGATTCTTGGCACGGCTTCCCTCGTCCCCTAAGGCAAGCTTGGTACTATCGCCTAACATTCCTCTGAATCCCAAGTTCACTTTATCGCTTTATTATTCGTAACCAAACTCGTGTATGATGAAATATAAAATCTTCATACAATAATGGCAAGCGTTTTTTATCGAGGCGCGCTAAAAAACCAAGTACAACATTTCCAGGGGATAATGTTGCATGGGAAGAAACTACAATCAATCGCGAGCTTCGACGCAATGGCTGGAGCCGCCCGACAACACCTCGTGGCGCTGGACGACCGGCTGTGGCGGGAGCGCTATCGTTTTGATGCGGCCCACAAACGTGCCCATACCTGCACGATCAAGCCGCGTGTTGAGCGTCGCCTGCGACCGGGCACCACACTGTGGGATTCAGTCATGCACTACCTGAAAGCAGGCTACTCACCGGAGCAGGTGACTGGCACACTGGCACGTGGAGGAGACCGGCACGGGCGGAGACCCGGCATGGTCAGCATTCATGACCGACCGCCTGAGATTGAAGAACGATTGATCCCGGGCCACTGGAAGGATGACTTCATCAAGGGCGCACATAATCGCTCTTCTGCCGGTACGCTGGTGGAATGGGCCATGCTGTTCACGGTACCGGCCAAGATGGAAAATGCGACGGCTGAGGCGACGTTGACCGGCTTCAGCCATGTGCTCAACCGCATTGATGCTCAAAAGCGCCTCTCGTTGACATACGATCACGACCGGGAAATGGCGGCACATCAACGGCTGACAGAGGTCACTGGGCTTCAAATGCCCAGCTGAGCCGTTTACACCTGATGCTTTCGATCTCAGGCAGCATCACGCTGAGCTTTTTGCACTTGGTCATTAAAACCGCCATTTCAAAAATCCAACAACACTGTAGAAAAAACCGATTCCGTTTTGTGCCGGGAATGAAGGGCGGGTGCATAGATGGCTTTAGAACTTGTTCACGATCTCGATCAAGGGAAGAGCGCAGCGAAGGGTCCCAGTGCAAGGCAAAATCAAACGAAAAAGCGGAGCATACACGGAGTATGGGACAGGGCTCCCTCATTAAAAAGTAGGTGACAAATCTGTAGAAATCTGTCATTTCAGGTTTTTTCTGCAAGGATCGCCTGAAATGGAGGACAGCTCGGT
>LNEJ01000044.1 GCA_001464965.1 Gammaproteobacteria bacterium Ga0074134
CACCGCACGCTCACGGACCTCAGGTGAAAACTTGTTCGACTTGTTCATGGCTCCATTCTCTCAAATGTTGGAGCCTCCTCAAAACCCGGGGCGGTTCAGTCCCGTTGCGTGTCAAACAGGCGGTAGGGGAGCGACTCCGCCCCGCTCAGAAGTTCGATGCGGCTGTCCAGATGTTCATGCACGGTCACCTTCGTTTTGCGCAAGCTGTAACGCGGGCTGCCGTCATGGGTTTGCACGATGTAGCGCTGCCCCCGGAAGGATAGCACCGGGTCTTTCGAGAGCGTGCGTTCATGGTGTAGCGCGCAGATGCGGCAGAGCGCTTCATCTCCCTCTGCCCAAGGCTGGTGCGCATCCTCCGGGTCGCGCGGGGAAACGGCAAAGCGGGTGTTGTGTTTGGGGAGCCCTGTTTCCAGGAAGATATTGGCGGCGTCGAGGGTGTCGATCCCGGCCAGCCGCATGGCCTTGACCAGCCTGTCCTGCAATGTTTGAAACACCCGCTCCACCCGGCCCTTGGCCTGCGGGCTGTTCGCCTGGATGGATTCTATGCCCAACGCCCCCAAGGCCCGCTCGAACTGGGTCGGCTCCAAATCTTCCGGGTCATGCTTGGTGAAGATCGAGTGCCGGTCGCTGTAGACGGCTACCGGAATCCCAAATTCGGCGACGTAATCCTTGAGCACGGCCAGGTAAGCGCGCGTGGACTCGACCGGCACAAAACGCGCGCGCATCAGGCGGCTGGTGGCGTCGTCGATGAAGGCGATCAGGCAGCACTTGGGGCGGCGCCCCTCGAACCAGTCGTGCGGGCTGCCGTCGATCTGGATGAGTTCGCCCAACCTCGGACGCCGCTCGCGCGGCGGATGGGCGCGGGCACGACCCGCTTTCCTGGGCAGCCACAGCCCGGCTTCCGCCATCCAGCCGCGTAGCGTCTCTACCGAATAGGGGTAACCGTGTTCGCTCGCCAGATACTCGGCGGCCAAAGTCGGTCCGAAGTCCGCATAATGCGCCCGTATCAGGGCAAGGCAATGCGCCTTCTCGGCATCAAGGATGCGCCGGTTGGATGGGCGGCCGCGCCGCTTGCTCGCCAGCCCCGCCGCACCTTCCTCACGTACCGCGCGCACCAATCGCTTTACTTGCCGCACGCACAGCCCCAAGCGGCTTGCCGCCTCTACCTGTCGCATTCGCTTATCGACAACACGCTGTACGATCTCCAGTCGGGTCAGTTCTTTCTTGCTCATCGTAATATTCGCTGCTTCCATTTCCTGTCCCCACAAAATTCAAAAGGGGACATTTCTACTTTGGAGAAAGGGGACATTACAACTTTGGCGCTACAGCGATGTATACCTGGGCGGTTTCAATGACCAAGTGCAAAAAGTGCAGCGTGATGCTGCCTGAAATCGAAAGCGTCTGGTGTAAACAACTCCGCAGGACATTTGAATCCCAGTGACTTGCGGGGTCGTGTGTTCAGTTGCCAGGCAATCGCATCCAACTCCTCCTGCGTGAAACCACTCAAGTCACCCCCCTTGGGCAGGTACTGCCGTAACAGGCCATTGGTGTTCTCGTTGATACCGCGCTGCCAGGGACTGTGTGGATCGGCAAAATAGACCTTCACCCCAGGGACTTCTGTCAGTCGTTGATGTGCCGCCATTTCCCTGCCTTGATCGTACGTCAACGAGAGGCGCTTTTGAGCCTCGATCCGGTTGAGTGCATGACTGAAGCCGGTCAGCGTCGCCTCAGCCGTGGCATTCTCCATTTTGGCCAGTACCGTGAACAGCGTGGTCCGCTCCACCAGCGTACCGACAGAGGAGCGATTATGCGCGCCCTTAATGAAGTCACCCTCCCAGTGGCCCGGGATCAGCCGTTCCTCAATCTCAGGCGGACGGTCATGAATGCTGACCATGTCGGGAATCCGCCCACGCCCGCCTCCTCCACGCGCACGGGGACGGCGTTTGGCATGACCGAAACGCAGCCAGCCAATCACTTCCGTGCGCAGTTCGCCACGCGGCATGGCGTAGAGGGCGGTATAGAGGGTCTCATGAGGGACCTGCAAGGTCGGGTTATCTGGATGCACAAGCGCCAGTGTGCCAGCAATCTGCTCCGGTGAGTAGCCTGCTCTCAGGTAGTACATGACTGAATCCCACAGCGGGGTCCCCGGTCTCAAGCGTCTCTCAACACGCGGCTTGATCGTGCAGGCATGGGCACGTTTGTGGGCCGCATCAAAGCGATAGCCCCCCGCCACAGCCAGCCGTCCAGGACCACGGGGTGTTTTCGGGCGGCTCCAGCCATTGCGTCGAAGTTCGCGTGAGAGGGTGGAGGCTGACCGGTTTATGGACTTGGCAATGGCAGCAGGTTTGATCCCCATCTCCAGTTGCGTTTGTATCATTGCCCGCTCTTCAATACTCAATTGATCGTAGTTTTTTCCCATGCAACATTATCCCCTGAAAATGTTGCACTTGGTTTGTAGTGGTCAAGTCTTTTTGGCCACGGTTTTATAGTCCATCCAATACTGCTTCTCTGCCGCATTCGGTGCCAGCCCACCGTTATGCGTGTGTGG
>LNEJ01000045.1 GCA_001464965.1 Gammaproteobacteria bacterium Ga0074134
GGCCACACACGCATAACGGTGGGCTGGCACCGAATGCGGCAGAGAAGCAGTATTGGATGGACTATAAAACCGTGGCCAAAAAGACTTGACCACTACATGTCTTGCGAATTTTGGGTGGCATCCGTCATCTTGCTGTGCTATCCCGTCACCACAATATTCACCAGTTTACCGGGCACCACAATCATTTTCTTGATTGCACTGCTGTCGACGAAGCGTTTGACGTTTTCGTCGGCGAGTGCCACGGCTTCGATTTCGGGGCGCGATGCAGTGGCGGGCACGGAAATGCGGCCGCGTAATTTTCCGTTGACCTGGACGACGAGTTCGATGTTGTCCTTTACCAGGGCGGCAGGGTCGGGTTGTGGCCAGGGTGCGTTTACGATGGCGCCGACGTGGCCCAGTTCATGCCATAGCGCATGGGTGATGTGCGGCACGATGGGTGAAAGGATCAACACAATGGATTCCAGCGCTTCTTGCATGACAGCGCGGCCTTGTTCGGAGGTGTCTTCGAAGCGGTAGAGTGCATTGATGAGTTCCATGGTCGCTGCGATGGCCGTGTTAAACGTGTGCCGCCGGCCGATGTCGTCGCTGGTTTTGCGTATGGCTTCATGCACTTGTAAGCGTAGCGCGCGCTGATCGGCAGTGAGTTTGGCCGCGTGTAGCGCGGGTGCGGGGCCGTGGCTGAGGTGGTCGGCGGCGCGCTTCCAGAGACGTTTGAGGAAGCGAAAAGCGCCTTCTACACCCGCGTCAGACCATTCCAGCGATTGTTCAGGCGGAGCGGCGAACATCATGAACAGGCGGGCGGTATCTGCGCCGTATTTATCGACCAGCTCTTGCGGATCAACGCCATTGTTTTTTGATTTGGACATGGTTTCAATGCTGCCAACCGTGACAGGCTGGCCATCGGTTTTGAGTGTGGCACTGATGGTACGGCCTTTGTTGTCGCGTTCGAGCGTCACTTCGTGCGGGAAGTAGTATTCCTTTTTTCCGTTCGGATGAGTACGGTACAGCGTTTCTGCCAGCACCATGCCTTGTGTCAGCAGTTTGGCGAAGGGTTCATTGCCCGCCACCAATCCTTCGTCACGCATCAGTTTGTGGAAAAAACGCGCGTAGAGCAGGTGGAGGATGGCGTGCTCGATGCCGCCGATGTATTGATCCACCGGCAGCCAGTAGCGGGCCTTTTCATCCACCATGCCGGTTGTTGCATGGGGTGAGGCGAAGCGCGCGTAGTACCAGGAGGATTCGGCGAAGGTGTCCATGGTGTCTGTTTCACGCCGCGCGGGTTTGCCGCAATTCGGGCAGGTGGTCTCGTAGAATTGCGGCATCTTGGCCAGCGGATTGCCGCTGCCGTCGGGCACCACGTCTTCGGGCAGCACCACCGGGAGCTGGTCATCCGGCACCGGCACATCGCCGCAGCCGGCACAGTGGAGGATGGGGATAGGGCAGCCCCAATAGCGTTGACGCGAGATGCCCCAGTCGCGTAGGCGGAATTGGATTTTTGGTTGTCCCAGCGCTTTGCTTTGCAAGGCTGCGGCCATTCTGTCGAAGGCTTGCTCGAAGGTGAGGCAGTCGAACTCGTTGGAGTTGAAGAGCAGGCCGTAATCGGTGTAGGCGGCGGTGAGCGGCATCGGAGTCTCGCCATCTGCGGGACGAATGACGGCTTTAATGGGCAGGCCGTATTGGGTGGCGAACGCAAAATCGCGTTCGTCATGGGCCGGTACCGCCATGACAGCGCCTTCGCCGTAGCCCATCAAGACATAGTTGGCGACCCATACGGGGAGCCGTTCGCCGGTGAATGGGTGTTGTACGTAGTGTCCAGTGGCCATGCCGGTTTTTTCTTGTGTGGCGAGCTCAGCCTCGGTCACGCCGCCTTTTTTGCAGGCTTCGATGAAGGCTTGCAGTGTGGGGTTGTGGGCGGCGGCTTGGGTGGCCAGCGGGTGTTCGGCGGCGACGGCGACGTAGGTGACGCCCATCAGCGTGTCAGGCCGGGTGGTGAATACTTTGAGTACCTCTTTGGCAACCCCCTCTCCCGTAACGGGAGAGGGTTGGGATGAGGGAAGACACGGGAAGTGTACTTCCATGCCACGGCTTTTGCCGATCCAGTTGCGTTGCATGGCTTTGACCTGCTCCGGCCAGTCAGGCAAGGTGTCGAGATCAGCCAGAAGTTCTTCGGCATAGGCGGTGATGCGGAAGTAATACATGGGGATTTCGCGTTTTTCGACCAGGGCGCCGCTGCGCCAGCCGCGCCCGTCGATGACTTGTTCATTGGCAAGTACGGTCTGATCGGCGGGATCCCAGTTGACGACCCCGTTTTTTTTGTAGATCAATCCTTTTTTAAAGAGTCGCGTGAACAGCCATTGCTCCCAGCGGTAGTAATCGGGTTTGCAGGTGGCGATTTCGCGCTCCCAGTCGATGGCAAGGCCCAGCGATTTGAGCTGTTTGCGCATGTAGTCGATGTTGTCGTAGGTCCATTGGGCCGGTGCGACGTTGTTTTTCATGGCGGCGTTTTCCGCGGGCAGGCCGAAGGCATCCCAGCCCATGGGTTGCAGCACATTTTTGCCCTGCATACGCTGGTAGCGGGAGATGACGTCGCCGATGGTATAGTTGCGAACATGCCCCATATGCAGCCGCCCGCTCGGGTAGGGGAACATCGACAGGCAGTAGTATTTTTCCCGGCTGGGGTCTTCAATCGCGTTGAAAGTGCGATTTTCTTCCCAGTAGCGTTGCGCCTCGGTTTCACAGCTGGAGGGTTGGTAATGCTCGTCCATCGTCAGTTCCGCTATTTATTGTGTTGCTAGTGGTTGTTGGTGGCTATTATAAGGTTTTGGTGTGGTAAGGTGCATTTTTTGAGATCGGCGCATGAATACATTAACCCTGCTATGGTAATGTAAGATTTCTTACTTTTGAGGCTATGGCAATGATTCAGAAAAAACATACACCCGACGAAAAACATGTCCGTGCCTATGACCGCATGATGGAGCAGGTGAAGGCGTTGATGGCGCATGCCGGTTACAAGGATATCAGGCATGCTGTCGAGACGGTCAAGGAAAAGGCTGTTGAGATTGGCGAGCTGACACGCGAGGAAGCAGAGCTGATTGGCGATTATCTGGTGCGTGATGTGGAGGACGCGGGAACGTACCTGGCCGACACTGGCGGCGAATTAAGGGATTGGTTGCGTTTTGATTTGCAGCTGATCGAGGAACGGTTGCTGGAGGCGTTTGCGGCGGCGGCGGACCAGACCAAGCTGGAGTTGTTGCTGCTGGCGGAGCGCGCCCGGCAGGCGTCGCTGTATCACACTGGCGAGATCACCGGCATCGGCACGCTGCAATGCGTCAGCTGCGCAAAGCAACTGCATTTTCATGCCACCAGCCATATCCCGCCTTGCCCCAAGTGTCATGGGTCGGTTTTTGAGCGGCCTGCAAAATAGGTTGCCTTTTTTGCAGGTGTTGCGGTTGCGAGCCTGCGCCTGCAATCAGGGTAGGGTCAATCCCCGTAACGCGGTTCGGCGCTGATTTTGTGGATACTGAGGTCTGCGCCATTGAACTCTTCCTCTTGGGACAGGCGCAGACCGACCAGCTTCTTTAGCGCGCCATACACAGCAAAACCACCAGCGAGCGCAATGGTCACGCCGAGCAGCGTGCCCACGAGCTGAGAGGCAAGGCTGACACCGCCCACGCCGCCCAGCATCTGCGCGCCGAAGATCCCCGCAGCGACGCCACCCCATGCGCCGCACAGACCATGCAGCGGCCAGACACCGAGCACGTCGTCGATCTTCCATTTGTTTTGGGTAAGAGTGAACGCCCATACGAACAGCGCGCCGGCCACAGCGCCGGTGGTAAGCGCGCCCAGCGGGTGCATGACATCCGATCCGGCGCATACCGCCACCAGTCCCGCCAGCGCGCCGTTATGGACGAAGCCGGGGTCGTTACGGCCCGCGAACAATGCGGCGAGGATGCCACCGACCATCGCCATCAGCGAGTTGACGGCGACCAGTCCGCTCACGGCGTCTATGGTCTGCGCAGACATGACATTGAAGCCGAACCAGCCCACCGCCAGTATCCAGGCCCCCAGCGCGAGGAAGGGGATGCTGGAGGGCGGGTGCGCAGCTATTGCGCCGTCACGGCCGTAGCGCCCGTGGCGCGCCCCCAGCAAGAGAACGGCACCGAGCGCAATCCAGCCGCCCACGGCATGTACTACCACCGAACCGGCAAAGTCGTGAAACTTGGCGCCGAACTGTTGCATCAGCCAATCCTGGATGCCAAAGCGGCCATTCCAGGCAATGCCTTCGAACAGCGGGTAGATCAACGCCACCAGCAGGAAGGTCGCTGCCAACTGCGGGTAAAACCGGGCGCGTTCGGCAATGCCGCCGGAGACGATGGCGGGAATCGCCGCCGCAAATGTCAGCAGGAAGAAAAATTTGACCAGCTCAAAACCGTTCTTTTCGGTTAGCGTCTGCGCGCCATGAAAAAAATCGATGCCGTAGGCTATGCCATAACCAATGAAGAAGTAGGCAAGGGTGGAAACGGAAAAGTCGGCAACGATTTTGACCAGCGCGTTGACCTGGTTCTTCTTGCGCACGGTGCCGACTTCAAGAAAGGCGAAGCCTGCATGCATCGCCAGTACCATGATCGCGCCGAGCAGGATGAACAGTACGTCACTGCCGGACTTTAATATCTCCATAAGATATCCTCTATGAACAAAGATGGAGCGTTACCAAGCAATAATCGCACCAATTTTGTGCGAATCTTAAAATTCAATGAGTTGAATATTCAAGCAGGATGCCGCGCCTGTTGGCGCGCATCGAGATAGTGCATTTTTAATGTAATGCGCACTAAAGTAGTGCGTATCACCAAAGGGGGGCGGGGAAGGCTTTGTTACATCTGCGATTGCAGGTAGTTATGGATCCCGACTCTCTGGATCAGTTCCAACTGAGTCTCCAGCCAGTCGATGTGTTTTTCGGTGTCTTCGAGCAGATCCTGGAAAAGCGCCTTGGAAACATCGTCTGGCTGCGTGCGGCAGTATTGCAGCGCCTCAATAAGCAGTGGCCTTGACTGGGTTTCCAGCGCCAAATCCAGCTTGAGCTGCTCTTCAACCGTTTCACCTACATTGAGCTTGTGCAAGTCTTGCAGATTGGGCAGGCCTTCAAGAAACAGAATGCGGTCCATCAACTGCTCAGCGTGCTTCATTTCCTCAATGCTTTCGGCGCGGATTTTCTCGGCAAGTTTCTTGAAGCCCCAGTTCTCCTGCATCTTGTAATGCATGAAATACTGGTTAATGGCAGTGAGTTCGCAGGTGAGCTGCTGATTGAGATAAGCGATGACCTTCTTGTCGCCTTGCATAGCTAGATCCTCCAGTTATTAAGATATAGCTTAGCATAGCAGATAAGAGGGGAAGAGTGGCTAGGAGTCCTGGGCCTTAGGGTACCGTTGTTTACCAGTATGGCTTTGCAGACCATTGTTGGGAGGATGTCCTGCAATGCTGGTGTGCATGTAAGGAGGTGTGGTTGTAGATTGAGAAAATCTCCCCAACAGCAAGGTGACCATGCTGCCGGGGAGAGAGTGGCTGATTTATTTGGTTAGCCGTCAGAGAAGCATTTCACAATTGACCTTGCTGGCGCCGCCACTGCCAAGGTTACAGAAATCGGTATCCGCGCCACCGTCCAGGTGGTCGCCGCCGGATTCGCCCCATAGCATGTCGTCTCCCGCGTCTCCCGCAATCTGATCGCCTCCACTACCACCGCGTATCTTGTCGGCGCCAGCGCCGCCTGATATCTTGTCGGCGCCACTACCACCGTCAATCAAGTCGTTGCCCTCATCACCTGAAATCGTGTCATTGGCGCTGTCTCCATAAAGCTTGTCTTCACCGGCGCCGCCTGCGATTGTATCGTTGTCTATGCCTCCATGGATTTCGTCATTGCCTTCATTGCCGGTGATGTTGTCCTTGCCGTCGCCGCCCCAGATTTTATCATCGCCAGCACCGCCAGCGATGGTGTCGTCACCATCGTTAATAAGGCCGTCCGCCCCGCCGCAGAGGGTGTCATTCCCGCCCAGTCCATTGATCGTATCGTTGCCACCCTGGCCGATGATCACATCATCACCTTCGGTTCCCGTAAGCACGTCGTCCCCGCTTCCTCCCAGGTGAGTGGGTAACTTGCCATTACACGTCGGCACTGTTGGTCCCTGGGAATTTGCAACAAGAGGCAAAATCGTTAACAGGCTACCCGCCAGCAGCGTCGTTATCATCAATGCAGTCAGTTTTTTCATTGGGATATCTCCTCATAACTTCGGTTGGCGATTACCGCGCCGTCGCGTCCATTTGCCCGCAATGGATGATCATGTTGCTGCCGCTACCGCCTCTGCAGGTATTGCTGCCAGCTCCGCCATCCAAATAGTCATCCCCCGATCTGCCGAGGAGCAAATCATCACCCATGCTGCCATATAGCTTGTCCGCCCCGCTGCCGCCATCAATGGTGTCGTTGCCAGGTAGTCCATCCGGTGGAGGGACGACGCCGTTGGCCGCCGCGATCACCACATCATCATCGCCGTATGCCACGTCATCACCGCTGCCGCCATAAAGGGCATCAGAACCGGCGCCACCGTAGAGCTCGTCATTGCCGCTGCCGCCGTCCAAGATGTCGTTGCCGCCACCGCCGTATATGTGATCGTCACCACTGCCGCCACAAATGATGTCATTGCCTTCCAGCCCATAAATATGGTCATTGCCTCCCAGGCCGGCGATCACATCGTCCCCTGGAGTTCCGTTAAGAGTGTCATCCCATGGCGTCCCTGCAAGGGTGACCCGTTTGCCCTGGCAAAGCAGCGCCGAGTCTTCTGGCTCTGCGGCGCTTGCTGTGGGGGATAGTCCCATCAGAAGACTGGCGGCCAAGGCCACTGTTGATATGGTGCTCACTAATTTTTTCATTGGTGCATCCTCCATAAATTTATAATTCCAACTGGCGGCGGACAGCCCTTTTTAAGCGGCTGCCAAATTCAGAATGCGTGAAATGGCAAAAACATGGATACCTCCTTGTGTTTGATGAGACCGGACATCCTGGATGGGGTGATTCTAAAAAATTCGCCTTTCGCCTTGCCTAAAGAAGGTGGGCTGAAATTCTTAAGCAAGTCCCGCGCCCAAATTGTTATAAATAACAATTACATTTTTTAATCAATAAGTTATTTGTAAATTCATTGATTTAAATGAAGGGGACCGTCTAATGCGGCTGTAAATTTATTCGACAATTTAATTGGTAATTAATATGAAAAAAATCACTAAAAAACTTCAAATACGCATAAATAACAATTGATTAATTGAGAATGAAAAGTTGGTCAAGCGGTGTAATATATTTCGACATCAAGTTAAAAATGCCGACATATTAAAAACTGCTGTGAAATACATCATTTCTGCGTGATTTTCAGCGGGTAAAGTCGAAAAAATGAAGGGGATGAGGCGGACTTTCAAGGTCGGATGCTATGCGGCTTGGGCTGTGATGCAGAAACCCTAACCCGGCAGGCGGGCTAGGCGGCGATTTCCTGGCCTTCCGCAAGCTCGGCAAGGGCATGGTTGAGGCAGGTCTTGGCGCAGGACGCGCAACGCCCGCATTGAGTGGCCACTTTCAGTTCGTCGCGCAGCTCGCGCATGGTGCGGGTGCCCTGCTCTACGGCACACTGGATATCGCTTTCGGTCACGGCATGGCAAAGGCAGATGTACATCATGAATCCCCGGCGTAAATAACCTAGAGCTATTTATAAATGCAAATGAGAATGATTGTCAATAATTTCTTTCTGGTGGGCCAATGGAAAATAAATTGACAATTTAATGGAAGTGTAGTACGAGTTGTCTTTGTGGCGTCGTTCCCCACATGGAGGTGTTGCATGGGCAGCAGATTTTTAGTCGTACACAACAAGGATGGCGTGGACTGGGTGAGGCTGGCCGAGATTTTTGAAAAAGCGCCGTTTGCCAAGAGGAACCCGCCTGATATACGAAGGGCTTTTGAAAACAGCTATATTTCGTGCTTTGCCTACGACGATACCACGCTGATCGGCGCTGCCCGCGCGACTTCGGACGGGGTGTATTACGCCACCGTATTTGATGTTGTGGTGGCCATCGAGTATCAGGGCATGGGTGTTGGCAGGGCGTTGATGGGCGCGCTATTGGAAAATCTCCCCTTTGACAAGATTTTCCTCACGGCGCCGCCGGACAAGCAAGGGTTTTACCGGAAGTTTGGGTTTTACAAGCATAATAATGCCATGGGACGATATGCCAGCCCTGAGCAGGCCTTTGAGTATGGAGTCTTGTCACGTTGGGAGCATGCGGCTTCGCGGTATTTCTGGTGGTCAAAACCGTCTTACGAGCCGCGCCCTGAAAAAAAGCAGGACTGAGGCTTTATCCTGATCGCCTTTTTCGTTTTGCCCCACATTTTTTTGTCCTTTTTGATCTTGAGCCAATCGCGCATTGGAGTATTCCTCCCGGTTATTCGTATCTTAACGCCTCAATGGGATTGAGGCGCGCCGCCTTCATGGCCGGGTAGATGCCGAAAAAGGCGCCGACGAAAAAGGCAAAGGTGAAGGCCAGCAAGACCGACCAGGTGCTGACATCGACGGGAAGCACCGGGAAGGCAGCCTTGGCGGCATAGGCGACGCCGGAGCCGAACAGGATGCCTATGATGCCGCCGATTACCGAGAGCGTTACGGATTCGATGACGAACTGCAGCAGGATGTCGCGCTGGGAGGCGCCGATGGCCTTGCGCAGCCCGATCTCGCGGGTGCGCTCGCGCACCGATACCAGCATGATGTTCATGATGCCGATGCCGCCGACTAGCAACGAGATGCTGGCGATGCCGCCCAGGACATAGGTAAAGGTGGTGAGGATGGTCTGCATGGTGGATAACATGGCCTGCTGACTGATGATGGTAAAGTCTTCCTCGCCGGCGTGACGCGCAATCATAATGGTCTTGATCTGTTCCTTGGCGCGCTCGATGGCATTTTCGTTGATGGCCTGGGTGAGGATGTTGGTCAGACCATCCTGGTCGAAGATTTCCTGGGCGGTTTCCACTGGAATGAAAACGTGATCGTCGATGTCCATGCCCAGCGTGACGCCCTTGCTTTCCATGATGCCGATTACGCGAAATTTGGTCTCGCCAATCTTGACAGTGCGCCCCAGAGGGTTAGCCTCGCCGAATAGCTCTTTCCTGACAGTACGCCCGATGACTGCAACGCGGCGTTGCGCGTCGACATCGGCCTTGGAGATGAACGAGCCGATCTCCGCACGCAGATTGCGTACCTGCTCAAAATTTTGATCGGTGCCGATGACCTCCACGTTGCGCATACGGTTCTGATATTTGACTGGGGCGTTGCTGACGACTACCGCGCTTAGGCCGTTAAGCAGGGTGGCGCGTTTTTCCAGGGCGCGTAGATCGGCGATAGTGAGTTTTTGCATACCCGACGGCATGCGGCCCATGCCGGTAGTTTCGGTTTTGCCGGGGACGATAATCAACAAGTTGGTGCCGATGCCCATCAATTCCTTGCGGATGTATGTCTGGGCGCCCTCGCCGATGGCGACCAGCATGATCACCGACGCTACGCCGATGATGACGCCGAGCATAGTCAGAAAGGCGCGTATCTTATTTGCGAGCAGGGCGTCGAAGGCGATACGTAGGTGCTCGAACGGATTCATCGCGCTTATGCCTCCGTTAGTTCCGAGACTGAATTCTGCTTGTCGGTGAGCATACGCCCATCGGCCAGGGTCAGAACGCGCCGTGCGTGTTGCGCCACTCGCGCATCGTGGGTGACGACTACCAGCGTCGTACCCTCCGCATTGAGTTGCTCGAACAGCGAGATGATCTCCATACCGGTCTTGCTGTCCAGGTTGCCGGTAGGCTCGTCGGCGAACAGCACAGCCGGATTATTGGCCAAGGCGCGAGCGATGGCCACGCGCTGCTGCATTCCTCCTGACAGTTCGGACGGGTAATGGCCGGTGAAATCGCCGAGGCCGACGCGGGCGAGCAGCGCCTTGGCCTTGAGCAGCCGTTCACGGCGTCCCAGTCCGTGATAGACCATGGGCAGCGCCACGTTCTCGGCGACGGTGTAACGCCCCAGCAAGTTGAATGACTGGAACACGAAGCCGAAAAAGCGGTTGCGGATGTGCGCCATCTCTGTGTCGCTTTTGGCCGATATTTCCTCTCCTTCGAGGCGGTAATGGCCGGAGGTGGGCACATCCAGGCAGCCGAGGATATTCAGTAGAGTGGACTTGCCGGAGCCGGAGGCGCCGACCAAGGCGATATATTCGCCTCGGCGCACCTCGATGCTGATGCCTTTGAGTACCTCATAGTGGATGGCGCCAGTGACAAACACCTTGGTGACATCGTCAAGCTGAATGAGGGGTGCGCCGGACATTTAGAGCCTATCCGTGAATAAATCATCCCTGCGACGGAGGTCGGTTTTGCGCAGGGCAAGGAATGCTGAGTGTAGCGTGCTTGTTGCACATGAGCGAAGCGTGACGCCGCACTGCGCAAAACCGGCCCCGTCCCTTCGGGTTGCGCCCCAAAACACGCCATGCGGCGTTGCTCGCCGCTTATTTGGAACAACCAAACTTCGCGACTCGCGCCTTGCCTGGCGTGTTTTGGGGCAGCAACGCAGGGATGATTTATTCACGGATAGGCTCTTATTATTTCTGCCGGGCGCGCACGCCGGGTTTCAACCCTTCCTGGTCGAGCGAGGTGATGATCCGCTCGTTTTCGCTGAGTCCCTTGCGCACCTCAGTGAAATCCCAGTTTGACTGGCCAAGCGTAATGGCGCGCTTGGTAACCTTGCCATCTTCGATCACATACACGTAGTGTTCCTTGTCCTTGGACATGATCGTCTGAGCGGGGGCATAGAGGATGTGCTTGAGCGTGTCCACGATGATTTCAACATCGGCGGACATGCCGGGGCGGAGAAAGGGTGGCGGATCGGTGAGGCGCAACTTCACGGTGACGTTGCGGCTCTTGAGTTTTTCCACGGACACGCCGGGCGAGATCTCGAACAGGGTGGCGCTGAATTTTTTATCGGGCAGGGTATCAAACTTGATCTCCGCGGTTTGCCCGAGCCGTAGCCGGCTAAGGTCCACCTCGTCCACCAGTGCCTTTACATAAAGCCCGCTCATGTGTGTGACGCGCGCCACCGGCGTGCCGGGCTGGACCAGCTCCCCTGCCTTGACAGGTATTTCCATGACTGTGCCGCTCATGGGCGCACGGATCGTGGTGTAATCCAGGTTCAACTGTGCCACGCGCAACGAGGCTTCCTGCTGCTTGACATCGGCTTCCGCCGTTTTGACCTGGCGCTCCTGAACGCCCGCTTGCTGGAGGTTTGCCTGTGCGGTGGTGAGTGCGGCGCGCGCCACATCCAGTTCGGCTGCGCTCGTCTCCATCTCGCCGAGCGGGATCAGGCGCTTGTCGAAGAGCTGTTTTTTCTTGTCGTATTTCTGTGTTGCGTCGCCCAACCGCGCCTTGGCCTCCGCCAGCGCCGCCGTGGTGCGCGCCTTATCCATTTGCAGCGCGATGTGCGCTGAGGCGAGGCGGGAACGCGCGGCTTCCAGCGTCGAACGCGCCAGATTCAGCTTGGCCTGTGCCTGCTCCGCATCAAGGCGCATCAGGGTGTCGCCGGTCTTGACCACATCCCCTTCCTGCGCCCGGACTTCGATCACCTGGGCTGCAATTTCAGCCTTCACAAGAGCCGTTGCATCGGTATCCACCGTTCCGGTCTCCGTGGGTGTGACAGTAATTACCAGATCACCCCGCTTGATGGGTGTTGTTTCCACGGTTATCACCTGGCTCTGGCGATAATAGTAGGCAATCGCCCCGGCGATAAGCGCCACGATGACGGCGGCCAGGAGTTTCTTGCGGGATGGTGACATGAAAAATGTTTTCCTCGCGCTATAGACTGAGGTGGATAATAGCAAATAACCGTTGTTAGCCCATTCATACGGCGGCGGCGAAAGTGAGGAGCGCATGAATAAGATAGAGCAACTTCTGGACATTATGGCACGGTTGCGCGACCCCAAGGAGGGTTGCCCGTGGGACCGTGAGCAAACCTTGGCGAGCCTGGTGCCCCACACTATTGAAGAAGCCTATGAGGTGGCGGATGCGATTGCGCAGGGTGACGCAAACGAGCTGCGTTCTGAGCTGGGTGATCTGCTGTTTCAGGTAGTGTTCTATGCCCAGGTGGCGCGTGAGGCGGGACAGTTTGATTTTGATGGTGTCGTCGACGCAATCATCGGCAAAATCATCCGCCGCCACCCGCATGTCTTCGGCGAGGCAAAAATCACTTCTGCCGCCGATCAGTCTCTGGCGTGGGAAGAGCACAAGGCTGCCGAGCGTGCTGAACGCGCCAAGAGGGAAGGCCGGCCTGCGAGCATCCTTGATGGCGTAACGCGTGCCCTGCCTGGCCTGACGCGTGCCGCCAAGTTGCAAAACCGTGCAGCAAAGGTGGGTTTCGATTGGCCGCATATAAACCAGGTTATGGAAAAACTTGAAGAAGAAACGGCGGAAATCCACGCTGAAATAGCACAGGGCGCTGCGCTCGAGCGCATGGAAGATGAAATCGGCGACTTGCTGTTTGTTGCCGTCAATCTTGCCCGCCACGCCAATATCGACGCCGAGGCCGCGCTACGTGTGGCGTGCGCCAAATTCGAGCGGCGCTTCCGGCGTATCGAGGCATTGCTTGGCGAGCAAGGTAAAACGCCGCAGGAGTCTACGCTGGAGGAGATGGATGCGTTGTGGGATAGGGCGAAAAGGGAGGAGAGGTGACCGGTAACTGCTTCTACTGTGCCACAAAGCGCTGAAGGCGCATTGCGGCGTTAAAATCGGGCTCTTGTGCTTATTTACCCTGTGTAAATTCCGTTTTTTGCCATAGCAAGGCCCGCTAATGTAATCTGTAATAGTATCCCGGATATGTGAAAATGGGGTGCCTTCCATGCGCTGACAGTTTGTGTTTACGCTGCATTAGATGCCGAGCGCGGAAGGCGGATTCAGTATCGGCGGCCTATACTTAGCACTTTTACAAGCGAGCCAGCCATTTATGATCAACAACGATCTCTCTATTGTCGTGGTAGACGATATGCCTCTTGGCCGTGAGGCGGTATGCATCGCGCTGGCCTGTGGCGGTTATCGCGATATTCGTAGCGCCAGCTCTGCCAGTGAGGCGCTGGCACTGCTGGCAGAGCGTCCCGCCGATGTCGTGCTGGCGGACTGGGTGATGCCGGAGATGGATGGTCTGGAACTCACCAATCATATCCGCCAGCAGGATGAGGCCGGCAACCACTATACTTCCGTCATCCTGTTTACCGCAAAGGAGGGTGTGGAGAATCTCGTGCTTGCCTTTGAGCGTGGCGTGGATGACTACCTGACCAAACCCGTCAATGAGCGTGAGCTCGCCGCGCGTGTTCATGCTGCCGGACGCGTTGCCGTATTGCAGAACGCCCTGTTTGAAACAGCTCAGAGTCTGTTCGCTCACAACCTGCGTCTGGAAGAAATGGCGACCACGGACCCGCTTACCGGCTTGGGAAACCGGCGTTATATGCGTACCCATTTGGAAGCGTTGATGCTGGAGACCGCCACGCGCGGCGGTGCCATTTACCTTGCTATCGCAGATGTCGACCACTTCAAGGCCGTCAATGACAGCTACGGACACGCGGTGGGCGACGAGGTGCTGGTAGCCGTCGCCAATCGTCTGCGCCGCGCCGTGCGCCCAACCGATGTTGTGGTGCGCATGGGCGGGGAGGAGTTTGCGGTGATCATGCATTGCGTGGAGGTCAGCCAATGCAACCCGGCGATCTTCGAGCGTATTCTGCGCACAATCAACCAGCGGCCGGTGAAAACCGCGGCGGGTAACCTTACCGTCACGGTCTCGCTCGGTGTCTGTTTCTATAACGGTGCAGAACAAGGGCCGCAGTCAGTGGAAGCCATACTTGAATGCGCCGATACCAAGTTGTATCAGGCCAAAGAGGGAGGGCGGAACCGCGTGGTGTTTTAGCCGCACCTGCGGGAGCATCGGACCATGATGAAGATTTGGCGGCGATTTTTCTTTAGTGTGATATTTGTCCTCGCCGCCACGCAGGGCGGGTGTGGCGGCGGAGGTGGTGGAGCGCCTCCGCCGAAAACCTATGCGATCAGCGGCACGATCAGCGCCGCGGCGTATACCGCGATGGATAGCGACGTCAATGACCCTGCCGCGCCGTATGCACCGAATAACGATTTCGATCACGCCCAGCCCGTCGGCAATCCGGTGGCGATTGGGGGGTATGTCAATCTCCTGGGGCATGGCGCCAGAGGCCGCTCATACGCAAGAGGCGATGTCTCCGATTTTTACAAGGTCAGCCTGGCCGCCAATCAGACCGTCACGATCAGCATGGGCGAGTCCGACCTGAAAAACAACGACATTGATATCTACATTTATGACGCGGCACGCAGTCTGAAATTCAGCTCGGAAGATGCCGCCAGAGTCGAAACCGTGCCCGTGTCAACACCGGGCGATTACTACATCAAGGTCGAAGCCTACGCCGGGGCATCGAACTACACCCTGACCATCGGCTTGGCCAGTACCCAAGCCCATCCCGCCACCCTGGGTCTGGGCAGCGACTTCGTGCCCGGCGACATCATCGTGCGCTTCAAGGACGACGCCCCGGGCGCCCGCGCCGCCAGTACCGCCTCACCCGCCGCCCGCGCCCAGGCACTGGGCCTGACGGTGAAAGGCGGTGACGCCGGCCGCCCCATGCTGCTCGGCCTGGGCGATGCGGCCAACCTCGCCCAGATGCGCAGCGCGCTACGCATCCCCGCCACAGACAGCAGCGCCGCCAGCGACCCCCTGCAACTAAAGCGCGAGACGATCCAGGCCATCAAGGCTCTGCGCAAGCGGCCCGATGTCGCCTATGCCGAACCCAACTACATCCGCACTGCCACCGCGACTCCCAACGACGAGTTTTATCCGCGCCAGTGGCACTATTCGCTGATGAATCTGCCGCAGGCCTGGGATATCACGAGCAACATTCCGGCAGGGAGCAAGCAGGTTATTGTCGCGGTGATCGACACAGGCGTGCTGCCCGGCCACCCGGATCTGCAAGGCCAGCTCGTCGACGGCTACGACTTCATCAAAAATCCAGCCAGCGCCCTGGACGATGATGGCATCGACAGCAACCCCGCCGATCCCGGTGACCAAGGCCCGACAGGCAGCAGTTTTCACGGTACCCATGTGGCGGGCACCATCGCCGCCACCACCAATAATGGCAAGGGAGTGGCTGGCGTGGCGTGGGGCGCCAAGGTCATGCCGCTGCGCGCACTCGGCAAACTGGGTGGGACCAGCTATGACATCCTCCAGGCGGTGCGTTACGCGGCGGGGTTGATCAATGATTCCGGCAAGGTTCCCGATCAGCGCGCTGACATCATCAATCTCAGTCTGGGTGGCAGCGGCTATTCCCAGGCTGAGCAGGATGTCTATACCAAGGCCCGTGAGCAAGGTGTGATCGTCGTGGCCGCCGCCGGCAACGACGCGAGCAGCACCGCCTTCTATCCCGCCTCTTACGCCGGAGTAATCTCAGTGAGCGCGGTGGATGCCGCCAAGGGTCTGGCCTACTACTCCAACTATGGCGCGAATATCGACGTGGCCGCACCGGGCGGCGACACCCGCAAAGATAGCAATGGAGATGGCTTCCCCGATGGCATACTCAGCACGCGCGGCGATGATGCGGGGGGTGCTGTCCAATACACCTATAGCTTTCTGCAAGGCACCTCAATGGCCGCGCCGCATGTGGCGGGGGTGATTGCCTTGATGAAGGCGGTGAATTCCAGGTTGACACCGGATTGGATTGATACCCAGCTCATAAATGGGAAACTTACCCAGGATATCGGCGACGCGGAGCGTGATGACAAATACGGTCATGGGCTGATTGACGCATCCAAAGCCATTATTGCGGCACAGGAGGCGGCGCCTACCCCGACACTGATCATAAGCCCATCGGCTCTCAACTTCGGCCTGATAACCACGGAAATCGACCTTGCTGTCGGGAACATCGGTGGCGCCGTCACTGTAAATGCGCCAACGGATGACGCACCATGGCTGAGCGTCACGGAAAAATCCGTTGATCCCGGCACCAAGCTGGGCGTTTACACAGTAAAGGTAGACCGCAGCAGCCTCGCCATCGGCGCGTATTCCGCCACCCTCACCTTCACTTCTTCCGCGAATCCCGTGACACTGCGGGTTACGTTGCAGGTAGGCAGCCCTGGTGCCGCCGCCAGCCCAGACGCCGGCTATCACTATGCGCTACTGATTGACCCCGCTACTGGCAATGTCATGACACAGGCTGCCGTCGGCGTCGATGCCAGCGGCCAATATCGCTATAGCCTCACAGGCGTTGCGGCGGGCACCTACCAGGTTATTGCCGGGTCGGACTCCAACAATAATCAAGTCATTTGTGACCCCGGTGAGGCCTGTGGAGGCTACCTCACCCTGGAGCAACCCAAAACGATCACAGTCGGCGACGGCGATGTTTCTGGCATCGACTTTACCACCGGCTTCGACACCAGCCTGCGCGCTAATCTGTCCGCCCAGACGCAGCAGCCGGGGTTGCGCCGTACCATGGCAGTTAAGGCAAAAACTTGGCGGCGCTAACTGATGCGGATCAAAGTCAGCATGGGGGGAGATTCTACGGTCCGGATGTTGGGTATGTCGACCTGGCTATGCCTACACCATTCCGTTACTCCATTACCGCTGGTGTCGTAGCGGCGACGCCTTCGCAAGGCGCGCTTGCCGTCACTGGCGCCAACAAATCACAGGCCACCTTAGTGACCCTTAATAATGCCGACTATCGCATTGATGTCGATGAAAATGGAGACGGCATTCTTGAGAAGCAAATATTAGGGAAATGGACTGATCTTTAGGTTCTTAAGTCCAAAACAAAGAGGGCGGGTTTTTAGCCCGCCCTCTGAATATTAGGGTGTAGGGATGCGCAGTATTAGCCCGCCGCTTCCTTCCCCGCCTTGATTTCATCCACCATCTTCTGCAGCTCACCGCGCTGGTAAAGCTCCAGGGTGATGTCGCAGCCGCCGATCAGTTCGCCGTTGATGTAGATCTGCGGGAAGGTGGGCCAGTTGGCGTAGCGGGGCAGGTTTTCGAAGACTTCCGCGTCTTCGAGCACGTTGACAAAGGCGAAGTCGGCGTCGCAGGCGCGCAGGGCTTGGACGGCGCGGCTGGAGAAGCCGCACATCGGCATCTGCGGCGTGCCTTTCATGTAGATGAGGACGGGGTTGCTTTTGACCTGCTGGTCGATGATTTCCAGAATTTCCATAGATAGATACCTCGTGTTCAGACTGTGGCGCCGCTATGGGGAGTGCGGCCCGGTTAGTGCGATTCTACTTGTAAATTCACTCTAAAACAATTCCCGACATAATTGGTCGGTTATTTGGCGTCGACGTTCAACTGCAACCAGTACTCCAGTAGCGCCAGGTGCCATAGCTTGCTGCCTTGCAGCGGTGTCAGGTATTTCTCCGGCGCGGCGAGCAGTTTTTCCACGTAGCCGCGCTGGAACAGCCCACGGTTACGGCAGGCCTGCGAATCCAGCACGCCGCGCATGAACTCCAGGAACGGGCCGCGCACGTATTTGAGGGCAGGCACCGGGAAATAGCCTTTGGGGCGATCGATAACGGCAGCCGGTAGCCGCCCGCGCGCAATGGCCTTGAGCGGGTATTTACCGCCCTCCTTCAGCTTCAATTCTGGTGGCATCTGCGCGGCCAGCTCCACTACGTGATGGTCCAGGAACGGCACGCGAGCCTCCAGTCCCCAGGCCATGGTCATATTGTCGACGCGCTTGACCGGGTCATCGACGATCAGTGTCGTCACATCCATGCGCAGCACTCGATCCAAAAAGGTGTCCGCGCCGGGTGCGGCGAGCAGTGCCGCCACAATTGCCGAGGTATGGTCTTCGCCGTGATAGCGTGTGGTAACGGTTTCAAGAAATTCGTCATGGCTGCGGTCGAAATAGTGTTTGCGAAAGCGCTCCAGATCCGTGCCTGCCTCGGCCTGCATCAGCGGATACCAAAAATAGCCGCCGAACACCTCGTCCGCGCCCTGGCCGCTTTGTACTACCTTCACTTCTTGGGAAACACGTTCGGCGAGCAGGTAGAACGCCACGGCATCCTGGCCCACCATCGGTTCGGCCATGGCGCGTATCGCCTCGGGCAGGCGGTCCAGGATATCGCTGTTGGGGATGGTGTACTTGTGGTGGCGGGTGCCGTAACGTTGCACCACCTGATCCGAATACTCAAACTCGCTGCCGCGCTCTTCGGGCTGGTCTTCAAAGCCCACCGAAAAGGTACGCAGATCATGTACGCCCGCCTCGGCGAGCAGTGCCACCAGCAGGCTCGAATCGAGTCCGCCTGAGAGCAGCACACCCACCGGCACATCCGCCGCGCTGAGATGGCTATGCACCGCGTTGCGCAGCGTGGAGTGGACGGCCTCTACCCATTCAGCCTCGCTTCTGGTTGTGTTTGGCCGCGTCGCATTGAGCCGCCAGTAGGCATTAAACGTGGCATTGCCCCGCGTATCCACCGTCAGGGTGGTGCCCGGTTCCAGTTTGCGTACGCCGTTGAGAATGGTGCGTGGCGCGGGCACCACGGCGTGCAATGTCAATTGATGGTGCAGCGCCACCGGATCAATGGAGGTATCCACATTGCCCGCCGCCAGCAGGGCTTGCAGGCTTGAGGCAAAGCGCAGTGTTTGCCCGTTGCGGCTGTAATAGAGCGGCTTGATGCCCAGCCTGTCGCGCGCCAGGAACAGGCGCTGGTTATGGCTATCCCACACCGCGAAGGCGAACATGCCTTCCAGCCGCTCGACGCAGGCGGAACCCCATGCGGCATAGGCCTTGATGATGACTTCGGTGTCGCCATCGGAAAAAAAGCGATAACCCAGGGCCTGTAACTCGGTGCGCAGGGCGCGGTAGTTGTAGATTGTGCCGTTGAACACCACAGCAACGCCCAGCTCGCTGTCTACCATTGGTTGATTGGCGCGCTCGGAGAGGTCGATGATCGCGAGCCGCCGGTGCCCTAGCGCCACCGGCCCCGAGGAGTAACCGCCCTCGTTGTCCGGCCCGCGCCGCGCAAGTTGAGCCATCATGCGCTGCAACGCCGCCAGATCGGGCGTGCCGCCATCAAATCGCAATTCACCACAGATGCCGCACATGAAATAGTCCTATATTTTCAGCATTGTTAAGGTTTGTTAATTCCAGCTTTGATCCATTGTGCCGCAAGGGATGCTTCATTACCATGCGTCACACCTTTGGGAAACGGCATCGTGAGCTTTTCGAAGGTGCTCGACGCCGTGAATCATAGCTATAGCTAATTATAAAATTGTGGAGAGTGATTATGAAAAAAAGAAATGTGGCGTATGCGTTAACTGCTTCGGCGGCACTGCTGGTTTGTGCTCAAGCCGGTGCGGGCGAGCTGGATAACCGCTGGTATGTGGCACCATCGGTATCGTTCATCGGTGCGGATGATGATCGCCAGGCCAAGAACCATCTGGGTGGGCAGCTTGGCATCGGCAGGGCGGTGAGCGACTCCTGGAATCTGGAGTTCAGCGGCGTCGGCGATAATCTGAATACGGATGATGGCGCGAACACCTTCCGCCAGCGTGGCCTGCTACTCGATGGATTGTACTTTTTTAATCGCAGCCCAGGCTTTTCCCCTTATGCCGTCATCGGCGCGGGCGCGCTCAGAACTACCTATGCCGGGAGCCGCAACACCAATCCCATGGCCAATGCCGGGTTGGGCGTAATGCATGTCCTTAACGATTACGGCTTGAGCTTGCGTGCCGATGCGCGTTACCGCGTGGACCGTGACGACAACAGCATCCCGAGCCAGAAACACTTTGGCGACTGGCTTATCAATGTGGGTCTGGTGATTCCACTGGGCGCGAAGGCTGTTGCGCCGGTAGCGGTGGCCGCGCCCGTAGTGGCGGCGGTGGTTGCTCCGCCCGCTCCCCCCATGGATATCGACAACGACGGCGTAGTGGATAAAAAAGATCGTTGTCCCAATACGCCTGCCGGCGCCAAGGTCAACGCCGACGGCTGTGAACTGGATGGTGACGCGGATGGCGTTGTGGACAGTAAGGATCGTTGCCCCACCACCCCAGCCGGTGCCAAGGTCAATGCCGAAGGTTGCGAGCTGGATGGCGATGCAGATGGCGTCGTGGATAGCAAGGATCGTTGCCCCAACACCCCGGCAGGCGCCAAGGTCAATACAGAGGGTTGCGAGCTCGACGGCGATGCAGATGGCGTTGTGGACAGCAAAGACCGCTGCCCTGACAGCAAGGCGGGCATCAAGGTCGATGACAACGGCTGCGAGATCGCCGAGGTCATCGTGCTCAAGGGTGTGAACTTCGAGACGGCAACGGATCGTTTGACCAAAGGCTCTATCGACATTCTCAACAGCGTCGCCGACACCTTGTCGAAGCGCCCGGAGATCACTGTCGAGGTGGCCGGTTACACGGACAATCGCGGTTCCGTTACCCTGAACCGGAAATTGTCTCAGAAACGCGCCCAGATGGTTGCCAAATATCTGACGAGCCGTGGTGTAAAGGCGGAAAAATTGAGTGCCAAGGGTTACGGCGCGGCCAATCCGGTGGCGGACAACAACACTGCCGCAGGACAAGCGCAGAACCGCCGGGTGGATCTGCATATCCTGCACTAATGGAGTTGGAGTATGGGGCTGCATCGGATGGGTTATTCATGCCGATGCAGCCGTCCTTTCTAAAATTAAGGAGGATCGCTATGTCTATTAAAATTATTGCAGCAACAATCGTGTTATTGGGTGCCGCTGTCCAGGTGATGGCGGAAGATGCTCCCAAGCCGTGGAAGGGTGAGGCAGGGTTGGGTGTGGTGGCAACCAATGGTAATACCAAGACGAAAACGATCAAGGGCTACGCTGGGGTGGTCTATGAGAAGGAACATTGGCGCCATACTGGAAAACTCGATGTGCTGAATTCTTCCGATGCCGTGCGTACCACGGCGGAACGATATATGTTGTCTGGCAAGAGCGATTATAAGTTTGACGAATTGAATTACATGTTTGGCCTGATAGGTTATGAAAATGACCGTTTTGCCGGATTTAGTTACCGCTTGAGCGAAGTGGTGGGTTACGGGCGGCGTGTCATCAACCAAAGTAATCTGACACTGGACCTGGAGGCGGGGCCGGGCGCCCGTCAGACCAAGTTCATAAGCGGTGATTCCGATAATGAATTGATCGGTCGCGTTGCGGGTAATCTGCTGTGGAAGCTCAGCCCAACGGCGTCGTTCACCGAGAATCTGACGAGCGAGTTTGGCAGCAAGGCTACAATCAGCCGTTCGGTAACAGCGTTGACGGCACAGTTAATGGGTAATCTGGCGATGAAGTTGTCATACACTGTAAGGCATATCTCTGATGTGCCTGTTGCGGTGAAGAAAATGGATACTGAAACTGCAGTGACTTTGGTGTATGGTTTTTAACGGAGCAAGCCGGATCAGTTTTTTCAGGAGGATAATGCCATGAGCATGCTACAAGAGTTTAAGTCATTTGCAGTGAAGGGCAACGTCGTCGATATGGCGGTGGGTATCATCGTCGGCGCGGCGTTCGGCAAGATCGTGTCGTCTCTTGTTGAGGATGTGATCATGCCGCCGATTGGTCTGCTCATCGGCGGGGTTAACTTCTCCGACCTGGCGATTACCTTGCAGGAGGCCACGGCGGGAGCGGCGGCGGTTACCGTGAAGTACGGGAAATTCCTGCAGACCATCATCGACTTTACGATTATCGCCTTCGCCATATTCATGGCAGTAAAGGCTATCAACTCACTGAAGAAACAGGAAGAGGCCGCACCGGCTGCCCCTGCCGTTCCGCCGCCGCCCTCTGCGGAAGAGCGGTTGTTGACGGAGATCAGGGACTTGTTACAGACCAAAAAGTAATAAAGCACCCCTCAATTTCCCCCGCAAGGGGGATTTTTTTGCTCAGAACCTGTTGACGATCTCGATCAAGGGAAGAGCGCAGCGAAGGGTTCCCAGCGCAAGGCAAAAATAGCCGAAAAAGCGCAGCATACACGGAGTATGTGAGCATTTTGAGGCTATTTTTAACGCCGCGATGCACCCTTCAGCGAGATCCGTGCTTTCCAGCCGGTAGCCATGCCGGTAGATCGTGCTGAGCTGCCATCCATTGTGTGCGCCGATGTCCAGCTTCTGGCGGATCAGGCTAACATGCGTATCCACTGTGCGCGTGTTCAAGTCGGGGCGCTGGCCCCAGACGCTCTCCAGAATATGGCCGCGGCTAAGTAATTTTCCTGCATTGCGGAACAGGAATTCAGCAAGCTCGTACTCCTTGGAGGTAAGCTGTACGGTCTGTTCGCCGTGGGTGACGGTGCGGTTGGCCCGATCAAACCGGTAGGGGGTAAATTCCGCTGCTTCATATCCCCCGGTGCGTCGTTGCAATGCACGGAGGCGCGCCAGCATTTCCATCTGCCGCACTGGCTTGGTCATATAGTCATCCGCGCCCGCCTCCAGGGCTTGCACGATATCTTCCTCGCGGTCACGTGCAGTCACAAACAGGATAGGGATGTGCCAGTCCAGCCGTTCGCGGATGCGGGTAACCACGTCGATGCCGCTCAGGCCAGGGAGTTCCCAGTCGATTATCAGCAAATCGAACGTGTCTCTGCCCAGGTCATGCAGCAATGCCTCGCCTGTACCAAAGATATGGCAACTGTGGTCTGCCGGGTGCAGCCACTTTTGCAGCAGGTTCACCTGGTCGGGGTCATCTTCTAGGAGTGCGATACGCAAGGGGCAGGACTCCGGGTTGACTGTAAATTATGAGCAATGTAGCAGTTTTAGCCTTATTGTAACAATCTGGCGCTAAAGTAAGGGCATGGAATCTTGCATTGATGCCCGCTCTCCCCTAGACTCATTCTTATCCGCGACGCGGCGCTATTTTACACATCATGAGGAGAGAAGCATGGCACATGTACTGCCCGAATTACCCTATGCCAAGAATGCCCTGGAACCGCATATCTCGGCGGAAACCATCGAGTATCACTATGGTAAGCATCACCAGGCCTATGTTAACAACCTGAACAATCTTGTCCCCGGCACCGAGTTCGAAAATCTGCCGCTGGAAGAGATCATCATGAAATCCTCCGGCGGCGTTTTCAACAATGCCGCGCAGGTGTGGAACCACACTTTCTACTGGCACTGCCTGAGCCCCAATGGCGGCGGCGAGCCTACCGGCGCATTGGCTGAAGCGATCAACAAAGCCTTCGGCTCGTTTGATGAGTTCAAGAAGAAATTCACCCAAACCGCCATCACCACCTTCGGCTCCGGCTGGGCTTGGCTGGTGCAAAACAAGGATGGCACACTCGCCATTGTCTCAACATCCAATGCTGCCACCCCCATGACCGCCGGGCAAAAGGCGCTGCTCACCTGCGACGTGTGGGAGCATGCCTATTACATTGATTACCGTAATGCGCGCCCCTCCTATGTTGACCACTTCTGGAGCCTGGTGAACTGGGATTTCGTGGCGAAGAATCTGGCTTCGTAATACACGCTCTGGTGTGAGGGGTTTGCCCGCACGCAAAATACGCTGTAATATTGCTTTTTTGACCTCTATGGCAGTCTTTTGACTGCCTTTTTGTTTTGGAACGAAGCGTGAATAATCGTCATGTCTAGCAACACACAGGAACCGTTGATGAACACCTATTCCCGTCAGCCTGTCAGTTTTGAGCGCGGCGCGGGGTCGTGGTTATGGGATACGCAGGGGAATAAATATCTGGATGCCTTCAGCGGCGTTTCAGTCTGCAATCTCGGTCACGCCCATCCGGCGGTGGCTGAGGCCGTGTGCAAACAGGCTGCGCTGCTGGTGCACACCTCCAATCATTTTGAAATCCCCTTACAGCACGAACTGGGGACGCAGCTTATGCGTCTATCAGGCATGGACAAGGTGTTTTTCGGCAATTCTGGCGCGGAGGCCAATGAGGCGGCGATCAAGATTGCGCGGCTTTATGGCCATCGCAAGGGCATCGCCGTGCCCACTATCGTGGTGACCGAGGGCAGTTTCCACGGGCGTACCCTCGCCACGCTCACCGCTACCGGCAATCGCAAGATCCAGGCGGGGTTTGAACCACTGGTGCAGGGTTTTGTGCGCGTCCCCTATGATGATCTGGAGGCGCTACGCATCGTTGCCCGCAACAGCCCCAACATCGTCGCCGTGCTGGTTGAGCCCATACAGGGTGAGGGCGGCGTCAATATCCCCTCTGAAGACTACCTGGCCGGCGTGCGCGCCCTGTGCGACGAGCACGGCTGGCTGATGATGCTCGACGAAATCCAGACCGGCATGGGCCGTACCGGCCAGTGGTTCGCCTGGCAGCACAGCGGCGCGGCGCCGGACGTCATGACGCTCGCCAAGGCACTGGGCAATGGTGTGCCCATCGGCGCCTGCCTGGCGCGCGGGCAGGCCGCCGAAGTGCTGCAACCCGGCTCGCACGGCTCCACCTTTGGCGGCAACCCGCTGGCGTGCGCTGCCGCGTTGGCTGTGCTCAAAACCATGGAGCAGGAAAACCTTGTCGCGTACGCCGCGGCCATGGGTGAATACTTGTTCAACGGATTAGCACGTGCCTTAGGTGATTGCAAACATGTCACCGCGATCCGCAGCCAAGGTCTGATGACCGGCATCGAGCTCAACCGTCCCTGCTACGCACTGGTGCATCAGGCGCGCGCGCGCGGGCTGCTGATCAATGTTACTGCGGAGCGGGTTATCCGCCTGTTGCCGCCGCTGATCCTCACCGAGGCCGAAGCGGACATGATCGTCGATCACCTGGCTGTGCTGGTCCGTGACTTCGCGGACGCCGCCTGATTAATATTTCGCTGGAAACTTCAATGGCCCCACGTCATTTTCTTACCTTAACGGATTTGAGCGCTGTCGAGCTGCGTGCGTTGATTCAGCGCGCGATTGAACTCAAAGCATTGCAGCGCGCAGGAAAAATCCATGAGCCTCTGAAAAACAAGGTGCTCGGCATGGTGTTCGAGAAATCCTCGACACGGACGCGCGTCTCATTCGAGACCGCCATGGCTCAGTTCGGTGGCAGCGCGATCTTTTTGTCCCCGCGCGACACCCAGCTTGGGCGCGGCGAGCCAGTGGAGGACACAGCCCGTGTGTTGTCGCGCATGGTGGACGTGATCATGATCCGTACCTATGCCCATGAGATCATCGAGCGTTTCGCTGCTCACTCACGCGTGCCGGTGATCAATGCCCTCACCGATCAATGGCATCCATGCCAATTGCTGGCCGACATGCAGACCTGGTTTGAGCACCGTGGCGATATCCAGGGTAAGACCGTGGCCTGGATCGGTGACGGCAACAACATGTGCCACACCTATATCAGTGCCGCCCGGCAATTCGACTTTCACCTGCGCATTGCCTGCCCGCAGGGTTATGAACCTGACGGCGCTATAATGGAATCTGGCATGAAATCCGGTGGCGGGCATGTCACGCTCATGCGCGATGCGGCCTCCGCGGCGCACAACGCCGACCTGATAGTCACCGACACCTGGACCAGCATGGGTTGGGAGGAAGAACAGGAAAAGCGCCTGCGTGACTTTGCAGCGTATCAGGTCAATGCCGAGATCATGGGCCACGCCAAGCCCGATGCCCTGTTCATGCATTGCCTGCCCGCCCATCGCGGCGAGGAAGTTAGCGCAGAGGTGATCGACGGGCCGCAGAGCGTAGTGTGGGATGAGGCGGAGAATCGCCTGCATGCCCAAAAGGCGCTGCTCGAACTGTTGCTCGTACAAAAATGAGAATAACTGCAGGGCGGGTCCGCTACGCTTGACCCAACCTGCAAAATCATTCGCTGTTTACCGGACATGACTCCCCTCCTCGAACTCAAAAATATCGAGTGCCGCTATAACAGCAACAGGGTGGTGCGCGATCTTTCGTTGCGCATCAACCAGGGTGCGCTGGCCTGTTTGCTGGGGCCCAGCGGCTGCGGCAAGACTACGGTGCTGCGCGCCATCGCGGGATTTGAGCCGGTTTACGGCGGAGAAATTATGTTGCGCGGCAGTGCCGTTTCTCGCCCTGGCTACACCCTTCCGCCGGAGAAGCGCCGCCTGGGCATGGTGTTTCAGGATTACGCGCTGTTTCCGCACATGGATGTCGCGTCCAATATCGGCTTTGGTCTGCGCGGTGTTTCAAATGAAGCCAGGCGGCAGACGGTTGCACGTCTGTTGGAGATGGTGGGATTGGGCGGCCTGGGTAAGCGCTATCCCCACGAGCTCTCGGGAGGCCAGCAGCAGCGTGTTGCCCTGGCGCGGGCGTTGGCGCCACAGCCCGAAATGATCCTGATGGACGAGCCTTTCTCCAATCTCGATGTCGAGTTACGTGAACGGCTTGGGCTGGAGGTGCGTGATATTCTCAAAAGCCAGAACATCGCTACCATTCTGGTTACGCACGATCAGCAGGAGGCGTTCGCGCTCGGCGAGATGGTGGGCATCATGCACCAGGGGCGTATATTGCAGTGGGATACGCCGTTCAATCTTTATCATGAGCCCGCCAATCGCTTCGTCGCCGACTTCATTGGCCAGGGGGTGTTTCTCGCCGGGAAACTGCTGGCTCCCGACACTGTGGAGACCGAGGTTGGCGTGATTTGCGGTGACCGCGCCTATCCCTGGGCGACGGGCACCAAGGTGGATGTGCTGCTGCGCCCCGATGATATCGTGCCTTGCATGGAAAGCTCTCTGCGCGGCGAAATTCTCAACAAGGCCTTCAAGGGGGCGTCGATCATGTACACGCTAAGGCTGACCAGCGGCAGCAAGGTGCTGGCGCTGTTCCCCAGCCACCACGATCATGCCATCAACGAATGGGTGGGCATCCGCATTGCGGCGAATCACCTGGTGACATTCCCGCATGAGGACGGGCTCTAAGCCGGACCCTGCTTCACTGCTTCGATATAAGCCAACGCCTTGTCAATCCGCTGCAAGGTACGCTCGCGGCCAATCAGGGCGACTGTCACGTCTATCGGCGGTGACACGTCGGTGCCGCATACCGCAACGCGTAGCGGCTGGGCGAGCTTGCCCATCTTCAGTCCGTGTGTCTCGGCGATTTCCAGCACCGCTTGATGAATCCCTTCGGCGTTCCACTCCTGCAAGTCAGAAAGGCGAATGCGCAGCCCTGCCAGGATATCCCGGATCTCGGGTTTGAGGTTTTTAGTGGCGGCTTTTTCGTCAAAGGTGTCGAAATCCCGGTAGAAAAATGCGCTGTTGTGCGCCATTTCCACCAGGGTCTTGGCGCGCTCACGCTGTGCTTTGACCACCTCAACCAGCTCCGGGCCGGTGGCAGGATCTATGCCGATACGCCCCATGTGCCAGCTCAGATGATGCGCTACATGGGCAGGGTCGCTGGTCTTGATGTAATGCTGATTGAGCCACAGCAGCTTGCCGGGGTTGAAAGTGGATGCGGAGTTATTGACATCGCTGGTGTCGAACAGCCTGACCATTTCGCCGGTCGAAAATATCTCCTGATCGCCGTGCGACCAGCCCAGCCGCACCAGATAGTTCAGCACAGCCTCGGGCAGAAAACCGTCCTCGCGGTATTGCATCACGCTCACCGCGCCGTGGCGTTTGGACAGGCGCGCGCCATCCTCGCCGAGGATCATCGGCACATGGGCGTAGACCGGCGGGGTGGCTCCGAGTGTTTTCAGGATATTGATCTGGCGCGGCGTGTTGTTGAGGTGGTCATCGCCGCGAATGACGTGTGTTACGTTCATATCATGATCGTCCACCACCACGGTGAAATTGTAGGTGGGCGTGCCGTCCGAGCGCACGATGATCAGGTCATCCAGCTCGTTGTTGTTGAATGTTACCCGGCCGCGGATTGAGTCCTCGACCACAACGGAACCCTCTTGCGGATTCCTGAATCGGATCACCGGACGCACGCCGGGCGGTGGAGCGTCCTGCATGTCCCGGCAATAGCCGTCATAACGCGGCTTCTCCTTGCGCGCCATCTGCTCGTTGCGTAGCGTTTCAAGCCGCTCCTTGGAGCAGTAGCAGTGATAGGCCTTGCCTTCGGCCAGCAACTGCTGGGCCACCTCGCGGTAACGATCAAAGCGGTCGCTCTGCGAAAATGGCCCTTCGTCGTACTCCAGGCCCAGCCACGTCATCCCCTCCAGAATCGCATTCACCGACTCCGCCGTGGAACGTTCCAGATCGGTGTCCTCGATGCGCAGGATAAACGTGCCGCCGTGCTTGCGCGCATACAACCAGGAAAACAGCGCGGTACGGGCGCCGCCGATATGGAGATAGCCGGTGGGGCTGGGGGCGAAACGGGTGCGGATGGTCATGGGTAATTCCTTTATGAAATCATGCGCAGGTGGCTGATCAATTATGATGCGGCATTGTAGCGGAAAAGCCGTGATGGGGCTAACACGCACCCGCATGAAGGGGTGACTGTGCTTAAGTAGGCGCGAGGCCGATACAGTTTGAAGTATACTAATGGTTCTCCTGATCCACCTGAGGCAAGGTTTAGTAACCCTGGATGAAAACCCATGCGGCATTTTGATGTTAATCGGCGCCTGATGAAAAGCGCGTGCTTATTTGCGGGTGCTTTTTGCGTTCCTATTTTATCCCATGCCGCTGATCCCCTGCCGGCTGCCACGCCGCTGCTCGCCGTCACGGCGGAGCAGTGGGCGAGCCCGCGCAACGGCGCGGCCATCGTATCGATGCCCGCGCTTGCGGCTGCGATGCAGGATGTCATGATCAGGCCCGCGAGCCGCATTGCGCTGCGCCATCCCGCTGGCGAGGAAGGCGTTGCGTGGGCGCAGGAGCTGCGCGACTGGCTGGTGGCGCTGGGCATGTCTTCGGATCGCATCGAGATGGTGCGGGGCGGCGCTGGCGGGGCCATTGAACTTGCTGTTCTGGCCGCACCCAGCAATAACACAGGTAAGGAAAGTCCCGGTCAATCGGGTAGCGCAGGCATGGCGTCCTTTCCTGTTGTGGATATTCCCCCGATGGATCAAGGAGAGACCCGATGAGCCGCGTCGCCGCAATTCAAATGGCCTCCGGGCCGAGCGTCAGCGCCAACCTGCTGGAGGCCGCCAGACTCATCCGCAATGCCGCGCATGCGGGTGCGCAACTGATTGTGCTGCCTGAAAACTTTGCCATTATGGGCGTCGCGGAATTCGACAAGGTCAAGATCCGCGAACAGGACGGGCAGGGGCCAATCCAGGATTTTCTCTCCCAACAGGCCGCAAAAAACGGTGTCTGGCTGGTGGGCGGCACTATCCCGCTGGTGGCGAGCAGCCCTGACAAGGTGCGCGCCGCCTGCCTGCTGTTCAATCCCAAAGGCGGGCGCGTGGCGCGTTACGACAAGATACATATGTTCGATGTGCGCGTCGAAGAAAGCGGGGAAAATTACGTCGAATCGGAAACGATCGAAGCCGGAGACACGACGGTGGTAGTGGATACCCCTTTCGGCAGACTCGGCCTGGCAGTGTGTTACGACTTGCGCTTCCCGGAGTTGTTCCGGCGCCTGCTGGATGACGGCATGGAGCTGGTGGCGGTGCCGTCGGCATTTACCGCCATCACGGGCAAGGCTCACTGGGAAACGCTGGTGCGCGCCCGCGCCGTGGAGAATCTGTGCTATGTGATCGCCGCTGCCCAGGGTGGCTATCACGTCGGCGGACGTGAAACCCACGGCGACAGCATGATCGTCAGTCCGTGGGGTATCGTGCTGGATCGCCTGCCGCGCGGCTCAGGGTTTGTCAGCGCGGAGATAGATCGTGGCCGCCTCGAGAGCATGCGCCGTAACTTTCCATCGATACAGCATCGCAAATTGCGTTGCTCATGAAAAACCATAAGGATGCTGGGATGCATATCACAGCGGCCAATCAGCCAGGAACCCGGAACCATAAATCATGAATACATCGCTTGATATTGCCCGCCACATGTTGCTTGCTCCCTCCGGCCTTACTGAGGCAGATCTGCAAGGCGTGCTGGGACAGGTGTTGAGCTACGCCGTGGACAGTGCTGATCTCTATTTTCAGGCCACGCACTACGAATCCTGGTCGCTGGAAGATGGCATCGTCAAGGAAGGCAGTTACAGCATAGATCGCGGCGTTGGCGTGCGCGCCATCAGTGGCGAAAAAACCGGCTTTGCCTATTCCGATGAAATCGCCCTGCCTGCGCTTACCGAGGCTGCGCTGGCCGCGCGCGCCATTGCCCGCAGCGGACAGCAGCACCGGGTAAAAGCCTTGTCAGCCGTCGCAGGCCATGGCCTGTATTTGCCTACGAATCCGCTTGGGACGTTGCCCGAACAAGATAAGGTGGCCTTGCTGGAGTCGCTGGATGCAGAGGCACGTAAGCAGGATCCGCGCGTCAAGCAGGTGATGGTCAGCCTCGCTGGCGTCTACGATGTGGTGCTGGTGGCCGCGTCCGACGGCACCCTCGCCGCCGACGTGCGTCCGCTGGTGCGCGTCAATGTGAGCGTGATCGTCGAGCACAACGGGCGTCGCGAGCAAGGGTCGAGCGGCGGCGGTGGGCGTGCGGGTTACGAGTTTTTTTCAGGGGACGGGCGTGCGCTGGGCTATGCGCGCGAAGCAGTACGGCAGGCACTGGTCAATCTCGATGCGCGCGACGCGCCTGCGGGTGCCATGCAAGTGGTGCTCGGGCCGGGCTGGCCGGGCGTGTTGCTGCATGAGGCGATTGGCCACGGGCTGGAAGGCGACTTCAACCGAAAAGGCACCTCTGCGTTTGCCGGGCGCATCGGCGAGCGCGTGGCATCCCCGCTGTGTACCGTGGTGGACGACGGTACCCTGGCAAGCCGCCGCGGCTCGCTCAACGTCGACGACGAAGGCACCCCGACGCAGCGTACCGTGCTCATCGAAAACGGCATCCTCAAGGGCTATATGCAGGACAAGATGAACGCCCGCCTGATGGGCGTCGCCCCCACCGGCAACGGCCGCCGCGAGTCCTACGCCCACCTGCCCATGCCGCGCATGACCAACACCTACATGCTGGCCGGCGAACACGATCCGCAAGAAATCATCGCCTCAGTGAAAAACGGTCTGTATGCCGTCAACTTCGGTGGCGGCCAGGTCGACATCACCTCCGGCAAATTCGTATTCTCCGCCAGCGAGGCCTACATGATCGAAGACGGCAAAATCACCTACCCCGTCAAAGGCGCCACCCTCATCGGCAACGGCCCTGACGTACTCACCCGCGTCAGCATGGTCGGCAACGACCTGAAGCTCGACACAGGCGTCGGTACCTGCGGCAAGGAAGGCCAGAGCGTACCGGTCGGCGTGGGGCAGCCTACACTTAGAGTGGATGGGTTGACGGTGGGGGGGACGAGCGCGTGATTGGTTAGCCAGTTTGTTTGTACCGGACACTTACCCAGATCTTAAGTGGTACGCAGCAAAAAGCGAAGCAAAGAAGCTTCCTGGGCGGGTGAGGTGTTCTTGTCAGTGAAAAGCTGGAATTTGCTTGTATCCATGCCAATTCCCCAGCCGCAATGCCGCCAATCAACCGGGGGCGTCAAGCAAGCCGGTTATTATCCCTCTTCCAAATCGCTGTCCAGTAGCAGTTGCTTGCTGTGGCGGACCGTTAAAACAGCAATGCTGGCGCTGACACGATAAATGATCCGATAGTTGCCAAAGATCAACTCTTTAATGTCTCCACGCCCCAGTTCGGGAACGATTCGTCCTATTTCCGGGAACTCTGCGAGTGGTTTGACCTTGGCAAAAATATCTTCAACCCAGTTCGCCGCTGCAACCGGATTATCCAGCGCGATGTACTCGGCGATTTCATAAACCCTGTCTATTGCCAAGGGCAGCCATACGACCTTCACCTGCCCAACCTTTTCAGAACCCGAGCTTTCGCCTCATCATGGTCGATGCCTTCTCCTGCTTGCAGTTGCCGGTCCGCAATGTATAGATCTTCGAGCAGTTCTAGCCGTTCCCGCATCGACTCGAACTCATGAACATCGACCAAAACGGCGACGCCTCGGCCATGCTGCGTGATGACTAGAGGGCGCCTGGTATCGTGAACCTGCTTTAGGAACGAGGCAACGCCAGAGCGAAACTCGGACAGCGGGCGGATATCTTCATCTATTCGGAGTCTGCGCATGATGCCCTCTATTTGCACGTTATAACGTACAATATAATGTACATAACTTGGCAATATCTTGCAACATGCGCAAGCGAGAGGTTGGGATAAACGACAAGATATAGCACCCGGTACGGACCGCTATGGTTTTTCCTCCGTCCCGTCCCCACCCGAAACTTCCCGCAAATACCGAAACAGCGCCCGTGCCGCTGCTGGGGGTTTGTTGGCTTTGGCCTCGCGTGCTGCGTTGCGCAATAGTTGGCGGATCTGCTGGCTGTCGGCGCCGGGGTGTTCAGTGAGAAATTCGCTGAGCGCGGTGTCACCTTCGCTCAGCAAGCGGTCGCGCCAGCGTTCCAGGCGGTGAAACTGGGTGGTGGCCTGCTGGTTGCGGTTATTGAAGGCGTCCAGCGCCTGCTGGATCGGCGCGGGGTCAACATCGCGCATCAATTTCCCGATATACTGTAACTGGCGTTTGTGCGCCCCGTGCTCCGTAATGGTGCGCGCGGCAGCGACGGCGGCGCGCAGGTGTTCCGGCAGGGGGATGGCGTTAAACTGGCTGGCATTCAACTTCACCAGCGCTTCACCCATCTCTTGCAGGGCGTTGGCCTCCCGTTTGAGCTGGGATTTGCTTTTTGCTTCGGGGCTTGTATCGTCGTCTATCATAAAGGCAATATGGTTTCTTTTTAAATCCAGCTTCGAGAGAGTATTTACAATGTCACAGATCACGCCTTCCAGCAACACCAACCCAAGCAACGCCCAGCTTGAAGACCTGGTGCGCGACATCCTCGCCGAGGCGCGGGCGCAGGGAGCGAGTGCAGCGGAGGCGGGCGTCAGCCTTGAAACCGGCTTGTCGGTGACGGCGCGTCTGGGCGAGGTGGAAACCATCGAGTATAACCGCGACAAGGGGTTGGGTGTTACGGTCTATTTTGGCGGGCGTAAGGGTTCGTCGAGCACCTCGGACTTCACGCCCGAGGCGGTGCGCGAGGCGGTGCGTGCGGCATGCGGCATCGCCAAATATACCGCGGAAGATGAGTACGCGGGCTTGGCCGATGCAGCGCTCATGGCGCGGGATATTCCCGATCTTGACCTGTGCTACCCGTGGGACATCAGCGCCGAGCAGGCCATCGAGATGGCAATCGAATGCGAGGATGCGGCGCGCGGCATGGATGTGCGCATCAGCAATTCCGAGGGCGGCAGTGTCTCCAGCCACCAGGGCTACCGGGTGTATGGCAACAGCCACGGCTTCATCGGTGCTTATCCCAGCACGCGGCACAGCTTGAGCTGCGCGGTGATCGGCGGGGAGGGCGAAGGGATGCAGCGCGACTACTGGTTCACCGTGGCGCGCGACAGCGCGGAGCTGGAGGCGGCGGCGGAGGTGGGGCGGCGTGCTGCGCAACGCACCCTGCGCCGTCTCGATGCGCGCCGTTTGCCCACCTGTCAGGTTCCGGTGATCTTCGCCGCCGAAATCGCCACCAGCCTGTTGTCGCACTTCACCAGCGCGATTCGCGGTGGCGCGCTATACCGTAAGGCGACCTTTTTGCTGGATCATTTGGGCAAGCAGGTGTTTCCCGCCCATATCCACATCCACGAACAACCGCATCTGAAGCGGGCGCTGGGCAGCACGCCGTTTGATAACGAAGGCGTGGCGACGCAGGCGCGTGATATCGTGCGCGACGGTGTATTGCAGGGCTATATTCTGGACAGCTACGCGGCGCGCAAGCTCGGTATGCAGACCACCGGCAATGCGGGTGGCGTGCATAATCTGGTCATTGATCCGGGCGCGCTTGATCTGGCCGGAATGCTGCGGCGCATGGACAAGGGCCTGCTGGTCACGGAGTTGATGGGCATGGGTGTCAACGCCGTAACCGGTGATTACTCGCGCGGCGCGGCGGGCTTCTGGGTGGAAAACGGGGAGATTCAATATCCCGTTGAGGAGATCACCATCGCAGGCAATCTGCGCGACATGTTCATGCGCATCGCCGAAGTGGGCAATGATGTCGAGGTGCGTGGCGGGACGCGCACCGGCTCGATATTGATTGAAGAAATGATGATTGCAGGTGAGTAGCTTGGTGTTTTGCAAGGATAACGATGTTTGATGCCGAATGGTTTGAGCAAGGCCTTACCGCTCTCTCTTTTGTCGCGCTGGTGGCGTATTACCTTCACCTGATATACAGGATTCGCCGCACACCACTGACGACGGCAATTGGTCTGAATGCCCACACGCGCCGCGTGTGGGTGGAGACCATCATGGAGAAGCAACTCGATATCCTGGCGATACAGACACTACGCAACTGGAGTATGGCGGCAAGTTTTCTGGCCAGCGCCGCGATATTAATCAGCCTTGGCATACTCAATGCGGCATTTTTCGCGATTGGCAACAACGGGGCACCGCAACTCATCATCAGGGTGAGCCATGAATTCGGTGAGATATGGCTGGAGAAACTGCTCTTTCTGATCATCACCTTCTTTTTTGCGTTCTTTAATTTCGCCCTGGCCATCCGCTCCTATAACCGCGTCGGCTTCATGATCAATATTCCCACTGAGCGGGATCCGTTGATTACTCCGGTATTCGTGGCGGGCGTGCTGTCCCACGGCATGAACCATTATTCGCTGGGTATGCGTGGTTATTATCTTTCCGTGCCCTTGGTGCTGTGGCTGTTTGGGCCGTTATGGCTGGCCATCGGCACGGTGGTTTTGATAATGGTCATGTACCGGATTGATTACAATCTCGATTAGTCCTACTGCGTCATAAAGCGCTGAAGGGCGCATTGCGGCGTTAAAATCGGACTCAAAATGCTCACATACTTCATGTATGCTCCGCTTTTTCGCCCAATTTTGCCTTGCACTGCATCCCTTGATCGCTTTGTGACACAGCAGGATTAACCGTAGCGTCAAAACCACTTCTTGCGCTTGAAGTACACCAGCATCCCTCCCATCATGCCAGCGATGATTAGCCAGGCGAACAGGTAGCCATATTTCCATTCAAGCTCCGGCATATTCCACGGACTGGCCGCGTGATCGAAATTCATGCCATACACGCCAACGACAAAAGTGGGCGGAATGAACAGCGTGGCAATGACCGTCAGCACGCGCATGACATCATTGAGGCGCATGCTCACGCTGGAGAGATATACGTCCAGCATGCTCGCCATGATGTCCCGGTAGGTTTCCAGCAGATCCATAATCTGGATAGTGTGATCGTAGCAGTCGCGCAGATAGGTTTTGGTGTTCTCGTGGATCAGGGTATGATCGCCACGCAGCAGTGAATTGAGCACCTCACGCTGCGGCCACAGCATGCGGCGCAGCAGCAGTAATTCACGCTTGATATGGTGAATGGTATGCAGGGTTTGTTTGCTGGGCTTGTCCAGCAATTCCTCTTCCAGTTCTTCCACCCACTCCCCGACATCCTCCAGTACGGGGAAGCCCTGGTCGATGATCACGTCCAGCAACGCATACAGCAGATGATCCGGGCCGCCCGCGCGAATATGGCCACTATGGTTGCGCAGCCTCTTGCGCACGAGATCGAAAGGATCTTCCAACCCGTCGTGAAAACTCACGACAAAATTGCTGCCCACGAACATGCTGATCTGCTCGGTGATGATCGAGCCGTTGCGCCGCACGGGGAGGCTCATCACCACGAACAGTTGATCGTTATAAGTTTCCGACTTGGGCCGCTGGCCGGTATTGAGCACATCTTCCAGAGCCAACGGATGCAGGTTAAATGCATCGCCGATCTGGCGTAACAGTGCTGGTTCCGCATGACCATGCAGGTGAATCCAGGTCATGGCGGGATGGACGAGATGCGGTAGGCATTCCTCGAATGTGAGATTTTCTTTCTCGATATATTCCGATACATCGTAATCGATGAGGCGGATATTGATCGACCTGGATGCGGCGGATTCGTCCGCAGTCAGCACTCCCGGTGGGGTGCCTGGCGGGTGGTAACGCTTGGTAAAGTAGCTCATTATCAGGTTGTAGCCGTATTGAGACAGGGATTCTTGATGATTCTTGCAAAGAATACTTTACAAGCATTTCATTTTGTTCTATTAAAGGCAAGTGGTGTGTGCGGTATTATGCTGATGTAGTCATGGCTAATGTTTGCCGGAAAGCTGTCGCTATAGTGCACAACGCCATTCTTGTTGTTGGCGATATCCACTTTTAATCAAGGAGACACAAATGCTCAGCCAGACAGACGAACCCCCCGGTAGCAACGTACACGCCAGCCGTCTCAAATGGAATGAGACCGACCGAACATCTGCAAAGAATATCGCGGTCTTGTCCAACGAACTCTTCCCTAAAAATTATCTCGCGATTGAGGGATACCGGCTCTACCCCTTCACTGTCGAAGTCAAACCCCTCTTCAACCGCTATCAGCAGCACCTCCAGGTCACTCTCTCCGATTATACGTTCGCCAATAACATTATCTGGCTGTCGCGGATGAGCGCCTTTTACCAGATTATCGAAGATTGCTTCTGTCTGTTCAGCCTCAACGGCAATTGCCTGACCATGCTGCTGCCGCCACTGGGTGACCCATCGCGCCAAGCGCGCGCCCTGGAGGCGTGTTTCGAGATCATGGACGGCTATAACCCATCCCCCTATCTCAGCGCGGTGGAGTATGTTTACCGTGACTTTCTGGCAGTATTGAATATTGATGTCAACGCCGAAAGTGGCGAAGATAGTCTGCCCGCGCTAACCAACAACCAATGGCTGGTGGAGCGCGCACTGCCGGATTATATTTACTCCACGGAGGATCTGATCGAGCTCAAAGGCAATCCCTACAAGACCAAGCGCAGCGAGATCAATCAATTCCGGCGCAGCTACCCCGATCACCGGCTGGAAGTGCTGGGGCCGCAGCATTGGGAAGGGATCCGCGCCCTGATGGACACCTGGCTGAAAAATCGCATCCAATACCTTACTGGCGACGCCATCGCCGATTTCTTCTATACCGTCGAGATGGAGCGCAAGGCCATTGAGCGGGCCATAGAGCACTATGGCCGGCTGGATTTGCAGGGCTTGTGCCTGTTTATCGGCGATACGCTCGAAGGATTCACCTTCGGCGAGCGCATTACTTCGACCGTGGCCAGCGTGCTGGTCGAAAAAACCAACTTCGCCATCCTCGGTTCAGCGCAGTTTCTGTTCCGCGAGTTTGCCAAAATGTATCGCGACTGCGTGCATATCAATGTCGGCGACGACCTTGGCCTTGAAAATCTGCGCCGGGTAAAAATGAGCTACCGCCCCGTGCTGTTCGGAGAAAAGTTTACGCTACGCCACCTTGCGGCGGGGGACGGCTTCCCTTCCTGATTTTCTGATAATGCGCGCAACAATACGTCCAGCCGTGCCGGAAGACCTTGATGCGCTGGTGCGGCTGGAAACAGTATTCCCCGGTGACTGCATCAGCCGGAAAAGTTTCCGGCATCTGCTCACGCGCGGCCATGCTGCGATCTGGGTGTACGATGGGGGTCAAGGGGTCGTCGGCAACGCCGTTGTTCTTTACCGGCGGCGCTCCGTCAGCGCGCGGGTCTACTCGCTGGTGGTAGATCCAGCCTGCCAAGGTCGCGGCATCGCCCGCGCCTTGCTCGAAGCCGCCGAACAGGCCGCCGCCGCAAAGGGCTGCACCACCATGCGTCTGGAGGTGCGCGCCGACAATGAGGCGGCCATACGGCTCTACCGCAAGGCCGGCTATCTGCCAGACGGGCGAGTCGACAATTATTATGACGACGGAATGGCCGCGCAACGGCTGCGCAAATCCATTTAGTTTTGCATGGGATTGTGCCGGTGTTGCTGAGTCGTGCTTTGTGACACAGTAGGACTACTCGCCTCTAATCGTTTGCACCTGCTATAATCATCCCGTTATTTTCCATCCATTTTGTGCGTGGGCATGGCTGCGGTGGAATGCAGGCTGTGCGGCAAGGTGCTCTACCAGTGTCAAACAACAATGATGAGCTCATCGTAAAAATCCGTGGCCTGCGTTTCGCGCATGGCGCCCGCGTGATTTTTGATGGCGTGGATATTGACATTCCGCGCGGCAAAATCACATCCATCATGGGTCCTAGCGGCACCGGCAAGACCACGCTGCTGAAATTGATTGGCGGCCAGTTGCAGCCCAATGCGGGCAGCGTCGTGGTGGACGGCGAGGATGTCAATAAAATTTCCCGTGACGCGCTGTTCCGCTTGCGCAAGCGCATGAGTCTGCTGTTCCAGACCGGCGCGCTATTTACCGATCTCACTGTATTTGAAAATGTGGCTTTTCCACTGCGTGAACATACCCGTTTGCCCGAGTCGATACTACGCGACCTGGTGCTGATGAAGCTGGAGGCGGTAGGGTTGCGCGGTGCGCGGGATCTGCTGCCTGCCGAGCTGTCCGGCGGCATGGCGCGGCGCGTGGCGCTGGCCAGGGCAATCGCGCTGGACCCGATGATGATCATGTATGATGAGCCCTTCACCGGCCAGGATCCAATCACTGTGGGCGTGATCATGCAGCTTATCCGTATGCTCAACGATACCTTGGGACTTACCAGTATCATAGTCTCCCATGATGTGCATGAGTTAACGATGATCTGTGACCATATGTATATGATTTCAGGCGGCAAGGTGGTTGGACACGGGACGCCCGGTGATATGGCCCATTCGGAATCAGGCTGGGTGCGGCAGTTTATGGCCGGATTACCGGATGGCCCGGTGCCGTTCCACTATCCTGCACCGGATTACGCCGATGACCTGCTGGCCGGGGCGTAAGCAATGACAACACATTTCATATCTGGAGTATGCGCTGCATGATGGATTGGTTGCAGCGGCTGGGCAGTACAAGCCTGAGTGTTTTTGAACGGTTGGGGCGTGGCAATCTGTTCCTGTTGCGCGTGCTGGCGGCCTTGCCCAGCCTCGTGCCGCGCCCAGGGCTGGTGATTGCGCAGCTTTATTCGGTGGGCGTGCTGTCGATGATGCTGATTGTCATCTCCGGGCTCAATGTGGGCATGGTGCTCGGCCTGCAAGGATATAATACCCTGGTGGATTTTGGCTCCGAGGAATCCCTGGGCCAGCTGGTTGCACTGTCGCTGGTGCGTGAATTGGGGCCGGTTGTGGCGGCGCTGCTGTTCGCCGGGCGCGCCGGTTCAGCATTGACCGCCGAGATCGGGCTGATGAAGGCCACTGAGCAACTCTCCGGGATGGAGATGATGGCGGTCGATCCGCTCAAGCGTGTGGTCGCGCCCCGTTTTATTGCCGGCATCATTTCCATGCCGCTGCTGGCCGCAATGTTCAGCGCGGTGGGTGTGCTGGGCGGTTTTTTTGTCGGTGTCGGCCTGCTCGGCGTAGACAGCGGGGCGTTCTGGTCGCAAATGCAGTCCAAGGTTGACCTGTATGACGACATCCTCAACGGTGTGATCAAGAGCGTTGTGTTCGGCTTTGTGGCGGCCTGGATCGCCGTTTTTGAAGGTTACGACGCAGTGCCGAACACGGAAGGCGTGAGCCGCGCCACCACGCGCACTGTGGTGCATACGGCGTTTGCCGTGTTGGGGCTGGATTTCATATTAACTGCGCTGATGTTTGGGAACGAATAAAATGATGCAGAAGCGAACTATGGAGATTGGAGTGGGCGTGTTCGTTGCGGCGGGCATTGCCGCACTGGTGATGCTGGCCATGAAGGTCAGCAACCTGGCCGCCTTTACCAACCAGCAAGGCTATGAAATTACCGCGCGGTTTGAAAATATTGGCGGACTCAAAGAGCGCTCGGCGGTAACTGTGGCGGGCGTGCGCATTGGCCGGGTGAAGTCGATCGTGTTTGACGATAAAGACTACGAGGCTGTGGTCACGATGAATATCGAATCCCAGCATGACCGGTTGCCCGCCGACACCTCGGCAAGCATTTTGACGGCGGGGCTGCTGGGTGAGCAATATGTGGCGCTGGAGCCGGGTGGTGACGAAGCCTTTCTGAAGCCGGGCGGAGATATCAAGCTTACTCAGTCGGCAATCATTCTGGAAAAGATGGTGGGTCAATTCTTATTTGACAAGGCTGCCGGTGGTGGTGGGAAAAAAGAAGAAGGGGCTGCGCCGTGATGCGGGTCGGATTAGCGGGGTTGGTGGGGTTGCTGGCCTGTGCCAATGTGGCGGCGGAATCCGTGCCGCTGACGCTGGAGCAGGCGACAGCGCGCGCCTTGCAGACAGATCCGCGCGTCACCGAGCGCCAGCGCCTCGTCGATGCTGCGCAAGCGCTGCTTGCCGAAGTCAACGGCAACGAGGGCTGGCGGTTTGACGCCAATACCTTTCTCGCGGTGTCACCGGGCGTGAACGGCAACATATTCAGGGGCGGCGACTGCGCCCCTGGCAGCTGTACCCTGCGTTCCGACAGGTATGACTTGAGCAATGGTTTTTCGCCTTGGGTCAATCTGCAGATGACCATTCTCAAACCCCTATATACCTTTGGCAAGGTCGAAAATTACGCTGCCGCCGCGCGTGCCAATATCGAAGTGAAGGATAACGATGTGCGCCTGCAGCGCGCCACGACGATTTTGGATGTAAAGCGCGCCTACTACGGTTGTCTGGCGGCGCGTGACGCGCGGTTGTTTTTATCGGACGTCAAGGAGCGTGTTGCCAAGACCATCGATCTGGCCAAAAAATGGCTGGATGAGGGGCAGGGTGACATCAGGCAGGCCGACGTATTCGCGCTTCAGGCCGCGCATTCGCTGGTGAGCAGATACATAGCCCAAGCCGAAGGCATGGAGAAAGTCGCCAACGATGGATTGAAGGTGCTCACCGGCATCGCTGCGCAAGATGAGATTCAGCTTGCCGACGACATCTTGGCTCCGGTGCCGTTGCCTGAAGCCAAATTAGCCGAGCTCCAGGATCAGGCGCTGGCCAATCGGCCTGAGATGAAGCAGGTGGATGCGGGATTGCGCGCCCGCCGCGCCTTGGTGGAGGCACGCCAGGCCGACAAATTGCCAAACGTGTATGCGGGTGTGGCAGGGATTCTTTCTTATTCACCCAACCGCGATAATCTTAAAAACCCGTACATCTATGATCCTTTCAACACGGCCGGTTTGACGCCGATGGTCGGTCTCCAGTGGGCTTGGCAGCCGCGGGCGCAGGATGCAAAAGTTGCGCAAGAGCAGGCGGAGCTGAATGCGTTGCTCGCCAAGTCGGATTTTGCCCGGCACGGTATCCCATTCCAGGTGGCGGAGCAATACCACCAGATGCAGGCGGATTCTAAGGCGGTGCGGGAGCTGAGCGAAGGCAGCCGCAATGCACGGCGCTGGATGATCGGGCGCTATGCGGATTTTGAAGCTGGTCTTGAAACAGCGGATCGGGTCATCACCGCCTTCCAGGGATACGTGCTGGCACAGACTGACTATATCAAGACAGTTTATGATTTCAACATGCATGTAGCACAATTGCGGAATGTAACCGGAGCGGATCAATGAAAAAGTGGATTGTTGTGATGCTGTTGCTGTGTATGGCGGGGTTTGCGCCAGCAGGCGTAAGCGCCAACGTGCCTCAGCCGCCGCAGGATATGGTGAAGCAAACCGCCGACAGCATGCTTGCCAAGCTCAAAGAAGAAAGGGCTGTGATACGTAAGGATCCAGGCCGGATTTACGATTTGGTCAGCAGCATCGTTCTGCCGCACTTCGATTTTGAGCGCATGTCTTCGTGGGTGCTGGGCAAGCATTGGCGCACCGCCACCCCAGCGCAGAAAAAGCGCTTCAGCGAGGAGTTCCGCAATCTACTGGTGCGTACCTATGCCACCTCGTTGACCGAATATACCGATCGCAAGATTAACTACCTGCCGTTTCGCGCCGACCCTAACGATACCGACGTGACGGTGCGTACCGAGGTGGCACAGCCAGGCGCCGCGCCGATCCCTATCGATTACCGGCTGGCCCTCACGGGTGACGAGTGGAAGGTGTACGACGTCTCCATCGACAGCGTCAGCCTGGTGACAAATTACCGCACCACGTTTGCCAATCAGATCCGGCAAGAAGGGCTAGACAAGCTTATCGAAAAACTCGCTGCGCGCAACGAGAAATCCAGCGTGTCTTCCGCCAAATGAGCGATGTTGAGATCAAGCCGTTAGGCGATGGCGGCTTTCTGTTATCCGGCGCGCTGACCTTCGACACTGTGCCCGCCCTGTGGCGTCAAAGCGCCGCGCAGTTTAATAATGCTGATGCGCTTACGCTGGACTTGCAGGGGATTACTCATACCGACAGCGCCGGTCTTGCCCTGCTCATAGAGTGGATGCGCGCCGCCCGCAGCCGGAACAAAACCATTGCCTTCAGAAATATCCCTCCCCAAATGCTGGCTATCGCCAAAGTCAGCGGCGTGGAGCAGATCCTTCCGCTTTTGTAGTGGAGTAAGGGTTATGGGTTATAAAGTTCCTGGCTCGGCGCCATGCTCTTCATATGTTTGATACAATAGCCATATTTGGTAGACGAAAGCAGAGGGTTTCAAATGCAGGCAGAGGATATCAAACGTCTTATTGAGGCGGGGTTGCCCGATTGCCAGGCACAGGTTAAGGGGGATGATGGTGTCCACTTCGAGGCGGTTATCGTTTCGGGCGCCTTCGAGGGCAAGGGCATGCTCGCCCAGCATAAAATGGTTTATGCCACGCTGGGCGACCTCATGCATTCGGCGATACATGCCTTATCCATGCGCACGTATACCCCGCAGGAGTGGGAAAAGATGCGCGCGCAGTGAGTTCGCAGGTAATGCGGCTTGGCGCCGGCAACAACCGGCGTTGATTCAGATTTGCCACCTCCTTCTACTGTGTCACAAAGCGATCAAGGGATGCAGTGCAAGGCAAAATCGGGCGAAAAAGCGGAGTTTACACGTAGTAAATGAGCATTTTGAGCCCGATTTTAACGCGGCAATGCGCCCTTCAGCGCTTTGTGACACAGTAGAACTACCCATCTTGTTATGACACTTTAACTGGCCGGCACATGGATAAATTATTGATTACCGGCGGCGCGCAGCTTCACGGCGAAGTCCGCATCTCCGGGGCCAAAAACGCGGCGCTGCCGATTCTGGCCGCCACACTGCTCGCGGATGGGCCAGTGACCCTCAGCAATGTCCCCCACCTGCGCGACATCACTACCACGATGGAGCTGCTCGGGCGCATGGGTGTTCAGCTCACGGTGGATGAGCGCATGAATATCGAGGTGGATAGCAGCACTATTCACGATTTTTCGGCTCCCTACGAGCTGGTCAAAACCATGCGCGCCTCCATTCTCGTGCTGGGGCCTTTGCTGGCGCGCTACGGGCAGGCTAATGTCTCGCTACCCGGTGGATGCGCGATTGGCGCGCGGCCAGTGAATCTGCACATCCATGGCCTGGAGGCGATGGGGGCGGCCATCAAGGTCGAGAACGGTTACATACGCGCGACTGCCAAGCGCCTCAAGGGTGCGCATCTGTTTCTGGATATCGTGACCGTGACCGGCACCGAAAATCTCATGATGGCGGCGACGCTGGCGGAAGGCACCACGATCATCGAGAACGCCGCACGCGAGCCGGAGGTGGTGGATCTGGCACATTGCCTTAATCAGATGGGCGCCAAAATCAGCGGTGCGGGCACTGATACTCTGACTATCGAAGGTGTGGAGCGCCTTTCAGGCACCCACTACAGCGTACTGCCCGACCGCATCGAGACCGGCACCTACCTGGTGGCCGCCGCGATCACCGGGGGGCGGGTCAGGGTCAAGGATACCAATCCGCATCTGCTGGAGGCAGTGCTGCTCAAACTGCGTGAGGCGGGGGCTGACATCGAGATTGGCGATAACTGGATCGAGCTCGACATGCACGGCCGCCGTCCGCGTGCTGTCGACCTGCGTACCGCGCCGCACCCGGCGTTTCCCACCGACATGCAGGCGCAATTCACCGCGCTGAACGTGGTCGCAGAGGGCACCGGAATGATCACCGAAACGGTGTTCGAGAACCGCTTCATGCACGTGCAGGAGTTGCAGCGCATGGGGGCCGATATTCGCCTGGAGGGCAATACCGCCATCATACGCGGCGTGGAGAAACTCACCGCCGCGCCGGTGATGGCGACGGATCTGCGTGCCTCGGCGGGTCTGGTGCTGGCGGGCCTGGTGGCGCAGGGCGATACCCTGGTGGACCGCATCTATCATATTGACCGCGGCTATGAATGTATCGAAGAGAAGCTGACCCAGCTTGGCGCGCGTATCCGCCGGGTTCCGGTGTAACAAATCGCGCTTCCCCCCTCTCCCGCTTGCGGGAGAGGGTTGGGGAGAGGGTGAACGCGTAACACCCGTTATTATGTGGAATATTAAAGCTCGAATTGACCGATCCCTAAGCCCCGGCACCTGATGAACACCACACTCACCATCGCCCTCTCCAAGGGGCGCATCTTCAAAGAAACGCTACCGTTGCTGGCGCATGCCGGCATCGTGCCGGTCGATGACCCCGATACCAGCCGCAAACTCATTCTCGATACCAACCATCCCGAGATCAAGCTCGTGATCATTCGCGCTTCCGACGTGCCGACCTATGTGGAGTACGGTGCCGCCGATGTGGGCGTGGCGGGCAAGGACGTATTGATGGAGCACGGCGGCGACGGTTTGTACGAGCCTCTGGACCTGAAAATCGCGCGCTGCCGGTTGATGCTGGCGGGCCCCGCATCGGGGAAAAATGGCGAGGCGCGCATGCGTATCGCCACCAAATATGTCGCGTCCACGCGGCGTTATTTCGCCGCGCAGGGCAAGCAGGTGGAGATCATCAAGCTCTATGGCTCGATGGAGCTCGCGCCGCTGGTGGGGCTGGCGGACCGCATCGTCGATGTCGTGGACACCGGTAATACCCTGCGGGCCAATGGCCTGGAGCCGCTTGAGCATATCGCCGACATCAGCTCGCGCCTCATCGTCAACAAGGCATCAATGAAGATGAAGCATGCCGCGGTCAAAACCTTGATTGAGCGTATTGGTGAGGCGGTCGCCGCCAAAGAAAAAACGAAGGTGTGAGCCATGGTTGATATCCAGCGATTGAATACAACGCAAGCGGAATTCTGGACGCAGCTCGAACAGCGCCTGGCCTGGGAGAGCGTCTCCGATGAGGCGGTGACGCGCACCGTGCGCGACATCCTGTCCGATGTGCGTAAGCGTGGCGATGCGGCGGTGCTCGAATACACCAACCGCTTCGACCGGATGAGCGCGGCACACTTTGACGAGCTGGAGATAGCGCAGACTAGCCTGCGGCAGGCATTGGGGAGAATCCCCGGCGCACAGCGCGAGGCGCTGGAGTTTGCCGTTTCCCGGCTGCGTGCTTACCATGCACATCAAAAACAGGAATCGTGGTCATATACCGAAGCCGATGGCACAGTGCTCGGCCAGCAGGTAACGGCATTGGAGCGCGTCGGGCTGTATGTGCCCGGCGGCAAGGCGACTTACCCTTCCTCTGTGTTAATGAACGCCATTCCTGCCAAGGTGGCGGGCGTATCGGAGCTGATCATGGTGGTGCCCACGCCGGATGGTCAGGTGAATGACCTGGTGCTGGCGGCGGCGGCGATTGTCGGTGTGGACCGCGTGTTTGCCATCGGCGGGGCGCAGGCGGTGGCGGCGCTCGCCTATGGCACGCAAAGCGTACCGCAGGTAGACAAAATCGTCGGTCCTGGCAATATCTACGTCGCCACTGCGAAGGGCATGGTGTACGGTACGGTGGGTATCGACATGATTGCTGGCCCCTCGGAGATCCTGGTGATCTGCGATGGCCGCACCGAGCCGGACTGGATCGCCATGGACCTGTTCTCGCAGGCCGAGCATGACGAGGATGCGCAGTCGATCCTGGTGTGCCCCGATGCTGCCTATCTTGATCAGGTGCAGGCCAGCATCAACCGCCTGCTGCCCGGCATGGAACGCGCTGCGGTGATTGAAAAATCACTCGCCTCGCGCGGCGCGATGATCCATGTGCGCGATATGGACGAGGCTATTGCCGTTGCCAATTTTATCGCCCCCGAACACCTTGAGCTGTCAGTGGCGGATCCTCAGGCGATGGCCGCGCACATCCGCCATGCCGGTGCAATTTTCATGGGGCGTTACACTGCCGAGGCGGTGGGCGACTATTGCGCGGGCCCCAACCACGTGCTGCCCACGTCGCGCACGGCGCGTTTTTCATCGCCGCTCGGGGTGTATGATTTCCAGAAGCGCTCCAGCCTGATCATGTGTTCGGCGCAGGGCGCGTCTGAACTGGGCAAAACAGCATCACTGCTGGCTCGCGGCGAAGGCCTCACCGCACACGCGCGTTCGGCGGAATACCGGATCACCTCGAAATGAACGCAAAACCTGCCGTGAACAGTGGACAGGAACTGGGGGCCGGTGTGGCGCCAGATCGCGTCAGCCAATGGATACGTCCGCAGATCCGTTCCTTGTCGGCCTATCATGTGCCTGATCCGGGAAACCTGATCAAGCTCGATGCCATGGAGAATCCCTACACCTGGCCGCGGCCGCTGGTTGATGAGTGGCTGGAGACGTTGCGCCACGCCAGCCTGAACCGCTACCCCGATCCCCAGGCGCACACCCTCAAGGCGCGCCTGCGCGAGGTATTGGACATACCGCAAGGGATGGATATCCTGCTTGGCAACGGCTCGGATGAACTGATCCAGATGATCGCCATGGCGGTGGCCGCGCCGGGGCGTGCCGTGCTGTCGCCAGAGCCCAGTTTTTCCATGTACCGCATGATTGCCGCCTTCACCGGATTCGAGTACATCAGCGTGCCGCTCAATGCGGGTGATTTCACCCTGGATATGCCGGCGATGCGCGACGCGATTGCCCGCCATCAGCCTGCCGTGGTGTTTTTGTCCTATCCCAACAACCCCAGCGGTAATCTGTGGGATGCCGATGAGTTGTGCGAGCTAATTGCCGCCGCGCCTGGCCTGGTGGTGGTGGACGAGGCCTATAACGCCTTCGCTGATAGCACGTTCATGCCGCGGCTGGCGGACTTTGACAATCTGCTGGTGCTGCGCACCCTGTCCAAAATGGGCCTGGCGGGTCTGCGCCTGGGCGTGCTGGCCGGAGCCAAGGCGTGGCTGGATGAGTTTGACAAGATACGCCTGCCGTATAACATCGGCGTGCTGACGCAGACGAGCGCGGAATTTGCCTTGCGCCATTATGATGTGCTGGAAGCCCAGGCAGCGCAGATCCGCATCGGCCGCGAACAGCTTTTGGCGCGGATGCGCGCCCTGAACGGCATCACCGCCTATCCCAGCCGCGCCAATTTCATCCTGTTCCGTGTGCCTGCCGGTCGCGCAGCAGAGATATTCGCGGCGATCAAGGCGGACGGCGTGCTGATCAAAAGCATGCACGGCGCAAGCCCGCTGCTCAACGACTGCCTGCGGGTAACGGTGGGCACACCGGAGGAAAACGCGGCGTTTCTGGCGGCGTTGGCAAAGGTCATTTGATATGAAAGTGGAGAAAAACCCATGACTGAGCGCAAGGCGACCGTCAAACGCGATACGCTGGAGACCCGCATCGAGGTGACCGTCAATCTCGATGGCACAGGCGCATCGCGTTTTCAGACTGGACTGCCCTTCCTCGACCACATGATGGATCAGATCGCGCGGCATGGCATGATCGACATCGACATCCAGGCCGAGGGTGATTTGCACATTGATGCCCATCACACCGCCGAAGATATCGGCATTACACTGGGCCAAGCGGTGGCCAAGGCCATAGGCGACAAGCGCGGCATCCGCCGCTACGGCCATGCCTATGTGCCTCTCGACGAGGCGCTGTCGCGTGTGGTCATCGACTTTTCCGGCCGCCCCGGCCTTGAGTATTACATCGACTTTCCGCGCGCGCGTATCGGTGACTTCGATGTTGATTTGTTTCGTGAGTTTTTTCAGGGTTTCGTCAATCACGCCCTGGTGAGCTTGCACATCGACAATCTCCGCGGCCGCAACGCCCATCACATCGCCGAGACCGTGTTCAAGGCCTTTGGCCGTGCCGTGCGCATGGCTTTGGAGATGGATCCGCGCATGCAGGGCATCATGCCGTCCACCAAGGGGAGTCTGTGATTACTCCGGGTTATCCATGAGCACCGTTGCGGTCATTGATTACGGCATGGGCAACCTGCGCTCGGTCGCCAAGGCGCTGGAACACGTTGCCAGCGTCGGCACGACGGTAGAGGTTACTGCCTCGCCAGAGCGTATCCTGCAGGCCGAGCGCGTGGTCTTCCCTGGACAGGGCGCGGCACGCGATTGTATGGCGGAACTCACGCACCGGGGACTGGTGGGTGTTGTAAATGAGGCGGTGCGCAGCAAACCGTTTCTTGGAATTTGCATGGGCCTGCAAGTGCTGCTGGAATCCAGCGAGGAAAATGGCGGCACAACCGGTCTGGGCATTCTGCCGGGCCGCGTGCGGCGTTTCCCGGATGGCATGGTTGATCCCCGCTCGGGCGATGCGCTGAAGATCCCTCACATGGGCTGGAACCAGGCGCATCAAACAAAAGCGCATCCCATGTGGCAAGGCATATCCCAAGACAGCCGTTTTTATTTCGTGCATAGTTACTACGTTGCGCCAACGGAGCCGGAGCAGATCGCGGGTGTTACGCGTTACGGCACCGATTTCGTCTGCGCCATGGCGCGCGGCAATGTCTTTGCTGTGCAATTTCATCCCGAAAAAAGTGCGGCGGCGGGGCTTGCCCTGCTCGCCAATTTTCTGCGCTGGGATGGATGTGTATAGAAGTGTAGGGTGCGTGGGACGCACCCTACGACATGCGCCCTTAATTCAAAGATGGAATAAGGCCCACCCTGTGAAATTTTGGATAATAGATTTTTCTGTCCCCGTGAGGAAGCTATCATGTTGTTGATCCCCGCCATTGACCTGAAAGATGGCAAATGTGTGCGTCTGCGCCAGGGGCGCATGGAAGATGACACCGTGTTTTCTGATGACCCGCTCGCCGTCGCTGGGCGCTGGGTGGAGGCGGGCGCGCGGCGTCTGCATCTGGTGGATCTGAACGGCGCCTTCGCCGGCAAGCCGGTCAATGCCGATATCATCTGGCGCATCGCGCAAACCTATCCCGATGTGCCGATCCAGGTGGGAGGCGGCATTCGCGACGACGACACCATTCAGGCCTATCTGGATGCGGGTGTCAGTTACGTGATCCTTGGCACCAAAGCGGTCAACACGCCGCACTTCGTGGGTGATGTATGCCGCGAGTTCCCCGGCCATATCATCGTCGGCCTAGACGCCAAGAACGGCAAGGTGGCGATAGATGGCTGGTCCAAACTCTCCAATCACGATGTTATTGATATCGCCCAGCGTTTTGAAAAAGATGGCGTCGAGGCGATTATCTATACCGACATCGGCCGTGACGGCATGCTGGGCGGGGTGAATATCGAAGCCACCGTCGCGCTGGCGCGGGCCATCTCGATCCCGGTGATCGCCTCCGGCGGCATCACCAACCTAGACGATATCCGCGCGCTGTGCGCGGTTGCCGAGGAAGGCATCATGGGCGCGATTACTGGCCGCGCCATATATGAAGGCACGCTGGATTTTGTCGCGGGGCAGAAGCTGGCGGACGAGCTGAGCTGACATGGGCTTGGCGAAACGCATCATTCCCTGTCTGGACGTGGATGCGGGCCGCGTCGTCAAAGGCGTGCGCTTCGTCGGTATCCGCGACGCCGGTGATCCGGTCGAAATCGCCAAGCGCTATGATCAGCAGGGCGCCGACGAATTGGTGTTTCTTGACATTACCGCCAGCAGCGAAGAACGCGAGACCATGGTGCATGTGGTCGAACAGGTCGCCGCGCAGGTGTTCATTCCCCTTACCGTGGGCGGCGGCATCCGCAGTATCAATGACATCCGCCGCATGCTCAACGCGGGCGCCGACAAGGTGGCGATGAACACCGCGGCGATACACAACCCCGGTCTTGTGAAAGAGGCCGCCGAGCGTTTTGGCTCGCAGTGCATCGTTGTCGCTATCGACGCCAAGCAGGTCAGCACCGGTGATGAACCGCCGCGCTGGGAAGTCTTTACCCACGGCGGGCGTAAACGCACCGGCATCGACGCCGTGCTATGGGCCAAGCAAATGGCCGATGCGGGCGCCGGTGAAATCCTGCTCACCAGCATGGACCGCGACGGCACCCGCGACGGCTTTGATCTCGCCCTCACCCGCGCCGTGAGCGACACCGTTTCCGTGCCCGTTATAGCCTCTGGCGGCGTCGGCAACCTCGACCACCTTGCCGACGGCATCAGACAGGGCAAGGCCGATGCCGTGCTCGCTGCGAGTATTTTTCACTTTGGGGAATACACCGTAGAGCAAGCCAAACGCACTATGGCGGCGCAGGGGATTGAAGTGAGGCTGGAAGAATAATCAACCCAGTTAATGGGTGTCCCCTTAAATCCACGTGCAGGGGATCGTTTCGATAGCATTATGATAAATTTGTGAGCAGCAGAAAGGCGCAAGCCTGGCCCGCTGGTCTGAAATACCATTTCTAGAGCTTTATTTACCAGATAGTGCAGTGGTTTGGATAAATGGCAATCCATAGTTAGAGCAAAAAAGATATCAAAGGAGGCAACCATGCAATTAGTGGATTTATTTTTAGCACCTGAAGATCTATTTCGGCTTGGTAACACAACAAGCCCAAGGCTTACCCATGTGAGAATGCCAAAAGATATAGACACTATAGAGGTAAATGGAATTACAGTCGTAGTAGCAAATGGAAAAGGTGTTTCACTGGCAACAAAAGACAGATTGGATAAAACACCTGTTGCTGGTTGGGTATGGAAGATCTCAAAAGGAACGCAAATGCCAATTGGACTAAAATTAATAAATGATAGGCCTGGGCATTACGGTATTTGTCCTCAATCCAATATGCCATTAGATGAATTCATTGGTCTGTTGTCTAAACTTGCCATGAAGTGCCAAAAAGTATTTAAAAAGCAGGTGATATAATGACAAACAAACGTGAATTAAATTTAACGTTACTTGACTGGGAGGCGCGATGCATTCTCGAATCCATCTCAAGAGAAATGCAACGCCTTAAAACTGTAGCTGAAGAATCAGAAGATGAAGATGAAGCAGCAGATGCCGGAAACGATTATCTTGAAATTGCTGGATTTAAAGAACGCTTTGAAAGCGAAGCAAAAAAGGTTTTCGGCGACAAAATTGCTGACTACTCGCTATGAGAAAGTTGCTCTAACAACCGCATCGAGGTGACGGCAAAAGGCTCGCAACGGCCTAAGGCAAAGTCAATGTGCGTCGGCTCTGTTCAATAGCAAAGTGTTTAGACCCAAGAGTTCCGGTCAAGCATTCAAAAAATCAGCCTCGAGCAGGATGTCAATGGACTTGTATCTCCCTTTTGAAGAGGGGATATACGTCCCAATTCTGTTCGGTTTGATGGGATTTATTTGCCGCAAGGTTCCCTCTATCGATGAAGCTCAGCCGCGGCTCTGGCGGCGCGACGCGCCGACGGAGACGTCGGCTGGAGCGACTGGTTGGGCAGCACTCTCCGCATGAACAAACGCCGGGTTGGCGACGAAGAACACAACACGGAGAGGAGTGGTATTGGAACAATTTCGGGAATGGAACGGTAATAAACGGACGCAGCTGAAAGAAGAGAAGTAACCCGCCCACTGCACTGTCGTGCAGCCTCAGAGATTTTCGCCTCTCTGAGTTCGCCACCCACGGAATCTCGGGGGTACATTTCAGGCGGGAGCGAATACGAAAATAGACTTCGCATTTTTTCTCCTTTACCTAGCACTTGTGCTAAGTGTGTTGATGGTAACAGAGTTTTGCATTTTTGTAATGCCCAACTTCTCTACGCACCCCGCTTCTTATCGCCGCTTCACGGTATACTTCGCATCATTCACCCTTCAATAAAAAACGAACGATAGAATGAAAATGCAGGACACTCGTCTTTCACTCTGGGTATCATGGGGCGTGCCCGCCATCGCCGTGATCCTTGCGTTAATCGTGCTTGCAATGGGCGCTAACCAGTCATTGTTTTTGTCGGTCAACCGGCTGAGCCAGTTTACCGGCGATGCGCTGTGGGCCAATTTGACCATTCTTGGTGATGGGCTGGTAGTGTTTGTGCTGGTGCTGCTCTTTACGGGGCGGCGTCCTGATGTGGTGTGGGCGTTGATTCTGACTGGGGTGCTCGCGTCCCTGGCGGCCCCTGCCTTAAAAGCGCTGATTGGCGGCGGGCGTCCGGCGGCGGTGTTACCGCTGGAGAGTTTTCATATCATTGGGCCAGTGCTTCAATCTGGCTCGTTTCCCTCCGGCCATACGATGGCGGCCTTTGCATTTGCAGGTGCGGTGAGTCTACTGATGAATCGTGCCTGGCTTACGGCGTTGCTGGTGCTTATCGCGGCGGCCACAGGTTTATCCCGCATTATGGTGGGCGCGCACTGGCCGCTGGATGTGCTGGGCGGTGCGGCGACAGGCTGGTTGTGCGCCGTAGTCGGGATTGCTATGGCGCAGCGCTGGAAATGGGGGCTGCGGGCAGGCGCGCAACGCACCTTTGCTGCGCTGTTGATCCTTGCTGCGCTGGTATTGCTGGGGGGATATGACAGCCGGTATGAGCAGGCGGTCTGGTTTCAGCGGATTATTGCGGTGATGTGCCTGCTGCTGGCGGTGCCGGATCTGGTCTGGCTTTTCCGGCGGAAAAGGTAGAGGCACCCTAGATTTTTTAGGAAGAATGCCAGGCAGCATCAGTACTGCCTGGCAAAAAAGCATGCCTGTTTATCCGGCGCGCTTCTTCTTTTCGATCATGTCGTGGATGATCGGGGTGAGGATGATCTCCATGGCGAAGCCCATCTTCCCGCCCGGCACGACGAGGGTGTTGGGGCGCGACATCCAGGAGTCTGCGATCATTTGCATAAGATACGGGAAGTCGTATTTTTGCGGATGACGGAAGCGGATGACGATGAAGCTCTCGTCAGGTGTCGGAATATCCCTGGAGATGAACGGATTTGAAGTGTCCACAATCGGGATGCGCTGGAAGTTGATGTCGGTACGCGAGAACTGCGGAGTGATGAATTGCACATAGTCCGGCATGCGGCGCAGGATAGTGTCCGTGACGGCTTCGGCAGAATAGCCGCGCTCGGCGGTGTCACGGTGAATCTTCTGGATCCACTCCAGATTGACGATAGGCACTACGCCGATCAGCAGGTCCACCCATTTGGCAACATCAGCGCCTTCAGTGACGATGCCGCCGTGCAGACCTTCATAAAACAGCAGGTCTGAGCCGGGCGCGATAGGCTGCCACGCGGTGAAGGTGCCTGGCTCCTGCTTGTAGGGGGCGGCTTCCTGATCGTTGTGCAGATAATAGCGGATCTCGCCAGAGCCGGTTTCGCCATAGGTGCGGAACAGGGTTTCCAGTTTATCGAACAGATTGCCTTCGGCACCGAAATGACTCAGCGTGCGCCCCTCTTTGCGCAGAACCTCAACGGCTTCTTTCATTTCCTTGCGGCCGTAACGGTGAAAGCTGTCACCCTCCACGATGGCGGGTGTGATGCCTTCACGGCGGAAGATATGTTCGAAAGCGCGCTTGACGGTGGTAGTACCTGCGCCCGACGAGCCGGTAACTGCGACTACAGGATGTTTTTGCGACATTGTGGTTCCTTAAGAGTTTTAAAAATACGGTGTGCCAAGAGCATAATTCTTGCCCCGGCGCCAAAAATTTACAGGGTATTTTATAGCGTATTACGCCGCCCCGTAAATTGTTATTGGCTTTCCGGCGAGATTATCCTGCCTTCTTGGCGTGCAGCCCGCATTCCTTGCTCTCTGGATTTTCCCACCACCAGCGCCCGGCACGGATGTCCTCGCCGACGGTGATGGCGCGCGTGCAGGGGGCGCAGCCGATGCTGGGGTAGTGCTTGTCGTGCAGCGCATTGTAGGGTACTTCGAAATGGTGGATATAAGCCCACACATCCTTATTGGTCCACTCGATCAGCGGGTTGAATTTCTGCAGCCCGTTGTCGGCGTCCCATTCTGAATTTGAAAGATCCTTGCGTGTCGGAGCCTGTTCGCGGCGTAAGCCGGTGATCCAGGCCTTTTTACCCGTCAATGCGCGCTTCAATGGCTCGACCTTGCGGATATGGCAGCAACGTTTGCGCAGATCAACGCTTTCATAAAAGGCATTTGGGCCATGTGTGTTAATAAATTCTTCGACCGCAGATGTCTCCGGAAAATAGGCAGTAATGGCGATGTTGTCGTAACGCTGCCGCACTTCCTGCATGAGTTTATAGGTCTCTTCCGGCAGACGGCCGGTATCGAGGCTGAATATGCCGATAGTGGGCGCATATTTGGCGATGAGATCGGTGAGCACCATGTCCTCCGCGCCGAAGCTGTTGGCGAAGGTGGCAGGCTGATAGTCCGCGGCAATGCTTTTCAGCAGGGCGAGGGTGGCGTCGATCTTTTGTTGCAGTTGGGTGTCCAGACTCATGGTTTTCTCTGTTCTCTATAACTTAGTGTGCTTGTGCGGTGGCGGCTTTTTTCACCGTGATGCGTGTCGTCGTGCCGCGATCCTCTTTGTAGAGTACGCGGTGTCCATCGCCTTCCAGGCTGGAGGCTACCTGCTGGGTGGATTCGCCGGATTCCAGCAGAAAATCCACCACATCGCCTACCTGGATGGCATTCAGCGCGTTACGCGCCTTGAGGTAGTGCAGCGGACAACCGTAGGTGGAGAGGTCTATGACCTCGGCGGTCTTGGCCTTCGCCGCAGGCGCGGTGATGGAGACGGTCAGGTTAAGCTGGCGATCAAGGCTTTGGCAGGCCTGGGCGGATTGCGCGATCCAGGCATCCTGTTCCGCCACCAGCCTAGCGTATCCCTGTTCATCGAAAGCGCCCTTCAATTGCGCGATGCTACTGGCCATTTCCGCCAGCTTGGCGCCCAGGTGGGCGTCCTGCTGCAAAGACTCCTGCAACACCTGCGCGATTTCAGGCAAGCCAGGCACCGCCGCGCGCCCTGAAGAGAACAACAGTGACTCACCGACCAGGCGGCCTATCGCTTCGCTGCACTCCAGTGCGTCCAGGTATTTGTGCTGGGAGGCAAAGGAATTGCGGCAATCGCGCTCATAGGTGGCCTCGGCAAAGTGCGAGGCGACGAATTCCTGTGCCGCCCCGGCACACTCGCCGCCACCGAGTTGCAGCACCTTGAAGTCATTGGCTTCGCCGTGATCATGGAGCACGGAAGCCAGTTCCTCGGGCGCGACCTTGACGAGGTCTTGCAGCAGTTCCGCAAAGTATTCCTTCCCGTGGCGGCGCGTCCAGTGGAAGAAAGTTTCGCCTTCGCCGCGATCCTTGGCGTAGGTCTCCTCTACGCGTGTAATCGCAGTCTCGATGCGTGCAGCGGGCACGGAAGGGCCTTTGAGAGCCAGTCCGCCTGCGCTACGGCCATCGCCGCCGAAGTACATCTGATAGTGCGGCACCAGCTTGCCATGCAGGCGGTTGCCCTCGCCGTAGATGCCGATGTCGCCGGTCTCGGGTTGCGCGCAGCCGTTATGGCAACCGCTGGCGCGGATACGCAGATCGGCGGTGCCGCCGGAGATCTTGGTGCCGATGATCTTGCTGGAGGTGATGCCCAGGCGGCAGGTGGAGGTGCCGGGGCAGGCGACAACATCGTCACCGGCCTTGGGTTCGCCCAGGCCCAGCGCCTCAATCCCGGCGCGAATGGATGGGATGGCGGTCTCAGGCACATTGAGCAGCATCAGGTTTTGATCCTGGGTGGCGCGTATTTCCCGCAGGCCCTGGTCTTCCATCAGCTTGACGATGCCGCGCATCTGCGGGCCGGTGATGTCACCGATGGGGATGCTGACCGGGAATACGTACAAGCCGGGTTGCTTTTGCGCGAACACATGGCGCGGTGCGCCTATGCCGCAGGCTTCGCCCGGCGTGCCGCCCGTCCATGCGCCGGTGGGGCGGGGCTTGTCTGCGAGGGCCGCCTTGGCGCGGGCGAATTCCTCTTTGTATTTCTCGACAAAGCCTTGCGCGCCGAATTTGTCCACCAGGAACTTGATGCGTGCCTTGGCGCGGCGTTTGCGGTCGGAATAGCGGTGGTGCAGAGAGACGATAGCCTCGATGCTCGGCAGCAGGTCTTGTTCCTCGATGAACTCCTCAACCGTAATCGCCTCGTGCGGCTTATGGCCCAGCCCGCCGCCCGCCACGATCTTGAAGCCATAGCGCCCGTCCTTCTTCACTGCCACCGCGCCCAAATCGTGCATCATGCCCTGCGCGCAATCGGCCTCGCAGCCGGAGAAACTCATTTTGAACTTGCGTGGCAGATGCTGGGTCAGCGGATGGCGCAGGAAATGCGTCACCGTCCCTTCCATCAGCGGCGTGATGTCGAGATGTTCGCGCGGGCACACCCCCGCAAGCGGGCAGGCGGTGATGTTGCGCACGGTATTGCCGCAGGCCTCGCGCGTGGTCAGCCCGGCATCGGCCAGACGGCGCATCGCCGCAGGGGTGTGCTCCAGAGGCACGTAATGGATCTGGATGTCCTGGCGGGTGGTGATATGCACCACCGGATGGCTGACGTATTGCTCCAGCACATCGGCGATGGCGGTGAGTTGTGCGGGATTCAGCGTACCGCCGGGGATCTTGACGCGCATCATGTTCACGCCATCCTGGCGCTGTCCGTAGACGCCATGCTGGAGGCGGATCGACATGAAACGGTCCGGGTCGATCTGTAAGCCCAGGTAGGACTTCACCGCCTCTTCGTAGCGGCTGATCTCCTCACTATTGACGAGATGTTCTGCGTTAATCATCGATGGTTCTCCACTTCACATTGTGCCCTTTACGGGTATGGGCGCCACAGCGTCCCCAGGTCAATTTATTGTTATGATAATCGTCTGTCAGGAAAAGGTAAATTTGGCGCCGAATAACAGCAGCACGCTGCCCAGTATTGGGCGCAGCACCCTCTCGGGAATTTTACTGCTTAAATGGCTGCCGAGGTAAATACCAGGCAGTGAGCCGAGCAGCAGGCTTCCCAGCAGGGTGAGGTCGACATGGCCCAGGCTTAAATGCCCCAGGCCTGCAACCGCCGTCAACGGCACGGCGTGAGCGATGTCAGTGCCTACCACCCTCACCGAGGGCAGATAGGGGTACAGGAAAAACAGCGTCATGGTACCCAGCACGCCGGCGCCAACCGAAGACAGGGTTACCAGCGCCCCGACCACCGCGCCCGCAAAAATTGTGGCTGGCGTGCGCCAGTGAACAAAGCGTTGCAAGTTCAGGCTGGACTGGGCGATGTGCAATAATCTGCCTTTGAACAAAATCGCGGGCGCGGTAAGCAGCAGTGCGATGCCCAGCGATGTGGTCAGCACCTTCTTCATGTCGCCAGCGCTACCGCCGCTGTACTGCTGGAGCAGGAGAACCACCAGGGCTGCCGCAGGCAGGCTGCCCATGCACAACAGCCTGACGATCTTCCAGTCAACATTGCCGCGGTGCCCATGCACCCAGATCCCGCCGGACTTGGTGATCGAGGCGAACAAAAGATCCGTGCCAATCGCCATGGCCGGGGAGATGTTAAACAGCAGGATCAGCAGCGGCGTCATCAGCGCGCCGCCGCCCATGCCTGTCACGCCCACGATGAAGCCGACCACGAGGCCTGCTACGGTATACGCCCACTCCATCCAGCCGGCCCCATTACTGTATGTATGCTATTTCAAGCGATGCCAACCTGAAACTATAACAATCATCAGATAGCATTAGTAGTAATAAATTATTATTGCATTATAGCAAATAATTATAGATTCCCTGGATTGTTCGGTGTCTCCCATAGGATTCTATGCGGACGTTCCCCAGCGACGATGTACGAGCCGCTGTTCCAGGCGGCTGAACAGCCAGCGATCGGTCATCAGGCCAACGAACATGATGACCATCATTACCGCCACCACCAGCGACATATCGTGCAGTTCGCGGCCCCGCTCCAGCAGTGAGCCCAGGCCAACCCCCACCAGCAGCAGCTCGGCAGCCATTAATGAGCGCCAGGCAAACGACCAGCCCAGCTTTGCTCCGGTGAGTATGGCGGGTAGCGTGGCGGGCAGCATCACATGTACGTACAGCCGCCAGCCGCTCGCGCCCAGCACATGGGCCGCACGCATATAAAGCGGCGGCATGTTTTTGACCCCGTCGCGTGTCGCCAGGGTCAACGCCATGAGGGCGCCCATCACTACCACAAAGATCATCGCGCTCTCGCCCAGGCCGAACCACAGCACCGCCAGAGGCAGCCAGCAAATACTCGGCAGTGCCTGTAGCCCCATCGCAAGCATCCCGACTGTTTCGTTCAGCCAGCGCACGCGGCCCAGCAACAGGCCCAGCGGTATGCCGATGCATAGCGCCAGGCCGTATCCGATCAGCAGTCGTTGCAGGCTGATGGCGATGGCGGCCGGCAGCGATTTATCGCTCATGCCAAGCCATAGTGTTTCCGTCACCTGCGGCAAGGAGGGGAAAATCATCTCATCCCACACTTCCAGCCATACCAGCGCTTGCCACAGGCCAAACAAAGAGGCAAAAAAGGCCAGACGCATTGCGTAGATGCGCCAGCGTTCGAGCCGGTCCTTGCGTGCCTTGGTTTGCGCGATGGCGGAGAGCACCGCAGAGGGGGCCTGGTGTACAACGGTACTCATCGGTCTATTCCTTCCTCGTGGGTGGTCTGTAACACTTCGCTACGCAAGTCGTCGCGGATGGTCGCCGCGATTTTGACCAGCCCGATGTCCTCAATATGGCGGGGGCGGGGCAGGTCGATTTCATAGGTATTCTTTACCTGGCCCGGACGCGCGGTCATGACGATGACGCGGGTGCCGAGCCGCACCGCTTCGCGCACATTGTGGGTGACGAAGATGACGGTTTTGCGAGTGCTTGCCCACAAGCCTTCCAGCTCATCGTGGAGCATGTCTCGGGTTTGGGCGTCCAGCGCGGCAAACGGTTCGTCCATGAGCAGGATGTCAGGGTTCGGCGCCAATGCCCGTGCCAGAGCCACGCGCTGTTTCATGCCGCCCGACAGCTCATGCACCCATGCCTGGGTGAAGCGCGACAAGTGCACCATATTCAGCAGCTTTTCGGCACGCTCGCGCCTTTCCGGCTCGGGCACGCCGGCCATCTTAAGCCCGAACATGACGTTCTGCAGGACGTTAAGCCACGGAAAGAGGCCGGACTCCTGAAACATTACCACACGGTCGGGGCCGGGGCCGGTCACGGGCTTGCCATTTGCGATCACGCGGCCGGTGTCCGGTTTTGCCAGCCCTGCGACCAGGTTCAGCAGGGTGGACTTACCGCAACCCGACGGGCCAACAATGCAGACGAATTCGCCTTCATCTATCGACAGCGAAGTCTCCGCCAGCGCCTGCACAGCGCCGGAGTTCGACCAGAACACCTGGGATACGCCGTTGATCTCCACTTTGGGCATTGCGCTTCTCCTGATCCAGTATTAGCGCTTGACCGTAGCGGTGACAGTGACCAAGGGTTTGCCGCGTTCGCGCAAAACCTCATTGAGCAGTGACAGGTCAAAAATGGGCTGCACATCGGGTGGCTGGGCGCCCGGTAAATATCGCAATTCCCAGGCCTGTCTGGCACTCTTCAGGAGTGCGCCAGAGATGGGGTCGTAAGTAGCCGCGATGCGTGTAAAGGCTTCATCCAGCAGCGCCGCGGGCAGAGGCTTGCCCATCAGCTTGGCCAACTCCGCGTTGATGATACGCTTGGCCTCATCGGGATTCTTAATGATCGCTTCTGTAATGTCGACGTGGGTGGCGACAAAGCGTTTCACCAAGGCACGGTTTTTCGCCAGAAAATCAGTGCGTGCGACTAGCAGGGTGGCGGGAAACTTGCTCGCCGGCCACAAGTTTCTTTCGTCCACAAACAGCGCGCCACCGGCTTCCTGTATCAAGCGCGTGGCCCATGGCTCCGGCACCCAGGCGGCATCCAGCTCCTTGCGCTGGAACAGGGTGAAGATTTCCGGGTTTTTGACCGGCATGACCTGCACACTGTCAGCACTGTCACCCGTATCCAGGCCATTGGCCTTGAGCCAGGAACGCAGGGCGACATCCTGGGTGTTGCCCAGCCCCGGCACCGCCACCCGCTTGCCTCTCAAATCAGCCGGGTTGCGGATGCCCATATCCTTGCGCACCACCAGCGCTACCCCGCCACTGGCCGCACCGGCAATGACGCGCAGCACCCGGCCTTTGGAGCGGACATAGGCGTTGACGGCGGGGCTGGGGCCGACATAGGCAAGATCCAGTTCACCTGCCAGCAAGGCCTCCATGGCGGACGCGCCGGCATTGAACGCCATCCACTCAATCTTGACCCCGGCATCCTTTTCGAATTCACCCGTTTCCCGGCCAACCAGCGGCTGAGGGTGGGTGAGATTGGGGAAATGCCCGACACGTAACACTGAATCCGCGTAGGCGGATGAACCTGCTGCGAGTGACAAAATCACGCCATAAAAACCTGCTAACCACCAACGCATATCGTTAATCTCCTTAAAGTTGTGTAATGCACGTGGGGCGAACTATATGGGATTTTGTTTAGAATAAAAAATAATATAATATGTTAATCTTATAACTTTATATTATATATTGGTGATCGTATGAATATTCAGCAATTGCGTTACATCCGTGAAGTGGCGCGTTCGGGGCTCAGTGTTTCAGCCGCCGCCAAAAAACTGCACACCGCCCAGCCCGGCATCAGCAACCAGATCCGCTTGCTGGAGGAAGAGCTGAATGTAGATATCTTCGAGCGCGGCGCCAAACGCCTGACCGGGCTGACCTTGCCGGGCAAGGCGGTGCTGGCAATAGCGGAGCGCATTTTGCGCGACATGGAGAACATCAGGCAGGTGGGCGAGGAATTTTCCAATGAAACCATCGGCGCATTTTCCATAGCCACCACCCACACCCAGGCACGCTACGCCCTGCCTCCCGTGGTGAAGGCCTTCACCGAACGCTATCCCGGCGTGAGCCTGCACATGCACCAGGGCAATCCGGCGCAAGTCACCGAATTTGTCAGATCGGGGGTGTCGGATATAGCGATAGCCACGGAGACGCTTACCTCGTTCGAGGATCTGGCGACCTTGCCGTGTTACCAATGGAACCGCAGCGTGGTGGCGCCGCCCGGCCATCCGGTGTTGGATGAGAAGCCGCTGACGCTAGAGGCGATTGCCCGCTATCCCATCGTTACCTATGACTCCGCCTTCACCGGGCGCTCCAAGATCAACCAGGCCTTCGAGTCGCGTGGCCTGGAGCCGAATGTGGTCTTTACCGCGCTCGACTCGGACGTGATCAAGACCTATGTTGAACTGGGGTTGGGGATAGGGCTGCTCACCAGCATGGCCTTTGACCCTGCGCGCGACACAAGCCTGCGCGCCATCGACGCCGCGCACCTGTTTGAACCCAGCACCACCCGTATCGGTATCCGCCGCGGCAGCTATCTGCGCGGCTATATGTACGCCTTCATCGAACTCTTCGCGCCGCACTTGACGCGCAAGGTGGTGGAGGGGGCGATGGCGGGATAAGAGCGAATGAATGGCCCATACTTATGGAGCCTCTGAATAATCCTAAAAACGGCAGTTGACCGCTTCTCTGGACGGCTAGCAATATGTTTCTAATGAATTTTATCCTGCCCTGCAGGTTCACCCGTTTGGTTAGTTCGCTACGGGGCGGATTGCACGATTTTCAGTGCGCATGGCAGCGTTGCAATTCCTTGGAATGGAACAACCATTCCGCGTCGTTGCGCCTCATTGTGCCCTTCACCCCGAAAATCACACACTCTGCCCCCCATCCAACTGCCGTTTTTAGGATAATCCCGCTTTTTCACGGTGATCCGCACTCACATCGGTGGCTGATGATCAGTGTGTTGGGTCTCGGTAATCGCTCCATGCGTTGCACCCGTGAAGGCGTAGCCCACGACCCGTGCCCCATTATTTTGAATAGGCTTCCTTTCGGTGTCTGACTCGAATGATTTCTATGATCAATTCGGATTGAAGGACGTTGTAAATGATCCGGTAATCGCCGACCCGGACGCGGTAGCTATGTTCTGATCCGACGAGTTTTTTGCTTCCTGTGGGGTGGGGGTTCGTTGCCAGAGATTCGACTGTCCCTAATATTTTGAGAAGTTCCTTCTTCTCTAACGATCTCGCTTCCTTCTGCGCCGAGCGCTTCCATGCGATTTTATAGAATGCCATCTCGTTTCAGTCCGGATACGAATTCGTCATGGGAGGTTGCGGGTTCTTCGTGCCTCTCTGCGGCCGCAGCCAAATCTTCGATGTCCTCCATAAGTTCCTGGAACTGAGCTATTGGCAGGATGACCGCAGTTTTTTTGCCGGTTTCATTCGTGATGTATTGGGGTTTCAGGTTTTTCAGATTTATCATGGCCGTTTCTCCGGTGCCGGGATCTTCGTTGATCATTCTATATGTTCGGTTTCTGTGCTGCCAGTTGTGGTGGCCTGGGCGGGGCAAATATAAGTCCATAAGATTTGCTGTATTTCGATCAGGGTTGCGCCTTGTGTGTCATATGTGCAACACAACTTCCTGCCCTGTTGCTTTTTTTGAAAAAGTTGTTGCATTTCCGCTAAACCCTCATTACAGTCCAGGCTGTGTCACTTTCAATGTGGCCTTCCAAACCTACTTTAAGGGAGAATTTACAAATGCAGAAAAAACTGATTGCTTTGGCCGTCGCCGGTGTATTGGCCGCCCCGCTTGCTGCGCAGGCGGGTGTGGAAGTGTATGGTCAGGCGCGGATGTCGGTCGATTACAGCAACAACGACGATGTTGCCCCGAATGACAAGAGCGCCCTCTCCGTCTCCAGCAACAAGTCCCGAATCGGCTTCAAGGGCAGCGAGGATTTTGGTAACGGCCTGAAGGGCCTGTGGCAGATCGAGCAGGGCGTGAAATTCGACAGCGGCACGTGGGGCAATGAAGCGCGTGACACCTTCCTCGGTTTGGGCGGCAACTTTGGTACCGTGCTGGCCGGCAAGCTGAGCACCCCCTACCGCACCTCTACAGAGCGCCTGGATGTGTTCAAGGACACCAAGGCCGACTATAACGCCATCGTCGGCAGTGTCGGTAGCGCCGGGCAACTGACTGGTGACACCAACGTCGGCAACCTGCGCACCAACAACTCGCTGGCCTATGTGACGCCAAATATGAACGGCTTCCAGGGCACGCTGGCCTATGTCGCCAACTATAATGATCTGCTGTCCACCTCGCCGTCTCCCGGTGTTACCATATTTGGTACTGGCGACAACCTGCCGCGCACCAAGGACGATGGCAAGAAGGACGCCTACAGCCTGAGTGGTACCTACGACAACGGCCCACTGTACCTGGCGGCGGCCTATGAGGCGCTGAACAAGGCTGGTCTGGGCGGCGGCACCGGCACCCCGAGCACCAAGTCCTGGAAAGTGGGCGGCGGCTGGAATTTCGGTCAGGGCACCACCATCGGCGCGTTGTTCGAGAACATGGATCTGGGTGGCAGCACGGGTGACCGCAACGCCTGGTACCTGAGCGGTATGCACAAGATGGATGCCTTTAACGTCAAGGCGGCCTACGGCGCTGCGGACAAGTGGAGTGGCACAGGGCTGAGCGATACCGGCGCGCAGCAATTTTCGGTTGGTGCAGGCTATGATCTGTCCAAAACCACCGAGGCCTATGCCCTGTACACCCAGGTCAGCAACGACAAGCGCGGCGCCTATGGTCTTGAGAGCATTTCAGGTTTCAACGACAAGACCGTGTCGTCCTTCTCGCTGGGTATCAAGCACGCGTTCTCGTCCAAGTAAGACGGTGACGCGTCACGTATGACACGTGGCGAATGATGTGAATGCGGCAGGGGGACATTGTCACCTTTACGGTGAGTCTCTAGCCGCGTTACGGTTCGCCGCAGGCCGCGCGTAACAAAAGTAGTAATTCGACGGGCGCCCTTATCAGGCGCCCGTTTTTTGTTGGGTGCGCCATGCGCACCAACTCTTGAAAAGGCTGGATGATGCGCACGGCGCATCCTATGGTTTTGTCACATTAATGTAATCTTTTGACATATATTAAGTTTTTGTGAAATCTTACGAGCAAGAATTCATATAACTGAATGCAAAGTACTTCTACCCTAAAGGGCACAAGTGTCTTGATGTGCATGAGGCGGAGGTGATTGCGTTGTCCCGGGAGTGCCGGGGTGGTTGATTGGTCTTATTAATAACAGTGAGAGGGGTACACATGCAGAAGAAATTGATTGCCTTGGCGGTTGCTAGTGTGATGGCTGCGCCATTGGCCGCCCAGGCCGGGGTTGAGGTCTATGGCAAGGCGCGGATGTCCGTGGATTATGTCAACAATGATGATACGGGTCTTCCGCCCCCCGCAGGTAGTGGCCTTGCCAATCCTGACAAGAGCGCGCTTTCGGTGTCAAGCAACGTCTCGCGCATTGGTTTCAAGGGCGACGAGGATCTGGGTAACGGTCTGAAGGCGATCTGGCAGATCGAGCAGCGGGTGGATTTCGATACCGGTGGCTTCGCTACCGGCGCTCGCAATACGTTTCTTGGGCTGAAGGGTGGTTTCGGTACGGTGCAATTCGGCAAGTATGAGACGCCGTTGCGTCTGGTGACCCAGCGCATCGACATTTTTTCCGATACCCGTGCCGATTACAACTCGATCATCGGCAATGTCAATGGAACGCTGGTTTTCGACAAGCGCAGCAATAATCTCATCAGTTATACCTCGCCCAGTATGCAGGGCTTCGGTTTTGCCGCTGCGTATTCGCCCAGCGATACCTCGGATGATTTGCCCCGCTCCTCCGTGACGGGCAAGAAGAACGTCGCCAGCGTGAACGTGTCCTATGGCAATGGTCCGCTTTACCTAGGCGCTGCTTATGAGTCGCAGGGCAAGTACACCACCGATACGTATGATGCCAAGGCCACCCGCTTGGGCGGTTCCTGGGATTTCGGTCAGGGTAGCTCGATCGGCGGCGTCTGGGAGACGGCCGACAGGGGTGGGCCGAGCGGCAAGCGGGATGCCTGGTATGTGAACGCGGCGCACAAGATGGGGGATACCACCCTGAAAGGCGCGGTAGCCGCAGCGGGTAATCTCAGCGGCACGTCCGACTCGGGCGCGATGCAATATTCGCTGGGTGCCTTCCATGCGTTATCGAAGGCGACCGAGGTTTATGCCCTGTACACGATGGTGAATAATCACAAGAACGCCGGCTATGGGTTGTGGAATGGCCAGCTTACCACCAAGGGCTATGGCGACAAGAGCGTGTCTGCGCTTTCCGTCGGTTTAAACTACAACTTCTCGTCCAAGTAGGCGCGGGTTTCAGTCCCGCCCTTGCCAGGGAAGTTTATCATCACTCCACGGGCGCCCGTTTTTTTGTAAGAACCTGTTCACGATCTCGCTGAAGGGCGCATCGCGGCGTTATTGTGGCCTCTTGTGCTCACATACTCCGTGTATGCTCCGCTTTTTCGGCCATTTTAAGCCGATCTCGTTCTTGCGGCCCTCTATATTTGTGTGGTTTGACCTTGTTTTGGCTGGACAGTCCGTTTCAGTTTCGCCATTTCATTGACAGCACAAAACCCCCTATGTTAGAAAGCTAAGGACAACGAGGGTGGCATAATTGAAAATAAATCACCAAGAACATTCGTTGCGTGGGAGAGGGCTCGTTGCCGGTGCAGTGCTGCTTATTGTCTGTGGCTCGGTTTTTTTTGCCACAAGCGGCGCTTTGGCCGGTATTTTTAACACCAAGCACAATCTCGGCAGCACGGGCGTGAACGCGGCCAGCCAATTTAGCGGCACGCGGGAGATTTGCGTGTTCTGCCATACCCCCCATGGCGGCAACGAGGCCGCTGCCGTCCCCCTCTGGAACCGCAATCTCGACCCCAATGGGTTTCAGACCTATGACCAGATGGGCACCACCACGCTCGATGCTCAGGTGGAGCAGGTGGGTTCCGTATCGCTGGCGTGCCTCTCCTGTCACGATGGCACCCAGGCCATGGATTCGCTGCTCAATGAGCCGGGTTCGGGGCGGGTTGTGCCCGGTTTCAGGAGCGGTATCTGGAGCGGCCAGGCGGCTTCCGTGGGCGGCAGGATCGCACCGCCCGACGTCATAACCAATTTGAGTAAGGATTTGACCAATGATCACCCGGTGGGCATCCAGTACGCGGGCGGTGGTTATTCCAATTCCAATCCCTCCGGTCCGGGTGCGGACAAGGACTTCAACCAGGCCAATACCGCGATTGTCGGCACGGAGAGGGTGTGGTGGGTAAACACCCCTGTCGAGGGTTCGCTGGCCTTCGAGAAGACCGATATGAAGCTGTACACACGCATCGGCACGCGCGGTAAATTTGCCGGCGAGCCGCAGCCGTATGTTGAGTGCGCCTCATGCCATGATCCGCATGTCGACTACAATCCCACCTTCCTGCGCGTCGACCCCAAGGGCAGTGTGGTATGTTTGACCTGTCATGCGAAATAGGGGTGGGCGCTGGCGGGCGGTAATGATATTAACCCTGGCCTTGGCGAGCGTTACCGCGCCCGGGGCGCCGCCCGAGGGGGCGGAAAGAGCCGCCGCGTCGTTCGCCGTAGTGGGGGGCGAGGCAATATCGCAGGAGGAGTATCAGTCCGCGCTGCATGAGGGGATGCGGCGTAAATTTTTTCATGGCGCGCCCTCGCGGGAACAGGTTGATGCCTACCGCCGCGAAGTGGCGCAGGGCTTGATTGACCGTGTTCTGCTGCGGCAGGAAGCGAGGCGCCGTGGCTTGGAGGGCGACGATCTGTTGCGGCGTCTGGAGGAGAGTGTCCGGCGCGTGCCGGAACCGGCCGCGGAAGAGGTGCGCAACTATTATGATGCTCATCCGGAGAAATTTACCGCGCCGGAGCGGTTGAGGGTCTCGCTGATCCTGCTCAAGGTGGAGCCTTCTGCGACAGGCGCGGCATGGAGGGCGGCGGAGGCCGAGGCGGCGCGGCTGGTTGAGAAGTTGCTGAAGACGGAGCCGGAGCGCCGGGGCGAGGAGTTTGCCGGATTGGCCCGCTTGCATTCCGGGGATGTCTCCGCGAGCCGGGGCGGGGATCTGGGGTATGTGCATAAGGGTATGCTGGCCGGTGAGGCGCAGCAGGTTTTGGATGGCATGAGGCCGGGCGATATCTCCGTGCCGCTGTTACTGCTGCAGGGGGTGGCGGTGCTGCGGCTGGAAGAGCGCGTCGCGCCTGCATTAAGCGTTTTTGATGCCGCAAAGACGCGCGCGCGCGATTTGCTGGCGAGAGAGCGGGGGGGGGAGGCGTGGCAGGCGCTCATAGAGCGGCTGCGCAGGGAAACGCCGGTTACGATAAATGAGAAATTATAGTTCTGAATTATAAAAGTGCAATGTCGTAGGGTGCGTCCCACGCACCAACGACGATGGTGCGTGGGACGCGCTCTGCATGACGGTCGCCTGAATAGTTACGAAATATTCACCCTCCCTGCGTAGCGGCAGTGGGGCTGTCTGCAATCCGGTGCTTTTTAATAATAATTTGAATGCTATTTAGGGGAGCGCCGCCGGCGCGGTTAGCAATATGACTGTCACGCTTTATGTATATGAGCAGATTTGACGCCAGGACTTATATGCTGGCACTGCTCGCGTTCGCGTGGCCATTGCGCGGTTTTGCGGTGGCGGTTGGGCCGGCGGAGGTGACGGGCAGCCTGGGATACAATTATCGCCTGCTGCAAGGTCCTGGCAGCAATGACTCGGCGAGCAACCAGTTTTTACTCAACCTGCGCGCGAATTCCTATGTTTGGCAACCCTGGTTTGCCACGACGGAGGGCGGCCTGACCCTGACGCGGGATGCCACCAGCGTCAAGGGTGCCAATCCGGATAGCGGCCTCCAGGACAGCAGTTCCAGTATAGTGACGGGCGAGTTCAATCTCAACCTGCTCCCGCAAAGCCGCTCGCCTTTTGGTCTGCGCTACCTGGCCAGCAATAGCCGTGTCGACATGGGGAGGATCAGCAGCGCCCCGGTGACGTTTACGAACCTGGAGTTCGACACCCGCCGCCTCGAATTGCGACAGTCCTACCTCACGGAGCAAAATGACCGCTTCTTGCTCAGGTATGACACTTCGAACTGGAGTTCGGTCACCGACGGCAGCTATGACGATAGCCTGCTGGGGATGGAAATGGATGTGCGGCGCGCCAAGCAGAATCTCCTGGTCAAGTTAAGCCAGGGCACCACAGAGCACTCGCTATCCAGACAGCGCAACGAGAACCTTATATTTGATCTGAGCCATTTTTACACGGCATCCTCCGCTTTGCGGATTGACACCAAGGCCAGTTATTACAATTTTGACCGGTCTTTCCGGGTGACCAGCGCCAGCGCGACATCTGGCAGCAGCACCACCAATATTGCGCAAGCCTCATCGTTCATGTTTTGGCGTCCCGAGGCGAGCCCGCTCTCGCTCAGCGGCGGTGTACGGGCCTTTAAACTTGATGGCAATACTGCGCTTGACTCCAATAGTTCGCTCAATCTGAGTGCCAACCTTGGCGGGTTTTATCAGTACAGCAAACGCCTGCGCTTCGATGGCAGCGCGGCGATCACCACCACGGACAGCAGCGGTGTTGCAACGCGGATCTCCCGGCAACAGGCGGGGGTGCTGTATCAATCGGATATTATGGATCTTTTCAAGGGGTCCGGCACGTATCAATGGTATGCTACCGGATCGGCCGATAATCAGACTGACAAGGCGGATAATCAACTGCCGCACAAGAACGAAAGCCGGCAGTCGGTCTATACCACTTTGGCGCACAACGGCCAGAAAACATGGCTTGTTAATGAGACATCTTCGGTGAGATTGAGTATGGGGCAGTCGCTTAACGGGTTTTACCGCTTCGGCGGCCGCGATACGATTACTGCCCAGCAGGACCACCTGGGAACGGTGACTGACCGCCAGTTCGCGGGGATTGCGTCCGCCAACGCCCGGCTGGATCATACCGGGACGGTTGCATGGAGCCAGTCGGATAGCGGCTCCTCGACCGTGCAGACGACCCTGTCGGACTCGCGCAGCCTGTCCGATACCAAGGATAGCCAGCAGCTTGCCAACTTTCAGATAATGCGGACCCAGCCCATCGACCGCTTGAGTTTTTTGTCGGGTAATCTTACTGTGCAGCATGTGCGCCAGGATTTTCCGGGTCTGGGGCTGGCTTCCAATATTACGACGGCAACAGGTAGAATCGACTATCAGCATTCCAGCGTGTTTGGCATCACCAATCTGCGTTTCCTGTCCAACCTGTTTGTCTCTAGGTCGGCAACGCAGCAGGGGATCGACCGCTCTGAATGGGACAACCGCCTGGATTATGCGATTGGACTGCTGGATGCAAGCCTGAGCTTGCGTTTAATACAGATCGACAGGCAGAATTCAAGTTTGCTATTGTTCAGGATTGCGCGTCGTTTTTGACGAGTCCATCGATGGGCGAGGTACGGCTCTAGGGAGGCAGGAGGTAGAGCCGCGCCGGGAGCGGCGGCCGATGTGTGGTGTTGTGCGGTTGGGATATGGCCGCGAAAGTTGTTGTCAAACGATTTGATAATTGAAGATGGGAGGGTAGCGTATGTTTGTAACCAAGGGTCGTTCCATGTGGGGCGCCGCTGTATTGGGTGTTGCCGCATGGCTTGCAGTTTTAATGGTGCCAACGCCCGCGCAGGCGGAGTATGGCGATGTTGTGATCAATAATTATGCCGATGCTGCGGGTATGCGCCCGGCGGTCTTTTCGCACTGGTTTCATCGTGTCCGTTTTCGCTGCAAGGTGTGCCATGCGGACTTGGGTTTCCAGTTCAAGGCGGGTGGCAACAAAATAACCATGGCCAAGATCATCGACGGCAAGTTCTGTGGTGCTTGCCATAATGGTGAAATTGCCTGGTCGGTGGAAAACTGCGGCATGTGCCATTCCGGCGTTCCCGGTATGCCGACGCACTTCCACGGCAGTACAGTCCAGACGCTGGTGGCGCCCGCCTATCAACCGATGACGGCACCTTCCGCTCCCGCCGCGCCCCAAGCACCTGCTCCTAAAAAGTGATGGATAGAGGAAAAAGAAGATGAATCGGTATAGTAAAACGCTTTTTGTGACATTTGTTCTGTCGCTGCTGGTGGCGGGGCCTGCATGCAGTTCGCAGGCTCAAGGGGTGGCCCGGCCTGATGGTTCGGTGCCGGTAAAGGATCTGTCTTATGCGCCTGATTATAAGCCCGTCGACGAGATTGCCCAATCCGATGTGCAGGTGATACACATCGCCGAAATCGCTGATATCAACAGCTTCAACCGCAATCTGAAGAAACGGCCATTCCAGTTGCCGCCCGCGGAAGACGGCCTGCGTGACCCTCAAAATGAGGCCACCCATATCCTGGCAGCACCCAAGCCGGCATTCGAGGGGCTTCCTACTACTGAGTTCGGTAATCGCGTTGACTGGGTGAAGACGCTCGATGAGAAAAAGGTCAGGCCGCGCTGGGACCGTGAAGATCCCGATGCGGAACCGTTTGTGATGGATCTTGATATCGTGCGCCCGGTAAAGGCCTCGGTGCCCGATGTGGTGTTCCCGCACCGGCAGCATACGGAGTGGCTGTTCTGCTCCAACTGCCATCCCGCGATCTTTATTCCGCAGAAGGGCGCTAACCAGATCAACATGTCCGCCATTTTGCTGGGCCAGAAGTGTGGCGTATGTCACGGCAAGGTAGCCTTCCCGATTACCACCAAGTCGTGCAAGAAGTGTCATTCCAAGCCTAAGCCGGATGATTGGAAGCCGCCGCTGAGTGAGGCTACGCTCAAGAATCCCTGGAAGTGATGGCGTGCGGTGGACCATGAATTAACAGTCCACCGCCCATGCTTTTTCTTGCGCACGTGGTTAAGGAAGTGCTGATTTATCGCGTTGCCGTGTGGCGCAAGAAGGTGCGTGCGCTGAGAATTCCAGGGTGGAATTCTCAGCGCTTTCTTTAAGTGACCTTCTGAAAAGCCTCTCTTCAAAAAGAGTTTTTTCAGAAATGAAGCTTGAAGTAATGTTTGGTTTCTGGGCTTAACGTCTGGGCAGAGTTGTGTCGTGTCGCAGCCGGGCTTCGGGACTGTTATTTGGTCTTTGTGTGCCGCTAACCTAACGCTAGTGGCCATTTGGCCGGAGTATCCGGGGTTTCTTCGATTGTATAAGTAATGACGTGCCGTTCTTGCAGGTGAGAAGTTAATTATGATGAAGTTTGCAAATCAACAGGTTGTATTTATGGCGCGCGTGCTTGCGCTTTGCGTTGCGGGGTATAACGGTTCGCTGTTCGCCGCGCCACACTCTTCCGGCGGGGCTGCCGAAAAGCGGGAATTTGCGGTTACTTCCGCGCCCAAGGACAGTACCCATCCGTTCTATGGACAGGGGAGCAAGATGGGGTTGGTTGTTGATGGCGCGCAGGGCAAAACCCTGGTTTTAACACGCGGGGTGGAGTATACCTTTAACGTTAATACGGGCCCTATGCACGATTTTTATTTCTCAACCAGCCCGGTGGGCCAGGGTGCCATGACAATCACCGAAGGGGTGACTGGCCAATTTACCTATAGGGGAGTGGTAGAGTTTGCTCCGGGCGCATCCACGCCGGATGTGGTCTATTACGGGTGCCGCAATCATAAAAACATGGGCGGCAAGATCTATATCGTTGATAAAGGGCAAGCCGCGCCGGTGGAATCGGCATCTGCACCGGCAGCCCCTGCTGACACCGAGGGGTCTTCGGCTCCGCCTCCTGTAACGCCTTCTGCCATGGAGGCCCAGGTCAAGCAGAAAATTGATTTTGCCAATATGCTGGTGAATGTGTCCAAGGGCGCTCAGCGTATTTCCGCAAGCAGTAATGCGCAGGCCAAGGAGATGCTGGGTTCGGCGCGTGGCCACCTTGACGCATCGCGGACGGCCTTGGCAGCAGGGGATGTTGGCAAGGCACAAACGGAAGTTGATGAGTCGCTGAAACTGGTGAGCACGGCAGCGCGCATGGTGCCCAGCGATTCGCAGGAGGTGTCTGATCCTAAGTTCAAATATAACGAGCTGCTCGACGCGATAAAGACGTTTGAGTCATCGTATAAACAGCACCGTGACAGATTGGGTGCCAAGAAAGGGACTGCCGCAAACACGCTGGATACGAAGAAATTCCAGGATGCCCTTGCGCAGGCCCGCAGTCATGCGGATGCCGGTCAATATGATGAGGCGAACAAATCTTTAATGAGTGCGCAAAGAATGGTTACGAGCGCGCTGGGCGCGCTGCTTAATGCTGAGACGGTGGTGTATGACAAAAACTTCGCTACGCCCGCCGAGGAATATGAGTATGAGCTGGCACGTTACAAGAGCTATGAAGAGTTGATTCCGCTCGCCATAGAGCAAAAGAATCCCCCGGCTAATACGGTGGAGAAGATGCGTGAATTGGCGGAAAAGGCCAAGACTATCCACGGGGAGGCAGTGCAGCAAGCCGCCCGGAAAGATTATGCGACGGCTATCGGCAATCTCCAGGATGCCACGATGCAGCTTCAACGGGCACTAATGATTGCCGGTGTGAATTAGCCACGGTGGTTGGGTTGGTTCAAGAGGAGTGGCGGTCGCTTCGGCCCTCGGCGGCCGCTCACGTGAGGGTTGTGAAGGCGCTAGCAAGTTAAAGCAAGAAGCCAGTGATCCGGCGTGCTGGGTGGTTGGGGTGTGTTTGCGGGTTTGGGGTGGCGATGAGCGAAGAAAAAGATCTCCAATTCAATAGCCGGGACGGGCGGACGTTCTATGCGCGCGCTTTGGGTGTCATGGCGGCGTTGCTGTGCCTGCTGCTGATGGAGGGTGCCTTTGCTTCGGAGTTGATATGGTCCAAGGGGCGGCATTTCCAGACTCAAGGCGAAGCGGTGCCGCTGGCTGAGGATGGTATCCGTGACCCAACCAATCCGGCAATCAAGGTGTTGGCCGACCCCGCCGAGGCAATGGCGGATTTCCCCCGGGATTCAAAAGGCATCATCGACTGGGTAAAGGCGCTCGATGACGGTTTAATCGATCCGCGCAAGGGACTCAATGGCGAGGCCCAAATGTTCCCCGTGGATTTCGATATTATCTTCAAAAATACCGGCTCGATGCCTAATGTCCGTTTCCCCCATCGGCAGCACACTGAATGGCTGACGTGCGCCAACTGCCATCCGTTGATCTTTCTTCCCCAGAAGGGGGGGAATCCCGTTAACATGGCGGCCATCATCCAAGGCCGGTATTGTGGTGTGTGCCACGGCAAGGTCGCCTTTCCGCCAACCATGAATTGTGGACGATGCCACTCCGTACCCCGTCAAACCGCCGGCTTTCGCTGACAGCGCTGGGCGTAGTCCTGGCGCTGGCGCAAACCGGCTGTTCCTCGCTGGGGCGGCCTGCGCCCGTACCACAGGTCAAACAATCACAGGCTGTGAACCAGGATCAATCCGTCCAGGCCACTGATACAGGTCTGGGTGCTGGTGCGCCCGTTTCCCCGGTGGTTGGCCAGAAGTCTCCGCAAGACGAGGTTCTGCTGGCATCAGCGCCTGTGACGGCAATGCCGGAGCCGCGTCCCTTGGCCACCGGCACCGATGGCGTTACGCCAGTAGAGTCAGCTGCGGCGCCTGTTGGTCTGCTTCCTGGGCAGGGCAGCTCAAGTCAGCCTGTGGTGGAGCAAAAAGGCGCGCCTGCCGTTGATGTGATTCCGGTGCCGCTTTCCGTGCAGGTGGTGCAAGCTCCCAGTGCCGCCCCAGTGCCGCCCGCCCGGCCCACCGAACTATTGCAGCCTTGGGAGGTTATTCGTGGTGGACCGGAAGGTAATTTCGTCACGGGCGTGAGGGAGTTGAATTTTGTGCGGCCCATCGCCGTCGCGGCGCGTGGGAATGCCCTTTTTGTGATGGATGCCGGCCAGGACATGCTGCTCAGGTATGAGCGTGCTACCGGCAGGTTGACGCCCGTCATGAATTTGAATGGCGTGGTGACGGGGGATGGGGCGGATCTCTATGTTGCTCGTGACCTGTCGTTTTATATCGCAGATACCTTTGGTGCCCGGGTTTTGCAGTTTGACAGGAAAGGCCGTCTGCTGCGTACATTCAGTAATCCGCTGAACATGACCCGCCCAGTCTCCGTGACTGTAGACGAGGCGAGTGGACGTGTGTTCGTGGCGGATGGAGTTTATGATTACATTTTGGTATTTAACAGCGCGGGCCAGTTAACCGCTTCCATGGGTGGCCGCGGTGATGATCCCGGGGAATTCTTGAATATTACCGCCATGGCACAGGGGCCTGATGGTTTGTATGTTACGGCGCGTGTTGGACAGCACATTCAGGTGTTGGGAGAGGATGGTCAGTACACATATTCCCTTCCGCAGGAGGGGATAATCTTTCCGACGGCGATTGCCGTTGATCAAGGGAACCGTGTTTTTGTCAGTGACTTTAGCGATAGCAGCATCAAGGTCTATGAACAGGGGCGCCTGGCCGGGAGTGTTGGCCAGCCTGGTTCAGGTCTCGGTCAATTCAGGCATATCGCTGATTTGTGGCTCGATGAGGGGCTGCTATTTGTTGCTGACAGCCTGAATGGGCGCGTTCAGGTCATGCGTGTTGCACCGGGTACCAAGGGCGAAAATAATAATTAAATGCTGACCTGCTTGCAGCGTTGTTGTGTTGGCGTCGTGTTAATGGTCTTTGCCCTGCTGACGGGCTGCGCCGAATCACGCTCAGTGTTGCGCTATCAGGTAGAAGGTGCGCAGGCCACGGTGTGGCCTGCGGCGCCCGAGACACCCCGTTACCGCTATGTTGGCGAATTGACGGGTGAGGAGAATATAAAGACCGAGGAGGACGGAGGCATTGGCGCCCTTGGGTTGAAGGGGTTGAAGTGGCTGGTCGGGTTGTTTTCGGAACAGCGCCAGGCCGTGGTATTGCAACGCCCGCAGGCCGGCGTGGTGGATGACAGCGGCAGGATATACGTCACCGATGTTAGCCGCCAGGCGGTTTATGTGTTCGACGAGAAGGCGGGTAAGCTCCATGTATGGGAAATGGCGCTGGAGGGTGCCCGTTTCGAGGCGCCTATAGGTATTGCGACAGGTGCGAACGGTGAGATCCTGGTGGCCGACTCATCGCTGGGCAGGGTGGTGCGCCTCAATAGGGAGGGTGTCCCCGTTGGCAGTTTCGGCAAGGGTGAGTTGAAACACCCGACTGGGCTGGCGCGTGATGCGGCGCAGGGCAGAATTTATGTGGCGGATACCCATGAGAATCAGATCAAGGTGTTCGATGACACAGGGAAATTGCTGGACACCTTCGGCAGTACCGAGCGTCGCGAAGGGCCGGACGGGTTTAATTCCCCGACTCACCTGGCGTTTGCCAATGGCAAGCTGTATGTTGCGGATACGCTGAACGCGCGAATTCAGGTGCTCACCCCGGACGGCAAGGTGTTGCGCATTTTTGGCAGGCGCGGCCTGTTTGTCGGCGACATGACGCGCCCCAAAGGGGTGGCTGTCGATGGTGCCGGCAATGTGTATGTCGTAGAATCTTATTATGATCATTTGCTAGTATTTAACGATGAGGGTGAGCTGCTGCTGCCGATCGGTGGGGGGGGCAGCGGCGTGGGGGAATTTTATTTGCCCGCGGGGGTCTGGACCGATCAACACAGACGGATATATGTCGCGGATATGTTTAACGGGCGTGTTGTGATCTTTGAGTATTTGGGGGGAGGGGCATGACCGTTTTGCCGGAAACAAAACGGGACAGCCAGAGGCTGCCCGAAGAACGAGGGCTATTGAAGGCTCGCGCTACCAGGCTGCGCGCGGTTGCGGCCATGCTGCTATGTGCGGGTGCGTTGCTGTTGGGCGCCGTGAGCGTCCAGGCCGAGCGCGTGGCCGATATACGCAATACCAAGCATAATTTCTCGTCGACAGTGATACCGGTATTGCCGGAAGGCGTAACGCGCGATGCCTATGCCACCAACGAGTCCCAGATCTGTGCTTTCTGCCATACCCCCCATGGTGCTACCCTCGCCCCCAAAACGCCGTTGTGGAATCGCAAGCTGTCAGGTGCGACCTATACCCCATATACATCGACGTCCATAGACGCGACCGATCTCGGTCAGCCAGGCGGAAAATCCAAGCTGTGTTTGTCATGCCATGACGGCACGTTAGCCCTGGGTTCGGTCAATGTGCTGAATCGCGTTGAAAGACCGGTCATTGATTTCACCGGCCCGGGCGTCGGTCAAAATGACACTATCCCAGAAGGCCGTGGTCAGCATACCGGTTTCACGCGCCGTCTGGGTACGGATTTGAGCAATGACCATCCGATCTCGTTTACCTTCGACAGCGCTCAGGCGGCGCGTGACGGTGAACTGTATGATCCCGCGATGGTGGCGCACCTGGGCACCCGTACTCCTGGCGTTAAACCCACGCTGCCGCTGGAGGACAATAAAGTTGAGTGTGTGAGTTGTCACGATCCCCATCTGCGCGATACCTCCGGGGATAATATCAAGTTTCTACGCGTCAACCGCTTCCAGCAACAGCCGCCGACCGACAAGCGATTCAATGAAAAGAGCGATATCATCTGCCTGGGTTGCCATGATAAGGCTGGCTGGGTGGGCTCCGCGCATGCTCATCCCGCGGTAGGCAATGAACGCTATGCCGACGCGGCGGCCAAGCTCCGCGAATTTCCCAAGAATTTTCCGGTGTGGCAGGCGGCATGCCTGAATTGCCATGATCCCCATACCGTGCAGGGCTCCCGCCGCTTGCTGCGTGAAGGCACGGATGGGCCGACGACAGTGGGTGCGGATGGCGCCAGATTCAAGCAGGGCGGCAATCCGGCCATCGAGGAAACCTGTTACGCCTGTCATTCCACGGATGGCGGTACCTTGCAGGGGCAGGGTGTGAAGCCTGGTTTTGAGGTGCCGGATATCAAGACCGATTTCACCACCATGGCGCGCCACATGCCGATTTCCAGCCGTGACCAGCCCGCCGGGCGTGAAAGACATGATATCGGTAGCGCCACTGAAGCGCAGGCTAATGGCCCTGGTGGGGGTAAGGATTTTGTCGAATCCCCGGCCAATATGGGCAAGGCGAGCATGACGAACAAAAAGGGCGAGGCGGGCGGCCTGCAAAATCGCCATGCGGAATGCACGGACTGCCATAACCCGCACCGCGTGACCAAAAATCGTATTTTCAACGCCGACACGTCGATTCCTGATACGGAGGGCACGCACAACCACACGGCGGCGCAGATCGTGAATAATCCCGAGCGCCATCACACCAATATTGCCTCGGGAGTGCTGCGTGGCATCACCGGCGTGGAACCGCGTGGCTGGCCGAGCACTGAGTTCGGCAGCGAACCGACGGCTTTCGATTTGAAACGCGGCGATCCCGGCGTGGGCGGCAGTACCGATGTAAGCGCGCCCTATGTGACGCGCGAGTATCAGGTGTGCATGAAGTGCCACTCCAATTATGGTTTCGATAAGGCGCCCATGCTGGGGTCTTTCGCCGGAGGGACTCCGCCGGGCACCAATGCAATGATTCAATACACCAATATCGGTATGGAGTACCAGTCGCCGGATGACCACAAGGGAGAGGGTACTTCACCCACTCCCAGTGGGGCATACAAGGGTCCGGTTGCCGGACAGGGGTACACGGTGGACTATCAGGCCGATAACCACCGATCCTGGCATCCGGCATTGAAGGATACCGGACGTACCATCGATGTGAGACGGGTGGACAGCCCAAATATCTGGCGCGAACCCTTCAATGCAGGTGTGGGCATACAGACCATGTATTGCACCGATTGCCATGGTTCGACCACTGCCCCGGGCACCGTGGTGCCCGACGGTGGCGAGCAGGGCAATGCGTGGGGGCCGCATGGCTCCAACAGTGACTTTCTCTTGAAAGGCCCATGGGATGACCAGACCGGTGACAGCAAGCAGGATCACCTGTGTTTCAAGTGCCATAATTATGATTATTATGGCAAGAAATTCCCGCTGGGTGTGATAACTGACAACCAGACGCTCAAGAGCGGTTTTGCCAGAAATCCAAATGATGCGTCAGGTTTCGGCTGTTTGAATGTCCAGCGTGTCAACCTGCATACCGGCCATGCGCAGGTGGTGCAGAATTTCCGCTGTACGTATTGTCATATCGCCGTGCCGCATGGCTGGAAGAACAAGAACTTCCTGGTCAACCTGAATGATGTTGGTCTTGAGGCAGGGTTGCCGCCGGGTACCCAGATGCGCAACAACACCACGGCGCGTTTTTACAATGGGCCGTATTACAACGGTTCCGTGCTGAAGGTGGTGAACTTCAGGCGCAGTGGCGAGTGGACGCCGCAAAACTGCGGGTCCGCGGGCATGCCTGGCAATGGCGTGCGCGGGATTAGCTGGATGAACGGCAGTGGCGGTGAGACGTGTAGCAACCTGCCATGATCCATACGGTTCGCGCGCTAGGTTCCATCCGCTTGGCATTGCTGGGCATGGTGTTGCTGGCCATAGGTGCGGCGTTGAGCTACAACAACCCGGTGAGCATGCCGGTGTGGGTGCTGGTTATCCCTTTGGCGTTTCTGGCGATTAATCTGCTGGCTGCCATTGCCACCAATCCGCGTATCAACCGCCGTGCAGGGTTGTTGGTTTTTCATCTTGGCCTGCTTGCCATCATCGTGCTGGCGGGCATCGGGCGTTTGACTCATCTGGATGCGCAACTGGAGATTACCGAGGGCAGTGCGTTTTCCCCTCAGGAATTGACCGAGGTGAATAAGGGTCCCTTCCACTCCGGCGCCATGGAGAAAATAGCCTTCGTGCAGGGCTCATACACGGTGGAATACGCGGCAGGAATGGTGCGTGGCCTGACCCACAGCCAGGTGCTGGTGCCGGATGAGCGCGGCGCGGCAGTGACCAGGGTGGTGGGCGATGATCGTCCCCTGGTGCTGGAAGGCTATCGCTTTTACACTACGTTTAACAAAGGTTTCGCCCCGGTGCTGACATGGGTGCCTGATCTGGCGCCGGGCGAAGCTGTCACCGGTACAGTCCACATGCCCTCGTACCCGCTTTTTGAATATAAACAGGATAGCGCCTGGACGCCGCCAGGTGGCAAGGAGATCAAGCTTTGGTTACGCCTCAAGACCGGATTGCGCGAGGACGCCCCCTGGGTGCTGGATGGCAAAGGCGCCAGCGGTGTGCTGGTGGTCACGTCCGGGGCGCGGCGGATTGAATTGGAACCGGGGGAGACGATCCAACTGGAAGGTGGAAGGCTGCGCTATGAGCGTTTGACAAGCTGGATGGGCTACAAGGTGTTTTACGACCCCACGCTGCATTGGTTGTTTGTCTCGGCGATGGTGGCGATAATAGGCTTGGGGGCGCACTTTTGGAGCAGGTTTGGCGTCCGGCTGCGGCACGCGTCCACGCCGCCAGCAGGCGCGGGACTGAAAGCAGCCTCTGTGTCTGAGATTTCTGGTGGGAGGGGATTATGAGCGACGCTCTTGAAAGTGTCATCGGCCAAGCCACGGAACTGCCCTGGCTATGGGCCGGCCTTGCTGCCTATGCACTGGCTACCTTTATTGCCGTGGCGGGGGTGATCAGGACACAGGGGCGGGCGGTCGGTGCAATGGCGGTGAGCCGTTCACATGAAAAGCTGGTGCTGATGATCGTCGCTACAGGAGTGGTGTTGATCGCTATAGCGCTGGCGGAGCGCTGGGTGCGCATCGGGCACGGTCCGTTCGTCAATCTGTTCGAGCTGTTGATGAGCCAGTTGTTCAGCCTCGGATTGGTGTTTACGCTGGTGTATTGGCGCATGCCGGTATTGCGCCCCAGCGCCGTGGTAGCGCTGCCGCTGATGGGGGTGCTGGGGGGCTGGGTGCTGGCCTTGCAGCCTGTTGATACGCCGTTGCCTCCCACGTATCACAACGACTGGTTATGGGCGCATGTGGGGCTGGGCAAGATTTTTCTGTCATTGAGCCTGGTGGGAACGGGGCTGGCCGGTGTGATTCTGTTGCGCCATACCCGGTTCTTTGCCGGGTGGTTCCGCCAGATGCCTGCTGACGAAGTGCTCGATGGCCTCGCGTGGCGTTTCATGCTGCTCGCGTTCATCTTTCACAGCTTGATGCTCATCGCGGGCGCGGTATGGGCGCAGGATGCGTGGGGGCGATATTGGGCGTGGGATGCGCTGGAAACATCGTCATTTCTGAACTGGTTGCTGCTCGGCGCAAGCATTCACGCACGCCTGACCTACCGCATGCCTATCCGTGTTGGAGCGATGGCAATCATCGCCGTGTTTGTGTTTGCCTTTATTACCTATTTTGGCACACCGTTTTACAGCGAAGCTGCGCATAAGGGCGTGATATGAGTTCTGTTGCTCCCGGTATTGCTCCATCCCCTGTACCCATGCAGTCGCCTGGACGTGATCCAATTGAGGCTACGACATCTATTGTTTCGCTGCTGCTGGTGGTGGGGATGGTGGGCCTTCTTGCGGGCGTGACGCGCAATCCCTCCTTCGTGCCACCGGCGAAAGTAAGCGAAACGCATGCAGTTGCGGATCCCAAAAAAGATCCGCAACTGCATGCAAAGCAGGCACGTATGGCCCAGATCAAAACGCGCTTCGAGCAGGCGGTGGTGATGCTGCACGCAAAACAGTATGAGCACGCCGCCACCGCCTTGCACCGCGTCTTGGAGCTTTCGCCCAATCTGGTCGATGCCCATGTCAATATGGGATTCGCCTTGTTCGGTTTGAAGCGTTACAAAGAGGCCGAGAGTTTTTTCAACACGGCGACCAATTTGCGCCCCTACCAGGCCAATGCCTACTGGGGGCTTGCCGTTACCCTGGAGGAAATGGGCGACTTGCGGGGCGCGCTGGGGGCGATGCGTACCTATATCCATCTTTCTCCCCCGGAAGACCCGATGGTGCGTAAGGCGCGCGCGGCGTTGGGAGAATGGGAGTACGCGCTGGAGCGCGGGCCATTGCCCAAGGAGGAGGCCGATTTCCTTGCCAGAAAAGGCAGAGAGTGGACCGAACGCAACAGCCCTGCGGTGGATATGCCAGAGCAAAAAACGCAAGAGGGCGCGCCGGTCCGGGTGACGCCGGTGCGGTGATGTCTTTTTGAATAATAAAATTAAGTCGAGAAAGCAAAAAATGAATGAAAAACTATCCGCAGCCTCTGGCGATGTCGGTTGGTCAGTGGTGTGTTATGCCGGCGATGAGCAAACCGGCGCGGTATCGGTTATCAGGCATGATGGCGCGACGGGAAGTACAACGGTAAAAGCGTTAGACACAGAAACCGTTGCTAATCCCGGCTCACGGCCGGTTTTTATTAACACTACCCAAGATGATCGGGCGGCGATGCTTGATCCAGTGAGCAAGCAGATTTATATCCAGAATACCTTTCCGGCCATGGCGCGGCCTGATCACATGTATCGTGATGTCGGCAAGGCGCAGCTTTGGCTGGGCAACGATGGTGACAAAGACACGGGTAATGATGTGCTCAATTGCTTCGATACCGGTTCATCCGTCACGGTGATTCAGAATGACACCCAGGCAGGCAAACCGGATGTGCCGTCCAAGGTGCTGAAGACGCTTTGCGTGGGTCGCGGCCATCATGTGACAACGTTTACCTTTCCTGCCAGCTCGGCACCCGCAACGCCGCTACGCGCTTTTGTCAGTAATCTGATGGACGGCACGATTTCCGTGGTGGGCAACGACCCCGCCGATGCTGCCACGTATCTCAAGATTATTGCCACCATCAACCTGTGCGAACCGGCAAGGGAAAAGAATGGCATCACCGGCGTGCCGAACAACGCCGCGCCGCACGGTATGGTGTATTCACCGCTGACCGGCAAGGTCTACAACATGAATAACGGTTACGGCACCATTGCGATTATCGACCCGCTTACCAATAGTGTCGAGGATTCGATTTACGTCGGCACCAGCACCAATGCGCTGCTAAGCCCGGATGGCCGTTTCATCGTTTGCAAAGGCGCGGACCGCAAGAGCGATGAGAGCCATGTGATCGGCAAGATCACCGTGCTGGATGTGGTGACCAAAAACGTCTCCGAGACGATGGATTTGGTCGATGTCTACCCCAGCGTCTACCGCTTCTCCTCCGACGGCAAGAAGCTCTATCTGACCACCGCCTCCACCGGCAACAAAACGCAGAAGGCCAACCTGAAAATGAGCGCGCTGCTGGTGTTCGACAGTTCCGCGCTGCCAGCGTTGCGGCTGAGTAAGGAAGTCGTCGTCGGCGTGGCCGATTGCGGACGGCGCCCCATTGCGTTTCTGGAGCAGGATGGCGTATTCACGCGCACTTTTGTATCTAATCCCACCGACGGTACCCTGTCCGTTCTGGACGGCGATGACCAGGTACTGGAAACAGTGACTGTTTCAGCTCAGCCGGTATCTGCCCTGCATTTCTATAGTGACGAAGGAAGACTGCTCGGGGCGTGATGTTCAGCGCTTCGTCGTGGTGCCGATAACCTCGTTGTCTTGCACGTAATCCTTTTCCCTGAGATGGCCGCTGGCGAGGGGGTGTTCAAATCACCCGCTTTCTTGCCACGCCGCTTGCGGGGAGAGGGAGTGCATCCTTTCTATCGATAAATTATTAAGGCGTCCCGAGGGATGTTCAAAAAGCTGCGCATTGCGTTTCTGCTCGTGCTGCTGCTGTTCGTTGCCGGTAATACCTGGCTGAACAAGGTGCGCACCACAAAATGGGACCGGCCTTTATGGGTGGTGGTTTATCCGATCAATGGCGATGCGAGTGATGCATCGTCCCGCTATATCGGCCGGTTGCGCCAGGATACCTTTCAGTCTGTTGAAGAATTTATGGGGCGCGAGGCGTCGCGCTATTCCTTAAAACTCGGAAATCCCGTCACCATAAAATTGGCGCCAGAGGTTACTGTCTTGCCGCCTCAGCCACCGCGTAACGGCAATATGCTCAGCATCATATGGTGGAGCCTGAAAATGCGCTACTGGGCGTTTCGTGCCGACAACTATGATGGCCCTGCGCCAGATATCCGCATGTTCGTGGTGTATTACGACCCCGCGACCCATGACGTTCTTAATCATTCTTTTGGCCTGGAAAAAGCTCTGGTCGGCGTGGTGAATGCCTATGCCGATGATAAATTGGCGTCGAGAAATAATGTGGTTATCGCCCACGAATTTTTGCATACCGTGGGCGCTACGGACAAGTACGATATGGCCACCAATCAGCCGGCCTACCCCGACGGCTATGCCGCCCCGCAGCAACAGCCGCGTTTTCCGCAGAAAGACGCGGAGATTATGGGGGGAAGAATCCCACTATCAGAGGTGAAGGCAGAAATGCCGCCGAGCCTGAGTCGCGCTGTTATTGGCGGTAAAACTGCCAGGGAGATTAAATGGATTGGTGTGGAATAGTGCCAGCAAGCCCGGCTGGAGTAACACGCAAGCCGGGATGCGATGGAGTAAGGTGACCGGCGGAAGGTCTCCAGGGAGATTAAATGGGATCATTCAGAAAGTGCCATACTCGGCACGGTCCTGGCAGTGGCTACTTGCGACTGCTTGGTTAATGCCCGCAGGTCTGCCATGTAATCCTTGATCTTGTTGCGCAACCGCTGTTTTTGCTGCGGGGTCAATATTGTGTGGATATTTACAATCATTTCGTTGGCAGCATCCTGAAATTCCTTGATGAGTCTTTGTTCCTCCGGAGTGCGGGTGTATTCCGGTGTGGAAATCCATAGGCCGATAAAGGATGCAATATTTTCTGCGCCCTCGTTGTTGTTGATGAGCGTGATGAGTTTTCTTTGGTTATGTTCGCGATTTTGCATGAATGCCGGAGCGGCGAAGGGGAGTTGGCGGCTCATTCGGGTGATCTTTTCTTCCTGCTCGCCGGATAGACTCCCCGTGAAATCTTCGATGAAGCCGATGGTTTTTTCGGCGCGTCTGTTCAGTTGCTCGTCGCGGCTTCCTTCCAGCGATTCCTCTTTTAATTTTTCATTTTCTTCTTTCAGGGTTTTCTCGAATTCCTGAATTTGCGGTTTGTTCAGATTTGCCAATATGTGGGCGGTAGGATGGATGGTAGGTCTCAGCGTCATGCGATAGAGGCCGCGCAATTCGTTGCTTAATGAGGAAATTTTTTCTTTTGTTATGCCATCATTTTGGAGTGCTTGATCGATTTTGTTGAGAAATTTTATGTATTCAGGAAGCATGTCGCGGCGATGCCAGCTCATGAAAACGCTGACCTCACGCTGTATCTTTTCTTTTTGCGCGGAGTTGAAAGAGGTGTAGTTGTTGATCTTGTAGCGCAGATACCAATCGGCGTTGTTGTAACCTATCTTCATCATGCTGCAACCGGCAAGAGCGAGCATCAGCAGGAGGGTGATACTGGTCAGCAGCCGTTTTAACATGGAACACCTGTCTGGTGTGTAACCTTGGTATTTACCCTTGTTATGACGAAAAAAGAGAGTGGAAGTTTCATGTAGGCTTCTGAAAAACCCAGTGCCTCATTGTCCTAAGCTCGGCTGGTAAAGGCTTGCGGTAACCATCTATCGGCAACCGCCTGATTAACCGGCATTCCTGCCCGGATTTTGGTTGCCGTTGCTTGTACGGTGGGCCGTAGCTTCCCTTCGTCAACTTTTTCCTTGCCGTAATAGAGTTGTTGCACGGCGCGCACTGTTTCGCGCAGTTCCTGATCCACTCCGAAACGTGCTTCCCACTCCCCCAATCCTTGTTCCAGCGAGGGGGCCCCGAAGGCGTCGAGCAGGATGGCCTGAAGAGGGTGGTGTGCGGCGTGGAGTGTCTTCGTGGTGCCAGGTGTCTCTTTAATCACGGGCTTTCCCGGCGGCAGGATGCGCCGTGCGCGTAGCCATAGTCCCAAAGTGGCAAGCCATAACACGGCAAAAGTCAGTGCTGTGACTTGCCATGTCAATGCGGCTGTTTCATGATTTTCCGTGGCGCTACGTGAGACAGGAGCAGGTGCGGCTGCAGTGGGTGTGACAGGTTTTGGGCCAGCTTTGACGATCAGGGTTTGTCCCGGTGATTCGGCGGTATCCATCACGCCGCGCTCGGGATCGAAATAGGGCAGGCGTATCGGCGGCAGGTGGAAATTCCCGGCGGCCAGTGGGGTGACGGATATGATGTAGGTGGCGACATTGGTCAGGCCATCCGCGGTTTCGTCTGTCCGCCGTTGCGCGCTGTCCTGATAGAGTTTGACATGGTCAGGCGCGGTCAGTCCTGGCAGTGAGCCAGGCAGGGCGTTGGCGCCTGCCGGGGCGCGCAGGGTTATGCTCCACGACGTGAGGCTGTTCGCATCCGGCAGGGCGGTGAGCGGGGATTGGTTGATCTCCGGTTTGCCGACCAGGATGTCAGCGGGTATGCCCGCCGGCAGTGCCTTTATCTGTAGCTGATGTTGTCCGCCGGGAAGACGCAGGCGGCGGCCATTGGCGGTGACGGCCCAGACATCAGGCAGGTGCACCGTTAAGTCTCCGCTTTGCGTTGGGAAGATCGCCCAGGCGATGCGCTGCACGTTGTAATTTATACCCGTGACCTCTTCCTTGCGCTCGGCCTGTGGCAGTTTGCGGTATTCCATCAGATCAATGCGCGTCGGGCTGGTTTCTATATCCCCGCCCAGGCTCGCGGTAGTGAGGTTGACGCGGTGGTATAGGTCAATATGCGCGATGGTTTGTTCACGCGCCCATACCGTGGTTTTGTTTACGCCGCTACGGACAAATATTTCGGGGCTGGTATCGCTGGCGGCGGGGCTGGCCTTGATTGCGATCGGCTGACTGCGCAGGCCGTCCACGCTGAAGGCCGGGATGGTCACTGGCCCTGGGCGTTTGGGAAACAGTTCCACGGTGATGCTGGAGGTGGATTTTCCGCCTTCGCGCGTGAGGATGAAACGGTTGTCGGCACGCGGTGTGCCGAGGTCGAAATTTTTCGTCAGCACACTCAGGTCGACATTCGGCGCGACACCCTCGGCGCGCAGCCGGGTATCGCTGTTGATCAGTGACAGTGTGAACACTATGTGCTCGTTTACGGCCAGTTCCTTGCGGTCTACGGTGGCGGTCAATGTTGCCGCCAAGGTGTTGCCGGACCACAAGGTGAGTAATAGGAAAGCAATGCGTGCTACCATGGTTTTTCGTCCTCTACCACTATAATCCCGGCAGCCTTGTCCGCAGTGGAGAAGCGATTGCTCAGCAGCTCCTGTGCGTTGGCCGCTTCTGCGCATCCTGCGCCCGCGACACTAGCACATCCTTGTGCGTTGTCTCGGATGGATTGCATTTGCTGGCGGGCTTGGAGGACTTCGGGTTTGTAGGCAGGGTCAACGCCAGACAGGCCGGTGCTGCCTGGCGCCCCTGTCCCACGGCGGGGAAGCTGCGCGCTGCCCTTTAGGGCATCCGTCGGTCTGTTACTTCCTTCTTTTGTATTTTTATCGTTTTGTCTTTCCGGGGTCAATGCGGTATTTTCTTGTGGAGTTCCAATTTTTCCCCCGCTGGCGCGCAGCTGTTTTTCCTTGTTGATGAGGCTGAGGTTCAGCGCCGCGCGTGAATAATTATTTTGCCACATTAGCGCAGTTTCATAAGCGCGGGCGGCTTCATCGAGGTGGCCCAGTTGTACCAGCGCATTGCCGCTATTATACGCCGCCTTGGCCTGCTCCTCAGCCGATGCGGCAAGCCGCGCCGCTTGCCTGAATGCAGCCAAGGCCTGTTGCCAGTCGCGCTGGCGATAGGCGACGGCGCCCAGGCCCATTAGTCCGTTGTATGTTTTGATGCCGCGATAAAGGGCCGCGGCGCGCGCATAATCGCCTGAGGTCAGGGCTTCCATCGCGCTTTGTTCACGCCAGGGCGAAGCCTGTGCGTTCTGTGGCAGACTGGCAAACGGCCATATGAGTAGCATGGCCAGGACATCTGCGCGGCGCGCGCCTTTCCAGATGAACAGCAGCAGGCTTGCCCCAAGTAGCCAGGGGAAGAGTTGATAGGCGTGCTGTGCCTCATGGATTTGCTGGTAGCTTTTGGCTTCGATCTTGTGCAGCCCTGTGAGCAGTTGTTGGATATCGCCATCATCGTTGCGCAGTCCGGCATAACCGCCGCCGGTGCTTGCGGCGAGTGCCATCAATTCCCCGCGTGCCAGGCGTGATACTACGAGATTATTCTGTTGCTCGTCCCCCGGACGGGAGGCTGCGCGCCGCCCTTCAGGGTACCGCATGAAATGCCCCCGTCCGTCCGGTACCGGCCCGCCCGCTTCGGTGCCAACGCCGAGAATAAATAAGGGAATGCCCGCCATGCGCAGATTGTTTGCCTCGGCCAGTGTGGTTTTGCTGTTATGCGTTTCGCCATCGCTGATCAACAGTACGGCGCGGCCTTGCGTCGAAGCACTGCCCAGTGTCTGCCGTGCCACTTGCAGCGCGCGCGCCAGGTTGGAGCCGTGTTTCATCACCAGTGCGGGATCGAGCAAATCTGCAAAATAGAGGAAGGTGTCTTTGTCAGGGGTGAGTGGCAGGGTGACATAGGCATTCGCCGAAAAGGCGATCAGAGCGAGGCGGTCGCCGTGCAGGTGGCTGACGAAATCATGCAGTTCCAGTTTGGCGCGTTGCAAACGGCTGGGTGCAATATCGGGTGAGGCCATCGAGGGTGAGACATCCATGATGACGGCGATGTCGATGCCCCGCCGCTGCTCGGGTTGCGGTGTCTCTCGCAAAAAATAGGGTCCGGCCGCGGCAAGCGCCGCCAGCGTCCAGGCGATGATCATCGTCAGATGGCGCGCGGGCCTTGTGTTGGATTTTTCTCCGGTTATCAGTTTTGGCCATAAATGAGCGTCGGCAAACGCCGCAAGCCTGCGCTGCCGTGCGATGCTATTCCTTTTGTTCCATGCCAGCATCAGCCATGGCACGAGCAGGAGCAGCAGCCATAGTGGTTCGCGCCATTCCAGATGCGGCATCACGGTAACACCTCTACATGCCTGCGCGCCTGATAAATCAGCAGCAGGGCCAGCCCAATGCTCAACGGCAGCCAGTACCATTCGGTGCGCAGTGTTGCTGCGTCGTCAACGATGCCGGTTTTTTCCAGTTGCTCGATATCGCTGATGATGCGCCGCATTTCTTCAGTGTTGCTGGCGGTATAATAATGTCCGCCGGTTTGCTCAGCCATGCGCCGTAGCAGGTCTTCGTCGAACGGCATTTCGGTGATCGCAGGTGTTTCTTTTGTGCCGCGCGGGAAGGGCACCCGACGGTGTGAACCGATGCCGACCGTATAGATGCGCACGCCCTCCTGTTTCGCCAGCAGCGTCGCGGCATCCGGGCTGATGGCTCCGGCGGTGTTGCTGCCGTCGGTAAGCAGGATCAGCGCGCGTGATGTGCTGTCCCCTTGCGCATCGCTGTATTGCAGGCGCTTGACGGCAAGCGCCACCGCCGTGCCGAGCGCAGTCTTCTCCCCAGCCATGCCGTGCCGTACTTCATCCAGCAGGGCGCGCACGATGTTCATGTCGCTGGTGAGCGGTGCCAGGGTGTAGGCGTCATCGGCGAACACAACCAGCCCAATGCGGTCGCCGTGGCGTTCGGCGATGAATTGATTGACCACGCGCTTGAGCATGTCGAGGCGGCTCAGGGTTTTATTATCGACAATAAAATCCTGTGCCCGCATTGAGCCCGACACGTCAATTGCCAGCAGAAAATCGCGTCCTTTGTAGGTGTTGGGCGCAGACTCCACCCATTGCGGGCGTGCAAGAGCTGTCATCAGCAGGGTACAGCCAATGATCCACAGCCAGGGCAGGTGAGCACGGCGTGACAGTGGTTGCGCGGTTAATTGCGCCAGCACGCCGGCCTGGCTGTGGATGAGGGCGGCGGGCCTGGAGGATGCAGAGGTTCCGCCACGAAGGCGCGCAGCCCCGAGCCATGCCAGCCACGGCAGGGGCAGAGCGAGGAACCATGAAGGTGCGGCGAATTCCAGCATGGGTCAGATATCTCTCCCAGCGCTGGCTAACCAGTTCTTGGTGCGCTGAAACACCTCTAATGTCAACGTTACCTGCGGTGCCTGCTGATAACGCAATTGCTCGAACAGGCGCAGTGTGTCTCGCCACGCGGTCTGGTCTGTGGCGAGATGGGAGGGACATTCCGGGGTGAGTTGCGGTAGGCCCAGGCCCAGCCGCAGCAGTGTTGCCAGCCGGTAGGCCGCCTCGCGGTCATCCATTTTTCCGGCCTGCCAGTCCATACGCGTTTGTTCCAGCCGGGTTTGCGCCATGGCGAGAGGAGTGGCGGTTTGCCGGTTGCCTGTACGATGCTTGCGCGAACGCCAGACCAGCCATGCTGCGATCAAGATCGCCGTAATAGCGACTATGGCCGCTGCCGCGATGATGAACGGCTGCCAGTCCGGCGCGGCGGGCATTTCGATGTCGGCCAGGCGGCTCAATGTCCCGGTATCATTCATGTGCCAATGCTTGCTTGCGGGTGAAATTTTTCCTGAAGGATGCAGGAGTATTAGTAAACAAAAAGGCCGGAACATTCAATGATGTTCCGGCCTATTCTAGCAGGCTGGCGAGGAAGGGGTTGTGTGATTCGATTGATGCAGTTCTGTGGCCCGGGTACAGAAGTCAATGTCCGTGATGCAACCCTGCATTGTGGCCAATGACACTCTTCACGAAGGGATCGTTTTCCTTGTCTCCGAGATCGGCATAATCAAGGTGCTGATAGGACTGCATCTGGGTGTCGGAGGTCATGGTCCAGGGGGCGGACGCCAGTGGTTTGCATTCCGCCATGCGCAGTCTCACTGTCACGCCGCCCTGGATCTTCTCGACCCGTGCCGGCAGTTTCGTTTGCGGCAACCATAAGACCTCGGTGCTTACGCCGTCAACCTCGCCCACGTAAAGTTCGGCGTGCTGGCCGTTGAACGTTTGTTCCCCAGTTCGTTTCAGGCGTGTGCCCAACAATGTGGGGTCGATGATGGATCTGATTTGATTCCAATCCGCCTTCATCGCAAGCGCACGCAGGTCGCCGGACGTATAGTCGATGGCTTTTCCGGCGCCGGGAAGGATGCCCAAGTGCGGTGAGCGCAGGGATGCGCCAGAACCGCCAGGGTGAAAAAGTTTGATATAGGAAATCTGGCCACGCGGGTCCGGCTCCCAGATCTCGCCGGTCTCTCCGTGTGCGTCACGGGTTTCTACGCGGTTGTCGTTGCGCCAGAAGTACCACGGCGTGGTGTTATGTTGCTCCATCTTTTGGCCGGAAGATGAGTCTATCAGATAGACGCACGCCGTTGCTTCCGGCGCCTGGCCGGCCAGCACTGAACTGCTTGCCAGCCAGAGCACAGGCAGTGCCAATATCCATGATTTTGTCATGTCATGTCTCTCAAACAGGGTTATGCTAAATGGAAAAAGGGAGCGCGCTTGCACGCACTCCCTGCGGTACCGTCTTTCCAAGCTAATCAGAAACCGAAGGCTTCCTTCATGACATGGAAGATAGTGTTCTGTTCCATGGTGCCGCGGAACAGGTAGGCCTTCGGGCCGTTGGCGTAGATAGCGACATCTTCACCGGCATGGGTTTCGGACTGCATCGGCACAGCCGATTCCTGCATGTAGCTTGGGGCGGTGGTGTCGGTGGCGGTCAGGTTAGGCCGGCCCGCGGCGATCCCCGAATAGCTCGACGGGTTGTGCGGGAAAGCTTTGCTTCCCTCTGGCTGGCTGTTGGAGGCGCCGGTGTATCCCGGCCCGTTGGCATATCCCAACGTGCTATACGGCAGGCCGAGCGCATCTTTGGCGTAGGTGCCGTCGGCTTCGCCAGCGTTGATTACCTTGCCGAGAATGTTGTTGCCACGCTTGGGATAACCGGCGATGGTGAAGACATGGCTGTGGTCTGCGGTGACGATGATCAGTGTGTTCTTGGGATCGGTTTTTTCCAACGCCACTTTCACTGCCTTGGACAGTTCGATGGTGTCCGTCAACGCCCGGTAGGCGTTACCGGCATGGTGGCCGTGGTCGATGCGGCCCGCTTCAACGTGCAGGTAGAAACCTTTGGGTTCCTTCTTGAGCATGTCGATGGCCTTGCTGGTCATGTCGGACAGAGAAGGTTCACCGCCGGTGTCGGTGGGGCGGTCATGCTCATATTCCATGTGTGAGCGTTCGAACAGGCCAAGCAGATGGTGGGTGGTGGAGGGGTTGATGGCATCGAATTGCGCCTTGTTCCAGGCGAAGGCGGCGTTCGGGTATTTCGTCAGCCACTCCGCGGTGAGGTTGCGTCCGTCCTTGCGCAGGCCTTTTCTGCCGGCATCCTCGGGATCGGCCATGGTGTTGGGGAGGAAGCGGTCGCGGCCGCCGCCCATGGCCACTTCAAGTCCATCGCCATAAGGAAATTCGATGAGCTGCCGGGCGATATCCGAAAAGCTTGAGCACTGGGCGGAGACTTCCGCATCGCTTTCCCAGTCGCGTTCGGGGGAGTGGGCGTAGTTGGCCGCCGGGGTGGCATGGGTCAGCCGGGCGGTGGTGACGATGCCGGTGGCCTTGCCGGCCTTCTCCGCGTGTTCGAGGATGGTCGTCAGGGTGTTGCCCTGTACCTGTCCACAGTTGCCGCGCTCGACATTATGATTTACAGACAGCACGCCATCATTGGTCTTCACGCCGGTGACCATGGCGGTCATGGTGGGGGCGGAATCGGGTGTCTGCTGGTTGACGCTATAGGTTTTGGACAGTGCCAGATAGGGCAATTGCTCGAAGGTGAGCTGGTTTTCTTCACCGCTCTTGCCCTGCAACTGGCCTGCCAGGATGCGGGCGGCGGTGACGGTGGAAATACCCATGCCGTCGCCGACGAACAAGATCACATTCTTGGCGCGGCGCACGTTGGGGAATAGTTTCTTGGCTGCGTCAACGGCATTCGCGCCGGCGTCGTACCAGCCCTGCGGCGTCATCTCGGGTGCCGGGAAGGAATCCGCCGCCAGGGCGGAGGTCGTAAAGCTGGCAGCCACGATGAGTGCCAGTGGTTTTAGTATGAATCTCTTCATGACATAGATCTCCGTGAGTTTGTCAAAACGACGCAACCGCCTCAATCTGATTTGGGTCTGAGGGATAGACTAAGCGAAGTCTGTTACAGGAAGATGAATCAAGGGCTATATTTTTATGGAAGCTCTGAATAATTCCATCCTGTGAATTCTCAGAGCACGAAAAGCAAAAAATGTGATTTTTGCTTTTCTTCATTTTTCAATCACTTGCCGTGATCGAAAAATGCCGGTACCTCCATGTGCCGAGGAACCTCTGAATAAATCAGAGGTTCCTTATCAGAAATCAAGGCCAGCCATTTCTTGCCGGACATCGCGGTGGGTATAGACCCGGCGCAGCGTGATCCCGGCGCGCCTGAACAGTCCCTCCAGCAAGGCGGTGCGGTCCGCCATTGCTTTTGCATAACGGATGCGCAACGCGGCATCGGAGGTGTTGACGATACATATCGTGCCGGTGGTGGGGGACGCGACACGGATCTTGCCGGCATCCGGAAGATCTTCTTCACCGGGGTCGACGATACACAGCGCCAGCACTTTGTGGCGCGCGGTGAGATGCAGCAACAATGGCAGATGTTCCTCACGCCATTGCGCGAAATCACTGATCAGGCAAATGAGGGAGCCGCGTGCGGCGGCACGGTCGATCTGTTCGAGCAGCGTTTCGGCGGCAACTACTGAATGGCTTTCCGGAAGTGGTGCGCAGGCAGCCCGCAACAGGGTCAACACGCCTTCCAGGCGCCGCGCCGGGGGAAAGAATTGTTCGCGGTCGTCGATCACGATGCCGGCTACCGGTTCGCGCGCCGCCAGGGCCGAAAACGCGAGCAATGCCGCCACGCGCGCGGCACGCGCTGCCTTCAATTCGCCGCGCGTGCCGAAGCGCATGGCTGGCCCCCGGTCGATCACCAGAAATAGCTCACGGCTGCGCTCCTCGCGGAATACTTTCATGATGGGTTTGCCGCTGCGCGCAGTGGCGCGCCAGTCCATGCGGCGCACATCGTCACCGGTCTGGTAGGCGCGCACGTCTTCAAGCTCCATGCCTCGGCCCCGGAATACGGAGGGTTGCTGTCCGGCAAGTGGTGATGTCACAACGTGCCGGGAGGACTGGCCACGCTCCAGGGTTTTTAACTGCAGCTCTTGGAGATCAGCCGTGGTAAGCAGGGGTGTTGGGCCGGTCATAGTGGTCAGAGCCTAAGGCGCGGGCACTCTTTCTACAAGGCGCGCGATGACCTGCTGGCACGTCACGCCATCGGCGCGGGCGGCGAAACTCAGGGCGATGCGGTGATTCAGCACGTGATAGGCCAGGTCCATGATGTCTCCCGGCTCGACGAAGTCGCGCTCGCGCAACCAGGCGCGCGCCCGGGCGGCATGGGCCAGTGCCAGGGTGGCGCGTGGCGAGGCGCCGCGTGACAGCCATGCGGCGGCTTCATTGTCCCACGGCATCGCATCGCGCGTGGCGCTCACCAGCGTGACGATATAACGCTCCAGCATCTGATCCATATACACGCGATTGACGGCGGCGCGTGCCTCCAGCACTTGTTGTGGCGTCAGCACCGCTTGCGTCGCGGCGGGCTGATCCCCGCGCAGACGGGCGCTGTCGCGGCGCAGAATTTCAAGCTCCTCTGCTACGTTTGGATAATCCAGATCCACCTTCATCAGAAAGCGGTCGAGCTGTGCCTCCGGAAGTGGGTAGGTGCCTTCCTGTTCGATGGGGTTTTGCGTCGCCATCACCAGAAACACTGGCGAGAGCTTGCGCGTGACGCCACCCACTGTGACCTGGCGTTCCTGCATGGCTTCGAGTAGCGCGGTCTGCACCTTAGGGGGTGCGCGGTTGATCTCATCAGCGAGGATGATGTCATTGAAGATCGGCCCTGGGGCAAATTGAAAGCGGCCTTCGTTGGGTACGAATATGTCCGTGCCGGTGATGTCGCCCGGAATCAGGTCGGGGGTGAACTGAATACGCTGGAAGCGTGTCGCCATACCGTCGGCCAGCGCATGCACGGCGGTGGTCTTGGCCAGCCCCGGCACGCCTTCCACCAGCAGATGGCCGTCGGCCAGCACGGCGATCAGCAGGCGCTCCACCAGCACCGGTTGCCCGACGATGGTTTGTTCTACACGTGTTTTGAGGGCGGCAAAGGCGTTTTTCATGAAGCGTTATCCCCGAATGTCAGTATTCCCGGCAAGTATAGCGTTCCCGCGTGGGTTAGACACGGGTCGGATGGCAGGTTGGGTAATAAGTCACTTTCGGCGCGTGGACTATTTCCTTTCGGAAAAGCCGTGTACCTATTAGCTTATGCACTTCAGGGCAGGTTTATTAATTCTTTGCGGAGATGTAAGCCATCTGTAAGCGGGAGTGCATCAGGCTATCTGCTCGGGAACAGTTAAGGAATCCCCGGTCGATGCAGGGATTCCGGTGGTGCATGGATGTGCCGCTCATCTCAATGGCACATTGCCGTTGAAAATGAAGGAAAGTGAAAGCCACGTTTTTCTCTTCCCTTCACTCTGGAAATTCCGGGATGGAATCATTCAGAGCTTACTCGGCACACGGACGTGCTGGCGCTTTTCGGTCATGGTAAGTGACTGGAAAGTGAATAAAAAAATCACATTATGTTTGCAGTGCTCTGAAAATTTAGGGATGGAATTATTCAGAGCTTTTTTAATTCAGCGAAATCTCAAGGGGTATTCGATATGGATAAGTCGTTCTCTATCGCCGCGATCACGCAGCGTATTTTTCCTGCCAAGATGGACCGCCGTTTGGAGCTTGTAAGGCACATACCGCAGCCAGACGATACCGCTCTGACACCCGCGACCATAAGCGATTGGGGTACTGTCGCCCAGATTATTTGCAAACAGGCACCCGCATTGATTGCTCAGGGACGTTACCAGACACTGGAAAGCCGGCTGAGGCGCCTGCCGGAGGGCATTGTCAAGGAAAACCCCTGGCTAATGTACTGGCGCGCGATGTGTTGTTTGCCGTTCGACCCTAGCCAGGCGCGCCCACAATTTGAACAGGTGTTTGTCCTATTCAAGGCCAAGCAGGACGCCGCCGGGATATATTCGGCCTGGTCCGGTGTGGTGGACAGCATCCTGGCTGAACGCAAAGAATACACCTTGCTGGGAAACTGGATCAAAGTGCTGGACGCGCTAATGACCAGCTATCCAATGTTTGGGTCTGCTGAAATCGAAGCCCGTGTCACGGCCAGCATGATGGGAGCGCTAGTGTTCCATCAGCCGCATCATCCCGGCATTACTTCGTGGGAAGCGCGTGCGCAACGTTTGTTGCAGAACGGCGTTGACATCAATCAACGGATTGCGCTGGGTAATCATCTGCTTTCCTATCATCTATGGCGCGGCCATTTCGACAAGGCTGCGCAGGTTGCCGGCATTATCAAGCTGGAGGCCGGAAAAGCGTCATCTCTGGCGCAGATTGGCTGGCGGACCAGCGAGGCGATGCTGGGCTGGTTCACGCACTCCGCTGAGGCGTGTCTAAAGAATGTCACAGAGGGACTCGAAAAGACACAGGTAGCCGGTGACCAATCAGCCGACTTTCACTTACATGCCCAAGGCGCGCATGGAGCCTTACTCCGTGGCGATGTGACCGCTGCTCGTGGATATCTTTGTGCGATGAGTGCCATGCTGGATAGCACGCATCGCCTGGATGTCGCTCTCCATTGCTTTTTACTGGCATGGGATGGCTTGTGCCGCAACGATTTTCAGAGTGTTGTAGAGCATGCTCAAACCGCGCTCAGGCTTGCTACTGAAGGGGGAATGCCGGTTCTTGAAGCGCTGTCGCACCTCATGCTTGCGCAAGGACTGTTTGAGTATAGCAGGCGTCGTGAAGCGCTTGACCATCTTGCCTGTACCCGCGACATAGGCGTTGCCATGAAGAGCAGTTACCTCGATTTCCAGTGCCTGCTCCTTGATGCCCAGTTTTCCTTCATGCAACAAAGAGAAGAACGCGGTTTGCGTACGCTGCGTAAGGCGCTGGCACTCGGTCAGCGGCAAGGTTATCGCAGTGTTCCCGGCTGGCGCGTCTGCATGATGGCCATGCTGTGCAAAAAAGCGCTGGAAAATGGCATTGAAGTGGAATATATACGAGATTTGATCCGCAGCCATAACCTGCAACCGCCATGCCCCCCGCTGGAGTGTGAAAGCTGGCCCTGGGCGGTGAGAATATACACACTGGGACGTTTCAGTGTGGTCAAGGAAGGCAAGTCCCTCCATACATCCGGTGGCAAGGCGCACGGCAAACCGCTGGCCTTGCTCAAGGCATTGATCGCTTTTGGCGGGCGGGAGGTTGGCGAGCCTCAGCTTATCGACGCCTTATGGCCGGACGCCGAGGGTGATGCCGGCCGCCAAGTATTGCGTATTACGCTACATCGTCTGCGCAACATGCTTGGCAACGACAGGACCGTTCAACTGAAGGATGGCCGCGTCACGCTGGATGCGTCTTATTGCTGGGTGGACATCTGGGCTTTCGAGCGGCTGATAAGCCAGGCGGAAACCGCAAATCCCGCCTCCAGCACCGAGAAAGCGCATAGCCTCTACCAGGGGCACTTCCTGAGCAAGGATATCGAATATCCATGGGCGCTCTCCATGCGCGAGCGCCTGCACAGCAAATTTCTGCGCCATCTTGAAACGCTGGGCAGACGCTGGGAAAGTGCTGGCGAGTGGGAGAAAGCCATTGACTGCTATCGCAAGGGTCTGGAGGTGGACGCGCTGGCCGAGGCGTTTTATCAGCGCCTCATGGCCTGCTACCAGCAACAGGGCCGCCGCGCCGAGGCGATGGCAGTGTATCAACGCTGCCGCGCGGCACTTTCCACTTTAGTGGGTGTTACCCCATCACCTAATGTGGAAGCCACTCGCCGCGCATTGATAAACTCATCCTGACGTTAAGAATCATGGGGCAGTATCGATGGGTTGTTCAGGAAATTTCGACAATTTTGATCCAGATCAAAATGTGCCATAGTTATGTCTGCTAAGTTGAATGCGTAAATTCATCTACGGATAAGCTCTTGATGAAGTGAATGGGGTTTTTGTGAAAATAACGTGAAGGGTGGGATGTCATGGTAGCCAAGAGAAAAAAACAATCGGCCAATCGTCAATACAATGTCCGGCGTGACACGTTGGACTTCCGCGACAAGATGTATCAGGCAACCTTGGTGGAGGTACCCTCCCTCATCAGCCTTGACACCTACAAAAAAGCCAAAGTGCCGATCTTGGATCAGGGGGCGGAAGGAGCATGCACCGGTTTTGGCCTGGCGACAGTCGCCAATTACCTGTTGCGCACCCGTAAAATCAAGGCCGATTCCATCGAGGTGAGTCCGCGCATGTTTTATGAAATGGCCCGGCGTTATGACGAATGGCCAGGAGAAAATTATGATGGATCCAGTCCCCGTGGTGCGATGAAGGGGTGGCACAAGCATGGCATTTGTTCAGCGAAGCTATGGCCTTATGATCCAAAAAAAACGGATTCACGCCTGACCGATAAGCGCGTCAAGGATGCTGTCATGCGCCCCTTGGGCGCCTATTACCGTGTTAATCACCAGGATCTGGTCGCCATGCACAGTGCGCTGGCGGAAACAGGCATACTCTATGCCTCGGCCACGGTTCATGCAGGCTGGGAACAGGTTCAGGCGGATGGTGTCATTCCGCTCAAACAGGAGATCCTGGGTGGGCACGCCTTTGCCATAGTGGCTTACGACGAGCGCGGTTTCTGGATACAAAACTCCTGGGGAGATGATTGGGGGAAACAGGGATTCGCGCTGATAACCTACGATGATTGGCTTTCAAATGGCTCTGACATCTGGGTGGCACGGCTCGGCGCTCCCGTCATGCTCCATGCGGAAACGGATGCCTCCGCTACACATTCAACAGGTGCCGTCCAGTCCAAGTCTTATGCCTACCCTGACCTGCGGCCGCATATCATCAGCATCGGCAATGACGGCACCCTAAGAAATAGCGGCACCTATGGTACCTCCGCCGCCGACGTGGAAGAGATTTTCAAGCGTGACTTTCCACGTATCACTCAAAGCTGGAAAAAAAAGCGTTTATTGATATACGTGCATGGTGGCCTGACGGACGAAAAATCTGCTCTCCAGCGCGTAGCCGATTACCGCAATGTATTGCTGGAGCATGAGATATATCCATTGGCTTTTGTCTGGAAGACTGACTACTGGACTACACTGACCAACATGCTCGATGACGCGCAGCGCCGCAGACGGCCGGAAGGTTTTCTGGACGATACCAAGGACTTCATGCTGGATCGCCTCGATGACATTCTGGAGCCGCTGGCGAGGACGCTCACTGGCAAGGCGCAGTGGGATGAAATGAAAGAGAATGCGCTGCTGGCAACAACAAGTGCCGCAGGCGGCGCACGCTACATGCTAGGCTGTCTTGCAGCTTTGCTGGAGAAGGATCCTGCCATCGAGGTGCATGTCGTCGGCCACAGTGCAGGAAGCATTTTTCACGCGCCGTTGATACAGTTGCTCACGGCCAAAGGAAAAATTAATGCGGGCCCCATGAAGGGGGAGGTGGGTTTTGCAAAGAAAGTTGAGTCATGCACGCTATGGGCCCCCGCCTGCACGGTTGACTTGTTCAAGCAAACCTATATGCCCGCCATCCAGAATGGCGGCCTTGGGCGGTTCGCGCTATTCACTCTGACCGATGACGCGGAACAGGATGATGATTGCGCGAACATTTATCATAAATCGCTACTTTATATGGTATCCAACGCCTTTGAGGCGCGGCAGCGCATCCCTCTCTTCCAGAATGATGGTGAACCGATTCTGGGGATGGAAAAATTTGTTGCCAGCGATCCCGATCTCGTCAATCTTTTCAAGGCCGGACATATGGGGTGGGTGAAATCGCCCAACGACGCGCCGGCAAATTCACCGGATTGCTCAAAGGCGCGGCGCCACGGTGATTTCGATGACGACGAACCCACCCTGCAAGCCACCCTGGCGCGGATACTTCAGGTCGGCACGTTCAAGAACGGGTTCACTTTCCCACGCTCCTCCTCGTCATTGAGGCGGCGCAGAATGGGGCTGGGCGCGGGGTTGAAGAGGTAGCCTAGGCACTTCACGCCTTCTGGCGTGCCGTGCGGCTTTCAAGGCCTGAGCAAACCCTGTTATTGTAAAAGGGCGCATTTTGCGCCCTTTATTTTGTTGATGAACATAACCACGCGTATGTCCTGTCTATCTTGAGATTTACCTTCATACCGCTTGCTTTGTGCTGCTTGTCCGGGTTCTAATCTCCCTTCGTTTTTGGGCATGCGCGGTTTTCGGGTGGTTGGGCGGGGTTGTGGTGAATTCAAGATCTCAATTGGTTTTATTGGTGGCGCCTGTTGTATTGATTATCGTGGCGGCCATAGCCATCATGCTGGTTGCGGGCTCGACGGGTTCCACGGATAAGGCGCCGGTTGCGGGCCTGCCGGATAATGCCTCCAAAGAGAATGTGATTACCAACACCGCCGGCATCCGTATGAGGCTTATCCCTGCCGGGAGCTTTGTCATGGGCCGCGTTTCGAGCGGCGAGGCAGGAGCGGCAGATGAATTGCCCGCGCGTACGGTGCAAATCGCGCCGTTTTATCTGAGTCAGACCGAGGTGACCCAGGCGCAATGGGTGGCGGTGATGGGCAGCAATCCAAGCCGCTTTATGGATCCGCGCCGTCCGGTGGATCAGGTGAGCTGGCTTCAGGCCCAGGAATTCATCCGCAAGCTCAACAGCATGGAGCGCACCAGCAAATACCGCCTGCCTTCCGAGGCGGAGTGGGAATATGCCGCCCGTGCGGGCAGCCGTGGCGCGTATTCGTTTGGTGATGATAAAAGCATGCTGCCACAATACGCCTGGTTTGGGGCGAGCGGCGGCATAGGCACCGCGCCTGCCGGCAAAAAATCCCCCAATCCTTGGGGTTTGTATGATATCCATGGCAATGTCTGGGAATGGGTGGAAGATTGCTGGCACCCTGATTATAGCGGTGCTCCGGCTGATGGGCGGGCGTGGCAGGGCGGTGATTGCAACGTGCGTGTCGTGCGCGGCGGCGGCTGGGACAGCCCGGCGGAATATGCGCGTTCCGCTACCCGGGGTAGCTACGCCCCCGATATGAATGACAGCGGTACGGGCTTCCGGCTGGCTCGGTCGCCCTGAAGTGGCCCCGGGCCTGATAAATTTTGCAAGTGGTTCTGCATCACATTCCCATCTATAATGGATGTTTTTACATTCTGAACTTAAGCGAAGACCGGGTAACAGGTGCTGGAAGTTTCCAATCTTGAATGTGTGCGCGGCGACCGCCGCCTGTTCGCGGGCATGAACTTCTCCCTGCAGCCCGGCGAGCTGTTGCACGTGCATGGCGCCAATGGCAGCGGCAAGACCAGTTTGCTGCGCATGGTATGCGGACTGACTGCCCCCGCCGAGGGGGAGATCCGCTGGAACGGCGAGAGCATCCGCAGTTTACGCGAAGATTATTTCAAGGATGTGACCTATCTCGGGCATTTGGGCGGTATCAAGGAGGAGTTGACCGCGCTGGAGAATTTGCGCATCTCCTCCGAGCTGGCGGGCGTGGACGCCCCGGAGGATAAGGTGGTTGCGGCCTTGGGAAAACTGGGGCTAGGGGGGCGTGAAGACCTCCCTGCCAAGGTGTTGTCCCAGGGGCAGAAACGCCGTGTTGCGCTGGCCCGCCTATTGTTGTGCAATACCCGGCTGTGGATCCTGGATGAACCTTTCACCGCGCTGGATGTGGCGGCGGTGGGCGTGGTTCAGGATCTGTTAAGCCAGCATCTGCATAATGGGGGCATGGTGATTCTGACGACCCATCAGGAGGTGGATATCCCGGCCGGTACCGTGCGGCGCATCCATTTGGGCTTGTAAATCAATAATGACAAGCCTGACCGCCGCATTCCGTTGCATCGTGGCGCGCGACATCACCCTCGCGCTGCGCCGTCGCGCGGATGTTTTGACCACGCTGTTTTTTTTCGTCATAGTGGTGAGCCTTTTTCCCCTCGGCGTGGGGCCGGAAATGGCGACGCTGCGCATCATGGCCCCCGGCGTGGTGTGGGTGGCAGCGCTGCTGGCCTCCATGCTGGCGCTGGAACGCATGTTTTACGGCGACTACCGGGACGGAACGCTGGAGCAGATGCTGCTGACGCCACAGCCCTTGCCGGTGCTGGTGCTGGGCAAGGTGTTCGCCCACTGGCTGGTATCCGGGTTGCCGCTGGTATTGATAGCGCCCTTGCTGGGGGTGCAGTATGATTTGCCGCCGGAAGGGCTGCTGATCCTTGCCCTGTCGCTGCTGGTGGGGACGCCGGTACTCAGCCTGATCGGGGCCATCGGCGCGGCGCTGACGCTGGGGGTGCGCGGCGGCGGGGTGCTGGTTTCACTGCTGGTGTTGCCGCTATATATTCCGGTGCTGATTTTCGGCGCGGGCGCGGTGGATGCGAGCATGTCCGGTTTGGGCGCGCAGGCGCATTTGTCGCTGCTGGGCGCGTTTTTACTGGGCGCGTTGATTCTGGCGCCATGGGCCGCCGCAGCAGCGCTACGCATTTCGATGGAATAATGGCTTAATAATGTATGGCTAAAAAAATCAACTGGTTCAAATATTCCTCGCCGCAGACCTTTTACCCGCTGGCTGGCAAGATGATCCCGTGGTTTGCCGTCGCGGCGCTGCTGTTTACCCTGCCGGGGTTGTACTTCAGCTTTTTTGTTGCGCCCCCCGATTATCAGCAGGGCGAGGCCTACCGCATCATGTTCATCCATGTGCCGGCGGCGTGGATGTCCATGTTTATTTATATGGTGATGGCTGGCTATGCCGGCATGGGACTGGTGTTGAACTCGCGGCTGTCGTCGATGATGGCCTCCGCGCTGGCGCCCACCGGCGCCATGTTCACTTTTCTGGCGCTGTGGACCGGATCATTGTGGGGTAAGCCCATGTGGGGTGCATGGTGGGTGTGGGATGCGCGCCTTACCTCCGAATTGATCCTGCTGTTCCTGTATATCGGTTTTATGTCCCTGTACGCGGCTATCGACGAGCCGCGCCGCGCCGCCCGCGCCAGCGCCGTGCTGGCGTTGGTGGGGGTCGTCAATATCCCGATCATCTACTTCTCCGTAAAATGGTGGAATACCCTGCACCAGGGGTCATCCATTACTGCCAGCAAAGGCCCCACCATGGCGGCCAGCATGTTCATTGCCATGATGTTGATGGCAATGGCGTTTTGGATGTATACCATCGCCGTGGCATTGATGCGCGTGCGCTGCGAGATTCTGGAGCGGGAACGCCACGCCGAGTGGGTGGCCGAAGCGATGAGGGGCGCGAAATGAATTTGTCCGAATTCTTTGCCATGGGTGGCTATGGCTTCTATGTGTGGGGCTCCTATGGTGTAACTGCGCTGTGCCTGATTGTCGAAGTGGCGCTGCTGATGCGCAGAAAGCGAACTTTATTGCAGCGCCTGGGTCGTATGAGTCGTGTGACTTCTACTGAGGTTAAAAATGAAATCCAGACATAAAAGGCTGGCGTTTATCGTCGCGGGTCTTGCCGGATTAGGCGGCGCAGCCGCGCTGGTGTTGAATGCTTTCAACGACAACATGGTGTTTTTCTTCAGCCCCACCCAGGTGTTTGCCAAAGAATCCCCGGAGGGGCGCAACTTCCGTTTGGGCGGTCTGGTGGAGAAAGGCAGCCTCAAGCGCGAGGACGATGGCCTGACGGTGCATTTTGTGGTGACGGATATGCACAAGGAGATTCCTGTCACCTATAAAGGCATTCTGCCCGACCTGTTCCGCGAGGGACAGGGTGTGGTGGCCCAGGGGCGGCTTAACCCGGACGGGGTGTTTCATGCCGAAGAGGTGCTGGCCAAACATGATGAAAACTATATGCCGCCCGAGGTGAAGGATGCCCTCGACAAAGGCAAGGCCAAGAGCGCCGCCACGCAGGCGGGTTCCACGCTAATTACTCAGTAGGGGCGGGATTGATCCGTTCCCATTCCACAAAGAGGGCACACAATGATTCCTGAGATTGGGCACTTTGCGCTTATTACAGCGCTCTTGATGGCATTGCTGCAGGGTACATTGCCCATCATCGGTGCAGCGCGCGGCATCCCGCGCTGGATCGGACTGGCCCGTCCCGTGGCGCAAGGGCAGGCGCTGTTTGTGGTGATCGCCTTCGGTTGCCTGGCCTATTCATTTAGCGTCAATGATTTCTCCGTACTGTATGTGGCCTCGCATTCCAATTCCGCGCTGCCTCTTGAATACCGGCTGGCTGCCGTATGGGGTGGCCACGAGGGTTCGCTGCTGCTGTGGATAACGATTTTGGCGGTATGGACGGTGGCCGTGACCTTGTTCAGCCGCCATCTCCCCGACGATATGGTGGCGCGGGTGATCGGCGTGATGGGGCTGGTCAGCGTCGGTTTTCTGATGTTCACGCTGTTTACCTCGAATCCCTTTAACCGCCTGATCCCCGCCGCGCTCGATGGGCGCGATCTTAACCCCTTGTTGCAGGATTTCGGCCTGATTATCCATCCGCCCATGCTGTATATGGGTTATGTTGGTTTTTCCGTGGCGTTTGCCTTTGCCATCGCCGCGTTGCTATCAGGCAAGCTCGACGCCGCATGGGCGCGCTGGTCGCGGCCTTGGACGACCGTGGCCTGGTCGTTTCTCACCATGGGCATTGCCCTGGGTAGCTGGTGGGCGTATTACGAGCTGGGCTGGGGCGGCTGGTGGTTCTGGGATCCGGTGGAAAACGCCTCGTTCATGCCCTGGCTGGTCGGCACCGCATTGATCCACTCTCTGGCGGTGACGGAAAAGCGCGGCAGTTTCAAGAGCTGGACGGTACTGCTGGCGATCTTCGCCTTCTCACTGAGCCTGTTGGGGACCTTCCTGGTGCGCTCCGGCGTATTGACCTCGGTGCATTCGTTTGCCTCCGACCCCGACCGCGGCATGTTCATTCTTGCCTTCCTGGTGATTGTCATTGGCGGTTCACTGGCGCTCTATGCCTGGCGTGCGCCGAAGGTGGGTATGGGCGGCAGTTTCAATGTGGTGTCGCGCGAATCAATGTTGCTCTCGAACAACGTCCTGTTTACGGTGGCCGCAGGTTCGGTGCTGCTGGGCACGCTCTATCCCTTGTTCCTCGAAGCGTTGGATATGGGCAAGATCTCCGTGGGCCCGCCCTATTTCGATACGGTGTTTCTGCCGCTGATGGCGCCCGCGGTATTCATGATGGGGCTGGGGCCGATTGCGCGCTGGAAGCAGGCCAGCCTGCCGGAGTTGGCGGTGCGGTTGAAATGGGCTTTCGTGGTCAGCGCGGTGACGGCGGTGGCCTTGCCGTTCGTGATGGGACAGTGGTATCCGCTGGTCAGCCTGGGCCTGCTGATGGCCGCCTGGATTATCACCACCTCAGTGCAAAACCTGTGGAACCGGGTCGGCAAGCCGCAGGGATCGGACACGATCACCTCCAAGCTCGCCGCCCAGCCGCGTAGCTATTATGGAATGTTGCTCGCCCATTGCGGTATAGCGATCTTCATCATCGGCGTTACCCTGGTCAAGGGTTACGAGACTGAGAAAGACGTGCGCATGGATATTGGCGACACGACGACGGCCGGCGGCTATACCTTCCGCTTTGATGGCGTGGTGGATATCGATGGTCCGAACTATAAGGCGTCACGGGGCTTTATCCAGGTGAGTAAGGATGGCAAGGAGCTGGTTGTAATGCACCCTGAAAAGCGCATCTACAATGTGCAGACCATGCCCATGACCGAGGCCGCGATTGATACCGGCCTGTTCCGCGACCTCTACGTGTCGCTGGGCGAACCGGTGAGCGGCGGGGCATGGAGCGTGCGCATCTATTACAAACCGTTCGTGGACTGGATTTGGGCCGGGGCCTTCTTCATGGCAATGGGCGGGTTCGTGGCTGTTACCGATCGCCGTTACCGCCTTGCGGCGCGCAAGGCGCGCGCGGCGGCCGCTGAGCCGGAGGATAAGGTGGCGGTTGCTGCGTCCCCGTCTGCACTGGTAGCTGAAATGGAGAGCAAGTCCTGATGTTCCGGTTGCGTTTTCTTCTTCCTCTGGGCGTTTTTCTCGTCGTGGTGGGTTTTTTCTTTGTAACACTGCGGCAACCGGAAGGTACCCGTGAAGCCTTGCCCTCGCCGCTTATCAACAAGGCCGCGCCGGATTTTCGTCTGACCCAGTTGCACGAGCCGAACCGGTTTTTTACTCCAGCGGACGCGCGTGGCAAGGTATGGCTGTTGAATGTGTGGGCGTCCTGGTGCGTGTCGTGCCGCCAGGAACATCCGGTCTTGATGGAGCTGTCGCGCGCGGGTCTGGTGCCTATCTATGGACTGAACTACAAGGACAAGCGTGAAGACAGCGCAAATTGGTTGGCACAGTTCGGTAATCCCTATGTATTAAGTGCCGTGGATGGTGACGGACGGGTGGGTATTGATTATGGCGTATACGGTGCCCCTGAAACCTATGTGATTGATAAAAAAGGGATAATACGCTACAAGCATATTGGTCCTGTTTCGGTGGACGCCTTGCAAAAGAAGATTCTGCCCCTGGTTCAGGAGCTTGAAAAATCATGAAGCATGTTTTATTTGCGCTAATGCTATGTCTTTCACCCCTGGCGGTGGTGGCGGGTGAGGCTCAACTCACGAACAAAGATCCGGCGCTGGAAAAGCGCGTTATGGCACTTTCCGCCGAGCTGCGCTGTCTGGTGTGCCAAAACCAATCGCTGGCGGATTCTCATGCCGAACTTGCCATCGATCTGCGTAATGAAGTGCGCGACATGATGAAGTCAGGCAAGAGTGACGCCGAGGTGGTTGATTACCTGGTGGCGCGCTATGGTGACTTTGTGCGCTATCGTCCGCCGATGAATACCACGACAGCCCTGCTGTGGTTCGGACCCTTGATTCTGGCCGTGATAGGGGCAGGCGTATTATTTTTTAACCTGATGAAACGGCGGCGCCGTGTTGCCGAGACTGCTTTGACTGATGAAGAGCGTAAACGTGCAGCGGCACTGTTAAATGATGGGGCGGGAGAGACTAAGGCATGACAGTATTTTGGATTGTGGCGGCATGTTTTGTTATCGCCGCACTGCTTTTTGTATTACCCCCCCTGTTGTACCGTGCGGACAAAGACAAAAAAGAGACGGTTGAGCGCGAAGTTATCAACACATCGATCTACCGTGACCAGCTTGCCGAGCTGGAGCGCGATCTGCGCAATGACATGGTCGAGCCGGAGCAATACGCCCAGGGTCGCCGTGAGCTGGAGCGGCGCTTACTGGAAGATGTCACAATGCAGCCTGATACCACGCCGGCTCCAGCTTTGGCCGTGCCGCGCTCCAGCCGTACTACTGCGATTGTGCTGGGCCTTGCCCTGCCTCTGTGCGCGGTGCTTTTGTACTTCAAGATCGGTAGTCCCAATGCTCTAGGGCCACAGCCCGTTGCCAGTGCCGATGCTACAGCGGCAGGGCAGCATTCCGATGCGCCCGAACAGATCAAGGCGATGATCGGTAAATTGATTGAACGCCTGAAACAGAATCCGCAGGATCCCGAAGGGTGGGCTGTTCTGGGGCGGTCGTTGTATGCCTTGGGGCGTTTTGACGAGGCCACCGAGGCATTCTCCAAGTCGGTTGCCATGGTGCGCACCGATGCCCAGCTTCTGGCGGATTATGCCGATTCGATGGCGATGGCCAACGGCGAGCGCCTCGATGAACAGTCCATTGGTCTGATACGCGAAGCGTTGAAGGTAGATCCCAACAATCAGAAGGCGCTATGGCTGGGAGGCACGGCGGACTTCGAAGCAGGGAATTTCTCCGGCGCGGTTGCCCATTGGGAGCGCTTGCTGAAGCTTTTGCCGCCCAACTCCGATGTTTCGCGCACCATGGCGGCGAATATTGAGGAGGCGCGTGGCCTGGCCTCTGGCAAGCCACCGGGCATGCCTGCGATGTCCGGCAATGCCGATGCCGCGCCAAATGATGCCGGCACGGCGGCCCCCGCCAATGCCACCGTGGCCGGCGTGGTAAATCTTGCGCCCGGGCTTGCCGCCAAGAGCGCGCCCACCGATACGGTATTTATCTTTGCCAGGGCGGCGCAGGGCCCACGCATGCCGCTGGCGATCATGCGTGCCCAAGTCAAGGATCTGCCGGTATCGTTCACGCTGGATGATTCCATGGCGGCAATGCCTGCCATGAAGCTGTCCAGTGCGTCCGAAGTCGTGGTCGGGGCGCGCATTTCAAAGTCGGGCGATGCCATGCCGCACACGGGCGATTTGCAGGGCAGCAGCCAGGTGGTGAAGGTGGGTAGCCGTGCTGTTACAGTTGTGATTGACTCGGTAGTGCCCTAATCCAGCCGCCGTCGCGACGGCCCGAGCAGTGTCTTGTCTGGCCGCCGTTTACAGGTTGAAACGATGATACACGGAATAGGCAGGTTGGGTAGCATATTGGCGCTATTTCTGTTTGTTGCGGCCTGTGACCAGCAAACCGCTGCCGTGGATGGCGTAGTTTCGGCAAAACCCTTTCCCTCCGTGTCCTTCGTATCTCTGGATGGCACCGCTATAAGTTCGGACTCGTATCGTGGCAGGCTGGTCGTGTTGAACATCTGGGCGACCTGGTGCGCGCCTTGCCGCCGCGAAATGCCCGATCTGGAGCGCTTGAGCAAGACGCTCGACCCGCAACGTTTCGCCGTCATCGGCTTGTCCGCTGACGAGGATGGGCATGTAGTGCGCGAATACCTCAATGATAAAGGCTTGACCTTCGCCCGCTTCATCGACAAGGATTTGAAGATCATCCGCGATCGGCTCGGTATTTCAGTATACCCCGCCACCTTGCTCATTGCCCCGGATGGCATGCTGATCGGCCAGGTTATTGGTCCGCGTGAATGGCACAGTCCGGCGGTTGCCCGGCTTCTGGAGGACGCCTATCAGGGCAAGGCTGTCAGATTGGATGGCCTGCCCGTAGCGAGGGTTTAAGGGGCCTCTCTATAAATTCGCTGAAGCCGTGGTGGCGGCGTTGGAAATAGGTTCAAAATACGGGGCCGGGAAGCGGCAGACTTCGTGCAAACCCCGTTTTTTCGCCTTGCTCTCGCGCCCTGATCGAATTTATAGAGGCACCCTTAACAATGGCAATGGTTGCCGCCTTCCCTGCGTCGTGCCGGACTGTTATTATCGCGACGGATTTACGTTGTTTACTGAGGGAGGGCAACACAGTATGGTACGCTTTGATTCGAATTTTATAATCCCATTCAAATCTCTTTTTATTCAGCCTGTTAAACGTCATGCTGCGTTTGTCTTGGGGGGTATTCTGGCGTTGATGGGGTGGAGTGGCATGGTACATGCTGCCGATCCCGGCAATGGCGGAAAAATCTATGCGACGCATTGTTCAAACTGTCATGGCGAGGATGGTACCAGCACCATGCCCGGCACGCCGGATTTCTCCCGGCGCGAAAGGTTGTTTAAGCCAGACATGGCACTGCTCGTCAGCATCCGCGATGGCATAAGCGTCATGCCGGCCTATAAGGGGCTGCTGACCGATCAGGAGATTCTAGATATCGTCGCCTATTTGAGAACCCTACGGTAATGCATTTCTTGCGCCTCCCGTTGTGTGCCGCGCTACTCGCGGCATTGACAGTTTCAGCCTGTTCCAGCGCGCAGGACAATGCGCCCGCCAAGAATGGCCAGGCGGCTAATCAGGCGAGTGCGCCCCAGCCCGCAGCCCGGGATCTTCTGGGTAAAGATGCCCAACACAGCAATGACCAGCGTGTGCTGGAAAACTTTGGCGTGGGCGATGACGCCTATGTGCGGGCACTGGCGGTTGATCCTGAAAAAAACAGCATCTGGGTAGGCACATCATTAGGCGTGCATGAGGTTGATCTGGCGAGCCGCGATGTGCGCAATACCTTTACGCGCGAGGCGGGGCTGGCCAATGAATATGTCTTTGACATCATGGTGGACAGCAAGGGGAACAAGTGGTTTGGCACCAATGGCGGCGGCGCATCGCGCTATAACAACGGCAAGTGGAAGACATTTTTCCCCATGCACGGCCTTGCCGACTACTGGGTGTATTCGTTCGGTGAGCAAAGCGATGGCACGGTCTGGATAGGCACGTGGTATGGTGCCAACCGTGTCGATGCCAAAACGGGTGAGTTCAAGACCTACCTCAAGGAGCTGGTCAACGAGTGGGTCTATGGCATTGGCGTTGATGCGCAAGACCGGGTATGGTTCGGCACGGAGGGTGGCGTGTCGATGTTTGACGGCAAGGCATGGACAGCCTGGACGCATAATGATGGCTTGGGCGCACCGAATGCCGATAACCTGCCCGCGAGCTCGAACACGGGCTTGGGGACGCGGGCGCGGCATGATCTGAGCGTTGTCATGGAAGGCAAGCCCACCTATAACCCCAATTATGTATTCTGCATTCACGTCAGCCCGGACAACACCGTGTGGGCGGGCACCTGGGGTGGCGGCGTCAGCCATTTTGACGGGACGCGCTGGACCAATTACACCGTCAAGAATGGACTTGCCGGAAACATCGTGTTCAGTATCGCCCAGGATAAAGACGGGGTATTCTGGTTTGGCACGGATCACGGTTTGACGCGCTATGACGGCAAAAACTGGCGCACCTTTACGCGGGGTGACGGTCTCATTAATGATAGTGTCTATGCCGTTACGGCAACCAAGGATGGCGAGGTATGGGTTGGAACCAAGGGCGGCGTGGTACGCATTGGGTATCCCTCGAAACAGGAAAAGGCGGGCGGATAAATGAAGCTTGATTACAAAGTTTGGGCAGTCATCGTCCTTGCCGGGAGCGGTTTGTTGGCGGGTGCCTATGCTGTGGGCCAGAAACAGGGCGGCAAAACGGCCGGAGCGACGGCTGATTCCACGACGCAGGGTCCGGCAGCCGGAGGCGCAATCAATACCGCTGCTGCGCAAACCCCGCCTGATCATCCGCCTTTATCAGCGGGTGCCGCCACGGCAGGCAATGGCAAGTTTACTCATTTCCGTGTCGGCAACCGCAATGTCAAAGGTATCTATGCCGACGGCGACATCGTGTGGATCGGTACCTCTGGAGGTGTGATCCGCTATGACGTCAAAACTGACAATTTCAGGATTTTTGATAACAAGACCAAGGGACTGCTTTCCAACGGCATTTTCCACGTGAGCAAACTGAATGACTGGATTGTGGCAGGTACCTATGGCGGTGGCCTGTCTATCTATGACCAGAAGGCTGACCAGTGGAAAAACCTGAACATCCCCAATGGATTGGCCGATCAGTTCGTCTACGATGTGGTGCAGGTGTCTAATGGCGATGTGTGGATAGCTACCTGGTCCGGTGCAAACCGGGTGCGCGGTGGTTTGCTTACGGATCCATCGAAGTGGGAAACCTTCACCGTAGAAAGCACCAAAGGGGGTCTACCTAACCCATGGGTTTACGGCGCTGAAGAAGGCAAGAATGGCGAGATGTGGTTTGCCACCGAGGACGGCCTGGCCCGCTATAAGGATGGCAAATGGCAGAACTGGCAGCATGAAGAGGGTTTGGGCGCGCCGCTGGAAGCGGTGCGTGACGCCATCCAGTTTAATAATGATCCTGCCAAATCCTCTTCGCACCATGCCCAGCAAAAAGCCGAACAAGGTTTGCAGAATGTGGACATCGCCTACAATCCCAATTACATCATTTCGCTCAAGGTGGATAGCCAGGGCACAGTATGGTGCGGCACGTGGGGCGGTGGCCTGGCGCGCTTCGATGGCAAGACATGGCGCAATTTCACCACTGCGGATGGCCTGCCGGCCAATCATATCTTCATGTTGTATCTCGATCCCCAGGGCAAGTTGTGGGCGGGCACGAATAAAGGCCTGGCCCGGCTTAATGACGACGGCAAGAGTTTCACCGTGATGACTACGGCCGATGGCCTGTACGCCGATAACGTATTTTCCATGGCTACCGCAGCGGATGGCAGCCTATGGGTTGGCAGTTTTGGTGGTGTGGCCCATCTTGCCGGGCAACAGCGTTAATGGGAAATAATGTCCCAAACGCCAGCGGCACCTAATAAAGCCAGTAAACTTGCCGATATCTCCTGGTAGTTGTCAACGTATAACTGAGGGTCGTTTGGGGTGGCAAGACCGTGGAAAAGTGCGCGTGGCGCCCCCTGCAATCTCATGTTGACACCCCCCCAGTTTGGATGCAACGAATCTCCGTGTTTCCATATAGTTGTGTATTTATCCAACCTGCTCAGAGATAAAAATTTTGTTACGGACGATCAATCAAAATAACCAGGACGCCGGCTCATGAGGAGCCTTGGTACCCGCCTTGCGTTGGTCATATCCAGCGTTTTGCTGTGCCTGATGTTTGCCACCAACCTCTGGCTGGAGCGGCAACTGACCGAGGCTATTCATGAGGAAGAAAGGGCGCAGGCGGAAAGCCACGCCAAGACCCTGCTCGCCAGCCTGCAGACCCTGATGCTGAATGGCCAGGGTACGCTCGCCCGTGAATGGCTGGATCGCATGCACGGAACAGCGGGCATCGTCGATATTGAGGTCTTGCGTCGCAATGGCCAGGAGGCGTTCAGCGATCTTGCCACGGTTGAACAGGTCAATCGGTATCTCAACATCCCGCGCTTTCAGCGCGAAGCAAAGCCACCTCATGACCCTTTCCCCCCGCCCAGGGAAATCTTTCAGAGGGCGTTGCAGGGTGAGTTCGTCGTTGATCGCAAGGCGGGCTCGATGACCGTCATGATGCCGATACCCGTCAAAACGGAATGTCTGGCCTGTCACGGCTATGAAGATGCACCGTTGCGTGGGATATTGAAGCTCACTCTTTCCTCCGAGGCCGCCGAGGCGCGCATTCAAAGCATGCGCAATAACCTTTGGGTGATTTCAGCCCTGATGGTGGCCTTGCTCGGCACGGCGATGTGGACAGCGTTGCGGTTCAGTGTGTTGCGCCCGATCAGCGCCTTGCGCGATGCCATCGTACGGGTCGGCGAGGGGGAGCGCAACACCAAGCTGCAGGTGCTGCATAAAGACGAACTGGGTGAGGTGGCGACGGTCTTCAACCGCATGCAGGACGACCTGCAGGCGTATGAGGCGCGTATCCGGGCGGTGACAGACAACGTGCTGGACGCCATTATCACCATCGACGAGCGCGGCATTGTCGAGTCCGTCAACCCGGCGGTGGAGAGGATCTTTGGTTATCCCCCGCATGAATTGCTCGGCCAGAATGTCAGCAGGTTGATGCCTGAACCTTACCGCAGCATGCATGATGAGTATCTTGGAAACTATCTCCGCACCGGTAACGCCCGGATAATCGGTTCCCGGCGCGAGCTGGTAGGGATGCGCAAGGATGGATCGATACTGCCTATCGATCTTGCCGTAACCGAAATGAGAGTCATTGGGAGCCGTCGATTTATCGGCATTCTACGCGACATTACCGAGCGCAAGGAGCAGATGGCAGCGCTCGAATATCAAGCGCTGCACGACGCATTGACCAGCCTGCCGAACCGTACCTTGCTTTCGGATCGTTTGTATCAGGCCATCCTTCGCACGCAGCGTGAAGGGGCACAATTAGCGCTGGTTCTGACCGATCTTGACCGTTTCAAGGAGATCAATGACACCCTCGGCCACCAGAATGGCGACCTGATCTTGCAGCAGGTTGCCCAGCGCTTGCGCAATGCGCTGCGCGAATCCGACACCATTGCCCGCCTCGGCGGTGACGAGTTTGCAATCTTGCTGCCCACGGCGGATCTTGTCCTATCCACACAAATCGTGCGAAAACTGGTGGCCGCACTTGAAGAGCCTTTTATGATCGAAGGGCAGGCATTGCATGTTGCAGCGAGTTTCGGCATTGCATTGTACCCTGAGCATGGTATGGATGAAGATGCCTTGATGCGGCATGCGGATGTGGCAATGTATATCGCCAAAAGAGCCAGCATGGGCTACGCCATTTATGACCCGGCCAAGGATCAGCACAGCCTGCACAATCTGGCATTGATGGGGGATCTTCGCGCCGCCATCGACAGCGGTGATCTGATCCTTTTTTACCAGCCTAAAGTGAATCTCGCTACCGGGAAGGTTATAGGAGCGGAGGCGCTGGTCAGATGGCGACACCCGCGCCATGGACTGATGTTCCCGGATAGTTTTATTCCGTTGGCCGAGCAGATCGGCCTGATCAACCCTCTCACCCAGTGGGTAGTGCAGGCGGCGCTCAAACAGTGCTTAAGCTGGAGTGAGAAGGGCCTTGTCCTCAATATTGCCGTGAATCTGTCGGCGCGCAATCTGCTGGACGCTCAGTTCCCTGCCCACCTGGACGCCCTTTTACAGGGCACCTGCAGGCAATTCAAACGTCTATGCCTGGAGATTACCGAAACTGCCGTGATGGCAGATCCTGCCCGCGCGCTTGCCGTACTGATCAATTTGAGGGAGATGGGCGTGAAGCTGTCCATCGATGATTTTGGAACAGGTTATTCTTCGCTGTCTTATCTCAAACAATTGCCAGTGAATGAGTTGAAAATCGACAAGTCATTTGTGATGGGCATGGCAGTGGATGATAACGACTCGGTGATTGTGCGCTCCACCATTGATCTGGCCCACAATATTGGCCTTTCTGTAGTTGCCGAGGGGGTCGAGGATAAAGCTACTTATGAACTGCTGGCAAGGCTGGGCTGCGATGTCGCCCAGGGGTACTACATCAGCCGCCCCGTTCCCGCAGAGGAGTTTGAGCGCTGGCTGCAGGAGTCGGAGTGGGGGCTGTAGGGCTACGATCCCCCTAAGTTAGCAGGCTACAAAGGTGCTACTTGCCCGAAGTGTCACTGCCAGGATTGACTTCGGTGGTTTGTGCGTCAGGGGCGACGCCTTCGCTTTCAGCCTCTGGCGGGGGTACGAACAGGCGTGAAAAGAAGACGCCGACTTCGAAGAGCAGCCACATGGGAACCGCCATCATGGTTTGCGAGATGACATCCGGTGGTGTCAGCAGCATTCCGATCACAAACGCTCCGACAATGACGTAGCGGCGTGCCGCGGCCAGTTGATCCGGCGTGACTATCCTGGCCCATACCACCAGGATGGTGGCAATAGGCACCTCGAAGGCCATACCGAAGGCAAAGAACATGATGAGCACGAAATCCAGGTATTTACCGATATCGGTCATCACCGCAACACCCGCTGGCGCCGAGCCAACCATGAAGCCGAACACCATGGGAAATACCACGAAATAGGCGAACGCCATGCCGGCGTAGAACAGCAGCACGCTGGAAATCAACAGCGGAATCATCATGCGGCGCTCGCGCTGGTACATGGCGGGGGCGATAAAGCCCCATAGCTGGTGCAGCGCCACCGGCATGGCTATGAAGACCGCCGTCATGAAGGCGAACTTGAAGGGGATCATAAACGGCGAGATGACTTCCGTGGCGATCATAGTGCCGCCGGCCGGAAGATTTTTCAGCAAAGGACTCGCCAGCAGCGTATACAGATCGTTGGCGAACGGCGCCAGCCCCAGAAAAATCACTACCACGGCGACAAGTACACGCAGCAGCCGGTCCCGCAGCTCAATCAGGTGTGCGGTAAACGGCTGTTCAGGCGGTGGGGGGTAATTATGCAGAGGTTTTTGAGGCATTGCCCGTCTGGCTGACAGCGGTCAGCGCCTGGTCGGCGGAGTCCGTGTTGATGATATTGGCCGTGGCCGCAACGCCGGGGTTGTCAGCATGATGAGCGATGGGGACGGCGGGTTTGGTGGTGTCGACATTCTTGTAGCGCTCCGCCAGTTCGGTTTGTTCGGCAAGAAGGCGCTTCAGTTCATCGGCCTTATGTGCTTCGCGTTCAATTTCTGTTTTGACAGCATTAGCGAAATGGCGCGTTTTACCCACCCATTTTCCCACAGTATGCATCATGGTGGGTAGCTCTTTCGGTCCGATGACCAACAACGCGACCACGCCGACCACCACGATTTCCCAAAAGCCGACATCAAACATGAGGTTACCAACGCGCCAACAGGGCCTAGGCCTTTTCTTTGGTGTGAGTGGCCGCTTCGCTATCTATTACGCGATGGGCGTCACTTTGCTGGATTTTATCTGTGCTGCCTTTGGCGGTGGTCTCCGCCTCAGCCTCGCCGTCGCGCACCGCGCTACGGAAGCCCTTCACCGCACCGCCGAGATCGGCACCTATACTGCGCAATTTTTTCGTGCCGAACAACACGACAATGATGAGCAGAACTATCAACAACTGCCATATACTAATACCGCCGATACCCATGATTGCTTCTCCAAATCTTCTGGTTACGTCATTTGCATCTCCAAGAACTACGCGGATGGTGTTCTTGGAGATGCCCTAAAAAGAGTTACTTGGCTTCCCTTTTTGCTTTTTCTTCCACCCCGGAAATCCCGAAGCGGCGCTGCAATTCCTGAAGCACATCCTCCGGTTTCAAGCCTTGATGTGCCAGCAGCACAAGTGTATGAAACCACAAATCGGCGGTTTCATAAACAACTTGCCGGTTATCTCCGCCCTTGGCTGCGATGACCGTCTCGGTGGCCTCTTCGCCGATCTTTTTGAGGATGCTGTCTAGCCCTTTGGCATAGAGCCCCGCAACATATGAGCTGTTCGGGTCGGCACCCTTGCGATCTTCCAGTATCTGCGCCAGCCGTGCCAGGACGTCGCTTCCCCCGGTATTCACTGCATCATTCCCCTGATCATTCACAGCGAAGATCCGCCATAGATGTCTGACGCTTGCTTGATTACGGGCTCTACCGTTACCCATGCGCCATCCTGCAGCTGCTTGAAAAAACAGCTATGGCGTCCTGTATGACACGCGATTCCGCCCTTTTGTTCAACCGTCACCAATAGAACATCATTGTCGCAGTCGAGGCGGATGTCATGGACGATCTGCTCATGACCCGATTCTTCGCCCTTGCGCCAAAGTTTGCCACGCGAACGCGACCAGTATACAGCCTTGCCGGTTTTCACGGTCAGGTCAAGCGATTCACGGCTCATCCAGGCGAACATCAGCATCGTTCCGCTGCCCGCTTCCTGAACGATCACCGGCACCAGTCCATCGGTGGTCCACTTGATCTCATCCAGCCATTGTTCGTTCATGTTTTGAAAGCCATACCTTGCGTGGGCCGCTGTGCCTTCGTAGAGGCTTAATATTTTAGTATATATGAGGTGCCTGCCGAACACGAGACTAGCGAATCCCCGCGACATTGTCACCTTCACGGTGATTGCGGCGAAGGCATTGCGCCCTTTACGGGTGGGGCAGTGTCGCAGTGCTGTCTATTTTGTTGCGGTGCTAATCCCGGCCCTTCTCAGTAAATCCACCGCGAAATTGATCGGGATGGCGTAGGTGATGCCGCTTGGTTTTTCAATGACGGTCTCCTTGGTTTCCTTGATAAACACTGAATTGACCACGCCAATGACCTCCCCGCTGTCTGGGTGATAAAGGGGGCTGCCGCTGCTGCCTGGGTAGGCGGTGGCATCGAGCTGGAAAACGTCATAAGGTGATTGCAGGCGTTTGATTATCTTGGGGTTAAGTTGATTTGAACCGTCAGCGGGAGTGACGACCGGAGTAATCGCCGAGATCAGCCCGCGGTGGCTCACGGGGTGCAGCCCTAGCACTGCACCGATGGGGAATCCGGTGAACGCATAGAGTTCACCTTCCCGCACCCGGTCGGAATCGCCCAGTTTGAGTGGGACTAACGGCGTGCCGGATATTTTCAGCAAGCTCAGGTCGTGTTCCTGGTCCTCGGCGACGATGGTCAGTTCGCGCGAACTGGTGGAATTGCGCTCGCCAACAAACAGTGCCAGCGTTTCCTTGTCTGACGATGAGAGATTCCGGGCGATGACGTGTGCATTGGTCAGCACATAACTGCCGTCTCCCACCACAAAACCGGTACCCATGAATTTTCCGGGGGGGCGGCGCGTCATCTGCAGCGTGCCGATGCCTACAATGCTGGGTTTAATCCGTTCGATGGTCGTGGGTAAGGCCGTCTCCAGGCTGGCCGCGTGGGATGCCGGGATGAAAAAGGCCGCTGCCATACAGACAAGCATGCTGCTCCACACTGACCGGCCTCGTTGCCAGCGGTTAAAGTCTGTTCTTACCATAATGTCTCCTGGCAATTATTGCCATCGTAACCACAAACAGCCATCACATGCTTATTAAAGCTATCATAGCATCGTCTAATTCTGGAATCTTTAGGGATGGTTCGCTCTACTGTGCCACAAAGCGATCAAGGGAAGAGCGCAGCGAAGGGTTCCCAGTGCAAGGCATTGCGGGCGGAAAAGCGGAGTTTACACGGAGTAAATGAGCGCACGATCCCGATTTTAATGCCGCAATGCGCCCTTCAGCGCTTTGTGACATAGTAAAATTAGGAGTTTTAGGAATCACCAGTGCTTTCATGGTTAAGTTTTTTAAGGCCTTTTATGCTGTTTCCACCCTTCTAAATGTACAGTGAAATCGTAGGGTGCACCCTACATAATTATTGGCGCTTTGTCAGCGGGAGGGCCGCATGCGTTTTGCTTGTTCGCCTCACTTGAATCGGTCCGGTGGGGATCGGCGATGACTCGCATTATCACCGTGCCGATTTGGCTGGTGTTGTGCGTCAGCCTTGTTTTTTTCGGCTATGTTCAGGCGGATATAGTCGAAGGTTCTCCCGGCAACTACCGCGAACTGCTTAAAGGGCTTAGACCCGGAGACACGTTGTTGCTGGCGCCAGGCGAGTATCGGCAGGGTTTGCCAGTGCATAATCTCAACGGGGAGAAAGAGCGGCCAATAGTTATTTCTGGCCGGGAAGGTGGGCCGCATCCGGTCTTTCTTGCCAGGGCGGGGCATAATACCGTTAGTATCGTCGACGCCGGCTTTGTTACGATTCGCAATTTGGAGTTGGATGGGCAGGGTTTGCCGGTGGATGGTGTGAAGGCGGAGGGCCATGCGGAGTGGGCTCACCATATTACGCTGGAAAACCTCATCATCCGCGGCCATGACAATAACCAGCAGACAGTGGGCATATCAACAAAATGCCCCGCCTGGGGTTGGGTAATCCGCGGCAATGTCATCAGCGGCGCGGGCACTGGCATGTATCTGGGTAATTCCGACGGCAGTGATCCGTTCGTGGATGGTTTGATTGAATACAATTTTATCGCCAATACCATGGGCTATAATCTCCAGATTAAACATCAGAGGACGCGGCCAGATCTGTCCGGCATCCCCGCAGGCAAAAGCTCAACCATCATCCGCCACAATGTTTTCATCAAGGAGGAGGGTGGCGCGAAGGGTCCGATGGCGCGCCCTAATGTGTTGGTGGGCCACTGGCCGCTTGAAGGCTCCGGGTCAGAGGATAGGTATCTCATCCATGGCAATTTCTTTTATCAAAATCCCGGCGAGGCGTTATTTCAGGGCGAAGGTAATATCGCGCTGTACAATAACCTGATGGTCAATACCCATGGAGATGCGATTAATATCCAGCCCCATAACGACATTCCTCGCGCGGTGAGCGTGTTTTACAATACAGTTGTCGCCGCCGGCTCGGGGATCAAGGTGCAAACGCGAGCCGATAAGCAGGCGGGGCTTCAGCGCGTGACAGGCAACGCCATTTTTGCCGGCATCCCTTTGACGGGCGGCATTCAGGAGGCCAATGTTGTGGATAGCTTTGAAGCGGCAGCACGATATTTGGCGCACCCATTTGCTCCGCTGGGCGAACTGGACCTTTATCCCAAGCCCGGAAAAATGCAAGGCGAGCCGATACCTACAAGTGTGTTTAATGCTTTTCCCGAGTGGAATCAGGATTTCAACGGCCGCTTGCGGAAAGGAAACTTGCGTGGTGCTTATGGAGGGGAGGGCGTAAATCCGGGCTGGCGGCTGGCGGCGGCACCAATGCCGCATGATCCGAGGGGCGGGCCAGTCAAGAGGGGTTTGCCAGTCAAGCCCGCTGAGGCGCCATGAAGCCATCACATCAAGGTGTTGCGCAACAACATCGCGGCAGCTTTGCTGCATTGGGGCTTGTGTATGCCTTGTTCGTGGTCTATGGAAGCCTGGTACCGCTGGAATTCCGTCCCAAACCCTTTGCAGATGCCTGGAATGAGTTTCTTCACATTCCTTATTTGCAGCTTGGCATCGGCTCCAGAGCTGATTGGGTTGCAAATATTGTCCTCTATATTCCGCTGTCCCTGCTTGCCTTTGCTGCGGTGACGCGGAATCGTGAGGCTGCTTTTCTCCGGGCGGTAAAGGCGTTCGTGATATTTGCGGCTTGTTTGCTGCTGGCCGTTGGGGTGGAGTTTTCCCAGCTTTATTTTCCAGCCCGCACCGTCTCCAGGAACGATATTATTGCTGAGACTATCGGCATAATTATAGGAATAACTTTGTGGGGAGCGGCTTCCCGGCGGCTCTCCACGCTGTGGCAGGAGATCAAGTCCCGCGGTCCCACCGCCATGCGTGCAGGCCTGGTGTTTTACGCCCTTGCTTATCTTGCCGCCTGCTTGTTCCCCTACGACTTTGTTGTCTCCTTCGATGAGCTTTCGGCGAAGCTTGCCAGGGGCCGGGACAGCCTCTTCCTTTCACCGGGGTATTGCGCGGGTATTTTGCCCTGCATGGTAAAGTTCACCATGGAATTCATGGCGGTAATCCCGTTCGGCATACTGATTGGTGAGATGCTCAAAAAAACCCGCCGCCCCGTCACTGGAATCGCACTGACCTGTGGCGCCATCCTGGGGTTGGTCATTGAGGGTGCGCAGATCTTCCTCGGGTCTGGTATTTCGCAAGGAGTCTCCGTTCTTACTCGCGCAATGGGTGTAACCGCCGGGGCTTTTCTGTATAGCAATATCAGTCACGGTACACTCGGTTATCTTAAACCGCATGCGCGACCAATCATTATCATGATGGTGCTGCCCTACCTGGGTGTGTTGGCCATGCTCATCGGCTGGTTCAATCATCAGCCGATGAGCATGGCGGACGGATTAAACCGGCTGAATACCGTCCATTTCCTGCCCTTCTATTATCACTATTACAGCACAGAGCAGGCGGCCCTGATTAGTTTGATGCAAACCACGGCTGTATATGCGCCCATCGGACTCGGATATTGGGGATGGCTGCTGGGGATGCGCCACGGAATCTATGCCGGCAGCGCCATTACCGCCGGGATCTTGGGCGGGCTTGTGTCATTCGCCGTGGAGGCCTCAAAACTATTTCTTTCCGGAGAACATCCTGATCCCACCAACATTTGGATAGCCATAATGGCATCCGCCATGACATACAGAATAGCCGTGTGGCTGACCAAGTGGTCTGCGGGCCAGCGAGCGGCGACGGCGCGGGCGAATCAGGCCCGTAGAAGTGGCATTAAACCCGGGCAGATTTTTAGCGGGAGGGGAAAAGCAAGCGGCCCACCAATAGGTGAGTGATGGCCAAAGCAGGCCATACCATCGTCATGAGAGAAGCAAGTCCCGTTACATTGAGCGGGTTGCCTCGGATGAGTGGCCAGGCAGGCAGGGTAACCCCCCCGGGCTGGACGATAAACGCATCGAGCAACTGTATGGCAATAAAAGAGATCAGAACGGCAAGGGCTGCACCGTAAGGCTGTACCGTACTCCTGCGCTGAATAATCAGCAAGAGTATCAGCCCCATGCCCAGCCCTGCCAACACCTCTACGGAAAGAAGCCGCGCCAGAACGGGCAGCTTGAGAAAGAGCGCCGCAGCGAAGAACTTGAACGACACGGCAGCCGCAAACACGGCAACGGATGCAGGCATTTTGCGGTGGCGGGGGCTGATCAACGTCGCGGCGAACAATCCCAAACCGGCCATTTCCAGCATAAAAATCAGTATCTGCTGAAATTTGACGCGAGATAGATCGGGCGGCGCTTCCCAGAAGGGGGTGAACCCTGTATGAAGATTTCCGGCGACTAAAGAGGGGGTTTGCAGGCTCAGTTGAGATAACGCCCACAACCCGAGCAATGCAATCCCAAAATTTACCCACCAGCCTGGAAGAAACCACCGTTTGCGCCACGTGAACAAAAGAGTTCCAGGCCAGCGATGACTTTCGGTCACTCTGGCTACCAATGCGCCGGCAAATGCGCCGGCTGTGTTGGTCAGGATGTCGAGATTGGATGCGTTTCGCCCAGGCAGGAAATTTTGCAGAATCTCCATTAAAAGACTCAGCAGCAGCCCCGCCGTGGCCACCCACCACACCGCATAACGCAGCCTCATCCGAGACCGCAGAACTAATGCCAGCAAAAAACCGAAAGGAAGATAGACCAATATATTGGTAGTAATATCGGTGCGCGTCGCATAGCGCGGCCACGAAGCAATCAAAAACGCAAGAAAGTTCTCGTCCGTTACTCGCCAGGCAGTTGCGGGATAAAGGCTGCCGGCGACAAGCAGCGCAATATAACTCCACAGGGACAGCAGTAATAACGCCCGACGCCAAGAGCTGCGTGTATCGTTGGAGCGGAAAGGGCGGTTCATATCAAGTCTATTTTAAACACGGCGCGCGTAATGCTTTGAGTGTACCAAAAACGATCTGGTTCCTCTCTACTCACATCATGGGCATGTGCGGTGGCGCCCCGCGCAACATCACGATCGGATCCCGTATCCCCTGTTGAGCAGGTGCAATGCAAATCCGAACAGGCCCGCGATAAAGCCCAGGATGGCCGCATAGGCCACGGCAAGATTGACATCCGACACCCCCAGCAAACCATAACGAAAGGCGTTGACCATGTACAGAATCGGATTGGCCAGGGAGATCGACTGCCAGAACGGTGGCAACATGGCGACGGAATAGAACACGCCGCCCAGGTAGGTGAGCGGCGTCAACACGAAAGTGGGGATCACGGAAATGTCGTCGAAGCTCTTGGCGTATATCCCGTTAATGAAACCCGCCAGCGAGAACAATATGCTGGTGAGCACCAGCACCGAGCATGCGACCCACAGGCTGTGCAGCGGAATGGGCGTAAAGAACAGCGCCACTATCGTGACGGCCACGCCCACCGCCAGGCCGCGCGCCAAGCCCCCGCCGATGAAGCCAATCAAGATAAGATAATTGGGCACCGGCGCCACCAGCATTTCCTCGATGTTGTGCTGAAACTTGGCGCTGTAGAAGGACGACACCACATTGGCGTAGGAGTTGGTGATCACCGTCATCAGGATCAGTCCCGGCACGATGTATTCCATGTATTGGAAGCCGTGCACGTCGCCCACCTGGCTGCCGATCAGGCGGCCGAAGATCACGAAATACAGCGCCGTGGTGATCATCGGCGGCAGGATGGTCTGGATCCAGATGCGCGCGAAGCGCAGCACCTCCTTGACCAGGATCGCCTTGAAAGCGACATACTGCGCGTGCCCGTTCATGCCGCCTCCTCCTTGCCGCCGACCAGGCGGATAAACAACTCCTCCAGCCGGTTGGTCTTGTTGCGCAGGCTGCCCACCTCGATGCCCTGCGCGGAGAGCGCGGCGAACAGTGTATTGATATTGGCGTCGCGCGAGACCTCCACTTCCAGGGTGTGATCATCGGTGAGGGAGACTGCAAACCCGGGCAGAGCGGGCACTACGTCGAGCGGGCGCACCAGATCCAGCACCAAGGTGTGGGCGTTCATGCGGCTGAGCAACTGGCGCATGCTGGTGTTCTCGACGATTCGCCCCTGATCGATAATGGCAATGTTGCGGCACAGCCGCTCGGCCTCCTCCAGATAGTGGGTAGTGAGAATAATGGTTGTTCCAGCGGCATTGATCTCTGTGAGGAAGCTCCACATCGAGTGGCGGATCTCGATATCCACCCCCGCCGTCGGCTCGTCGAGGATCAGCAAGCGCGGCTCGTGTACCAGCGCACGGGCGATCATCAAACGCCGCTTCATCCCGCCCGAAAGCATGCGCGCCTGATCGTGGCGCCGCTCCCACAATCCAAGCTGATTCAGATAACGCTCCGCGCGCTCAGACGCCAAACGGCGCGGGATGCCGTAATACCCCGCCTGACTGACCACAATCTCCATCACCGGCTCGAAGATATTGAAATTGAACTCCTGCGGCACCAGCCCGATGCACGCCTTGGCGGCCGCCAGATCGGTGTCGATGTCATGACCGAATACCTGCACCGTGCCGCTGGTCTTGTTGACCAGTGAAGCAACAATGCCGATGGTCGTGGACTTACCCGCGCCATTGGGCCCCAACAGCGCAAAAAAATCCCCCGGCGCCACCTCCAGGTCGATGCCGTGCAGGGCGGTAATGCCGTTCTTGTAGACCTTGGTGAGATTGTGCAGGGAAAGGGCTGGGGTCATGGTGATGAGTTTATGGTTAATGAAAGAGGGGCGTAGTGTAGCATGGGCTGGGGTGATTGCCCGGATGTATCAGAAGGGGATGGCATCATTAAAGTGTTGTAACATGCCGAATTATATGTAAATAGTTATTGTCGCGGGGGCTGTTTGTTGGCCTGTTAGTCCAGCAGTAATGCCCCCTTTTTCTGGGAGGAAGGGTTGTGTAAATAGTATTGCATTGGGTGTATTTTTTGAGTTAGAGTTAGCTAGATATAGCTAAGCTAAGGAGATTGATATGTTAACGGTAAATATGCACGACGCCAAATCCCAGCTTTCAAAGCTGGTGGAGCAAGCCTTGTCCGGGGAGGATGTGGTGATTGCAAAAGCAGGGATCCCCGCCGTCAGGTTGGTGCCTGTTCAGAGGAACCAGGCTGAACGGAAGCCCGGGCGATTCAAGGGAAAAGTTACCCTTGCGCCGGATTTTGACGAAACACCAGAGGAAGTTATCGCGGCATTCGAGGGGCGCGCTTGATGAAGCGGCTGCTGTTAGATACGCATACCTTCTTATGGTGGTTGGCCGATGATCCGGCGCTTGGGAGCCGGGCGCGGAAGGAAATCGGCAAGGGTGACAACCTGGTTTTCATCAGTGCTGTTTCGGTTTGGGAGATAGCGATCAAACGAGCACTCGGAAAACTGAATGCCCCAGATGGTATTGAGGAGGCGGTCGAGGATGAGCGGTTCATCGGTTTGCCGGTGAGCTTGCATCACGCCACCCGCGCCGGCGCGCTCCCGCCGCATCATCGTGACCCGTTCGACCGGATGCTGATCGCTCAGGCGCAGACGGAAAACTTGATTCTGGTGACCGGCGATGGGATGTTTGAGCGGTATGGGATCGAAGTGCTGAGCATGAGCAAGTGAGAAGAAGGTAACTGTATACGCAGCCAAGTTGGGTAGGCACGGCTTTATTGTGTCTGTGCGAGCTAATACAGCGTGGGCATAAAAACCTGCCCACCCGGCTGAAAAAAGAGATCGCCAAATAAATATGACGCTCCCGATCCTATATTCATTCCGCCGCTGTCCTTACGCAATGAGGGCAAGAATGGCGATTAAATATAGCAATGTGGCTGTTGAGATCAGGGAGGTTGTGTTGCGTGATATGCCGCAAGATATGCTTTTGCAGTCGAGCAAAGGGACGGTGCCTGTGCTTGTCCTGCCTGATGGTGCGGTGATAGACGAAAGCTGGGATATCATGAAATGGGCATTGTCAATCAATGACCCCGATGATTGGCTGTGCCGGAATCATGCGCATCTGCTAAAAGAGGCGGAGAATCTCGTGCATGAAAATGACTTTGATTTCAAAGTTCATCTCGATCGTTATAAATATTCAGTGCGTTATCCAGATTTCCCTATGGAGTATTACCGGGAACAAGGAGAGGTTTTTATTGGCGTGCTAGAAGCCCGGCTACAGCAGCATGCTTATGTGGTTTGTGACCGCATTACGGTTGCCGATATTGCAGTTGCGCCCTTTGTGCGGCAATTTTCTCTGGTGGACATGCCGTGGTTTGCCCGGTCGCCATATGCGCATGTGAAAGCATGGTTGGATAATTTGACATCTTCGCCTTTATTTGAAGGCGCGATGAAAAAATATGCTCCGTGGGCGCCTGGCTCCAGCATTGTTGTGTTTCCGTGATTGTACGGCGCCACAAAGCGCTGGAATGCTATTTCACAGGGTATCAATGAGTGGAACGTATTGGGTTGAATGGTTTGATCCCACGCAATACGTTTTGCGATAGCCGAAGCCTATTTGCTAGGCGGTACATATCCCTCCGGCGCCGCAGAACCCCCGCCGAAAAAGAATTTTTCCATCTCGCCCTGAAGGAATTGGCGCGCCTTGGTGTCTACCAGTGCGAGGCGGTATTCGTTGATGAGCATGGTCTGGTGTTTCAGCCACATCTGCCAGGCTTCCTTGGAGACGTTTTCAAAGATTCGTTTGCCCAACTCGCCGGGGTAAGGAGGGAGGGCCAGGCCTTCGGCCTCTTTGTCGAGTTTGATGCAGTGAACAGTGCGGGTCATGCGTGATTGTCTCCTGATAATTGTGTCAATAAACGCTGGACGGGCGCGGCCAGTCCCAGTGCTTTGGGGGATGCGGGATTGTACCAAATGGCGTTGCGCCCCTCCATGATGCCGTTTATTTCACGCGCACGGGCGTGAACCGGCGTGATGTCGAGGTGAAAATGGCTGAAGGTGTGGCGCAGCGCTGGCCATGTCTCGCTGGCGGTGATGCGGTAGCCGAGATGCCGCACGCACCATGTCTCGATGTCCTCATCGGCTGGGCATTCGGGAAAGCTCCACAACCCACCCCAAATGCCCGCCGGTGGGCGCTGTACCAGCAATATACCATCACGTGAGTCGCGCAGCATGAGCAGGGTGATGGCGCGTACTGGCAGGGCTTTGCGTGGCTTGGGGGTAGGGAAATCGGCCATCCGGCCTTGCGCATACGCGGTACAGCCGTCATGAAGCGGGCACCATACACAGGCAGGGGCGGCACGCGTGCAGAGCGTGGCGCCGAGGTCCATGATCGCCTGGGTGTAGTGCGCTACCCGCTGTGCAGGGGTGTGTTGCTCCGCCATTGCCCAAAGTCTTTGTTCGACATCCTGCTTGCCCGGCCAGCCCTCGATAGCGTGAAAACGGCTTAACACCCGCTTTACATTACCGTCGAGGATGGCGTGGCGCTGGTTGGATGAGAGTGCCAGGATGGCGGCGGCGGTGGAGCGGCCGATGCCTGGCAGTGTCTGCACGGCGGTGATATCAAGAGGGAACTTTCCTCCATGCTGCTCGTGAAGTATTCCGGCCGCACGGTGCAGGTTGCGGGCGCGAGCGTAATAACCCAGGCCTGTCCACAGGTGCAGCACCTCGTCCAGCGGCGCGGCGGCAAGCGCCGTGATATCAGGAAATCGCGCCATAAAGCGTTGAAAATAGGGGATGACGGTGGCGACCTGGGTCTGTTGCAGCATCACCTCGGAAACCCATACACGGTAGGGTGTGGGGTTGTGCTGCCAGGGCAGGTCCTTGCGCCCGTGGGCATCGAACCATGCCAGCAGGCGATTACTGAATTGCGGGGTTTTCATGGTGTTGCGGCGTTATCTCAGTGTGCTAGTGTGTGCTATGCTAATATTTTTAGACGAGTCTTGCGCTCATAAAAGTGCCAATGGCGACAATCGAACAGCAGGACATCTGGATCAAGGGCAATGAAGGCCCTCCCTGTGAAGGGGTGTTTTCTTCCACCGCCTATGACCAGCGCGACCGTTTTGTCAGGGCGGCCAAGGCTTGGGGGATATCGTGGGCGCTGTCGGTGCTCTCGCTGATTACGTTTATCCCCATTGCGCATGTGATAGCGGCGGTAGGCTTTTTTATCGCCGGGCCTGTTGTAGGCTATTCAAAATACCACACATTGTCCACTGCCAATAATGCGACGGGCACATGCCCCACATGCCGGCAGGCAATCACGATTGCCGTACAACCGGCGGATAAATTGCCATTATGGACGTATTGCCCTTCGTGCAGTGCGCCCATACATCTGTTTTCAAAATCGAAAGAAGTTTGATCTAAATCAAAGTAGAGTTCCGCCGGAGAAATTACAATATGCGTGGTGTATTTGCCATTTTCATTTTAACTATTCTGATCTTGAGCTTTACCGCAATGGTCTTTACCGGATTGTATGCGCTTGGTGTCATTGGCCCGGACAGATAATCTTCCGGGAACCCTTGATTTATGGTGTGCTGGGTGTGATGATCACAAGACACTTTCCATTCCATTGTGTGGTGTGTGCGGCCTGGTCTCTGTTGCATTTAAAGGGAGAAAAAACCATGAAAGCCTATTGTGTAGTCGTTGCAGACGGGACGCGCGCCCGCTTTTTTACCCTGGAACCGGCAGCTCTTCCCACGGGGGAGGCGGGGCCTAACCTGGTGGAGCATGAGGACTTGATCAGCACCGAAAAGGAAGTCCCGGGCACGGAGATGTGGACCGATACCAAGTCGGCTCGCGGCGGCTCGCGGCCCGGTGCGCCCGCCTACGGTTATGATGACCAGCGAGACCGTCACAAAGACGAATTCGAGAGGCGCTTTGCTCAGCGGATAACCGAGGAGGCCATCCGTGTGGCGCAGCAACAGAAGGCGGCGCATCTTGTTCTGGTTGCGGAGGCACGTATGCTGGGCTTCCTGCGGGATGCGCTCGATGTGCCCGCCCGTGCGAGTTTCGAGGTGCATGAACTGGCCAAGGATATGACCAAGCTAACGTCCGGTGAGTTGCATGAGCATCTGGCGGGGGCGAATATGTTGCCTGCAAGGCAGGGTGCCCCAGGCTGGGTGCCACGCGCGCAGTGATGGAAGATTGGAGCGGGTGATGGGAATCGAACCCACGCTATCAGCTTGGGAAGCTGAAGTTCTACCATTGAACTACACCCGCTCAGGCAGTTGAGCATTTTCACGTGTTTTATCGTTTTGGTCAATCTTTCCGTAACCTTTACACATAAATGACAGGGCGGGCTCAAGCCCGCCCTTGCGGTACAATCCTAAAAACGGCAGTTGGAGCCTACTGCAAATGCCTAATGCACCGAATCTGCGCGAGAAAATCGCAAATCTGTCCTCACCGTAACGCATGGCTACAGCGGCGGAATATTTTGCGATTTTCTCGCCCATCTCCAGCACCTTAGTCATTCTCGCTACAGCCCCAACTACCGTTTTTAGGATAATTCAACACCATGGAAATTTTCGTCAACGGCGCGGCGCGCCAGGTGCCGGATAGTTACAGCGTCGCCGACTTGGTCGAAGCAATGGCTTTGACCGGTAAACGTATTGCCGTGGAAATCAACTTCGACATTGTGCCACGCAGCGCACATGCGGCGCGCCACTTGGAGGCGGGTGACCGGGTAGAGATCGTCCATGCCATCGGCGGCGGTTAGAACCCGCTTAAGATCTCGCTGAAGGGCGCATCGCGGCGTTCACCCCTCAAGGGGGTACCGAGGAAAAGCGAACGAAAAATGCTCACATACTTTGTGTATGCTCCGCTTTTACATTTGCTTTTGCCTTGCACTGGGAACCCTTCGCTGCGCTCTTCCCTTGATCGAGATCTTAAACAGGTTCTTAGTCCGCGCACGCTATTCGCGCTATAATTTTATCCAACTTTATCCAGTGAGGCGCGTTTGCGCTGTATCACTCACAGCTTAGGATTTCATCATGTCACAACCTATCACTTCAGCCGACCCCTTAGTCATTGCGGGCGTCGCCTATCACTCCCGCCTGTTGGTGGGTACGGGCAAATACCGCGATCTCGACGAGACACGCCGCGCCACCGAAGCGAGCGGGGCGCAGATCGTTACTGTGGCGGTGCGTCGCACCAACATTGGACAGACCCCCGGCGAACCCAATTTGCTGGATGTGCTGCCGCCGGATAAATATACCCTGCTGCCCAATACCGCCGGGTGCTACACAGCCGATGATGCGATCCGCACCTGTCGGCTGGCGCGTGAATTGCTAGATGGCCACGATCTGGTCAAGCTGGAGGTGCTGGGCGATCAGAAAACGCTTTTTCCGGATATCGCTGAAACATTCAAGGCCGCCGATGTGTTGATCAAGGATGGCTTCAAGGTGATGGTCTACACCAATGACGATCCCATCGCCGCCAAGCGCTTCGAGGAGATGGGTTGTGTCGCGGTGATGCCGCTTGCCGCACCTATCGGCTCCGGGTTGGGTATCCGCAATCCGTACAACATCCGCATCATCATCGAGAATGCCAGGGTGCCGATCCTGGTTGACGCCGGCGTTGGCACTGCCTCCGATGCGGCGATTGCCATGGAGCTGGGCTGCGATGGCGTGCTCATGAACACGGCGATTGCCTGCGCCAAAGACCCGGTGCTAATGGCCTCGGCCATGAAAAAGGCCATTGAGGCGGGGCGTGAGGCCTATCGCGCCGGGCGCATGCCGCGTAAGCTCTATGCAAGTGCATCGTCGCCTTTGGACGGGACGTTTTTTTAAGGAATCTCTGACTTATTCAGAGATTCCGGCGGCACACGGATGTGCTTTCCTAAGCACTGTAATATTTCTGTAATACTTCATCTGGTAAATTGTCACGATTTTTGGCGTAGCAATGCAAGTTGGGCCAAGCGAAGCGGACCCAACATTTAGTTTTGATAAACCACGTGGTCAGCAAGCTATAAAAAATAAAAATGAATGAGGCCGATCTAAAACAGCCCGATCTCTATATCAACCGCGACCTGAGCCTGCTCCAGTTCAACTGGCGCGTGCTTGAACAGGCCAGGGATGAAACCGTGCCGCTGCTGGAGCGTCTGCGCTTTCTATGCATTTTCAGCAACAACCTGGACGAGTTGTTCGAGACGCGGGTGGCGGGACTGACGCAGTGGGCGGCGCTGGAGTCAGCGCAGGCCGGGCCGGACAATATCACCCCGCTGGATGCCCTGAAGCAGATCCGTGCTGAAGTGCGTGTGCTGGTAGAGGAGCAGTACCGGCTGCTCAATGAGGTGCTGACGCCCCAGCTCGCTGCCGAAAACATCCGCTTTGTGCGGCGTACCCACTGGAACGCCAAGCAGAAGCGCTGGGTAAAGCGCTTTTTCGAGAACGAATTGCTGCCGGTGCTGAGTCCTCTTGGCCTCGATCCCTCGCACCCCTTTCCCAACATTCTCAACAAGAGCCTGAATTTCATAGTCTCGCTTACCGGTAAGGATGCCTTCGGGCGTAGCGGGGAGGTGGCGGTGCTGCAGGCGCCGCGCGCCTTGCCGCGCCTGATCCAGATACCGGAAGAGTATGCGGGCGGTCCACACGATTTTGTGTTTCTTACCTCCATCATCCACGCGCACGTCAAGGATCTGTTTCCCGGCATGAAGGTGACGGGCTCTTACCAGTTCCGCGTCACGCGCAACAGCGAGCTGTTTGTGGACAAGGAGGAAATCGATGATCTGCTGCGAGCGGTGGAGGGCGAGCTGCCCTCGCGCCGTTACGGCGAGGCGGTGCGGCTGGAGGTGGCCGACAATTGTCCCCCTGAGATGGCCGCCTACCTGCTCGATCAATTCGAGCTGACGCAGGATGACCTCTATCAGGTCAACGGCCCGGTGAACCTGGCGCGCCTTATGACCATCCCCGATATAGTGGACAGGCCGGAGCTGAAATATCCGCCCTTCACGCCGGGGCTGCCTGGGCGGCTGAAGCGCAGCACCAACATCTTCCAGACCCTGCGTCATGGTGATGTGCTGCTGCATCATCCCTATGAATCCTTTGCGCCCGTGATTGATTTCGTTCGCCAGGCCGCCGCCGACCCCCATGTGCTGGCCATCAAGCAGACCCTCTACCGCACCGGGCGCGATTCAGTGCTGGTCGATGCCCTGGTGGAGGCGGCTCGTGCCGGCAAGGAAGTCACTGTAGTGATCGAATTACTGGCGCGCATGGACGAAGAGACCAACATCAATATGGCGACTCAGTTGCAAGAGGCGGGCGCCCATGTGGTGTATGGCGTGGTGGGCTATAAGACCCACGCCAAGATGATTCTGGTGGTGCGCCGCGAAGAAGATGGCCTGCGTCACTATGTGCATCTGGGTACCGGCAATTATCATGCCCGCACGGCGAGGTCGTACACCGATTTCGGCCTGTTTACCCGCAATGAAGTCATCGGCGAGGATGTCCATAAAATCTTCCTGCAACTCACCAGCCTGGGACGCATCACGAAACTAAACAGATTGTTGCAGGCGCCTTTTACGCTGCACAAGGAATTGCTGGAAAAGATCGAGCGCGAGACTGAGTATGCCCGTCGCGGACGCACTGCGCGCATCATCGCAAAGATGAATGCCCTGATCGAGCCGAACATTATCCGGGCGCTTTATCGTGCATCCCAGGCCGGGGTGAAAGTTGATCTGATCGTGCGTGGCGTATGCTGCCTGAGGCCGGGAATACCAGGCGTTTCCGAAAACATTCAGGTGCGCTCCATCGTGGGCCGTTTTCTGGAGCACTCGCGGGTCTATTATTTTTATCACAACGGCGAGCCAGAGGTGTTTTGCGCCAGCGCCGACTGGATGGATCGCAACTTTTTCCGGCGCGTGGAAGTGTGTTTTCCCATCGAAGCCAAGACGCTCAAAAAACGCATCATACAGGAGGCATTGATGATGTGCCTGGGTGACAATGTGCAAGCGTGGCTGCTGCAAAGCGACGGGCGTTACGAGAAGATCGCGCTGGAAAACCAGCAGCCATACTCGGCTCAACTTGCCCTGCTGGAAAAATTGGCGGATGGCGCTCCGCAATAGACTCATCCATGAGCTCGGAAGAAAAAGCGCCTATCGTTTGAATTCAGCAGTGGCCTGTAAGAGTTGCCCACAGTAGCGAATGGTTAACCCAATACGATGTACCGATCACTATTGCAGCGACGGCTAGACCAAATGGGAGAAAATAGTCCGTGACGTAGCTTCTGTTGAGGAATACGTGAGCGCACGACCGTATAGCCTCTAGCCAAAAAGGTCGGACGTCGATTTGAAAGCTACCATTCTCCAATCCAGAGCGATCTCGACGTGCGACGGCGGTAACTTCCCTTTTCCAAGCAGATAACTTTTTCATCTGCCTAAAGTCATAGTCGCCAGCGTATTCGTCAACGCCGGGGAACGCCCGCTTCTTAAGGGCATCGACTTTCTGAAAAGTTAATTCGCACAGCTTGTCGTAGAACGTTTTTTGTATATTTAGATCTGGCTCTTGCCGAAAGTACTGGTAGTACCTGAAGAGATAATAGAAGTGAGATAGCCAAATAAAGTCTATAATTGCCTTTGGGTTCTTGAATGATATTTGTGCGCCCAGCATGGAAATTGAATCAAACTTTGCTTCTGCGCATGTAACGAAGATAAGCGCCAGGCTGGTTATCATAAGGTTGCGCCGTTGCCGAAGCAAACCCGGTGACAGGTCGTGAGCTCTTTCCGATTCAGCCATTTGCAATCTCTCTATTGATTGGGTCTACCGTCTTTTCACCAGGAACAACCCCATCGCCAGTGCCAATGCCAGCAGCACCACCACAGGCAAATTTCCCACCCGCACATAGGGCGTTGCGCCACTCATGGGCTGTATTGTGGCGGTGAGTGTATAGGTCTTGAATTGCGGCGCGACGGCAAGCTGCTTTCCATCGGGGCCGATGATGGCGGTGATGCCGGTGTTGGTGGCGCGCAGCAGGGGACGGCCTGTTTCCAGGGCGCGCATGCGGGTGATTTGCAGGTGTTGCAACGGGCCGATGGAGTGGCCAAACCAGGCGTCGTTACTGACATTGACCAGCAATGTGGCAGCGGGCAACTGGCGAATCACCTCTTCGCCGAACACGGCCTCGTAGCAAATCGAGATACCCGCTTTCTGTCCCGCAACGCTCAGCGGCTGCTGATCCAGGCCGCCCTTGCTGAAATCCGACATCGGCACCTGGAGAAAATCGACGACGCTCGCCAGCGCGCTTTTCATGGGCAGGTATTCCGTGAACGGCACCAGGTGATGCTTGTGGTAAAACGCCTGATGGCTGCCGAGGCTGGTCATGCTGTTGTAATAGCGTTGCGTGCGCATATCCATGACCGGCACGCCAATCAACATGTCAGCATGATGTTCGCGCGCCTCCTCGGCCAGCGCACCAAGAAACTCCTCCGCCTCGTGGTAAAACACCGGCATGGCGGTTTCCGGCCAGATGATGAGGTTACTGTCCCAATGCTCGCGTGTCATGCGCAGATAAAGTTCCAGGGTGGGGTCTCTGACATCCGGCGTCCATTTGATGTCCTGCGGTATATTGCCCTGGATCAGGCTCACTTTCAGCGGTGTCCCCGCCGGCTGGGTCCACTGCTGCATGCCTAGCAACCCTGCTGTGATCCATAACGCCAGCAACACGGCGATATGTTTTAGCCTGTGCCACACGCCACCTTTATCCAGCGCCACTGCCAGTAATAATCCGGCGCTGAACGCTGTTGCCCAGGAGACACCATACACACCCAGCACTGGCGCCAGACCGGCGAGAGGGGTGTCGATCTGGCTATAGCCGAGATTCAGCCACGGAAAGCCGGTGAGAAACCAGCTGCGCACCCATTCAAAGAAGGTCCAGCCCGCGGGGAAGATCAGCAGCAGTTTGACGCGCAAGGCGGCGGGGGTTGACGCGGGATAAAAACGGGTGACAAAGTAACCGAAGAGGGCGGGAAACCACGCCAGCACGATGACGAACAGCGTCATCAGGAATACCGACAAGGGAAGGCTTACGCCGCCGAATTCGTAGATGCTGACATAGATCCATGTCACGCCGGTGCCGAACATGCCCAGGCCGAACAGCAGGCCACGCCACAGCGCGCGCCGTGGCAATACGTTGAGCCATAAGGCGAAGAGCACGGCGGGGATGATAACCGCCAGCGGGAAGATCCCGAAAGGGGCGAATGCCAGCGGCAGTAACGCCCCGGCCAGCAGGGCCAGCAGGTCGCCGCGCCAGTTGGCCGTGGCCTGTGTTTTGCTGGTGAATAAAGGCCTCAAGCGATCGTCCCTACGCTTGCCGCATCAATCATCCTAGAAACGGCAGTTGGACGGGGTGGAGTGTGCGGTTTTCGGGGTGCAGGGCAAGGCGCAACGACGCGGAATGGTTGTTCCATTCCAAGGAGTTGCAACGCTGCCAATCGTGCAATCCGCCCCGTAGCGGACCCACCAAACAGGTGAGCCGGCAGAGCATGACAAAACCTATTTAAGAACATAGGTTAATTACCCAAAGCAGCGGTCAACTGCCGTTTCTGGGATCGGACAGCGCGGGCTGCTCAATCTCATCTTCTTGGGAGCGCATGGTTACTTGCAGCAGGTGAATGCGGCGGTTGTCGGCGTGCAGCACCTTGAAGCGGAAGCGCCCGATGGACAGCGCCTCGCCGCGGCGCGGCACCTTGCCGAAGTCATGTACCACCAGGCCGCCAATGGTGTCGAACTCTTCATCGCTGAAATCGCTTCCGAAATAGCTATTGAATTCGTCGATAGGCGTCAGCGCCTTCACCGTATAATTGAAGTCGCTGTGTTTTTTGATATAGGCATCTTCGTCAATATCATGCTCATCGGCGATCTCGCCGACGATTTGTTCCAGCACATCTTCGATGGTCACGAGGCCAGACACGCCGCCGTATTCATCCACGACGATGGCCATGTGATTGCGGCTGGCACGGAATTCCTTGAGCAGCACATTGAGGCGCTTGCTCTCCGGGATAAACACCGCCGGGCGCAGGATGTCGCGCACGTTGAAAACCGTGTGCCGTCCGGTGACGAAGTAACCCAGCAGGTCTTTCGCCAGCAGAATGCCGATCACTTCGTCGCGGCTATCGCCGATAACCGGGAAGCGCGAGTGCTCGGATTCGGTGATAACTGGAAGGATTTCCTGCAACGCGGCGTCACGATCCACCACCACCATCTGCGCCCGTGGCACCATGATGTCACGCACCTGCATTTCCGATACCTGCAGCACACCCTCGATCATCGCCAGCGCGTCGGAATCCAGCAACTGGCGCTGCTGCGCATCGCGCAACAGCTCGATGAGCTGTTCACGGTCCTTGGGTTCGCCCAGCAATACGTGGCTCAGCCTTTCAAGCCAGGAGCGTTGCGCTGGGCCGTTGGTAGATCGGCCTTCGTTCATGTGTTGTCCATAGGATTAAAAAATTTGTTCAATGCTCTACTCTTAGAGCCTGTTCACGATCTCGCTGCAGGGCGCATCGCGGCGTTAAAAGTGGTCTCAAAATGCTCACATACTCCGTGTATGCTCCGCTTTTTCGGCCACTTTTGCCTTGCGCTGGGAACCCTTCGCTGCGCTCTTCCCTTGATCGAGATCGTGAACAGGCTCTTATGATGCCCGATAGGGGTCAGGAAAACCCAGTCGCGCCAGGATGTCTGTTTCCAGCGCCTCCATGGCCTGTGCCTCTTGCTCTTCCGTATGATCATACCCCAACAGGTGCAGTACGCCATGCACAACCATGTGCGCCCAGTGGGCGAGGGTTTCCTTGTGTTGTTCGTGTGCTTCGCGCTCAACGACTGGCGCGCAAATCACAATATCACCCAGCAAGGGCACGGGCAGCAGGCTGGCGTCCTCGATGGCGAATGACAGCACATTGGTGGACCCCTGTTTGTGGCGATATGTTTCGTTGAGCGCCGTACCTTCTTCGTTCCCGACGATGCGCACCGTCAGCTGGCCTTCCTCGCGCCGCCCCGCCAGCGCCGCATGTGCCCAGAGGGTAATCTGATCCGGCGATGGCATGGCATCATCCTGGTTCAATTCAGGTCCGTACTGGACATCCACCTCAATGCTCATCTATTCAGCCATACCCGTAAAGGGAGCGATGCCGCTTTCTTCTTTCGATTTGCTTTCAAACGACTCATAAGCGGACACGATGCGCTGCACCAGCGGATGGCGTACCACGTCTCTCGCCTGAAAGAAGGTGAAGCTGATGCCCTCGACATCGCGCAGCACGTCGATGGCGTGGCGTAACCCGGACTGGCGCGGGCGCGGCAAGTCGGTCTGCGTGATATCGCCGGTGATCACCGCAACCGAACCAAAACCGATGCGCGTGAGAAACATCTTCATCTGCTCTGCCGTGGTGTTTTGCGCCTCGTCGAGGATGATGAATGACTCATTCAGCGTGCGCCCGCGCATGTAAGCGAGCGGTGCGATTTCTATCACGTTGCGCTCGATCAGTTTGGCGACGCGCTCAAACCCTAGCATTTCATACAGCGCATCATAGAGGGGGCGCAGATAGGGGTCGATTTTCTGCGCCAGGTCACCCGGCAAAAAGCCCAGCCGCTCGCCGGCCTCCACCGCCGGGCGCGTCAGCAGCACACGCCGCACCTTCTCCTGCTCTAGCGCCGCAACGGCGCACGCCACCGCCAGATAGGTTTTACCCGTGCCCGCCGGGCCGATGCCAAAATTTATGTCGTGTGCCAGGATATTTTTTATATAGCGTTGCTGATTGTAACCGCGTCCTTTGATCACGCCGCGCGGAATACGCAGGTTTGCGTCGGCAAGCGATGGATCCGGCGAGCCCGTTAGAGCATCCAGTCCTGCTTCTTGCAGAAACAGATGCACTCGCGCCGGCGTGAGCGCGGCCTGCGCCGTTTCACCATAGAGGCTCTGGAGCAGTTCTTCGGCGGTATGCACTGCCGCCGCAGCATCACCGATCACTCGGAACGCATGCCCGCGGTTGTTGATTTCGACACCCAGACGGCGTTCGATCTGTCGCAGGTGCTCATCAAATTGGCCGCAGAGATTGACGAGGCGCTGATTGTCCGCCGGTTCGAGCGTGAAATCAGAAGAATGAGGTTGATCGTTCAAAATGGGCAGGTATATAAGCGTTCTTAACAATGGATATGATCGGATATTGTGTATTTTACACTGATAATGCCGTCTGTTGACGAATTATCAAGCGCATTTCGCCGTGACGCTCTCTACCAGCTCACCGCGTAGTGAGCTTGCCAATGCCTCGGTAATGCGCACATCAACAAACTGTCCGATCAGCGCGGCATCGCCTGCAAAATGCACCGCGCGGTTGTTCTCCACGCAGCCGGAGATCGAGCCATCGGGGTTGAAGCGCTCTACCAGTACGCGTTGCACAGTGCCAAGCATGGCGTGAGCGATGCTTGCTGAGTGCTCGTTGATACGGGCCTGGAGCCGTGCCAGCCTCGCCTGTTTGACTTCCATCGGCACATCGTCGGGCAGGCTTGCCGCTGGAGTGCCGGGGCGCGGGCTGTAGACGAAGCTGAAGGAGCGGTCGAACCCGACTTCTTCGATGAGATTCATGGTGGCTTCAAAGTCCGCGTCGCTCTCGCCGGGGAAGCCGATAATGAAATCCGATGATATGCAGATGCCGGGCCGCAATGCACGCAGGCGGCGGATCTTGGCTTTGTATTCTTCCACTGTATAACCGCGCTTCATCAGCGCCAGGATGCGATCGGAACCGCTCTGCACCGGCAGATGCACGTGGTCCACCAGCTGCGCTACCGAGCCGTAGGCCTCGATCAGGCTGTCTGAAAATTCCGCCGGGTGCGATGTCGTGTAACGGATGCGCTCTATGCCGTCAATCGCGGCGACGTAATCGATCAGCAGTGCAAGATCCGCATCAAAGCCATCGTGCATGCGCCCGCGGTAGGCGTTGACGTTCTGGCCGAGCAGCGTCACCTCGCACACTCCCTGTTCCGCCAGCAAGCCGACCTCGTTGAGAACATCATCGAACGGGCGGCTGACCTCCTCGCCGCGCGTGTAGGGCACCACGCAGAAGGTGCAATATTTGCTGCATCCTTCCATGATCGAGACGAAGGCGGTAGGGCCTTCCGCACGGGGAGGGGGCAGGCGGTCGAATTTTTCGATTTCAGGGAAGGTGATGTCCATCGACCGTGTACGCTTGTTCTCCACCTCGTCCAGCAATGCGGGCAGGCGATGCAATGTCTGCGGACCAAACACGATATCGACATAGGGCGCGCGCTTGAAAATGGTCTCGCCCTCCTGGCTTGCCACACACCCGCCAACACCGATCACCAGGCCCGGCCGGTTTTTTTTCCACTCGCGCCACCACCCCAGTTGCGAGAACACTTTCTCCTGCGCCTTCTCGCGCACCGAGCAGGTGTTGAGCAGCAGCACATCCGCTTCTTCGGGTATGGTGGTCAGTTCCAGCCCATGCGATGCCTTCAGCACGTCCGCCATTTTGGAGGAATCGTACTCGTTCATCTGGCAGCCAAAGGTTTTGATGTAAAGCTTGCGTCCCATGATAAAGCGCCTGTTAAGACTTATAAAACGATGGCATAAGCTACTACTTTTACAGAAAAATTTCCAGTTGTGCTGGTCTGGTCGAATTGCCTCAAGATAAAAGTTACCCAAGGTAGTCAGGAAAAGGGATCGTTGCCTCAAGTTAAAGGTTACCGAAACAACAAGGGTAATCTGACAT